>JAZKIR010000041.1:30465-187846 GCA_040384785.1 Pseudomonadota bacterium
TAAATCCGCTTGGGGCGGCCCGGCGCGGATTTGTATAGCCCCCACGCTGCGCCGCTGCGCGGGTCGCTGCCCCCCGAGGGGGGCTAAATCCGCTTGGGGCGGCCCGGCGCGGATTTGTATAGCCCCCACGCTGCGCCGCTGCGCGGGTCGCTGCCCCCCGAGGGGGCGCGTATTGCCTTGGGGCGGCCCGGCGGCAATACAGTAGCCCCCCACGCTCCACCGCTGCGCGGGTCGCTGCGCCACGCGGGGCTGCCGACCTATTTTTAATTAACCCGGATTGGCATTGACGGTGACGGTAGTCTTTTCGTCGTTGCCGGGGTTGAGGTCTGACACTGCGCCATTGTTGGCGCCCACAATCTGGGCGGCTCCCTTGAACTTGATATGCACAACATAGGGTTCGGGTGCCATGTTCATCATGCTGTCCTTCATGACCGTGATGTCCATGGTGCCGGTCTTTTCCTGGCCAGCGGCCAGTGCACCGACGGTCACGTAGGTATTCAGAGGGTAGTAGTCGGCCGTTACGCGGACCCGGGCGTTGGCCACGGGCTTGTTGCTCACATTCTTGACGTGGTAGGTCAGTGTGAATGGCTCCATGCGGTTGACCGTGGTCTTGGATGGCGTCAGCGAAAGCATGGCCAGGTCCGGCGGCGACATTTGCAGCACCGGCGGGGTCGTCACCGCGATGGTGGCGGTGCTGCCGACCGGGGCCGATGCACGTGTCAGCACGGGCGGGTTGGCGCTGATGCCAGCTGCGTGCGCCATGGCAACATTGAGTGTGAGCATGCTGAAGCAGGCGATGCGGCGGGCAATGGAAACGTTCATGGTGTCAGTCTTTCTTAGGGTTCAACAAAAGCGGCTTATTGCCGCAGGGGTCAGTCAGTGAGTCGTTGCTGTGCCGTGCCGATGGCAAGACGTTTGCAACTGCCCTGAACAACCCAAGATGCGTGCCAAGAAAAAACTTCAACAAAATCAACGGTCTGACTGCTTGGCGACCCGCTGCCGTGTCCGGGTTGGCCGACACGCCTTTGCGCCAGGCGAAAAACTCCAATGGAATCAAGGACTTGCGCTGTCGGTCGGGACTGACACTTGGCAGGCCGCAGAGCCGCGTCGCGGGATCGGCCGGCAGCGCCTACACGGATGGGTTACTGCGTACTCTCAAAGTCAATAAAACCGCGCTCGACATCGGTCGCCACCAACTTGACGCGCAGCTTGTCACCAACCTTGAGGGCGTTGACGCCGCGGATCACCTTGCCCTCGGCCGGCGGGTTCAGCAGCCGCACCCAGACGCCATCAGCGGCATTGCCGGTCACGATGGCGTCGAAGCGCTGGCCCAGGCGCGACTCCAGCAACAGCGCCGCCTCGGACTTGCGCATCTGGCGCTCCACCTTTTGCGCGGCATCTTCCTGGCGTGTGCAGTGCACGGCCAGCGTATCCAGCTCGGCATTCGAGTACGGGGCCGGTTTGCCGGCCAGCGCAGCCTTGAGCAGGCGCGCGGTGATGAGGTCGGGGAAACGCCGGTTCGGTGCCGTGGAATGTGTGTAGTCGCTGACCGCCAAGCCAAAGTGACCGACGGCCTCGGCACCGGGTGACTCCAGCACATACTCGCCGCGCCCCATCAGCTTGACGATGACCAGCGACAGGTCCGGAAAACGCAGCGGGTCGGCCTTGCGGCGCTTGGCCAGAAAGGCCTCCAGCGCCTTGGAATCAGGCTCTGCCGGCAGGGTCTCGCCATACTCCTTGGCCACACCGACGATGCGCAGCCAGCGCTCGGGAGAGCGCACCACGCGGCGCAGAGAGGCGGCTCCGCGCGCCGCCAGATAACGCGCGGTGCAGGTGTTGGTCGCGATCATGACTTCTTCAATCAACTGGCGGGCGCGGTTGTGCTCTTGCAGATGGATGTCGGCCACGCGTTCACCATCAAACGTGACCCGCGGCTGGAAGCTCTCAAATTCCAGAGAGCCCTCGACGCGGCGGCGCACCCGCAGTTGCTGGGCCAGCGCATCCTGCGTGCGCAATTGCAGGTCCATGCCGGGCACGGCGGCCGCGGCGGCAGGCAATGCGGCGCTGCCGGCCATCCAGGCACTGACCGCGTCATAGGCCAGCTTGGCCTGGTTGCGCACGCGCGCCCGGTACACGGTGGAGCCGGCCAGCGAGGCATCCGCGTTGAACACCATCTCCGTCACCATGGCCAGGCGTTCCTGCTGCGCATTGAGTGAGGTCAGGTCGGTGGACAGGCGTTCGGGCAGCATGGGGAAGATGCGGGCCGAGGTGTAGACCGAGGTGGTGTTGGTGCTGGCGTGCTGGTCTATGGGGCTGCCCTGTGGCACCAGCGCATCGACATCGGCAATCGCCACCCACAGGCGCACTGCGCCGCCGGGCAAGGCTTCGGACACGGTGAGCTGGTCCAGGTCCTGCGAGTCGTCGTTGTCGATGGAGCACCACAACAAGGCCGTCAGGTCGTGGATGGCGGGGTCACTGTCCTGTGCGGGGCCGGTGATGGTGGCCAGTTGCCGCTCCACGCGGTCCGAGAACTCGGGCAACAAGCCGCGCTCGGTCATGGCATGGATGGCGATGCGAACCAGGTCGCTGCGGTGGTGGGGGTGGGTGTTGGCGTGCATCGGCCAATATACCCCCGTGTTCACGTTTAACCGGGATCCGCCAGACTCTTCTCATATTCGCCTGGCGCCATGCCCACCAGTTGGCGGAAGTCGCGCACAAAATGCGCTTGGTCAAAGTAACCCAACTCCAATGCCAGCGCGGTCCAGCCCAGCGCCTTGCCGGCCTGCACCTGGGCAATGGCCTCGTGTATGCGGTAACGCTGGATGACCCACTTGGGGCCAACGCCCACATACTTTTGAAACAGACGCTGCAGGCCGCGTTTGTTCAGGCCACTGAGGGCAAGAACATCGTCCACGGTCACGATGGCTGCGTCTTGTGCAATGCGCTCCAGCAAGCTGCTGACGCGGGCAACAAGGACATCGGGCGCAGACAGATGGTGCAGCAGGAATGCCTCTGCCGCTGCACACATGGCCTCGAAGTTCGACGCGGCAAGCACCTGCTCAGTCAGATCCACTCCCTCGGCGCCAAAACAGTCCGTCACGTCGATGGATTGGTTCAGCAGCTGCGCCACCGGTTGGCGGTAAAAAGGATAAAAACCACCCGGCTTGAACTTGATGCCAAACACCTGGTCCAGCCCCTGCAACTGCCGCATAAAACGCCCGTGGTGCACACCGTAGATACGCGCCTGGCCATGCTCCACGACCAGATGCACATTCGGGTGCGGCAGCGTGGCCTGCTGCTGTGCCGGCAGGCCGCGCAAGTCCCAGCGTACGTGCCAGTAGTGCTCCACCAGGCCAGCCAATGTGGGTGACGGGAGTTGCCGGTGGTGTTCGAACTGGCCCTGGCTGAATGTGGGGCGCAACACGCCGCGTGGCTTGGTGTCGGGTTGGCCCGGTGGCGCAGGTGCAGGCTGACTCATATGTGTTGTGGTGGTATGCCGGTGGCCGCGCCCCATTGTCGCGTTTTTCCTATCATGCCGATCAGCGGTCCTATGTAATCCGCGCTGTTGTTGCCTTGGCAACAGCCGCAATGGATTCAACGAGGATAACCATGAAAACACTTTTCGCACCCGCCGCAGGGGTCGCCCTCTGCGCACTGCTGTGTCTGTACAGTGCTACGACACCAACTGCGGCCCAACCGGCACCCACCCCCGCCACCCATTTAAAGGAGCCACGCATGCAACACCAACAACACCACATCACCGGAAGTTTCGACGTCAAACTCACGCCCCAGGCCGCCACCCCCGCAATAACGTCAGCACAGCTGGGCCGCCAGACGCTGGACAAAACATTCCACGGCGACCTGAACGCCACCGGCCTGGGCGAAATGCTGGCCGCCATGACCGAGGTCAAGGGCTCGGCCGGCTACGTGGCCATCGAGCGTGTCATCGGCACGCTGGTGGGCAAAAAAGGCAGTTTTGTGCTGATGCACACCGGCGTCATGAACCGTGGCACACCGCAACTGACGGTGCAGGTTGTGCCCGATTCCGGCACGGATGAACTGACCGGATTGACCGGGCAGATGGGCATTCAGATCACTGAGGGCAAGCATTTTTATACGTTTGATTTCAGCCTGCCGTGATGCCAAAGAACGTGCAATTGCGTAGGGCCTCGGCTTTCGCGACAGTTATTTGTCGCGATATCCAGAATACGCTATATTTTTGATAGCTACTTATGCATACCCGACGAGGGCTACAGCCGGATTTCATCTAAACCCATCGCTAACAAACCCAATTTAGGTATAAAAAGGGCCCGAGTAGGCACCCACCAAAAAATACTTACCCCTGCCCTCTGTGGGCTAGGTTGTGGATAACAGTGTTCACAAGCCTGAAAAGCCGCGCCGGGCTTGGCTCCGCAGACCGTGCCTTGTTTTTAAGCGGCTGTGTACGACCCGGTTTTTTGCGTTTGCGGCTGTGCTAGGCAGAAATCTTGGAAGCGACCTAATCTTGAACTGCGGGGGCCTGATCAGGCCGCAGCGCCAGGCCGCCATGCAAATGCCGTACAAACACATGGCCCTGGCTGCGCAGCCATAACGCGGCCTTCAGGCTGCGCTTGCCGCTACGGCAGACCAGCACCACGGGCGCTGCTGCCGACTCCGTCCATGCG
Source organism: Pseudomonadota bacterium (assembly GCA_040384785.1). GTDB lineage: Bacteria > Pseudomonadota > Gammaproteobacteria > Burkholderiales > Burkholderiaceae_C > Allorhodoferax. The sequence goes on from JAZKIR010000041.1 coordinate 35,130, forward strand.
GCCGGCAGTGTGGCGATGGTGCTCAAGGGCAGGCTGACGGCAGTTAAAACGCCGTGCTGGATGCCACGGCTGGCCTGGTGTTCTGCGGCGTCGCGCACATCGACCAGGCGGGCATTCGGGTGGGCGGCCAGAAAAACATCCAACTCGTTCCACTGCAGCGTCATGGCGGCAACCTCTTCGGCGCTGCAGGACTCTTCTGGCAACGAAGCCGCGTCCGACGCCGACGCATCTGCTTCGGCACTGTGCATGGCCAGCAGAATCTGGCCGCAGCGGGTTATCGCCTCGCAAGCGGCCTCCACCATCCCTGCACTGGTCAGCGCACCGATGGACAACCGCACCGCCGACGTGGTGCGCCATGCAGGCAGGCCCATGGCGTCCAACACATAACTGGGCGCGGCCTTGGCGGCGCTGCAGGCGCTGCCGGCGCTGACACGCAGGCCAGCAGCGTCGAACACGTCCAGCATGGCCTTGCTGGTGATGCCGGGCACAGAAAAATTCAGCGTCGTCGGCAGGCTGTGCCGCAGCGGCACATTGAAGGCAATCGCAGGGAAGGCATCCCGCAGGCTGCACTCCAGCTGATCCCGGTAGCCGCGCAGCGTGGCATGGCTGGCAAAGGTATCGCCCTGCTGCAGCGCTTGCAGCACCGCACCCAGCGCGGCAATGCCGGGCATGTTTTCGGTGCCGCTGCGCAGGCCGTCCTCTTGCCCACCACCAGCCATCAGCGGCGTAAAGGGTGCACCGCAGCGCACATACAACATGCCGATGCCCTTGGGGGCGTACAACTTGTGGCCGGAAAACGGGGCGTAGTCGATGCGGCTGTGTTGCAGGTCCAGTTCCATCTTGCCCAGCGCCTGCACACAGTCCACCAGCCACAGGACTTTGCTGTCAGCCTGGATCAGCATTTCTTCAATGGCGGCCAGGTTGGTGATGACGCCGGTCTCGTTGTTGGCGGCCATGGTGCACAACAAGGCGGTGTCGGGCAGCCATTGCGCCAGCATTTGCAGGTCGTGCTGGCCGTCGGCGTCGACCGGCAGCGCACGTATGTCCAGCCCCAGACCCAACACGCTGTTCCAGTGCTCCAGCGCCTGCGGCACGGCCTTGTGTTCGGTGCTGCCATAGACCAGCAACTGGCCCTGCCCGGTCTGGCGCGGGCCAATGGCGCGCAATGCCGACAACACCGACGTTTGAATGCCTTCGGTGGCGCCGCTGGTAAACACCACGTGGCCGTCACCCGCGCCCATCACCTGCGCGGCACGCTCGCGGGTTTGCTCCAGCAAGGCCTTGGCCACGATGCCGTCCGAATGGCTGCTGCTGGGGTTGCCAAACTGATCACGCATGGCGCGGGTTGCAGCGGTTATGGCGGCTGGCAGCACATGGGTGGTGGCGTTGGAATCCAGGTAGAGGATGTGGGACATGGCTTGTGGCTTTTTGGATGCGAGGGGTAGGCAGAAGTGTAGGAAATTCGGCAGGTAAATACATTCCAAATTTCTTCCAATTTGGCGACAATAGAGAATGAAAATTCTAAATACTCACATTTGGTAGAACCATATGCTAGACCGCCTGGATTTGCAGATATTGGATGCCCTGCAGCGCGATGCCACGCTGTCCATGGCGCAGTTGGGCGCCCAGGTAGGGCTGTCCAGCACGCCGTGCTGGAAACGGGTCAAACGGCTCGAAGACGATGGCTTCATCGAGCGGCGCGTGGCCGTCGTCAACCGCCACAAGGTCGGGTTGCCGGTGACGGTGTTTGTCAGCATACGCACCGGCCAGCACGATGAGAAATGGCTGGCGCACTTTGCGGCCGTGGTCAGCACGCTGCCCGAGGTGCAGGAGTTCCACCGCATGAGCGGCGATGTGGACTACCTGCTCAAGGTGGTGGCCTCCAGCATCGACGGCTTCGACCGCTTCTATAAGAAATTGATCAGCCTGGTGGCCCTGGCCGGTGTGTCGTCCGCATTCTCCATGGAGCAGATCAAGAGCAGCACCGCCCTGCCCCTGGTGTGACGGTGATGAATAGCTGCGGCCGCAGTAGTGGCCTTGGCCCGGGCGGCTTGCCAATGCCGGTGGCCATGGCGATACTGCGCACTCTGAACGGGAGGCTCTGAAAAAAAATGGTGACTGTGGAATTTGCGGCCAGCCTGCGCCGCCACGTGCCATGCGCGCCGCAAAACGTGGCACCCGGCAGTTTGCGCACGGTGTTGCACGCCGCCCTGGCCGCCGCCCCCGAACTGTCGCACTACGTTTTTGACGACCAGGGCCATATTCGCAAACACGTGGCGGTTTTCATCAACAAGACCATGGTGCTGAACCGCCAGAAGCTGGATCAAATACTTGAGCCTGGCGATACTGTGTTGGTGATCCAGGCACTTACTGGTGGCTGAAATGAGGCCCCCACGCTCCGCCGCTACGCGGGTCGCTGGCCTTGCAGGCCGCGGCGTTGCCAGAATCAACGCCCCTTCTGTCTGTCCCGCCCTGCGCAGGCAGGCCGGAAGCCGCAGCCATCAGCCCCAAAGGGGGCTAACTCGCCTAGGGGCGGCCCTGCGGCGAGTTGTTGCTCTCAACTCGCGCACTGCGGTAAAACCCAACAAGGAGACTCACCTATGCAAACACTTTTGGTAGCCACCCGCAAGGGCATGTTCGTGGTCCGTGGCCAGGGCGCGGAGTGGGCTATCGCCGCCCACCACTTTGCCGGTGACCCTGTCAGCCAGGTGATGGTCGACCCGCGCAATGGCGACTGGTATGCCGCGCTGCGCATGGGGCACTTTGGTGTCAAGCTGCGCAAGAGCACCGACCAGGGGGCCAACTGGGCCGAGATCGCGTCACCCGCCTTCCCACCCAAGCCCACGGAAGGCCCGTTCGCCGACGACCCCACGCCGTGGAATGTGGAAATGGTCTGGAGCCTGACCCCCGGGTCTGCCGCCGAGCCTGGCACCTTATGGGCCGGTTGTATGCCGGCGGGTTTATTCAAATCGGAAGACGGCGGCCAAAGCTGGGCGCTGAACACCGCGCTGTGGGAGCACCCCAAACGCCTGGGCTGGTTTGGCGGCGGCAATGACTACCCGGGCATGCATTCGGTGCTGGTGGACCCGCGCAACGCGCAGCACATCACGGTGGCCATCTCCTGCGGTGGCGTCTGGCAGACCACCGACGCTGGTGCGTCCTGGAGCCTGACCGCCGATGGCATGAAGGCCGACTACATGCCAGCCGACAGCGAGCAAGACCCCAACACACAAGACCCACACCGCATGGTGCAGTGCGCCGCGCAACCCGATGTGTTGTGGGTGCAGCACCACTGCGGCCTGTACCGCTCCACCAACAGCGGGCAGTTGTGGAACGGCATACCAGCGCCCAAGCCTTCGGGCTTTGGCTTTGCCGTGGCCTGTGACCCGGTGGACCCGCTGCGTGCCTGGTTTGTGCCCGCACAAGCGGATACACGCCGCTACCCGCTGGATGGAAAAATGGTCGTCAACCGCACCGACGATGGCGGCGCTACGTTCAAGACCTTTGGCAACGGCCTGCCGCAACAAGACGCCTACCACCTGGTCTACCGCCACAGCCTGGAGCTGGCCCCTGACCGCCGGACGCTGGCCATGTCTTCCACCACCGGCGGCCTGTGGATCAGCGCGGATGCTGGGGAACAATGGCACTGCGTGTCCCGAGACCTGCCACCGGTGGCGGCGCTGGGCTGGGTGGTGTGATAGCGCCATGCCATGTTTCGCCAACAGTGAAACAACGCAACCAATTTAATAGCTTACCAACCTTATTTCACGAGGGCTATCGGCCCATTCCATGCCATTCACTCCACTCCATATGGGTCCTGGCCTGGCGGTCAAGGCCGCGCTGCACAGAAAATTTTCATTGATGGTGTTTGGCTGGTCGCAGATCGTCATTGATCTGCAGCCGCTCTTTGTTTTGCTGACCGGGCGCGGTGAATTGCATGGCTTCTCGCATACGCTGCTGGGGGCCACATTGATAGGACTGTTGTGCGGCGTTACCGGCAAACACCTGGGGGAATTCGGTTTGCGCGTACTGCGTGAGCACCGGCATTTGCCCATCAGCTGGCGGGTATCGTTTGGCAGCGCACTGATCGGCACCTATAGCCACATCTTCATTGACAGCGTCATGCATGTCGACGTGTTTCCGCTGAGTCCGCTCAGCATGGATAGCCCTTTGCGCGGCATCATTTCCATTGAAACACTGCATGTGTGGTGCCTGGTGGCTGCGGTGGTGGGCGGGTTGGCCTGGTATGCAGTGGACCGCTTGAAAGCTCGCAACCCGCAAGGCCGTGGGTGAAATGAAACTGCGAATCAACTGCGCGCTGTAACACCAAGCTCCACCACATCCTGCAGCATGCCGCCGTCCACATCGACCACGCGGTGAAGATAGGCATAGGCTACGCGCCATTGACCCTTGTCACACTGCAAGGTCACGGTCTTGTCGTTGAGGCGGATGATCGTTCCGGTGCGCTGTTGCTGCTCCCGATCCACAAAACCCACCACATCGCCCAGTGCCACCTCATTGCGCCCCAGACCCTGCGGCCTTTGCTCACGGATCTGCACATCAACACCGTCCAGATTGATCGCGGCATAAGACAACACCCAGCGCACGGCGTCGTCCAGGTCCAGCACCACAACATCCTTGCGGCGCATCTCCAGCACTTGCCCCCGCTTGAGCGCATTGGCCCGCAAATCGAAAAACTGCACCGCCTGGCCCACCTTCAAGCGGCTTTGTACGGCGCGCAGCCAGCTTGGCTCGTCCAACGCGCGGTCGATGGCGACCCGCAGGCGAAACAGGTCAAAGGCCGAAGCCTGGTTCAGTGTTTTGAAGACTTCGGAAAAATTCATGGCGACAAGTCCCGGTTGCAAACATCGTTTTGAAAACACGAGGCGGATATTACACAAGAGCCCCACACACAATCGTGTCGCCATCGCCCCGCGCCACCATGGCTACAATCGCACCGGGCTTTCAGGACGCCCAGCTCGCAAAAGCCGATGCACCTGCAACGCAAGCCTCTCGCTTGCATACCCCTCCTACCTGGCCTACTGCGAGAACGGCCGTGAAACTGAAGGAGCCGGTATGCGCAATTCAAGCATTCCACCTGTTACCACGTCCAGTCAAGCGTCTGTCCAGGCGCCAGACACCCCGTCCAGCCCCACTGCTGGCACACCCCCGTCCAACCACGCCATCAGCGCGGTCGAGCAGACCCTGCGCATGGCACGCACGCTGCACCGCGCATCCAAGGACGCGACGTTATTGATGGCCATGCCGGCTGTGCGCCGCGCCCATGCTGCCGGCGTATTTGCCGAGCTGACGCTGAGCACGCTGTACCGCCAGCGCCACCTGCTGCAGCGCAAGCATTTTTTACGCACGTTGGCCGTGGAGGCCGGGTTTGCCAACTGGGAAACGTATTTGCCCACACTGCGCAGCCAAGCACCACAGGCGCTGGAGCACTACCGCACCGGGTTGGAGTATGGCTACCCCAATGCCTGGTTCTCGACCCATGCGCAGGCCATCGCCTTTGTGGAAAAACATGGCGGCAAGGTCGTACGTTATGGCCAGCAAGCCATGGTGGTGCGGCCCGAGACCAGCGCGACGGATGCAGAGGTGCCGCATGGCGCCTGAACTCGCATTTGAATGGGCCAACACGCTGGCACTGCTGGGCTGGGCCCTTCTGGTCGCGGGCGTTACGCTCAAGCCCGGTAAATCACGCCACTGGTTGTTGCTGGCCGGCGGGCGGCTTGTGCCCTTGCTGCTATGCGCGGCTTATGTGCTGCTACTGGCGCAACACTGGGGCAGCGCGCCGGGCGGCAACTTCGGCAGCCTGGCCGGTGTGACGATGCTGTTTGCATCGCCCGGAAAACTGGTGGGCGGCTGGTTGCATTTCCTGGCGTTTGACCTGTGGCTGGGCCGCTGGATGGTCGATGACGTGTTAACGCAGCAACGCAGCCGCTGGCTGCTGTTGCCCTGCCTGCCGCTGACCTTTTTGTTCGGACCGGCGGGCTTGCTACTGTACTTTGGGCTTAAAGCTCGGCCAGATATGCTACGAATTTAGTAGCTATCCAAGCATGTTTCACGAGGGCTAGCGGCATATTTTGCTAACTAGCGTTTGCGCAAACCGACAAACTTGTCCGCCAATCAGCAGCGCAATGCCGACGGCCAGCGTTGCCAGGTTCCAGCGGCTGCGGTACAGCATGCGCGGTGGTGCGGTGGGTGGGGGCTGCGCGTGCATAGTCTCTGGCTACAGTTTTGTAATGACCAGTCTACCGCTACCCTTTCAAAAAACACTTACCTTGCACGCCACCGAGACACCGAAGCTAAACTCACCGGCCACCTTTTTTAAAACCCCATGACGACTGCCATACCCCGCTTTACATCCGACCGCCTTGTGCTGCGCGCCTTCACGCAAGACGATTTCGAACCCATGGCCGCGTTCTTTGCGGACCCCGTCTCCGCAACTTATGGCGGCCCGTGCGGGCGCGACGAGGCCTGGCGCAAATTTGCGGTGTATTCGGGCCACTGGGCCTTGCGCGGTTACGGTCCGTGGGCGCTGCAGGAAAAGGCCAGCGGTGCCTTTGTCGGCGTTGCCGGTCTCTGGTTTCCCGAGGGCTGGTCCGAGCCCGAAATTACCTGGGCGCTGGTGCCCGGCCAGCACGGCAAGGGCTACGCGACCGAAGCCGCCAGACGTTCGCTGCAAGCGGCCTACGAACACTTTGGCTGGACCACCGCCATCAGCGTGGTTGCTACTGACAATCCCGCCTCCATGGCGGTGGCCGAACGGCTGGGCGCACAGCGCGAAAGCACTATCCCTTTTCGCCAAGGGCTGGCCCACGTCTACCGTCACGCAGCGCCCAGTGCGCTGATCTGACGGATAGCCGCTACCAACAGGTCCAGGTCTTGCAGCCGGGTGAACAGATGCGGCGTTACGCGCACGCCATCCCGGCCATCGATTTCACGCATGACCGTGAAGAGCTTGTGCTCGGCCATCAGGCGTTGCGCCACCTGCTGGGACGGCATGCCGTCGATGCGGAAGGCGGCAATGGCACAGGAACGCGCGGGGTCGCGCGGCGTCAGGATCTCCACATAGGGCAGCCCACGCACCTGGTTTTGCCAATACTGGCTCAGGTAGCGCAGGCGCGCCTCTTTGTTGTGTGAACCTATGTGTTGGTGAAACTCCAATGCATCCACGATATTCAGAATAGGCGCGGGCGGCACGGTGCCCACGTGCGCCAGCTTCTGGATGTTGTCAACGGCGGTGCGGGTGTCGCCGTACAGCGGTGCAATGTCGGTTATGCGCGGCTGGCGGATGTACACCATGCCCAGACCCAGCGGCGCACCCAGCCACTTGTGCAAATTGACGGCCACAAAATCCGCGCCCAGGTCCGGCATTTGGTAGTCGATCTGCGCGAACGAATGCGCCGCGTCCACCATCACATCCACACCATGGCGGCGTGCCATCGCGGCGATCTGGGCCACCGGCATGATCTGCCCGGTGCGGTGCACCATGTGGGTCAGCAGGATTACCTTGGTTTTGGTGGTAATGGCCTGCTCGTACAGGCTGACGATCTGCTCGTCGCTGTCAGGGTCCAGCGGCACACGAATGCGTGTCAGGTTTATCTGCTTGTGTTGTTGCACCATCTCCAGCGTCTCGACCACGCTGTCGTAGTCATGTGTGGCGCAGACCACCGCGTCGCGCGCGTTGAAGGGGTAGCCCTGCAGCAGGATGTTCATGCCCTCGATCAGGTTGCGGGTCAGCAGCAACTCGTTGCGCTGCACGCCGCAAAAACGCGCCAGCGCCTGCATGACATCTTCCAACCGGCTGGCGAAGCACTCACGCAAAAAATAAGAGTTCTCGGCGTTGACCCGGGCCTGGTGGCGCTGAAAGGCCGCAAACACCGGTGTGGCCTGCATGCCAAAGTAGCCGTTCTCCAGATTGACGAAATCCGGAGACACCGCGTACTGCGCGGCGACGCCGGCCCAGTAGGCTTCGTCATCTGCTGCGATGTGGGTGGTGTAGCCGCTGCTGTTACTGTCGAGATTCAAGTGAGGTCCTTGTGTGAATAGTCGGTAGAGCCTACACCGCCACAGGTTGCAAGCTGCGCAGACGCAGGGTGAGCCCCAATGCCACAGCAAGAATGGTGCCCAGACCCAGCACCACGCCGAGCCAGCCATGGCGCTCCCACAACACACCGGTGAACGAACCGACCAGGCTGGAGCCCAGATAATAAAAAAACAGGTACAGGGCCGACGCCAGCGCCTTGGGTCCAGTGGCGCGGCGCGCCACCCAACTGCTGGCCACCGAATGCGAGGCAAAAAATCCAAAGGTAAACACCGCGGTGCCCAGAATGACAATGGCCAAGGACTGCGACAAGGTCAGCAGCAGGCCACACAGCATGGTCAGCAGCACCAGCCACAACACACCACGCCGCCCTACCCTGTCCACCAAGCGCCCCACCCAGACCGCGCTGGCAATGCCCAGCAGATACAGCAGCGACACGGCACCCACAGCGCTGTGCGACAAATGGAACGGCGGCGCCAGCAGGCGGTAACCCAGGTAGTTATACAGGCTGACAAAACAGCCCATCAACAAAAACGCCAGGCAAAACAGCATGGCCAGGCCCGGGTCCGCGAAATGCTGGCGTGTGCCAGCAAACAGTTCGCGCCATACCAGCTTGGTGGGTTGAAAGTTGCGCGCTGGCGGTAGGCTACGCCAGAAATCCCACGCCGCGTACAAGCCCGCGGCGCCCAGTACCGCAAAGGCCACGCGCCACGAAAAATAATCGCTCAGCAGCGCCGCCATCAAGCGCCCAAACATGCCACCAAACGCACTGCCGGCAATGTACAAACCGATCGACAAGCCCAACGAAGATTTTTCGATCTCCTCGCCCAGATAAGCAATGGCCACGGCGGGCATGCCACCCAGCGCAATGCCGAGAATGGCGCGCAGCACCAGCAATTGCGTGAAGTCGCTGGCAAAGGCACACAACACGGTGGTGACGGCCGCCAGCGCCACGGCCCACACCATCATGGGTCTGCGGCCCACACGTTCGCTGATGGCACTGCTGACCAGCAGCGAGAGGGCCAGCGTCAACGTGGAAATGGACAGTATCCAACTGCTTTGCACCGCCGTCAGCCGGAACTGGTCCGCTAGCAAGGGCATGACGGGTTGCACGCTGTACAACAATGAAAAAGTGGAGAAACCGCCGAACACCATGGCGCGGTTGATGCGGCTGAAGGCCGGGGTGCCTCCGGTGATGGGAGTGCCCGGTTGCGGGGCTGTGGGGTGCATGCGGCAGGCCTTGTGGTGGGTCAATGCCGCGATGTTAGGGTTGAGCCTTTAGCCTGTCCAATATATATTAGTTGACTTATTCATACTTTAAATCGATGACCAAACATGGAACTCCGCCACCTGCGCTACTTCATTGCGGTTGCTGAAGAACTGCACTTCACCCGTGCAGCGGAGCGCCTGCACATCGGCCAGCCGCCGCTGAGCCATGCCATCCAGATGCTGGAGGCCGATGTGGGCGCCCTGCTGTTTGAGCGCAGCAAACGTTGGGTACGGCTGACTGAGGCAGGCAAGCTGTTTCTGGTCGATGCGCGCGGCATTCTGGCCATGGCCGACCAGGCGGCCGAGACGGCGCGCCGTGCCCAACGCGGCGAGGCCGGTGAGCTGCGCATAGGCTTTACCTCGTCCACTCCGTTTACGCCGCTGTTTGCTGCGGTCATCAACCGCTACCGGCAACAATTTCCATTGGTCTCGCTGCGCTTGCACGAGATGGCGACCACGCACCAGATGGAGGCGCTAACACAACGCAGCCTGGACCTGGGCTTTATCCGGCCGCCCAATGGGGTGTCCGAAGCCAGCGCGGCATCACAGGCGCTGACCTTCAGCAAGCTGCGCAAGGACACCCTGGTGGTGGTATTGCCCACCACACACACGCTGGCGGCCAGGAAAAAAATTGCGGTCAAGGATCTTGCCAGCGAATTTTTTGTGATGTACCAGCACACCGCCGGCACCGGCATTTATCCACAAATCTACAGCCTGTGCCATGCCGCCGGTTTTGTGCCGCGTGTGGCGCAGGAGGCCGGTGAGTCGTCCACCATCATTGGCCTGGTGGCGGCCGGCTGTGGCGTGTCGATTCTGCCCAACACGTTTGAGCGCATACAAATGGAAGGCGTGTGCTACCGTCCGCTCAGCGACGCGGGTGCGGCCACTGCCCTGCTACTGGCACAACGCAAGGCCGAACACGCCCCGCTGGTGGACGCCTTTGTTGCGCTGGCGCTGAGTGAAGCCAAATGGATGAACAAGGTCCGTGTATGAAATGTTTTGCATGGCGCAGTCGTCGTCAACGCGGCAAGGTCATGACCGAGCTCAAGGATGTGGATGGTGTGCCCTTCACCAAGATGTTTGCCGAGGTGGCCAACAGCAAGGAAGGCAAGGGCTGGGTCGACTACAAATGGCCCAACCCTATCTCCAAGCAGATTGAAAAAAAGAGCACCTACGTGGAGCGTGCCGACGACAATTTTTATATCGCCTGCGGCATCTACAAGTAGTCAGTCAGACTTTCACGCCGGTAGCCGCACCTGCAACACGTGTGCGGCCACCGAGGGGTCATCAGGGTCGGTGACCAGCGTACACATCCAGCCATCGCCGTCCGTCAGAACGGCCAGGCCCTCCACCTTGGGCGCACCATCCAGCAAGAGCATTTTTTGCAGCTTGCCATCCGCGCCCACGGTGCCAATGGCAGAACCCACACAGGCACCGTCCAGGTAGCTGTTGTCAGTGCTCTCAGCCACCGCGCTGAACGCCCAGGCGCCACCGTGCAGCGCCGCACCATCGGTAAAGCCCAGCGGCACGCCGTCCACACTGCCCAGTTCCAGCAACTGCACACTCTTGGCCGCCGGCGGCTGGGGCTGCAGGCCAGCCAGCCAGGGTGCCACCAGGTTCCAGTCATAGCGGATGCAGGCATTCAGCGCATTACCCTTGTTGCCCCGCTGCAGCAACAGCAACTCCCCACTGACCACCAGGGCACCTTCGATATTCAGGTCGGCAAAACGTTTGCGCAGCGGTGTGTACAGGGCAGCGAGACCCACGGTCGCCATACGCCCGTTGGGCACGCCCTGCACATCCAGCGCGATCAGCACGCCGGTTTCGCGGGTTGGCCGCGAACCAGAGCCCAGCGCCAGCAGCGCGCCGGCAGGGCAACCCGGCAGTGGCGGCAGCAGGGCCAGGCTCTCGAAATCCGGTTTGGCTTTCTTGCGTTTGCCTTTGTCCGTGGGCAAATCACCGTCCAACATGCGTAGCAGAGAGCCCACGGCAGGAACCGTGGCATCCAGTGCATTGCCGGTTTGTGCGGCGCCCATGTCATCGAACATGCCCAGATGCAATTCATCATCCGCCACCACATACAGGCGCTGGCGCACCCGCACCAGGCCGCTGGCGGCACTCAGGTGGGCACGCCCGTGCGGGTGTTGCGCGGGGTCTATCAACAAGGGTTGGATCAGGCGGGTGTGCAGCGGTGTGTCGATTGCCATAACGGCCTTTTCTGTGGTTTGCGGCATAGTACAGGCCTTGGACGGGCCATGCGGGTTGCGCTAAGGCAATCCCACCGTCCAGGACTTCGGTTAACCTCCCCGCCTCACGCCAAAAGGAATAATATGAAAAAACTCAAAGTGACCATCCAGTTAGAAATGTCGGTACCGGACGATTGGGAGCTGGCAACCACGTCCGAAGGCGGACACGTACTGAAGCTCCCGAACCAGCAGTTTCTGGACTTGGCGATAGAACCGCTGTTCGCGACCGACCCCGAGGAAACCTGGAGCAGCGCGCAGGACGAAGACGCCCTGAACGACATCCTGGACATGGTAGACACCGAAGAAGTGAGCTTCGAATTTGTCACGCACTAGAGCCAAGCTTCTGCGCCACGGTCCATGACCCCGCTCTCGCTGACTGCTGTCAACGACAACGTGTACGGCGTACACCTGCCCGATGGCCGGCACGTGGGCAACCTCAAGCGCATAGGGACGGTCTGGAAATTCAAGGCCATCGGCTACGATGCACAGGGCGGCGTGGAGCCTGGTGGCGGGCCGTTGACCGACAGGCACAACACCGTATTTGCGGCGCCGGACGCTGCCGAGATCAGCGCCACGCTGGGCAGCTAATCTGCCGCCCGTCCGCCTGATACGCAATACACATGCCACAAACTACCTACATTACGCTGAAGCGCTGTCTGTGTTGGTTCACCGCGGCACTGGCCATGGCCAGCGGCGTTGCCATGGCTGCGGACGGCGATGACAAGCCCCTGCGCATAGGCTCCAAGCGTTTCACCGAGTCCTACATCCTGGCGGAACTGCTTGCGCAACGGGCCGCACCCCATACACACACGGCACCCCAGGTGCTGCAAGGCCTGGGCAATACCGCCATCGTCTACGAGGCGCTGCGCGCCGGGCAAATCGACCTCTACCCCGAATACGCGGGCACCATCAGCCAGGAAATACTGAAAAGCACCGCGCCCATGGACTTGCCGCAGATGCAGCAGGCCCTGGCACCCCTTGGCTTGGGGGTAGCCATTCCGCTGGGCTTTAACGACGGTTATGCGCTGGCCATGCGTGCGGCCCAGGCCCAGGCACTGGGCATCCACACGCTGGGTGATCTGGCCCGCCACAGCGAACTGAAGCTGGGCCTGTCCAATGAATTCATTGGCCGCACCGATGGCTGGCGCGGGTTGGCCCAGCGTTATGGCATGCCCCACAAACCCACGGGCCTGGACCACGGCCTGGCCTATGACGCCGTAGCCGCGGCCCAGGTGGATGTCATCGACATCTACACCACCGATGCCAAGATCGATTTCCTGGGCCTGCGCGTCCTGCTGGATGACCAGCACTACTTTCCACGTTATGACGCAGTTGTGCTGTACCGGCTGGATGTACCCTCCCGCTACCCCCAAGCCTGGGCCGCGCTGCAGACCTTGAGTGGCCGCATCGACGAGGCCATGATGATTGCGATGAACGCCCGTGCCGAACTCAAGGGTGTGGCCTTCGACGTGATCGCGCGCGACCAGTTGGCGGCGCTGGGCGGCCCGGCCAAAGCTGGCGCAACGGCCACACCGGCCCCGGCCGCTGGAGGCGCGATGGCCGACACGGCGCAACGCGGCTTCTGGTCCAAGTTGTTCGCACCCGACATGCAGCGCCTGGCCACGCAGCACCTGCTCCTCGTCTTCTGTGCGGTCGGACTGGCCACGCTGCTGGGAGTCCCGGTGGCGGTGCTGACCCTCAAGGCTCCGGGCCTGGGTGCCGCCGTTCTGGGTGGCGCCGGGTTGTTGCAAACCGTGCCGGCCATCGCCATGCTGGCGGTGCTGATTTCCTTCCTCGGGCAAATTGGCACGTTACCCGCGCTGATCGCGCTGACGCTGTATGCCTTCCTGCCCATCATGCGCAACACCGCAACCGGCCTGCACCAGGTGCCCGACGGCTTGCGCATGGCCGGCAGGGCGCTAGGTCTTTCAAAGCGGCAAAGCCTGCGCCATATCGAGCTGCCACTGGCTTTGCCCACCATTGTGGCGGGCATACGCACCGCCACCGCAATAGCGATTGGCACGGCCACCATTGCGGCGTTTGTCGGTGCTGGTGGTTTTGGCGAACGCATCGTGACCGGCCTGGCCTTGAACGACCGCGAGCTGCTGCTGGCCGGCGCCATGCCAGCCGCTCTGCTGGCCTTGATCAGCGAAGCCCTGTTTGAATTGCTGGAGCGGCGCTTGCGCCGGCACGGCCATGACTAACCCGCAGTGGTTTCTGCTGATCGGCGCCTTGTTGCTGGTGCGCGGCCTGTCGGCCAGTTTGCTGCAGCGCCTGCCGGTCACACCGGCCATCGTCTACCTGGGCGTGGGCATGCTGGTCGGCCCGAGCGCGCTGAACCTGTTCCACTTCAACCCGCTCAAGCAGTCCGCTCTGCTGGAAACCTTGACCGAGGTGGTGGTCCTGATATCGCTGTTTTCCGCTGGCGTAAAAATGCCGGGCGCTTTTACCTTTGCCCGCTGGCGTGCGCCGATTCTGCTGGCCACCGTGTCGATGGCGGTGACGGTGGCTCTGGTCGCCGTATTCGCTGTGTGGGTGCTGGGCTTGCCGCTGGGCGCAGGTGTGCTGCTGGGCGCCATCTTGGCCCCCACCGATCCGGTGCTGGCCACCGACGTGCAGATTCGCCACCCCGGTGACCGCGACCAGTTGCGCTTTACGCTGACCTGCGAAGCCGGCATGAACGACGGCAGCGCCTTCCCATTTGTGATGCTGGGCCTGGGATTGCTGGGGCTGCATGACCTGGGCGACTCGGGCATGCGCTGGCTGACGGTGGAGGTGTTGTGGGCCACGGTGGCCGCCATTGCCATTGGTGTGGCGGCGGGCATTGCGCTCGCCCGCATCGGTTGGATGCTGCGCCGCAGCCCGAGCAAACACGAGCTGATGGACGATTTCCTGGGCCTGGGCTTGATCGGTGTGGTTTATGGCCTGTGTGTGATGGTAGATGCCTGGGGCTTTCTGGCGGTCTTCTTTGCGGCGGTCGCGCTGCGCCAGACCGAGCAGCATCTGGCGAAAAAGAAGCCGGCCCTGGAGGCCCCGGAGTCCGCAGAGCCGCTGCCCACGGTCAGCGAAGGCTCGCTGGTCTTCAAGGAACATCTGGAGCGTTTGTCGGAAATGGTGCTGGTCATCCTGATCGGTGGCACGCTGTTCATCGATTCATGGACCTGGGCAGCCGTTGGCTTGAGCCTGTTTTTGTTTGTAGTGGCGCGCCCCATCAGCGTGCTCGTCGGCCTGGTGGGTACCGCAACCCCGTGGAAAATTCGCGGCCTGTCGGCCTGGTTTGGCGTGCGCGGCGTGGGGTCTCTGTACTACCTGATGTTTGCCATACAACACGGCCTGAACGAGCCGCTGGCGCTGCAGTTGATACAGTTGACGCTGATCGTGGTCACACTATCCATCGTGTTGCACGGCACCAGCGTAAAGCCTTTGCTGGGACTGTTCTGGCGACGCACAAAGTCCACACCCAGTGACTCGGCATAAAAAATACTTACCCCTGCGCGCTGTGGGCTAGGTTGTGGATAACAGTGTTCACAAGCCGCAAAAGCCGCGCCAGGCTTGGCTTTGCAGACCATGCCTTACTTTTAAGCAGTCCCGCAGCACCCACATTCCCGGCACCTGCCGTGTGGTAGGGCAATAGGGCAAAGGCGCTCTCGCTTGGTGTCGGTCAGCGCCATTACAATGGTGTCCATACCTTATGGTACTGACGCCATTTCCCATCAATTGCCTCACCACCATGCACATCACATCTCTTGCCGCCTTGCGCGCAATTTACGCGGTACCGCGTGAACGTTCCGTCAAAAAAGAGCAGCCGCAGCTGGATGCCCATTGCACGCACTTCATAGCGTTGTCGCCGTTACTCATCGTGTCCAGTTCCGGCGTGGGCGGCGCGCTCGACGCTTCGCCGCGTGGCGGGCAGCCGGGCTTTGTGCAGGTGCTGGATTCACACACCCTGCTGATACCGGATTCACCGGGCAACAACCGCCTGGACACATTGGAGAACATCATCCACACCGGCAAGGTGGGCCTGCTGTTCCTGGTACCCGGCGTAGACGAGACGCTGCGCGTGAATGGCAGGGCCACGTTGTCCACTGATGACGCCGACATTGCCGCCTGCCTGGACGCGAAGCGCACCCCCAAGCTGGTGATCCGCGTCTCGGTGCAGGCCGCCTACCTGCACTGCGCCAAGGCGCTGATGCGCTCGGCGCTGTGGGACGCCAGCCGCCATGTCGACCGTGCGAGCTTGCCGTCCATGGGTGAGATGCTGAAGGACCAGATTGGCGGTGACCTGCCCGCCGAAAGCCAGGAACAGATGCTGGCCCGTTACGCGCAGGATTTGTAGAAACCCCCTGTCGTATCCACGACCCCAACGACGGACCTAAACCATGCTCGCCCTCTACCATTCGCCAGGCTCACGTTCCTCCCGCTTCCTATGGCTTCTGGAAGAGCTTGGCGTCCCGCACGACGTGGTTTACTGCAACATCAAGCGGCGCAACGGCAGTGGCGCGCCGGACGCTCAGAATCCGCATCCCGAAAAGCGGGTGCCTGCGCTGTCTCACGACGGCCAAATCGTTACGGAGCAGGCGGCGATTGCGCTGTATTTGACAGACAGCTTTCCAACCGCAGGCCTTGGGGTTTCGACAGGCCAGAGCGGACGCGCCGCCTACCTCAGTTGGCTGGTCTTTTACGCGGGGGAGGTTGATCCGGTGTATGTCGCCAGAACGCTCTATGCCGACCGCCTTGACCCCATGACGCAGCGGGATGCACAACGGGTCGTGGCGCGGGTGTCAACTGCGCTTGGCCACGGGCCTTACCTGCTGGGGCAGCAATTCAGCGCTGCAGACATTCTGGTATCCGGCCCATTCGAGTGGGATCCAACGCTTGCGGGCGGAATAGTGCCATCACGCAATGGCTGGCGCGCTTGGCCGCACGGCCCGCCGCTCAACGTGCGGCCTCCAGGGACAAACAGCCGGAAGCGGTCTGATCCGGCCTCAAGCCTTTTTGGCGTTCAGCTTGCGACCCTTGGTTGGCATCTTGCGCGCCTGCTGGTTGACGCGCCGCTACCGGCGCTGGCACTTGGCCCGCCAAGCGTAAAAGCCAAGCACACATACCGGCCCGTTTTGCACGAATTTTTTAATAAATACTTAGCCCCGTCGGGTGTGGGCTAGGTTGTGGATAAGCGTGTTCACAAGCCCCAAAAGCCGCGCCAGGCTTGACTCGGCAGACCGTGCCTTGTTTTTAGGCAGCGCTGGGCAGTGTGAATTTTTCGGGGTTGGAATGTGTTAAGCCCCGGGCTCCAGGCACCGCCGCAATCAGATGCATGTGCGCAATGCCGAACAGGTTTTGCTATGTATTTTGAAGCACCCTTCGCAGATTTCACGGGGGCTACAGCCCAATTGGTCTTACATACTCAACAGGCCATGCCCTGCCCCCGCCATATGAGTGCCAACCCCGGTGTCTAACGCGCAACGGCTCCAGCCAAATCGCCAGCCTTGATCGCAGCAAAAATACTGTCGCGCCGCGCCTTGTAAGTCGCCAGCTCACCGGCCGATTCCACGACGATGAGTTGCTTGTCCTGCACGAAGAGCGCAACCATATACATGAAGTCCGTCGTGCCGCGCGGAGCGGTCGTTTCAACGTAATAGCCTGTTTTACCGGCTGACTCTATGGCGCCTTCACTGGTGACAACATAACCGGCCTTGACCAAACGTTCCTTCAGCGCCACTTGCCAAAAACCCTGGTCAGCAAACGGCTTGTTTTCCAGATGTTTGACCTGGTACACCACGCGATCGGCGCTCACGGCCTGTAGGGACTTGGGATTTTCGTAGGTTCCAAATTCGGCCGGGCCCACGCTGCGCGGTGGCGGCGGCGTCGTGCAGCCGACGGAAAGCGCGACGACGGCAGCCAGCGCCAACAGGTTCCGATGCATCGTGCTCATTGTTCAAACTCCCGCAACAGGTTTTCCAGGCCCAGGTCGTTGAGCCACACAAAAGGTGAATTGCCGTCATTGAGAGGGCGCTCGCGCTGCAAGAGACTGAAGCTGACGGTGACGGTGGAGAAGTCAAGGCGGTGCTGCAGTGCACGCATGCGCCCTTTGAGGCCTTCTATTTCTTGGATCAGCTTGGTTGCTGCAGTTTCCACCTCGATGATGTTGGCGGCGTCCGCGGTGGCCAACATCTTCTCCAAGCTGGTGTACAACTCCAGCTTGGCCTTGAGGCGCGCGCGTATCTGGCCCAATGGTGCGCTCAGGTCTTCCGCGCGGTAGCTCTGTTGCACGGGCTTCCAGTCGGTCTTCACAAAGTTGATCAGCTCGCGTGACGTATCCACAGGCACCTTCAGCGTGACCGCATCCTTGGAAAAGCTACTGAAATAACCGCCCAGTGCTTCCGCCCTGGCTATCAGTGCTGCGGCGGTCTTGTCGCGGTCCGCAACCTGTACCGTCAGGCTGGAGTTGATGGAAGAAGCTTGTTCCACCGCGTGCACGGTGCACGGCAACAGAGCACCACCCGTGAGTAGCGTAAACATCGCCGTCACCATCAGCATGCGCTTCGTCAGCATCATCATTTCACGCCTCCTTTCAGGCTGGCGAGAACCGCCTCGCCAAAGCGGCGCTCATGGTCCAGCGACGGGAAATAGGCCTGCGCCACGAACAGTTTTTCATCCTTGGTAGCCACCGCTATCCAGTAGACGAAGCGGGGCTCATCCTGACTGGTCAGGCGCAGCACGGTGAAATCACCAGCCGCTTTCTGCTCGACCTGCGCGAACCGGTCTTTCAAACGCGCTTGCAGCGCGTCAGCCCAGAAACGTGTGGCGCCACGGGGTTCGTTGCGGCGCTGTTGTGTGGCCAGGGTTACGCCGTCAGGGCTTGCTGCCGACCACAGTTGCGCGGCAGTGCTCAGGTCCACCATGCCAACCGGCACCGCCAGCGCAAAACGCACCGCGTCGCCATCCAGGGGCCGGGCCGTCGCCAGCGCGGCCATCCAGTTGAACCCGCGTGGCTCCTGCGGCGCACGCCCTTCGAATGCCTTGCGGCCTTCCACGTTCAGGGTCAGGCGCGAATAGTCGACCAATGTGCGCAGCCGCGCCATTTGCGATTCCAGCGATTCGATCTCGGAGGACAGACGCTCCACCTCGCGCAGTAACCGCAGTTTTTCCCTATGGTCCTGCGCCTTCTGGATCAGCGCCAACAACCGATCCCGCGTTGCCTTGGCCTGCGCCAGGCGCATATCGACGTCCAGAAATTCCTCGGTCACATCGCGTGCGGACAGTGATTTGTCCACCACATCACCCAGGCCCAGCATTTGGTCATAGAGCGGGCGAAAACGCGCGGCCGGTATCTGCAGCACCACTTGCTGGCCCGTCAGTGATTCGACATAACCGCCGGCTTGTCGAACCCAATCGACCGCCTGTTCAATGACCTTGACCGGCTGGGTGGCAACCAGATTGATCGCGCCTTCGTAATGGACCTTGCGCTGCGCTGCCGGGGCGGGCTTGGCCTGGCTAACGTCGGCCACTCCATACAAGGCCACAGGCGCAGGCGCCGATCGATAGGCCATGGCCGGGGCGGCTGCCACTGGCGCGGGTGGGGGTGGTGGCGGTGACGATGACGGTGCGTACGGCTCATAGTTTGCGGCCGCACAGGCCGCAAGCAGGTGCAGCAGGACGGTGAGCGCCATCCAGCGCACTGACTTCTTTACTATCGACATGTCATCTTTCTTTTTCTTCCGTTGCAGCTTGTCTAGACACCGCTCCACGCGAGCCCATCACAACCAAAGCTTATTTGCACACCCAATCACTGGGTGGCACCCAACGGCAGTTGGACATCAGCCCGGATGGCAGCGGTGCTTCCGGTGCTGCTGCCGGTACCGGTTGAACCATGGGGGATGCGGGTGTTTTTGTAGCCGTCAGCTCGCGCAAAATGCCGCCACTGGCAACACTGCCCAATGTCCTGCCCCGCCCCTGGATGCGGGCAATGCAGTCGGATTTGTCTTCGCCCCTGTGCGCCTCACAGCGCAGCAACGCATGTCTCTCAAAGTCCGCTGCGCTTGTGGATTCATTCATCCGCCCACGTTTGATCTCCGCCAGGGCGTTTCTGGCGTCTTTCATGCAACTGCTCTTGTCAACATCGGGGTTGTTCGCCGCGCACGCTGCCACTTCCCGCTGGTAACGCGCCTGCGCCGCAGCCAGGTTGTCAGCAGAAGTATGGGCAAAGGCCTGGGCTGCCAATAGGCTGGCCAAAGCCGCGAGAGTTTTGGGTAGGTGGTAAGTCATGGCAAAGTATGGCACGGGTTGGGAGTGCCAAAACGCGTCCGGCGTCCAGGCTGTCCAACTGCTCTGACGGCTTCGCAACCGACACCCATCCAGCAGAATGAATCGGTCGATCCGCTCTAAATGCGCTTGCGTGCAGCCGCTGCTTCTTTGGGCCGGGACAAACTTTCATACACGTCTGCCAACGATCTCAGCGCCCGCTCTCTCAAAAGACTCGGTGCGCCCGGCGTGTGCTCCGTGACGTCAACCGCCTTTTGCAACAACGCGAGTGCACGCAACATTTGCGCACGCCCGCCCGAGCGTTCGTAATAGGCCTCTCCCGCGTAAAGATAGGGCTGCACGCGGTCAGGATGGTTTTCTGGAAGCCACGCATCCACTTTCTCAAGGCAACGGCTCCACCACGCATCCGCGTCAAGGTATCGCTGTTGTTGCTCCACCGTGCTTGCCATGTTTAATAACGCCTCAATGACGTCCTCTTGCAGGCCACGTTCATCGGGGGCATCGCGCAACAGTTGTTCACGCATGGTGAGTGAAGCCTGGAATTGCTTCTCCGCGGAATCGTACGCATCGCGTGAGTAGTAAACCACGCCCAGGTTGTTGATGGACGCGGCGATGGATCGACTGACCGCCCCATCGGTTTTTTCCCAGATGACCATCGCCTGCTTGAAATAGTCCAATGCCGTGTCGTAATCCTCGGTAAAGCGGTAATACACACGCCCCAGGTTGTTGAGCGTTTCAGCACGCAAACTTACCTCTGCCAGGCCTCGCCCATCGGGTTTTTGCAATGCCAGGCTCGCCTTGCCAAAACGCAATGCCGGCTCAGACTGGCGTGCGTCATAGTGGTTGCGGCTCAATTCGTTGAGCAGCGTGGCCTCCACCAGGGGCGGCGGGTATTTCAGGCTTTTGAGTGTGGCCAGGGCTGTTTCACACAGCGCGATGGCCGCCACATAGTTGCCATCGGATGCACCGTTTTCGCAGGCTTCACGCTGGGCCTCCAAGGGCGCGGCCCATTCAGCCTCTTGCATACGGCCATACCACGTGGGATCCAACAGATACCCGACCGTCAATACCGCAGCCACAAGGCCAACAACGGCACCTATTTTTTTAATCCAAGCAGGCACACACACCCTCCCTTTTAAAAGACAGAACCTCTGCTGGTCCTTTTGCTTTTTTGTTGACGGGCGATAGTTTAGTCTCTGAATGGCAGGGGTTAAAAACTCCTGAATTGATAGCGCGTTGCGCTTATTCCACGAGGGCTACAGCCCGTTTTTCCAAACATCAATAGGCCACAGCCTGCCCGTCCTTGCGCGGATCGGAGCCTGCGATGTAGGTACCACCCTGCTTGACGATGAGCTGCGCACCGCCAAACGCAAACACGCCGTCGCCTGCCTCGGTCTGCACCGCGTGGCCGCGCGCTGCGAGTTCGCGCGCCACGGCGGGATCGAAGCTGGGCTCCAGGGCCACACCCCGCCCGCCGGTCACACGCCAGCGCGGCGCATCGGCTGCAGCTTGGGGGTTTTGGCCGTAACGCAGCACGCGCAAGGCCATCTGCAAGTGTCCCTGGGACTGCATCGGCCCGCCCATGACACCGAAGGCCATCTGCGGTGTGCCATCGGCAAACATCGCAAACGCGGGAATGATGGTGTGGGACGGGCGCTTGGATGGTCCGACCTGGTTGGCATGGCCTTCTGCCAACGAAAAACCATGGCCGCGGTTCTGCAGGCTGATGCCGGTGCCGGGCACGACCACACCCGATCCAAAGCCCATGTAGTTGGACTGGATGAAGGACACCATCATGCCCCCAGCATCGGCGGCGGCGACATACACCGTGCCACCGGGTTTGGGCGCGCCGTAGCCGGGGTCGCCCGCGCGCTGCGGGTCAATCAGCTTGGCGCGCTCGGCCAAATAGTCCGGGTCCAGCAGCGCGTCTGGCGCCACACGCATGGCTGCCGGGTCGGCGTTGTACTGGTGCAGGTCGGCTAGCGCCAGCTTCATGGCTTCTATCGCGCAGTGCACGGTGTCGACGTGGTCCACCGGTTGCTGGCCTAGTCCCAAGGCCTCCAGCATGCCCAGCGCCATCAGTGCGGCAATGCCCTGGCCGTTGGGCGGTATCTCATGCACGACCGAGCCGGCAAAGGGCTGGGCCAGCGTGCCACACCAATCGACGCTGTGCCGGGCCAGGTCGTCCTCGGTCAGCGCGCCTCCATGGGCCTTGGCGTGTGCGGCCATGGCCTGTGCCAGCCGGCCTTTGTAAAAAGCATCACCGTGGCTGGCCGCAATGGCCTCCAGCGTGTTGGCATGGGCTGCGCTGCGAAACAGCTCACCGGCATGCGGCGCGCGACCCTGGGGCATAAAACATTCGGCAAAACCGGGCTGCTCACCCAGGCGCTCGGCACCCAGGGTCCATTGGCGCGCGATGGTGGGCGACACGGCAAAACCGTCGCGCGCATAGGCAATGGCAGGCTCGGCCAAAGCCGCAAAAGGCAAGCGGCCAAAGCGGCGCGACAAGGCACTCCAGGCCGACACCGCGCCCGGCACCGTCACGGTGTCCCACCCCTTGTCGGGCATCACGGGATGGCCCTTGAAACGATCGGCACTCCAGGCTGCGGGTGAACGACCCGAGGCATTGAGGCCATGTAATTCCTTGCCATCCCAGACGATGGCAAAGGCATCACTGCCCAGGCCACAGCCCGTGGGCTCCACCACGGTCAAGGCCATGGCCGCCGCAAGGGCCGCGTCCACCGCGTTGCCTCCCGCCAGCAGCATACGCAAGCCGGCTTGTGCGGCAAGGGGTTGTGAGGTGCTGACGATATTGCGGCCCAGCACGGCGGAGCGGGCAGATGCGTAAGGGTTGTTCCAGTCCATGGTCAACGACTATAGGGCAATACCCAATCAACTGACTATGATGACCCACCAACAATTCCTACAGGAGACACACGCCATGGCCCCACTGCGTTCCAACCGAAGAAGACTGGTGCTGTCTGCCAGCGCCACCACCCTGCTGGCACTGACCAGCCTGGGCGTCTACGCACAAACCGCAGTGTGGCCCAACAAGCCGGTCAAGATTGTTGTGCCGTTTGCACCCGGCGGCACCACCGACCTGTTGGCCCGTGCCATCGCACCGGAATTATCCAAGGCCTTAGGGCAGCAGTTTGTCGTGGAAAACAAACCCGGCGCCGGCGGCAACCTGGGCGCGGAAGCCGTTGCCAAGTCCACGCCCGACGGCTACACGCTGCTGATGGGCACCGTGGGCACACACGGCATCAACCGCGCGCTCTACCCCAAGCTGCCCTACGACCCGTTCAAGGACTTTGCGCCCATCACACTGGTGGCCAGCGTGCCCAACGTGATGGTGGTCAACGCCGATCTGGCCCGCACCAACAACATCAATTCGGTGAAAGACTTCATCAAGCTTGCCCAGTCCAAACCGGGCAAGCTGAACATGGCGTCCAGCGGCAACGGCACCTCCATCCACCTGGCGGGCGAGTTGTTCAAGAGCCAGACCGGCATCTTCATGACACACATCCCCTACCGCGGCTCCGGCCCCGCATTACTGGACATGGTAGGGGGACAAGTGGACGTGATGTTTGACAACCTGCCCTCGGCCATGCAATTGATCAAGAGCGGCAAACTCAAGGCCTTGGCGGTGACCAGCGCCACACGCTCCGCCGCACTGCCCGATGCACCCACCATCGACGAAGCGGCGGGGCTCAAAGGCTTTGAGGCCACCAGCTGGTTTGGCCTGTTGGCCCCGGCCGGCACACCACCGGAGATCGTCAACCGCCTGCAGCAGGAAGTGGCGCGTGCCCTCAGCACCCCTGCCATCAGTGAAAAAATGCTGGCCCAGGGCGCCATCCCCAGCGGCAACACGCCGACGCAGTTTGCTGCACTCATCGACAGCGAACACAAGAAATGGGCCCAGGTCGTCAAAGTGTCGGGCGCGCGAGTGGACTAAGGATTAAACAGCAACATGAACCATCGTCGTATTTTTTGCCGCATCCTTTCGACTGCGCTGCTGGCCTTCAGCATGGGGGCGCCACTGTCCTCACACGCTGAGGGCATCGCCCCCTTTCCCGATCGAACTTGGCGCATAGCCTCACCCGAAGTCTCGCTATGGTCCGCCGATGCGCTCAAGCAGGCCGACGACATGGCACGCAGCATGGGCACCGACGCTTTCCTGGTGGTGCACCGTGGTGTCATCGTTCACCAGTATGGCAAGGTCAGCCAGCCAATGAATATGTACTCTGGGCGCAAGAGTGTGTTGAGTGTGTTGTATGGCATTGCCGTGGATCGCAAAGCCATTGATTTGAACAAGACGATGGCCGATCTCGGCATCGACGACCAGGAGGCACTGACACCGACAGAGAAAACCGCCACCGTGCGCCAACTGCTACAGGCACGCTCAGGTGTCTACCACCCGGCGGCCTATGAGACAAGCGAAATGAAGAAGTCGCGACCGCAGCGGGGCAGCCACGCCGCCGGTAGCTTTTGGTACTACAACAACTGGGACTTCAACGTGCTGGGCGCGATTTACCCCAAGCTGAGCGGCAAAGACATATTCACCGCCCTGAACGACGACTTGGCCCAGCCCCTGCAGTTTGAAGATTTCGACAAGACCCGGGACACCGAATTCGTCTCTGAAGCCGCATCGCAATACCCTGCCTATGTGATGCGGCTGTCGGCGCGCGATGCGGCGCGCATTGGGCTTCTGATGGCACGCGACGGTCGGTGGCAAGACCGGCAGATCGTGTCCCGACAATGGGTGGCCGAGAGCGCCACGTCGTATTCGGACACATCCCCCGGCGTTGGTTATGGCTACCTGTGGTGGGTGGGCCAGCGCGGCAAGCATTTTGGCCAACAGTTCCCCGGCCCGGTGTTCTCGGCACGCGGAAACTACGGGCAGTACATGATCGTCGATCCTGTGCGCGACCTGGTCATCGTGCACCGGGTTGACGCCGGCCTGATGACCAAGCTCTTTTCCAAAGCGCCAACCGGCGGCCAATTCAACGGATTGCTGAAGCAGATTCTGCTGGCCGCGCCCAAAGACTTTTGAGCCACTCGCCTAGCGCAACGGAAAATTCCGTGCGCTATCGCACGGAGCGCACAGGACCCTGCGACCTATAGTCACTTCCCAATAGGACTCGCCATATTGCGTCAGCCCCTTTTTGGTACGGCGCACAGGCCCATACCAAAAGGGGAATTACTTGGACTACGCGCTCAACCCACAACGCAGCCAACAACAATTACTGCAACCAACGTTGGCTCCTGCGCCATTGCACAGCAGGCGACACTCGGTGCGCCCGGTTATTGCGGAGCGCTGCGACGAACGGCTTTCCTATCCAACGGGATCGGACACTGCCCGACTGATAGGCATGATGGCCGGCCGGCGCAAAGTCAGCCAGGGCCAGCCTCTGTACCGCGAACACGACAGCTTTCAATACATTTACGCCGTGCAAAGTGGCTCGTTCAAATCCACACTGACGCAGGCACACGGTAGTGAACAGGTCTGCGGTTTCCATATGGCCGGCGAACTGCTGGGCCTCGATGGCGTGGCAGACGGACTGCATGCCAGCAACGCCTTCGCGCTGGAAGACTCCGAAATATCCACGCTGAGTTATGCCCGCCTGACCGAACTCTCGGCTGGCATTGGCGGTGTGCACCAGGCTGTGATGCGTGTGATCAGCCGTGACATCGTGCGCAGCAATAGCCATATGCTGGTGCTGGGTGGCCTGAACTCGGTTCAACGCCTGGCCGCGTTTTTGTTGAACTACTCCGAGCGCCTGCACGCGCGTGGCTATTCGGCGGTGGAGTTCCACTTGAAGATGGCGCGCGGCGAGATTGGCAGTTTTCTGGGCATGACACTGGAGACCGTGAGCCGCACCTTTTCCGAACTGCAGCAGCAACGCCTGATACAGGTGGACCGCCGCCACATCCGCATTTCGGACCTGGAAGGCCTGGCCCAGGCCTCGGTCTGCCACTCCAGAAGAATTGCGACCTAAACGCGATACGCTATTGTTTTCATAGCGGAAACATCAAATTTCACGAGGGCTAGCGCCCCGTTTTCTATAAGTGGGCCCTGCTGAACAGGCAGTCTGTCCACGCCATGGCCGGGATCTGCCCACACCCGTCTCCAGCATCGGCTGCGTGGGCCGTTCCGCTGTGGGAGGATGTCTATAAACTCCATAGACCCCTTTTGTCCGTGCCTGCCCTGCGCGGCACACGCACGGTAGCCCCCACATACACCCCCACGCCATGCAAGCCCCAGACATCCCCGCTTGCAGCTTGGCGCGGCAAACTAGCACGTACGCATTTTTTTGGAATATTTTGGAATAGGCCGAAACCGCCACTGTGGCGGTTTTGCACACCCCTAGGGTTACTCCTATGTTCCTGAATTAAATATTAATTAACAATTAATTAATTCAAGAACAACGGTGTTCTTTGGATTCAACCCCGCTCGTGGCCCCCGTGCCAGATGAGCACACAAGGAGACGACATGTTGAAAGTTTCACGTATGCGCCTATCCGGCCTGACCCTGGCGGTGCTAGCCATGGCGGCTGGCGTAGCGGCGCACGCCGGAGAAGTGGAAGTGCTGCACTACTGGACCTCCGGTGGCGAAGCCAAATCGGTCGCCGAACTGAAGAAGATCATGCAGGGCAAGGGCCATGTGTGGAAAGACTTTGCAGTGGCGGGTGGTGGTGGCGACAACGCGGCCACGCTGCTGAAGAGCCGTGTCGTGTCGGGCAATCCGCCTGCTGCGGCCCAGATCAAGGGCCCCGCCATCCAGGAATGGGCTGCTGAAGGTGTGCTGGCCAATCTGGATGCCGTGGCCAAGGCCGAAAAATGGGACAGCCTGCTGCCCAAGGTTGTTGCCGACGGCATGAAGTACAAGGGCAATTTTGTGGCCGCGCCGGTCAATGTGCACCGTGTGAATTGGGTCTGGGCCAACCCCGACGTGCTGAAGAAAGCCGGCGTGGCGGGCATGCCCAAGACGTATGACGAATTCTTTGCCGCCGCCGACAAGATCAAAAAGGCCGGTCTGATTGCCGTGGCCCACGGTGGCCAAAACTGGCAAGATTTCACGACCTTTGAGTCCGTCGCTCTGGGCGTGGGTGGCGTCAAGTTCTACCACGAAGCCCTGGTCATGCTGGACCCTAAAGCCATCAACAGCGAGACCATGACCAAGACGCTGGAGACCTTCCGCAAGATCAAGGCTTACACCGACGCAGCCTCCCCTGGCCGCGACTGGAACCTGGCCACCGCCATGGTCATGAAGGGCGAAGCCGGCTTCCAGTTCATGGGTGACTGGGCCAAGGGCGAGTTTGTTGCCGCCGGCAAGGTCCCGGGCAAAGACTTCCTGTGCGCAGCAGCGCCGGGCACGGCCAATGCCTATACCTTCAATGTGGATTCGTTCGCCATGTTCAAGCTCAAGTCCGCCGATGCACAAAAGGCCCAGGGTGACCTGGCCGCCGCCATCATGGGCACTGAGTTCCAGGAAGTGTTCAACCTGAACAAGGGCTCCATCCCCGTTCGCCTGAACATGAAGCTCGACAAGTTTGACGACTGCGCCAAGCTCTCCAGCAAGGACTTTGTCGAAACCGCCAAGACCGGCAGCCTGCAGCCCTCCGTGGCACACGGCATGGCCATCAAGCCCGCCATCGAAGGCGCGATCAAGGACGTGGTCAGCCAGTTCTGGAACGACGACAAGATTTCGGTGGCCGAAGGGCAAAAACGCCTGGCAGCCGCAGCAGCGACCAAGTAAACCCAACAACCCGGTAAGTCACTTTTGAGGACGGCGCAAGCCGTCCTCCGGGGACCCTTTTTCTTAAATTTATGTATTTGCGGGACAGACCACAGCTACGCGCAACGAGCCAGCTCTGTCCTCAACACTTTAGAGATCCATCATGAAACACACTTTCTCCATCAGCGCCATTGCGATGGCCACTGCACTGTGCGCCGCTGGCGCCCACGCTGACGACGGCAGCTTCGAGTTCCACGGCTACTCCCGCGGCGGCCCGGTGCTCAGCACCTCGGACGGTGTCAAGGGCCGCTTCCAACTTGGTGGTGACCTGCAGGGCTACCGCCTGGGCAACGAAGGCGACAACGGCATCGAGATCGAGCTGAGCAAGAACTTCAAGACCGACGCCGCCAACTACAGGGTCCTGTACATGCCGGCCAAGTGGAACAGCGGCAATGTCGGCACCGAACAGGCCTTCGTCGAAATCAGCGGCATGGGCTTTTCGCCACAGTCAAAATTTTGGGTTGGTCAGCGCCGCCTGCGGATCCAGGACGTGCACATCGTCGACTACTTCCTGCTGAACTATGGTGACAACCAGGGTGCCGGCGTGACCGACATCCCGATTGGCAGCGCCAAGCTGGGCCTGGGTGTCTTCACCGGTGACAAGTTTGATACGCCCTCCGCCGCCGGTGTCACCGCCACGCGTTTTAATGCCGACATTTCCGACATCAACACCAACCCCGGCGGCAAGCTGCGGGTGCTGATGACGGGTGTGAATGGCTCGGGCCTGGCTGACACCAACACCGGTGCCGGTATCTCCGTGTCGCACAACCAGACCGATTTCATCACCAAGGGTTTGAACAACGCCTTGTTCCTGCAAACATCAAGTGGGCACGCCCGTATCGATGGCGAGTTTGAAGGCATCGACGGCGTGTCGGCTGGCAAAAAGGTCACACGTATTGCGGATTCCTTGAGCTGGCAGCTGGGCGCCTTTGGTGGACAAACCCTGCTGGCCTACCAGATCAACAAGGACGAAAAGACCGGTGTGGAAACCAAGGACACCTCTATCGGTGGTCGTATCTCGTATGCGTTCTCGAAGAACTTCAAGTTGCTGGTGGATGCTGCAACCACAACCCGCACCGGCGCGGGCCCGGACCAGCGCCTGGACAAGTTGACGATTGCGCCCACGCTGTCGGTCGGTCCTGATTTCTATGCCCGCCCAGAGTTGCGTTTCTACGTGACCATGGCGAACTGGAATGACGCAGCCGCAGCGGCCAATGCCGGCAGCTTTGCTGCCGGTGGCAAGA
Source organism: Pseudomonadota bacterium (assembly GCA_040384785.1). Taxonomy (GTDB): domain Bacteria; phylum Pseudomonadota; class Gammaproteobacteria; order Burkholderiales; family Burkholderiaceae_C; genus Allorhodoferax. The sequence continues at coordinate 64,005 of JAZKIR010000041.1, forward strand.
CTTCGCGCACCATTGCTGGCGTGCAGTACGAGATCTGGTGGTAGGTTGTAAGTATTGAGGCTTCGCTGATTAAGTCCGTTCGCGTTGAGCTTGTCGAAACGCAGCCCTTACAGATCAATGACTTGTAGAAGGCTTCGACCGGCTCAGCCCGAACGGAGCTTCTTCTTCAGTGTTGCCTTAGGTTTTCTCGGGGGTTAGGCGTTTATACGGCGGTCTCGCGACCGCCGTTTTTTTCAATGGGAACCCCAGCGTCGCGTCTGATGCACCGTGGCAGATTTAGAAATCTATGAAAACTTTTGAAAATTTACTACCCAAACTGGTGATTGCTCCGGGCTTCGTGATCGGCTTTGCATTCATCTACGGCTTCATGATCTGGAACGCCGTGTTGTCGGTGACCGGCTCGAACATGCTGCCCAACTACGACTCGTTCGTCGGCATCGACCAATACGTTCGCCTGTGGGCCTCGGACCGCTGGTATGTCGCCTTGAAAAACTTGGGCCTGTTCAGCGTGTTGTATGTCGGTGGCTCCATGGCCCTGGGCATGGGCATGGCGATTTTTCTCGATCAAAAAGTGCGCTTTGAAGGCGTGCTGCGCACCGTTTACCTGTACCCCATGGCCCTGTCCTTCATCGTGACCGGCACCGCCTGGAAATGGATACTCAACCCCAGCCTGGGCCTGGAAAAATTGATGCACGACCTGGGCTGGACCAGCTTCCAGTTCGACTGGTTGGTGCAGTCCGACACGGCCATTTACTGCGTCGTTATCGCCGGCATCTGGCAATCGGCCGGGTTCGCCATGGCCCTGTCGCTGGCAGGCCTGCGCGGCATTGACGACAGCATCATCAAGGCCGCACAAATCGACGGTGCGTCCCTGCCGCGCATTTACTGGCGCATCATTCTGCCGATCCTGCGGCCCGTGGTGTTCTCGACCGTGCTGGTGTTGTCGCACCTGTCCATCAAGAGTTTTGACTTGGTCATGGCGCTCACCTCCGGCGGCCCCGGTTATGCCACCGATGTGCCGGCAACCTTCATGTATGTGATGAGTTTTACCCGCGGACAAATTGGCCTGGGTGCCGCCAGCGCCACCATGATGCTGGCCACCGTGGCCGCCATCGTCGTCCCCTACCTCTACAGCGAGCTGCGCGCCAAGCCGCACGACCGCTAATCCGCTTCTGGACCACCCACCCATGATTGCCAAACACCTACCGCGCGTTTTGATCTACGGCACCCTGCTGCTGGCCGCGTGTTTCTTCCTGGCCCCCTTGTATGTGATGCTGGCCACATCGTTCAAGGACGCCGAACAGATCCGCACAGGCAACCTGCTGAGCCTGCCGCACAGCTTCAATGTCGAGTCCTGGCTGTCGGCCTGGTCAACGGCCTGCACCGGCGTCGACTGCCGCGGCCTGCAGCCCTACTTCATGAATTCGGTCGCCATCGCCGTGCCTGCCGTGTTGATTTCCACCGCCTGGGGCGCGATCAACGGTTACGTGCTGAGCATGTGGAAATTCAAGGGCAGCGAGCTGCTGTTTGGCTTCATGCTGTTTGGTGTGTTCATGCCCTTCCAGGTGGTGCTGCTGCCCATGAGCCAGGTGCTGGGTTACCTGGGCCTGTCGAGTTCACTGGCCGGTTTGATCCTGGTGCACTGCATCGCGGGCCTGGCAGGCACCACGCTGTTCTTCCGCAACTACTACACCGCGATCCCCAAGGAACTGGTTAACGCCGCACGCATAGACGGAGCGGGCTTCTGGCGCATCTTCATCCGCATCGTGGTGCCCATGTCGATTCCCATTCTGATGGTCACACTGATCTGGCAGTTCACCAATATCTGGAACGACTTTTTGTTTGGCGTGGCCTTCAGCGGCGCCGACAGCAAACCCATCACGGTGGGCTTGAACAACATGGCCAACACAACCAGCAGCGTCAAAAGCTACAACGTGGACATGGCCGCCGCCCTGATTGCCGGCCTGCCCACCATGCTGGTCTACGTCCTGGCCGGCCAGTATTTCGTCAAAGGACTCACAGCCGGCGCTGTGAAGGGTTAGGACTCGTCACGTGCACTCTCAAACAAATTCATCGCAGCAAAAAAACATGGCAGCTTCTCTACAAATTTCTGGTGTTCGCAAGGCTTTTGGCAAAGGCAACAAGGCGATTGAAGTGTTGCAACGCATCGACATCGACGTGCAACCCGGCGAGTTCTTGATACTGGTCGGCCCCAGCGGTTGTGGCAAATCCACATTGCTGAACATCATCGCCGGGCTGGAGGAACCCACCGAAGGCCAGGTGCGTATCGGCGGCAAGGACGTCATTGGTGTGGCACCGGCCCAGCGCGACATCGCCATGGTGTTCCAGAGCTACGCGCTCTACCCCACGATGAGTGTGTACGACAACATCGGCTTTGCGCTGGAGATGCGCAAGGTACCCAAGGCCGAGCGCGACCAACGCATCCGCGAGGTGGCGGCCATGCTGCAGATCGAACCGCTGCTGGACCGCCGCCCCGCGCAACTCTCCGGCGGGCAACGCCAACGCGTCGCCATGGGCCGTGCACTGGCACGCCAGCCACAGATCTTTTTGTTTGACGAACCGCTGAGCAACCTGGACGCCAAGCTGCGCGTCGAAATGCGTGCCGAAATCAAACGCCTGCACCAGTTGAGCGGCATCACCAGCGTGTATGTGACGCACGACCAGATCGAGGCAATGACGCTGGGCTCGCGCATCGCGGTCATGAAAGGTGGCGTGCTGCAGCAACTGGGCACACCCGACGAAATCTACAACCGCCCTGCCAACACCTATGTGGCCAGTTTTATCGGCTCACCAACGATGAACCTGATTGCTGGCCACAACGGCACGGCGCAAGGCAACAACAACTTCGAGATCGCCTTCACACAAATGCCCATGGCGGCCCCACGCGCCGGGAACGTGCTGATGGGTGTGCGCCCCGAGCATGTGTCGCTGGTCGACGACGCGCCCTGGCGCGGTGAGGTCAGCGTGGTCGAACCCACCGGCGCCGACACCTATGTCGTGGTCAAGACCGGCGCGGGCGACGTCACGGTGCGTGTCTCGGCCCAGGCCCGTGTCAAGGCCGGAGACAGTGTGGGCCTGCAAGTGGCAGCGGACCATGTCAGCTGGTTCGATACGGGCACCGGTGTGCGTATCTGACCCCTTTTGCAGGACAATTCCACCGTGACGACTCCTGCAACAACACCCGACTTCCGCTCGGCCGACTTCCTGCGTCAGCATGCGAGCTGGGTCATGGAGTTTTACAACCCCAGGGCAACCGCCGCTACGGGTGGCATGTACCACTACTACCTGGACGACGGCACGGTCTACAACAAACGCACACGCCACCTTGTCAACGCCACCCGTTTTGTCATCACCCATGCGATGTTGTACAAACTCACCGGTGCGGCCCACTACCAGGCTGGTGTGCGCCATGCGGTGGATTTTCTACGCACCGCCTTCCGCGATACACACACCGGTGGTTATGCATGGATGATCGACTGGCACGAGGGCCGGGCCACCGTGCTGGACGGTACACGGCACTGCTACGGCATGGCTTTCGTAATGCTCGCTTATGCCCATGCAAGCACCTGCGGGGTTGATGCCGCACGTGGCTGGCTGACGGAGACCTTTGAGCTGACCGAACAACACTTCTGGGAGCCTGCTGCAGGGCTGTATGCCGATGAAGCTTCACCGGACTGGACACTCGCGCCCTACCGTGGCCAGAACGCCAACATGCATGCCTGCGAAGCCATGATTGCGGCCTATGCGGCGACCGGCGAGACGCGCTACATAAACCGCGCCGAATGCCTGGCGCACAACATCACCTGCCGCCAGGCGGCGCTGGCCAAGGGCCTGGTCTGGGAGCACTACCACCAGGATTGGTCCGTGGACTGGGACTACAACCTACACGACAAGTCCAATATCTTCAGGCCTTGGGGTTACCAGAGCGGCCACCTGACCGAATGGGCCAAGCTGCTGCTGCAGCTCGACAGCCATGCCCCCGCAGAGTGGCATGTGCCGCGCGCGATGGAACTCTTCGAGGCCGGTGTCACCAAGGCCTGGGATACACAACACGGCGGCTTGCACTATGGATTCGCACCCGATGGCAGCATCTGCGATGCCGACAAATACCACTGGGTGCAGGCCGAATCCCTGGCCGCCGCAGCCCTGCTCGCCATCCGCACCGGCGACTCCGCGTATTGGGATTGGTACGAAAAAATATGGGCCTATTGCTGGGTGCATTTCGTAGACCATGAACACGGTGCCTGGTTTCGCATCCTGGACCCGGCCAACCTGAACCACACGCGGGAAAAGAGTCCCGCTGGCAAGGTGGATTACCACAACATCGGGGCTTGCTTTGATGTGTTGCGGGCTATGGGTTCTCTATAGGCGGACAGCTTTGACACAGCGGGTCACGGGCTGGTGGATAGTGCATTTGTAAGCGCCATCCCCTTTATAGGGATAGTCGCCCCCTCAAAGGGGATATGTGTTGCGCACCTGCGAGCATAGAAGCACTATCTTTTTGATAGTGCAGCACACATACTCGACGAGGGCTACAGGCAAACTTCGCGCGCATTCCTTGTGTGGCGAAGGCCTGGGTGGTCTGAAAATCCGAATTGCAATCCGATTTATCAGGGTGTACAATTAATTCATATTTACTGTGGTAGAGACCCCCACCTTCCAAAAACAGGCCGATAGAGTGTGGGCACAAACCGAGCGCCACAGCTTCATTGACTGGATTGCCCAAAACCCTACGGCGGGCGATGTCATCCCCGGTGCCGACGGTGCCCGCAAGGTACGCTGGGCGGTGCAAGGCAAGGGTAAGCGCGGCGGTGTGCGGGTGATCTACTTCAACCTCAGCGCCGAGGAGTTGGTACTGCTGGTGCATGTGTATGCCAAGGCGGACCGGGCCAATTTGGCGGCCAATGAAATTGATAGGAGCTGATGCCATGAAGAAACTCAAAGACCTCAACGTCGAGAAAATCGCCCGGGCCATAGAGGCGGATGCCGGGGAACCCATGGAGGGTCTGCGCGAGTCGCTGGCCGAGGCCAAGGCAGGCTTGTTTGCCGCTGTGCACACGCCTGAGCAGATCACGGCGCGTCGCCGCGGACGGCCTGTGGGAAGCGTGCAGGCCACCACCAAAGAGCCAGTCAAGCTGCGGCTCGATGCCGATGTGCTGGCCGCCCTGCGCGCCAGCGGAGACGGCTGGCAAACCCGCGTCAACGACACGTTGCGTGCATCGCTGCACTTAGCTGGGCGCGTGTAGCGCGCTTGAACTACCCGCGGAGTTGCGCCATCACTTTGAACAATGGTGTGGTGAAGCCAAGTTCGTTCCGGAGCCATGAGCGCCCCTATGGGCGTCTTGGACCGCAACAAAGTCAGGTCGAATAGACTGGGAAGTCGTGACGGGTTAGTCAAGTAACACTTACAAATATGAAACGACAACCGAGTAGCAGCAACGCGCGAAATAGCATGCAGAAGCTGGTCCGCACTGCGCTGCGATTCTGGGAGAGTGACAAAGCATGGAACGCTATCACGACTTTGCAAATGCGCGGATCGCCGGAAACTCTAGCGCTTGCCTGCACCCTCGCACGGAGTCAGAGTTGCCGCAAACGTAGCCTGGGTCTTTACATCGCTTCACAGTTGCGCAAGCGGTTTGTAGAACATGGATCTGGCAGCGTTGAATACGCATTGAACGAAACACAGGCATTGCTGCTCGCTGGCCTGCATGACGAACATGACGAGGTCGTTCGTGCCGCCATTTCGGGATTTGGACACAGACCGCACCCTGAGGCCCTGCCCGAACTTGTTCGATTATCGAACCATCAAAGGGCGTCCATCCGTTGGGGCGTTTCCATCGCCCTCGGCAGGTACTCTGAGCCAATGGCCATCGACGCCCTCATGCGTCTGGCACGCGACGCGGACAACGCGGTTCGCGACTGGGCCACCTTTGGCCTTGGCACACTGCAAGATGCAGACTCGCCAGAAATTCTGGAGGTTCTCTGGTCAAACCTTGAAGATAAGGACAGCGATGTCCGCAGTGAGGCACTCGTCGGACTCGCGAAGCGCGATGACCCGAGGACCGTAGACTACCTACGGAATCACCTCAATGACGACTGCCAAGTGTACGAACTGGAAGCGGCGGAGAAGATGGCGAGCCCAAGCTTGTTGGAACCCCTACTAAAACTGGCCGCAATGGCAGCGAACTCAAAAGTTGACAGCTATTGGCTCGGTTGCCTCAACACCGCCATCGCGGCATGTTCGGCCCCTGCTGAGCAACAAGCGCGATAGCCGCCGGCACTTGGACCCAACGACACGCTGTATGCGAATTTCACCTCGCACCACCCGGTAGTCAAAACTGTGTCCGGTTTTAGGAACCGGGTAGCTGCGGACGCCGGCTACAGGAGCGGGCGAACCGATTTCTGGAAAAGCAAGCAATGCCTGGAGCGACTTCTCCACCCGCTTGAGAACAAGCTAAGCACTCAATGGATCTTCACCGGCAACTTGCGCCAGACTAGCGAGAAACTGGCGGCGTGCTTGTGCGGACCAGACTATGGCCAGCGACATGTAGCAGCACGGGAGCTGCGTTTTGCCTGGCGCACCAACTTTTGTGCATCAACCATCACGTCCGCATGGATAGCGGTAGCACCTGCTGCAAACTCGGCATCGGCGTCTGCATTCTCCAAAATACTGCGCTCCACCGCATCAAAACCATCTCGCAATACAAAGCCAAAGCGCAATGTCGCCGCAGGGCTGCGCCCAGAGGCTTGTGCCAATCGAGTGATCCGGTTTTGGGTGACTTTGGGTAAGTGAATGTCGGTCGTCATGGCTATGCTTCCCTGAAGAATTCGTCAAATGCCTCTTTGATTTTGACCATTTTCTGTCTGTTTCCTAGTCTTTGTCCAGCTTAAGCATAGCGCAGCTGGATCAACCAAAATGGCACCGTTGCGCCGCATGTGCGGCGGCGGGTATAGGCAGCTACAGCGCTAGTCCCCAGGCGTCGCAACCACCGGCAATAACACCATCACCACCAACCCCACCCTCGGCATGGTTGTGCAGTCGTATCTCACCGCCGTGGGCCTGGACAATATTGCGGGCGATGCCAAGGCCCAGACCGGTGCCGGCGCGGTTGCTTTGCTGGCCGTGGCTTAGGCGCACATGGGGCTCGAAGGCCAACAACATGGAGGCCTGCGCGATGCCGGGGCCGAAGTCGCGCACTTCCACCACCGCCAGCATGCCCTGGACACCCAGGCGTATCTGCACGCGTTCGCCGTTGCGCACGGCGTTGTCGATGAGGTTGCTGAGCGCGCGTTCCAGGGCCAGGGGTTTGCCCATCACGCTGATTGACTCGGCCATGCATTCGATCAGAGCGTCGGGATGGATGGGGCACCTTGCCCCGGTATAGGTGAAGGTCTGAACCGCAAATCCGTGTTAACGCACGGACAGGCCGCGCCGCGCGCAGTATGTGGCGCACCGAACATATCTGCGGGTCGGGTTCGTGTGTACTTCTGCGATGCAGCACGACAGGCCGTTCAATCAGTTGAGCCCAGGCCGCTACCTACCGCAGGGTGGCCAGGTAAGCCGCCATGTCGGCCGCATCCTCACGCGTTACATGCAGGTCGGGCATGGCCGTGTGTGGCTTGACCGCGCCCGGCGCGCGCAGCCACAGCACCATGTTGTCCTGCGAGTTGGGCAATTTGCCCGCGATCAGCGTGCGGCTGGCAATTCCCGCCAGCGGTGGACCCACGTTGGGATACGAACTGCTCACCCCGGGAATGGTGTGGCAGGCGCTGCAAGCGTACTGGTAGAGCGCCTGCTGGCCGCGCGCCGGATCGGGCACACGCGTGGGCGTGGCGTTGACGTCGCGGCCACAGGATACGGCCACACCTTGCCCCGGTGCCATCTGTGCATAAGCCTGTGGCGTGAGCTTTGGCAGGCGCTGCAAAAAGGCCACCACATTCCATATCTCGCCGTCCTTCAGGCGGAATTCCCACGCCGGCATGCCGGTGAGACGGATGCCGTGGCGGATGATCCAGTACAGCTCTCGCGGATGGAACTTCTGCGTCGCATCGATCAGTGGACCGGGCAGCGGCTGCATGCTCTGGCCGATGTCGTGCCGCCCGACACCGGGCGCACCATGGCATTGCACACACTTGACGTGGAAGCAGGTGACTCCACGGCGGATCATGGCTTCGTCCTCCAGCGGCGGCGTCTCGATGTTGCGCGCATGCAGTTGAACCGAGCGGCGCTTGGCGACCTCCAGCAGCGAGAAGACGGGCTGCAGGTGCTGGCGGGTAGCGCCAACGTTGTAGAAACCTGCCCAGATGAACCCCGCAGCGCCGGCCACGCCAAGGGTGGCGAGCGCTGCAATCGTGGCGAAGATGGTGCGGGTTTTTTTCATGGGGTTTGGCAGATTGTGGACACACATCGCCGCTGCGCACTGTGCGGTCTGTCACGGTTCATCCCCATACTGGTGGCTGGACTCCTGTCCGCCTGCTCCGGTGAACCGCCGCAATTACATGCGCAGCTGGACCGGCAACATGCGGCACGCGGCAAGCATTTGCTCGCGCAATACCAGTGCGGCAGTTGCCATGTGATTCCGGGTGTGGTGGCCTCGCGCGGCACCGTCGGACCGACCCTGCGGGCCTTCGGCCGACGCAGCTACATAGCAGGCAATGTTCCCAACCAGCCGGCAGCGTTGGCGCGATGGATCGTAGACCCCCAATCCGTCATCCCTGCCACGACGATGCCTTCGATGGGTGTGTCGCCCGACGACGCACGCGCGATGGTGGCTTACCTGTATACGCTGCAATGAGTAAGTAGGCACCCATGGCGATGCTCGACCCAGCCGGACTCGCAGCCCACACGATTGCCGGTGTGGCCTGGAGCCTTTTCATCGGCTCGGCGCTGATCTTTGCCGGTGTCATGGTTTTGCTGGTGCTCGCCTTGCGGCATCGGGTGGACAAGAAGATCGATAGGCGCTGGTGGATTGTCGGTGGCGGCCTCGTCTTTCCGACCGTCGTGCTCTGCATTCTGATGGTCTACACCGCCGTACGCAGCGCGCAGCTCGTGCGTGCGCCCTTGGCCGATGCGCCGGTGGTCTCCGTCGTTGGCAAGATGTGGTGGTGGGAGGTGCGGTACCACTCGCCCGAGGGTACGGAGGTGGTGCTGGCCAACGAGATCCACATCCCGGTGAACCGCCCCGTTGTGATCGGCCTGTCCAGCAGCGACGTGATCCACAGCTTCTGGATCCCTCAGCTCGGCGGCAAGATGGACATGGTGCCGGGGCGCACCAACCAGCTGGTGCTGCAGGCCACGGCGCCAGGTGTCTACCGCGGCCAGTGCGCGGAGTATTGCGGCGAGCAACATGCACGCATGGCGATGCACGTCGTTGTTCACGCGCCTGCAGACTTCAATGTTTGGCTGGCCGCGCAGGCGCAGCCCGCACGCGCGTCTGTATCTGCGCTTGCCGAACGCGGGCGCGCGGCTTTTATGGCGCAGCGCTGCACCGCTTGCCACACGGTGCGTGGCGTGTCAGAGGAAGGACGGTTGGGACCCGACCTTACACATGTGGGCAGCCGGCTGCACCTGGGCGCGGGGACGTTGCGCAACGATGCTGCCGCCATGCAACGGTGGATAACACACGTGCAGGAAGTGAAACCCGGGGCACGGATGCCATCGTTCGGGGAGCGCGACGCGGCGAGTCTGGAAGCAATGGCCGCGTGGCTGGATGCTTTGAAATGACCCACTACCCACCGTCGTCCCTGCCCCGCCCCCCGGGCGAGCATGCAGCCCTGGAGCGCGCCTGGGAGCCACCCAAGGGTTGGCGCTACCTTTCTGCAGTCAACAACACCCACATCGGCCTGTTCTACATCGCCACCGCGCTGGTGTTTTTCGTGCTGGCCGGCATCCTCGGCCTGCTGATGCGCACACAACTTGCCGTGCCCGACAACACCTTGCTCAGCGCCCAGACCTACAACCAGGTTTTCACGATGCACGGCACGGTGATGATGTTTCTCTTTGCAGTGCCGATGGTCGAGGCCATTGCCGTCTATCTGCTGCCGGGCATGCTGGGCGCACGCGACCTGCCGTTTCCCCGCCTCTCGGCCTACGTGTTCTGGACGTACGCCATCGGTGGCCTGGCCTTCTTCTGCACCATCTTCTTCGGTGCCTCGCCGGACGGCGGCTGGTTCATGTATCCGCCGCTGACGGGCAAGGAATTTTCGCCGGGCGTCGGTGCCGACTGGTGGTTGCTGGGGATTGGTTTTATCGAGATCTCGGCCATTGCCGGCGCCATCGAGCTCATCATCGGTATCCTCTTCACCCGCGCGCCGGGCATGGCGCTGATGAAGATGCCGGTGTTCGCGTGGGCCATGCTGGTCAGCGCGGCCATGGTCATCTTTGCCTTCCCGGCCATCATCGCGGGAACGCTGCTGCTGGAGCTGGAGCGGGCCTTCGACTGGCCCTTTTTCATTGCCGCGCGCGGAGGCGACCCCCTGCTGTGGCAACACCTGTTCTGGTTCTTCGGCCATCCGGAGGTCTACATCATCTTTTTGCCGGCGGCGGGCATGGTGTCGATGATGGTGCCCACGGCAACGCACACGCCGCTGGTGGGGCATCGCGCCATCGTCTACGCGCTGGTCGCGGTCGGCTTCATCAGCTTTGCGCTGTGGGCGCACCACATGTTCACCGCGGGCCTGGGTGTCATGGCCATGGGATTTGTCGCCGCCGCGAGTTTTGCGGTAGCGATACCCAGCGCCGTGCAGGTGTTTTCATGGATCGCGACGTTCTGGAAGGGGCGTGTCCAATGCAACACCTTCACGCTGTTCCTGCTGGGCTTCCACTTCATCTTTGTGCTGGGCGGCCTTACCGGTGTGATGGTCGCAGTGTTGCCCTTCGACTGGCAGGTGCACGATACTTACTTCGTCGTCGCCCACCTGCACTACGTGTTGATCGGGGGCGCGGTGTTCCCGGTGTTCGCGGGGTTTTACTACTGGGCACCGGTGGTGCATGGGCACCAGCTCTCTGAACGCCAGGGCCGCTGGGTGTTCGGCCTGATGTTCTTCGGCTTCAACCTGGCCTTCTTTCCCATGCACATCACGGGCATCCTGGGCATGCCGCGCCGCGTCTACACCTATGGCGGGGACCTGGGCTGGAACCTGCTGAACATGCTGTCGACCCTTGGCGCCTATATCCTCGCGGCGGGTGTGGCGCTGTTCCTGTGGGATGCCCTGCGCACCGCGCTGAAGGGCAAGCGCGAGCACGTCAATCCCTGGAACGCACCCACGCTGGAATGGGCAACCAAGGGCGAATATGGCACACGCAGCATTCCGCAAATCGATTCCCTTGAGCCGCTCTGGGACCGGCCGCAGCTCACACAGGAAATGGAGGCCGGCCAACACTGGTTACCCGGCACCATCACCGGTGGCCGCGAGACGCTGGTGACCAGCGTGGTCGATGCCGTCCCGCGCCATGTGCTGGTGCTGCCCACTGACGGCTGGCCGCCGCTCATCGCGGCGCTTGGCACGGCGGGCTTCTTTTTGCTGCTCACCGTCGAATGGGTGGGCACGGCGTTCGCCTTCGCCGCGCTGGCCATCGCTGCCATCTGCTGGTGGTTATGGTTTACCGACGACGTCGCACACACGGGCCACGCACTGGTGGCGGATGGCGTGACCCTGCCCATGGGCGCGAGCGGCCCCGCCTCGCATGCATGGTGGGCCACGGTTATTGTGTTGTGTGTGAACGCGACGGTTTTCGCATCACTTCTGTTTGCGCACCTTCACATATCGATGGCGGCTGATATCTGCCCGCCCGCCGGCGCCGCATTGCCGCGGATAGTCTGGCCCGTGGTGTCGGCCGTGCTGCTGGTGCTGGGCGCGGGCGCAATGACGCTGGCGCGTGCGCAACTGTACCGGCGCGTGAGACAGGTCCTGCTACGTGTGCTGGTCGCGTGCGCCATGGTCTGCACTGCGGCGTCCGTCAGCATCGACGTCCTCGGCCACTGGCTCGCCGGCCTGCAGCCGACCGCCCATGCCTGGAGCGCCACCGTGTCGGCGCTGCTGTCATGGCAAGGCTTCAACGTTGGCGTGCTGCTGTGCATGGGAAGTTATGTATTGGCCCGCTCCTTCGGCGGAAAGTTGCAGGCGCAAGCGCGTGCGACACTGGACAACGGCTGGCTGATGTGGCTCGGGGTCACGGCGCAAGGGCTGGTGGGCACGGGCGCCGTGCAGTTGATCGGGCGATGGGGGTAAATGGAGTGTGTGCCCTGTCGCACAGAATCCCGTACACCTTTGCTTGAGGATGGACTGCATCCAGGAGTCCACCATGCACCGAAAACTTTTAGCCACATCCATCACACTGTTGTGTGCCGGCAGCCTGCTTGCGCAACCCAGTACACAACCGCCCGCCCAGACCATCGGTCCGAACCCGCAGTTGCCCAAGCCGAACAAGCAGACCATTCCCACCGTGCACATCGCGCCCGCCAAGGGTTGGCCCGACGGCGTGCGGCCCGTCGCAGCCGCTGGCCTGTCGGTGGCGCCGCTGGCCACGGGGCTTGACCACCCGCGCTGGGTCTACGTGTTACCCAATGGCGACGTGCTGGTGGCTGAGAGCAATGCACCACCCAAGCCAGAGGGTGGCAAGGGCATCAAAGGCGCCGTCATGGGCGCGGTGATGAAACGCGCCGGCTCAGGCGTGCCCAGCGCCAACCGCATCACGCTGCTGCGCGACGCGGATGGCGACGGCACGGTCGAGCTGCGCACCACCTTTCTGCAGGGCCTGAACTCGCCCTTCGGCATGGCACTGGTTGGCGACAATTTTTATGTCGCCAACGCGGACGCCATCGTGCGTTTCCCTTACGTCGCGGGCCAGACGCAGATCACGTCTACACCCACCAAGGTGTTCGACCTGCCCGGCGGCCCGCTCAACCACCACTGGACCAAGAACATCATCGCCAGTCCCGACGGCAGCAAGCTGTATGCGACCGTGGGCTCCAACAGCAACGTGGCGGAGAACGGCATGGCAGCCGAAGAAGGCCGCGCGGCCATCTGGAAATTCGAAATCGCCAGCGGCAAGGGCCGCCTCTTCGCCACCGGCCTGCGCAACCCCAACGGCATGGCCTGGGCAGGCGGCAAGTTGTGGACGGTCGTCAACGAGCGTGATGAGATCGGCAACGACCTGGTGCCCGACTACCTGACGTCCGTCGGCGACGGCGCTTTCTACGGCTGGCCCTACAGCTATTACGGCCAGAACGTTGACGTGCGAGTGAAGCCACCCGCACCCGAGCTGGTCGCCAAAGCCGTGAAACCCGACTATTCGCTGGGCTCACACGTGGCGCCGCTCGGCCTCACCTCGTCCGAGGGCGCTGCCTTGCCCGCCCCTTTCAACGCCGGCTTCTTCATCGGCCAGCACGGCTCCTGGAACCGCAAGCCGCGCAGTGGCTACAACGTGGTGTTTGTGCCTTATGACGGCAAGGCGATGCCAACGGCCCAGCCTATCGTCGTGTTGAGCGGGTTTGTCAGCGCGGATGGGGATGCGTATGGCCGGCCAGTTGGCGTGGCGATCGACAAGCGCGGCGGACTGCTGGTTGCGGATGACGTTGGCAATGCCATCTGGCGCGTGACGGGTGCCGTGGGTGGTGGGCAGCCTGCGCCAGTGGCAAGCCCTGCCGGTGCGGCGCCGCGCTAGACAATCGGCGGCCATCCATCGCATTGCCACGCCTGCGCTCGGTCACCGTCACGGTGCGCCCGGGCTTAATGGCCAGGCCTTCCATGCGAAAGAGCAGGCCCTTGGCGCCACGCGCTGCTCTTGATAGACGTTTACGTAAACGTCAACTAGAGCAGCGACTCCTTTGTTGCAGCATCAGCGCTGGGGCGGATGGTTTGGGTGGCCTCCCATTGTCCCAATCGCAAAAAGGGGCAAAATAGGCACAATGACCTGGCGCAAATAGGTGAACGCATTGAACTCTGATTTCGAACAAAAAGTATTGGCAAAATTTGCCGAACTCGAAGGCGAAGTGGCCAGCCTTCGCCAAGGCTATCTGGTTGTCAACCAGCGCTACACCAAAGCACTCGATTCCATGAAGGCCCTGACCAATTCGGCGCTGGATGCCGCAACCAAGGCGGCAACGTCGGCGGAGAGGGCGGCACTCGCCTGCAAGGCCGCTGTTGCGGCTGCAGCAGCCGCTGCGGACAGGGACGTTGTTGCCGCTACCGAAGCAGCCGCAGAAGCGGCCGGCTTGGCGGCGTTGGCGGCGTCCGAAGCAGCGGCGGCCGCCGCTGCTGCTGCGTCTGCGGCCGCTGAGGCAGCTTCCTTTCAGGCCGAAGAGGCTGCGATACTAGCATCGGCTGAAGCAGCCCAGGCCACCTCCAGGGCGACCACGGCAGCGGCCACGGCCGCAAAGATGGCCAATGAAGCAAGCGCCATTGCCCGATCTTTGAGAAAGTAATTCCAGTCGGCAACCCAGGAACTGAAGCCCAGTGCGCGTCAACAGCGGGGGAACAACTTGACACCAGGTGCACCACCTACGGACGCGCTTGTTTCTCCGGGTGAAACGAGTCAGTCCCGCATTGCAGACATGCTGCTCGCCATTGAAGGCGAAATCGACAGTCTGTTTGACCGCGTTCCGTTTGGCAGCCATACCGAATCCGCGGATGGCACGTTCTTGTCCATCAATGCTTTGGTATTAGCCTGGCTGGGGCATACCCGCGAGGAATTGATTGGCAAACGCAAGCTCAGCGACTTTCTGACACCCCAGAGCCAGGAAATATACCGCCGCTATCGCTCTGAAAACGGCCCGCCATTGTCCATGGCGGATTTGCCGCTGGAGCCACTGGAAATTTTCCGCCGCGACGGCTCCAGCATGCCGATCTCGCTAAGTGCCATGCTCGGGGCACATTCGGCATCCCACTTGTTGAACACGCGCTTCATGATCATTGATATGACTGAAAGCCGCCTGCAAATGAATGGGCAGAACATTTCTGCCGCCATCTTCGAATCTCCATCCGGAACCTTTGTTACCGACAAACAAGGAACGATTCTGCAGGTCAACGACGCATTCACGACGATAACGGGTTTCAGTGCCATTGAGGCTATTGGGCAAACTCCGCGCATGCTCAGTTCGGGCCGCCACAATCTGTCGTTCTACGAAGCGTTATGGAATTCCATCAAGGCCACAGGGCGCTGGCAGGGCGAGATGTGGAATCGCCGAAAAAATGGCGAAATCTACGTGGAGTGGTTAAGCATTTCAGCGGTGCTCGACGTGTCTGGATCGGTCACCAATTACGTTGGCAGCTTTACGGACATCACTTCTTCAAAAAATGCGCTCGATCTGCTCAGCCACATGGCCTACCACGACGCGCTGACGCAGTTGCCAAACCGCCGGCTGTTTTTGGACCGGCTGGGCCAGGCGATATCGGCCTCGCGGCGCAGCCAATTTTTCAACGCGATCTTCTTTGTGGATCTGGACAATTTCAAAGCCATCAATGACGCGTTCGGCCATGAAACAGGAGACTTGGTGCTGATGGAGGTCGCACAGCGATTACGCAATGCAGTACGCGAAGGCGACAGCGTTGCCCGGCTCAGCGGCGACGAATTCGCCATCCTGCTGGTAGACCTGGACTCGCAACATTTGGAGGCGGCGGCCAAGGCTAGAAATCTGGGCGAAAAAATACTTGCTGCTTTATCGCAAACCTACCCAGTGGGTCAGCAGGATTTTCATTGCAGCGCAAGTATCGGTTTAGAGCTTTTTCAGGATGCGAACACCGCATCGGAATTGCTTCAACATGCCGACCTTGCCATGTACCAATCCAAAAAATCAGGAAAAAACACCCTGCGATTTTTTGACCAGACCATGCAGGCCGCCCTTGCCGCGCGTTTCAGCCTGGAGGTCGAACTGCATGAGGCCTTGGACAAGCAGCAATTCAGGCTGTTCTTCCAACCGCAGGTGAACCAGCACCGAGAGACGCTTGGGGCAGAGGTTTTATTGCGTTGGGAGCATCCCCGGCATGGGCTGGTGTCACCACTGGAGTTCATTCCGCTGGCCGAGGAAACCCGGCTGATTTTGCCCATCGGTGCTTGGGTATTGGAGACCGCCTGTGCCCAGCTCAAAGTGTGGGAAGGTCATCCGGTCGCCCACTCCATCCAGCTGGCCGTCAATGTGAGCCCGCTGCAGTTCCATCAGCATGATTTCGTGGCGCACGTGACTGCGCTGGTTGCGGCGAGCGGGATCAATCCGAAACGGCTCAAGCTCGAGATAACCGAGAGCATGGTTTTGGACATGGAAGACACCGTCACCAAGATGCAAGCCTTGCAAAAAATTGGCGTGAACTTCGCCATGGACGACTTTGGCACAGGGTTTTCTTCGCTTTCAGTGTTGACCCGGCTTCCTATTCAACAACTAAAAATTGACCAGTCTTTCGTGCGCAATATTGGCCTGCGGGATGCAGATGGCGTGATCGTCCAGACCATCATTGCGATGGCGCACACCCTTGACTTTGAAGTCATTGCAGAGGGCGTGGAAACCGAGGCGCAGCGGGCATTTCTAGACAAGAACGGATGCAAGCATTTTCAGGGCTACCTCTTCAGCAGACCGGTTCCTATCGATGAATTTGAAGAACTGCTGACGGTGCGCAGTGAGAGGACATAGAGGTAACCATGATGACGATATCTCCACCGTCTCACTTCAGAATCCAGCAGCTCACCCCCAACGACCAGGCGTTGATGAATGCGCTGCTGACGACCTTTGGTGAGGCCTTCGACGATGTGCCGACCTACAGCGGCAAACGCCCCAGCGCGGCCTACCTGCAGCAACTGCTGGGCAGCGACTCGTTTATCGCGCTGGTCGCGCTGCAGAACGGTGAAGTGGTTGGCGGCCTGGCGGCTTACGAGCTGAAGAAGTTCGAGCAGGAGCGCAGCGAGATCTATATCTATGACTTGGCAGTGGCGGCAGCACACCGGCGCACGGGCATCGCAACGGCTTTGATTGAAGCGCTCAAGAGCGTGGCCGCGGCGCGCGGAGCCTATGTCATTTTTGTCCAAGCGGACTATGGCGACGATCCCGCCATCGCGTTGTACGCCAAGCTGGGCGTGCGCGAAGACGTGCTGCATTTCGATATAGCGGTAGCAGCTGTCAACGGCGCCGCCAAACCCACGCATTGATCCCTGGTCAACAGCGGCTCACGCCACCCGGCAGAGCCCGCTACACCGCCACACTTGCTTACGACTTGTGCCAAGTCGGCAGGGCTTCACTTGATCTCTATCAACGTGGTCCACAAAACCCAGTCAGAGAATGGTATCGGCTGCGCACCAAGCAGGCCAACTGCCCGAGTGAAATCACCGGCAAACGGCGGCTTGGGCTCAGCTGGTTCACGAGAACCGTGATTCAACAGCAACACCAT
The DNA here is from genome assembly GCA_040384785.1 of Pseudomonadota bacterium. Lineage (GTDB taxonomy): Bacteria > Pseudomonadota > Gammaproteobacteria > Burkholderiales > Burkholderiaceae_C > Allorhodoferax. The sequence continues at coordinate 81,402 of JAZKIR010000041.1, forward strand.
TTGATAGACAGAGGAATTTCGATGAATGCCAAAAAAGTCCCAAGACAAGCCACTGTGGCCCAACAGATCACCGTTCGCGGGGTGCGGACATGAGCGCCGAACCGCGCCTCGCACTTGTTACGGGAGGCACCGCCGGTATCGGCGCTGCAGTAGCCGAAGCCCTGCTGGCCTCAGGATTACGCGTCGCTGTCACCTACGGTACGAACGCCGCTGCCGCCGACCGTTTTAGCACGCGCACCGGCATCGCCAGCTACCGCTGGGACGTCGCAGACTTCGACGCCTGCGCGCAAGGCGTGGCACAGGTAGAGGCGGAGCTGGGCCCCATCGACGTTCTGGTCAACAACGCAGGCATCACGCGCGACGTGATGCTGCACAAGATGACGGCCAAGCAATGGCGCGACGTTATTGACGTTGATCTGGGTAGTTGCTTCAACATGTGCCATGCAGTGATAGAAGGCATGCGCGACCGCCGCTTTGGCCGCATCATCAATATCAGCTCCGTCAATGGACAGTCCGGCCAGGCCGGGCAGACCAATTACGCAGCCGCCAAGGCCGGCATGATTGGTTTCACCAAGTCGCTGGCGCTGGAGGGCGCGTCGCGCAATATCACGGCCAATGCGATTGCGGCCGGTTATACCGATACCGGCATGGTCAGCGCGGTACCGCCTGCGGTCATTGAGCAGGTGCTGAAGTCGGTGCCGGCCGGGCGACTGGCCAAACCCACGGAAATCGCGCGGGGTGTGGTGTTTCTTGCCGCGGACGATGCCGGTTTCATCAACGGCATCACACTGTCCATCAACGGCGGCAAATACATGGCTTAACTAAAACCGACGTCGGTAGCCAAAGGCGAGAAAGTCCTCGCCGTTGGCGCCGTAGTTGTTCAGCAGATCGTAGACTGCGCACCGGTGGTGCAGGCGCACAAAAAACTCATCCGCTTGTTTTTTGGGCAGTGAAAACGCCAACTCAATCATCAAAAAGTTTAGCGTGCGGCTGCCATTACCGTCTGGCCCGCGCTCCAGCGGGCTGACTTCCGACGTATAAGAAAACCCCAAGGGTCCCAGCCGCAGGTCGGTTTGCAATATGTTCTTCCACGGAAAACTGCTCCAGCGCAGAACCGGTGCAACGGCAATCTCGGTCAAACTTGCAATGCCAAATTGCTGGCCAATCATGGCGTCCACTTCCAGGGACAGAGGCCAATCGCTGGAGCGCCACAGCGTCTTGGTTGCCGTGAGCGCAAGCATGTTCTGGTTGAGGAAAGCAGCTTTGCCCTGCGTCAATCCGGCAGGCTCGGTATCGTAGAACTTGCCACCGTAGCCGCCTATGCTCCAGTCCGATTCGGCGCACATGGCAGCCATCGGTAGCAACAGGGCTGCGGACAGAATAAGGGATGCTGTGGGGTGTTTCAATTGCAAGGTCTCCTGCTGCTGTGCACCGGGTCATCATGCTTCACATTCAACGCGGCGATTGGAGCATGCGGGTTGCGAAAACACAATCCGGGCCTTGCAGTAACGGAAAGCAACCGGCAAAGAGCCCAGCATTCAGGCGCCAGAACCGCGCAGCCTGCCCAGGGCCAGCGCCACACCGCCCAGCAATCCCATGCCGATGGCCAACGCCAGGATGATACTTTGCGTGTCGACACGCCCGGCGAACAGGCCGACCAGCAACCCTGCCAACGGCTGGCTCAGGTTGTTGAGCAAGACCACGAGGCCGGTGGTTTTTCCCAGGTCGGCGGCGGGTATGACCCTCTGGCGGCGCACACGGATGTAGACACTGAACATCTTGTCGAAACCCACGACCAGCAAAAAACCCAGCGCGTAAACCCACAGGCTGTGGCTGCAGGCGGTTGTGACCGCGCCCACAAAAATGCATGCGTACGACAGCAGCCCCATGCTTCTCAACGGCATGGCTCTGCGCGTTATCACCAGCAGTATGGCCACGGTGGCAATGGCGCCCGCGGTTTGCAGCAGCGCATATTCCCGGGCGGACTGGTGCAACAACCCGGTGACCACGGCCGCCGAGGTTGCCAGCGTCACGCCTATAACCAGGTTCACGCCGGATGTCAGAACAATCAACGGCGCCAAGCCGGGCAAGCGCAGCACATGCGCCAATGCTGTCTGGTAGGGCTGCAGCCAGTGCAGGCTTTGCGCGCCCGGTACATGCGGATCGGACAATTGCACGGAGCTGGTACTGCGCCAAACCTGCATCGCCCCATCGGCCGCCAGAAACAACACCGCCGTGGCCGCGACTACCCATTCCCAGTGCCACCACTCCAGCGCCAAGGCCGCCAGCAGGGGTCCCAGCACCATGCCCAGTTGGTCCGCAATCTGCGCCTGCGCCAGCACCTTTTCCATGCGCTCGTCGCGAAACACCTGCGGCAGCATGACCTCGCGGGCCATCAGGCCCTGGGTTGTCAACACACCGCACACGGCCGACAACACAACCAGCCACACCAAGCTGCCGGTCAGCGCCGCCGCCACCGCACCGCCGAGGCAGACCACGGCGCGCAGCATCTGGCTGGTGCGCAGCAGGCGCAGCGGCGGTATGCGGTCGCACAAGGCCCCGCAAACCGGAAAAGACAGGAACCGGGGCAGTGTCTCGACAAAAAACGCCAGGCCAGACCATGCTGCGCTGTGGGTGGTCTGGAACACCACGAGTGGCACCAGGAACAGCAGGACCTGGTCGGCCAATCGGGACAAAAAAAGAGACGAGAAGAAGGCGAGATGGTCGATGCGCATGGGGAATGCCAACAGCATAGCCTTCAGCATCCGGTAACCGGCGTTGAAACCAGATTCTTTGTGGTTACCGCCCACACAAAAGACTTTGGCGTCGCGCTGACCCTGGAACCGCGCGAGCAGGAAGAGCGGCTGCGCGAGTAAGTGGCGGCCAAGACCTGACCCAGCCAAACATCAAACGCTATACATTTGATAGTGGCTTAGGCATATTCCACGAGGGCTAGAGGCCCATTTTCCTCAAGGATTCTACCAAAAAACCCGAATAGGGTATTTTATGGCAATGCCGGCCGCCTAGGGCAAGAGGGGCAGCGTAATCCGGATGAGCAGGCCGCTGGGCTGCGCCGCCAGTGCACTGGCGCGTCCGCCGTGGCGCTGGGCGATCTCCGCCACGATGGCCAGGCCCAGGCCACAGCCGCCGGGCAGTTCGCTGGCGCGCCAGAAGCGCTCAAACACGCGCTCCATGTCTGCGGCGGCCAGGCCGGGGCCGTTGTCTTCCACTTCCAGCACACAGGTGTTGGGTTCGCGGCGTGCACGCACGGTCAGCGTGGCGCCGGCGCCGGCGTAGTGCAAGGCGTTGTCTATCAGGTTGTTCAGCACCTCGCGCAGCAGCAATTTTTCGCCCTGCACCGACACACTGCCCTCCCCTTCGTAGCCCAGGTCCACACCGGCAGCCAGCGCACGCGGCGTCCATTCGCGGGCCACTTCGCGGGCCAGTTGCGCCACGTCCAGCGGCTGCAGCGTGACATCGGCCTCGGTGCGTGCCAGCGACAACAACTGGTGCACCAGATGGGCGCTGCGCAACGCACCGGCGTGCACCTTGACCAGACGCTCCTTCACCGCCACCAGCTCGGTCTCGTTCAGCGCCAACTCGGTCTGGCTGACCAGTCCGGCCAAGGGTGTGCGCAACTGGTGGGCGGCGTCGTTGACGAAACGTTTTTCCTGGCTCAGGCTGCGGCGCACGGCGTCCAGCAATTGGTTGACGGCTAGCGCCAGCGAGTGCACCTCGTGCGGCGCCTGCGCCAGCTCTATGGGCTGCAAGGCCGACAGGGCCGGGCCCGATCGATCGCCCAACTGGGCCTCCAGGCGTTTGAGCGGGCGCAGCCCGCGTGTGATGCCGGCATTGATGATGATGCCCAGCAACACGCCTAAAGCGGCCAGCGGCACCAGCATGTCAAACACCAGTTCACGCGCCACACGCTCCTGCACGGCCAGGCTCTTGGCCACCTGTACACGCAGGCGCTGCGGTGCATTGGCTTCGCCATAGGTGACTTCCAGCACCGCCACGCGCACCTTCTTGCCGTCCAGGCGGGCGTCGTAGATCAGCGGTTCGCCGGTTTGTATGACCACGCCTTCGGGTGGCGGCGGCAACTGGCTGTTGCCCAGCAAAAAACTCCCGGGCGGTGAGGTTGCCAGGTAACCCATGCGGTCGGTAGGGTCCTGCTCCAACACGTCCTGCGCGGCGCGCGGAAAATCCACCTGCAGGCCCGAACCCATGGGCTTGACTTGGCGGGCCAGTGCCCGCACCGATTGTTTGAGCGACTGGTTGATGCCGGTATCGGCATAACTCAGTGCAATGCGCCAGGCCAGCAGGCCGCCGACCGACCACAACAGCAATTGCGGCAGCAGCAGCCACAGCAGCAACTGGCGCTTCAGGGATAAACCCGGCAACAGGGAGCGGCCGCCCGGTTTCATGGCCTGACCGTCAGACAGTGGACGATTCCAGCAGATAACCCAGGCCGCGCACATTGCGTATGCCCAGGCCCGAGTCGGCCAGCTTGCGGCGCAGCCGGTGCACATAGACCTCCAGCGCATTGGACGCAACGCCACCACCGGCATCGCCCGGCTCACCCTGCCAGGCATTCAACACATCCTCGCGGCTGACCACCTGGCCGGCATTGGCCACCAGCAGCGACAGCAGCGCCCATTCACGCTGGGTCAGTTCCATCTCGTCTTCGCCCAGCCAGGCCCGGGGTTGCACGGCGTCCACGCGTAACTTGCTGGTGCTCAAGCCGCCAATCTCCAGCGAGCCACCAAAGGCCGGCATACGGGAGCGGCGCAGCATCGCGGCCAGGCGTGCCTGCAGCTCGGCCATGATGAAGGGTTTGGTCAGGTAGTCGTCGGCGCCGGCGTTCAGGCCATGGACCCGGTCGTCCACACCATCGCGGGCCGTCAGTATCAGTACCGGCAGGGCCAGCACGCGCTGGCGTATCCACTGCAGCACGGCCATGCCGTCGAGCTTGGGCAGGCCCAGGTCCAGGATCACGCCGTCAAACCGTGTGCTCTCCAGCAGTTCACGCGCCTGCACACCGTGGGCCGCGCTGGCCACGCTGTGCCCGGCCTGGGTCAGCTGCGCGGACAGCGCATCACGCAGCAAGTCATCGTCTTCGGCGATCAGTATGTGTGCCATGGGGTGTTCGAGAAAATCAACCTGCGCAGTATCGCATCCCCGTCCCCGGTGGGTGGGCAGGCAAACCCGCGCAGCACCCGGATTGCTACACTTTTTGCAGCACCTTGGGCAATTTTCCCGGGGGCTGGAGGCCCCCTTGGCTCATTGCCTGTAGTACGCGGGCAGTGCCTTCAGGTACTTGGGCAGGTTGCGGTTCTTCATCAGGCGGGAGAAAAACTCCGGGTCTTCATTCGTGGTCAGCGCACTCAGCCGCGTCTTCTCGAACGGCAGACCAAAACGGCAGGCCAGCAGACGCTTGGCGTCCAACGGTGTTGCGGCTGCCCCTGAGGGTGCGGGCAGGCTGCATTGCGCAAAGTCCTTGGCCAGTTGCTCAGGCGTCAGCTTGGCGGCCAATTGCGCGGTGTCAAACTTCAGGCCCTGCTGGATGCGCGCCCGGGTTTCGGCAACGGCCATGGGTGGCAGGCTGCTGGCGGGGCAATTGGGGGTCATGGCCTTGCTGCGCTTGGCCTTGGCAAAAACGGCGGTGGTCTCGATGTCGTCACCACCCCGCACCGCCTTCAGCAGACCCACGTCGCCATACAAAGGTTCACCGCGCACCGCGACGAGTTGGATGTTGTCTTCAATGGCGTTGATCAGGTTGCGGTAGGGGTCGGCGTGCCGGTCATCGACCACCAGCACGTCGGCCAGATAACCCTCGGTGATCTGGCCCAGGCGCTGGCCCCAGCCCATGGCGTCGGCGGGCTTGCGTGTCACCATCTCAACCAGGTCGCGGTCGCTGAACAGACCGTGCAGTGCGTGTTTGTTGACCAGGTCGGCCACCTTGAGTTCACCCAGGCTGGACTTGCTGCCCGAAGGTGCCCAGTCCGGCGCCAGGCTGATGGACAGGCCGGCGCGTTTGGCCGCTTGCACATTGGCCGTCTGGCCATACAGCATGAAGTTGGACAGTGGAGACCACACCAGCTTGGCGCCGACCGATGCCATCTCCTTCAACTGCGGTTCGGTCAGGCCCACGCCGTGGATGGCGATCAGCTCGGGGCCCAGCAGGTTGCTGTCCTTGATGGCGCCAAACTCCAGCGCCATGCGGGGCGACGGGCCCTCGGCCAAGTGCACGACCAAGGGGCCCTTGCTGCGTTCGGCCTGCATCGCCGCCCATTCCTTGGAACTGCGGCCGATGTCGACGCGGCTCGCCGCCACACGAGACTCCACCGGCGAGTTTTCGATGTTGCGCACCAGGCACTCTTCCTTGGAATAGGCCAGGTTGGCGCGCCCGCCCTGCAGGCTGGTGGTGCCGCCGGCCAGCGCCTTGTATTCGCCGTAGCGGCCAATCTCCAGCCCCAGGTCCAGGTAGTGCGGACGTGTCAACACTTCTTGTGGGAAGGTGATGCGTTTGTTGTAGATGTCGTCGTACCAACGCCATTCGTAGCGGTCGCGGTACTTGCGCTGGATAGTCAGCAGCGGGTAGATTGCATACTCGGGGTGGTTGTGCAGGTCGATGATGCCGGGGTAGATGACACCTTTGCTGTCGACCACCGGTGCATCCTTGGCGCCATCGGGCAAGGCCTCGCCAGCCTTTGCAATGGCCATGATCTTGCCGTCGGCCAGCCAGACCCGGGCATTGGGCAACACGTCGCCCGCATCGTTCATCGTGACCACCTTGCCGACTATGACCAACCCTGTGTCCTTGTTCCAGGAGGTCTGCGCACCGGCAGACGCAGCCACGCAGCTGAATGCCACGAAATGTGTCACATGCCGCATCGCACGATACAGGGCATCACGCGGCAAGCGGCGCGCTAGGGGTGCAGGAGTTCGCATGGTGTGTGACAACTTCTGATAAGAAAAAGGGATGGCTTGCATCATAGCGCCGGGAGAAAACGCAGCGCCCGACGACCACGGCCGCGACACTTTTTTGCTTGCAATACAGTCCTGCAAAACACCCGCCATTCGCACTTTTGCTTACTTTCAGGCCGTTACCTGTGCACAGCTTTTTGAACACTTTGCGTAAAAAAAACGGCACCCTGCGGTGCCGTTTTTGTTGGTGCGGTTATCGCAGTTAAGCTTGCTTGCTCTTGCGACGGCGCGCGACCGCACCCATAAGACCCAAGCCAGCCAACAGCATGGCATAAGACTCGGGTTCCGGAACGGCACTCACGGCATTGATAGTCAAGGTTTGGTTAGTGTCCCAGGTCGCCTGGTTCAACTGAGCCGTGCCCCAAGAGTTATCGCTGAAATAAACCGAAAAAGTTGCTCCAGCCAAACTGCTTGGAGCGCCGAGTGTGCTGCTGGTCACATTCGCTGGCAAGGTAGAGACAATCAGGTCAATGTCCAGTCCAGAAAAGCTGAACGTATTGCCAGAACCTACGGACAATCCCGTCCACGATTCAGTGGAATACCAACTTCCAGTCAGAAAATTGGATTGGGTGCCAGTGCTGCTATACAGTTCCCAAATGGCTGCGCCAGCGACTTGAGGGCCCAAGTCGTAAACAACTCCAACGATATCAATCCCCGAACCCGATGTATTCAGCACCGAACCTGCTTGAATAAAGCTACCACCGCTCAAGTTGACAGTCGCCGTACCCGTGGCGAAAGCTGAACCGCAAAAAACTACGGCCGCGGCTGCAAAGACAGCTGAAGGAAATTTCATATAAGTAACCCAATTAGTTAGTAGACCAGATGACCGCAAAGGCGATCGTCTATATCCGATGGTAAAAACTTAGGCCTTGCATCGCAATAGTCCATATGGACTATTACTGCTAAGGCGTCAACCAACGGCAGGCATGGGGGCTGCTATCCTGGGCGGCATCACAGGTCTACCCTGCTCTTTGCTTCCCTCCCCTTACTTCTTGCCTACTACTGTGCTACCCCAACTCCCACTTCCTGCCCTAGCGACCGCAAACTCTTCATTCACCCGACGCACCACGCTACTTGCCGGCCTGTGTATGCTGGCACTTCCACCCGCGAGCGCAGCGGCGGCATCCACCAAAGCCAAGCCATCTTCTTCCGACGTCTGGCCACAGGCGGCCGCAGTGCCGGGTGGCGTTGCCCGCCTGGACCTAGGCCCTGCAGCCACGCGGCCAGTTGCGTTCCTGGGTGATGTACCCTTGCTCGTGCTGGGCGATGACAGGCAGTGGACGGCCCTGGTTGGCATCGCATTGACCACTACGCCCGGCCCCGCCAGCATTGCGGTGCAGTTGGATACCGGTGGTCAGCGACAACTGGATTTCTCGGTAATGCCCAAGCAGTATCCGGTGCAGAAGTTGAAGGTCTCGCCCAGCAAGGTTGACTTGTCGACCGACGATGAAGCCCGCTACGAGCGAGAGCGCATCCACATGGCCGGCGTTTTGGCGACGTTCAGCGAGCCCCTTCCCAGGGCGTCCCACCTGCGCATGGCGGCGCCTGTCTCAGGCCGGCGCTCCAGCTCCTTCGGTTTGCGCCGCATCTTCAATGGACAGGCCCGTAGTCCGCACAGCGGCATGGATATCGCGGCGGCCGCGGGCACGCCGGTGCTGGCCCCACTGCCCGGTCGCGTCATCGACACCGGCGACTATTTCTTTGGCGGCAACACCGTCTGGCTGGACCACGGCGGTGGCCTGTTAACCCTGGCCGGCCACCTGAGCGCCATCCACGTGAAGGTGGGCGACATGGTGAAGACGGGTGAGCGCATAGCGTCGGTCGGCGCTACCGGACGGGCGACCGGACCCCATCTGCACTGGGGTGTGGTGCTGAACCGCAAGATGGTGGATCCGGCGCTGTTTTTGGGGGCTTGACGGTTCAGGTGGTCCGAGGGAATTCCGTGTAGTGCGCCCATTCCCGAGCATACATAACGGTCCATTTCATGGTGAAAAAAAGAATGACAAACACTGACAAGTTTCCAATGACCAGTGAGGCAAAAAACGCCTTGGTCCACAGCGTCATCGGCGAACTCCACTCACACTATGTCTTTGTCGAAATGGCAGAACGCGTGGGCACCGAATTGCTCTCGGGCCTCAGGGCAACAGAGTTCTCCGCGACGAACAGAGATCGCAGGCCGCATACGGGAGCTCGAAGCGGATAGTGCGCAGCAAGCTGGCGCACTACAGCGATCCCTCTAGCCTGGGCATAAAACCCCATTATGGGTAGTATTGCAGGCGTTTTGAGGAATTGGCGCAGATTCCCTGGCGGGCCTCAGCGCCCGGCGGACAATAATCAGTTCGATAAGCGGTGTTACATTCCTAGGCTTTTAACGGAGACCCGCGATGAAGAAACTCTTCTTCCGTTGCTTCACAGCATTCACGGTGCTTTGGGTCGGAACGGTTTACGCACAAGCTGCATCTGAAAAGCTTGCGGCGGCGGTCGAACCACCGCAAACATCTCCAAAACATGCAGTCCAAGCGCCGCCCACCGTGCGCCGCAATTCGGTTATTGATTTGGTCTACATGGGTGGGCCAGACTGCCCGCCGTGTCGAAACTGGAAAACCTTTGATCTACCCAAGCTGCGCGACTCGAAGGGATTCCAGCACATTCGATTTACCGAGGTAAAAAAATGGATTCGTGAGCCGATTCCAGACGCTACGGATTTGCCCGAGCACTTGCGCCCCATGCGCGATGAACTGGTACGCGTCATCAACCGGACCAAGGGTTCGCCTTTCTTCGCGCTGCTGGTAGATGGCAACGGCGTCAAGGGTGGATTTGGCACAGCAAGCTACGAGAGTCTGCTGCCGATCATGGGGGAATTGGTTGCACGCAAGATTGCCGTAGGCGCCAAACCCTCTGAATCACTTTAGCCCAATAACTGCCATGCATGAAAAGTCGACTCGGCTTGCCGCCCAACTGATCCGCAACTTCAACGACGCCAGCCTGGAACACCAGGTACGTGCGCCGCTCTACGAAAGCCTGGCCGCGCGCCTGGGCTCGGGCACGGCTGCACGCAAGCTGGGTGCTTCCATCGACACGGTGCCGCCCGGCAAGCGTTCCTGCCCCTACCATTTTCACCACGCGCAGGAAGAGATGTTCGTAATTCTGGAAGGCTCGGGCACGCTGCGCGTGGCCGGTGAGATGTTGCCCCTTCGCACAGGCGACGTGGTGTTTATTCCGCCCGGCCCGGAGTATCCGCACCAGATCATCAACACCTCGGAAGCAGCGTTGAAATACCTGTCGGTCAGCACCCGCGAGTCGCCCGAGATCTGCGAGTATCCGGACTCGGACAAATACCTGGCGATGGCGTCAAGCAATGGCACCAGCACCTTCAGCGCCATCCAGCGGCCTGAAACCAGCGTGGATTACTGGGATGGCGAGCCCTGAACGGATCGAGTCAGCACCATGAACAAACTCTTACTCCTGCTGCATATTGTCTTCATCGGCGTTTGGCTGGGTTGTGTTGTAACCGAAGCCCTGTTCGAACGCGCGCTACTGGGTCAGGGACGTGCCCAGGAATTGATACTGGTGGGTCTGCACAAGCGGGTCGACATTTTTGTTGAAATTCCCGCGTTCCTGGTGGTGCTGGTTACCGGCGGCCTGATGTGGGCCAACGCGGCTCCCAGCACTGCGCTGCACGCCAAGATTGGGTTCGGTGTGCTCGCCATCCTTGCCAATGTGTATTGCGTGTGGCTGGTTTTTCGGCGCGCCAAAGCCGCCACTGCCGGTGACTGGGAACAGTTTGCGCGCCTGGACCTCTTGCAACACAAGTTTGGCGCCATCGTTCTGATCGGTATCCTGGGGGCCTTGGGGCTAGGCGGATACCTTTACGGCGTTGCCTGACTTCACACGAAACCATGCCAATCCCCGCACCCGTCCGCACCGAGATCCTGCACCGCATGCGTGCCGCCGAGGCGGAGCACGGTGTACGCATCCTGCTGGCCGTCGAATCGGGTAGCCGCGCCTGGGGCTTCGCTTCGCCCAATAGCGACTATGACGCACGCTTCATCTATGTTCACCCACGGAACTGGTATCTGTCGGTCGGGCTGGAAGAACAACGCGACGTCATCGAATACCCCATCGTGGACGACATTGATCTCAACGGCTGGGACCTGCGCAAAGCGCTGCGTCTGTTCTGGAAGTCGAACCCTGCTTTCGTCGAGTGGATCCAGTCACCCATCGTCTATATCCAGGCGGGAGGCTTCGCCGAGCAGGTTCGCCATCTGCTGCCCGATGTCTATTCCTGCGAAAACGGCATGTACCACTACCGCAGCATGGCAAAGACCAACTACCGCGGCTACCTCCAGGCCGACAGGGTTCCGCTGAAGAAGTACTTTTACGTCTTGCGGCCTTTGCTGTCCGTGCGCTGGCTGGAGCGCTACGGCAATGCAGCCCCCATTGAATTTCAAAAGTTACTGCATCTGCTCGAAGACGAGCCGGCCTTGGTAGCCGACATCGAATCGCTATTGGCCCGCAAACGCCTGGCTCCGGAACTGGGCCTGGACTTGCCGGTCCCGAGCATCAACGCTTTCATCGAACGCGAGCTAAATCGGTTGGAAGGCTTTGCACCCCCGATCCACCAGCGTACAGAAGTGCTCTCCAATCTCAATACGGTGTTCCAGGCGGTGTTGGACGAGGCATAGCGCCGCTACCGCATAAGAATCCACCCCTATCGCGAACAAGTCATTCCATGCAAGTCACCACACTCACCCCAAGCGGCATGTTCGAACCCATTGGTCCCTATAGCCATCTAGCCAAAGCCGGCCCGTTCATCACCATTTCCGGAACGCCGGGTGTTGACCCCACAACATCCGATCTTGCCGGGCCCGATGCCTACAGCCAGGCGCGACAAATCGTCAGAAACTTCCGCGCCATGCTCACGGAAGTGGGCGCGTCGCTGCAGGACGTGATGCATGTGCACGTGTTCTTGAAGCGCGTCGAAGACTTTGCAGAAATGAACCGCGCTTACGCCGAGGAGTTCGGATCCCACCGCCCCGCACGCACCGTCATTTGCGTCGCAGACCTGCCGAAGAAAGACGCGTTGATGACGATGAACCTGACCGCCTACGCCACGGGTCACGCTTAGGCACATCTCTTGGGCGTCTACTTGACCCCACCCGCCTTCGGTACCCGCCCCTTGCCCACCAGCGCAGCCGGCACCGTGATGCTAAAGCGCTTGGCCATGGCGGCGTATTCGCCAGAATCAATCAGCTTGCCCAAGCCCGCGTTGAAGGCCTGGCGAAGTTCTTCGTGTTCGGCATCCTTCACAAACGCAAGGTAGCCCACTTCCCTGCCTAACATCGGCGAGACCACCGCAAACTGGTCATACTTGCCCAACGCAGCCATGCCTGCCGTCGTGTTGCGTTCGTTGGCAACAAAAAAATCCATGCGGTCGTTCAACAGCATGGTCAGGCCACTTTCCACCGTGTTGGCATTGGTCACACCCAAGTTGGCGCGCTCCTGGTCAAAGGGGCTTCCATAGACCCAGCCCAATACGGCCACCAGGCGTTTGCCCTTGAGCGACGCGTAGCTGCCGTCCCAAGCGGCCTTTGACCCGGCCAGCTTGTAAAACACCATATTGTCCTGGTAGAAGGGCTGATCGGCAAAGGCAAAGCGCGCTTCCCGGGCCGGAGTCTTGTACGGACCGACCAGGACGTCAGCGCTGCCATTGGCAACCATTTCCTGTGCCCTGGCCCAGGGAAAAATTCCGAACTTCACAGTCAGCCCTTGCTGCTGCGCAATGCTGCGCGCCAGTTCCGCACCCAGGCCGATGAATTCACCGGTCTCGGTTTGTTCATAAATCCGTGCAAAGGTGGTCCCCACGACCAGGATTTCTTTTGCCTGCGCCGCACACACAGCCAAAGCACACAGAATGCTTGCGGCTAAACGATGGCGAAAGGACGATCCAGACATGTACTTACGTTATAGCGTAACCCGACAGACTTGAAAAGGCCAGTTTTGATGGCCATGCAGCCGCCAGCGTATTGCAGATCCGGCGCCTGTCCATGGATGCCGTGGCCTTATATGCCGTGACCTTATGTAACCACAATTTACCTAATAGCAGCACAACGTCACCCGTCCATGGGATGTGTAGTGCCAGCCTTTAGAGTAAATTTATCTGGTGCAATTGCTGACGCTCTGCTTCGCAATGCGCACCGATCACAACAATAAGTTTTAAGAATAAAAAAGGACGGAGCGGGATGGCTCTTGCTGCGTGCAGAACATGATCTCCAAACCCTCTCGCTGGGGGTTCTGGCGCGATCCCTGCCTGCACCTGCTGCTGCTGGTGTTGGCACTGGTTGGCTACAAGCTGCTATCGCTGGAAATCGTCTCGCGGGCCTATCTCGACTGCCAGTGGTGTCTGTCCACCAGGGCGGTTTCCCATGAGATCAAACTTGTGCTGGTGTTACTCGCGCTACACCTTCTGTCCTGCATGGTCCGTTGGCGATCCGTGCGTATCGTGTTTCGCAGTTTGGTCATTCTTGCGATTGCCATTACCGCCCTGGATCTGATAGTGATGCATGAGTTCTGGGTTCGACTGACCGCATCGCAGTTCCTTGAATTCGCCGGCGAGTTCAGCGCCATGCGGGGCTATCTGCAGCAACAGTTGGCAGACGTCTGGGTCCTGCTCGCCACCTGCACCGTGGCGCTGTTGGTACTGTTGATCCTTTTCCGCTACCTGCGAGACGATCGCCCTTCACTGCCACCGCTGTTCTTGTACTTGATGATCGCCGCGGGTATGGTCGGCTGCGAATTGGTGCAAACCAGGGAATACCACGACGCCTATCTGCAAAATTCCCTGCAGGTGTTTTTTACCCGGCAGACCAGCAGTACTCCCTACTCCAGGGAGTTTGTCAAAACCGTTGCACCTCAGCCTGACAACGGGCGAACCTGCGGCAGGGCAAACGCCCAGAAGACCGACATTATTCTGTTGGTGTTCGAGTCGCTGTCCATGTACCACAGCGCGCTGTTCTCCGGCATCAACGACTGGATGCCAGAGTTTGATGCAGTCAGCAAAACCGGTGTTCGTTTTCCCAATTTTTACGCCAACGGTGTGACGTCGGAACAGGGTTTGGTGGCCTTGCTGACTGGCGAGCCGCCCATCCCCAAGGGGGCGAATGCCAGGACCTTGTTCGAGCAATTTCGCAACCCCGTGCAGACCATGCCCCGCATGCTGCGCAGCGAAGGCTACAACACCGTCTTCCTGACCACCGGAAACCTGGGATTTGTCGGCAAGGGCAAGTGGTTGAAGGACATAGGCTTTGACGTGATCGAAGGCCATGACGCGCCCTTCTACCAAGGAATGAAGCGCTACCAGTTTGACGCGGCATCGGATGACGCGCTCTATGGCCGCGCGCTGCGGCAGTTGCAGGCACGTGGCAGTGATGCACCGACGTTTATGACACTGGAGACCGTCACCACACATCTGCCCAACATCGATCCAGCCAGCGGTACCCACTCGCAGGAACTCACCTACCGCTACGCAGACCGCCAACTGGGCGATTTTGTGCGCAAACTCCAGTCCATGGGGTTCTTCGACAACGGAACCCTGGTCATCACAGCAGACCACCGTGCGATGGTGCCCATGGGCCTCAAGGAGCAGGCCCTGTACGGCGATCGGGGTTACGCGCGCGTTCCGCTGGCGATTCTGGGCAAGGGACTGGACAGCCGCGAAGAATTGGCTAGTTTTTCCCAGACCGACCTGCTGCCCTCCCTGCGCCATGCCGTCGCGGAGGGAACCCACTGCGTGGGTGCCAACCAGGGCGTCTTCCTACCAAAGGCCATACATGTGCCCCAATGCATTTACACCAACCGCAGCTACAACACCAACCACGTCTTTGTGCACTGCGGTGCGAATAATTTCAGCATTGCGTTGAACGGTGACCAGACCCAGTTTTCCCAATTGGTTGATGCGCAAACCCAGCCCACTGAACTGCTGCAGGAACTGCACAGACTGCGCCTGGGCAAGGGCTTTCGTTAGCGACCCGCACAGCGGCGGAGCGTGGGGGCCTAACGCTATTTACTTGTAGATTCCGCAGCCAATCAGGACGTCACCAACCTTTTCCACATAGGTCGATTTGGATTCCATGGCCTTGGTGATCGGATTGGGCCACTGGTAGTCAATCCAGCCGGTGCCGGTTTTGCCATTGGCCGTCTTGATGAACTCCTTGACGATGAACACACCGTTGCCGTCTTTGAGTTCCATCAGGTTCTTGCCCACCATCTTCGGATTCGCACCATGGGCGTAATTCAGACCATCGGTCAGTCCATATACAAACAGGTAGAGGTCCTTGGACACAAACTGACCCGCGGTATTGCTGATCTCTGCATAGGCCTTTTCCTTTCCATTGGCCTTGAGGTAGGCCACGGCTTTCTTGACCAGGGCCACGGCCTCGTCGGCGGTCCCCTTGTCCGCGGCCCGGGCCCATGGGCCCATGCCAAGCCACAGCGAAGCTGAAAGAAAACCCAATGCGCGTCGTTTCATGCCAGTCTCCAAAATGTTGTAGGTAGCAAACACCGTCCACTCAAATCCGGCAGGCGGTTTGAGTGGCACCAATGTAGACTTTTTTATGCAGCATGGCCAGCGTTGTCATGCCGCCCTGCGAAGCATTCAGGCCCGTGGCTTGAGCCGCTCCTCAAACAGCGCCAGAATCCGCTGTAGCGCGCGCTGTGTGGGGTGCCCCGCTTCGTCAACCAGGTCGGTAGTCACCACGGAGTGTGCAGTCACCGGTATGCCGTGCGCATTGCCTCTGCGGGAGTCAATCTCTATGGCCTCAAAACCATCGCCCAGTTCACGGCGCAAGGTCTCAAAGCGCGCCCGGGTGCACAGCGGGTCAGCGGTAAAGCGCAGAGCCAGAACGCCACAGCCGTGGCTGGCACGGCGTTTTACCACCACCAAATCCTCGTCAGACAGATGCAGCGCCGCCTTATGCGAAGCGGTCACCGGCACAGGCAAGGAAGGCTGGCACAGGACCGGCGCCATCACCGACGCGTCCACCATCAGCGACAGCGCAAAGTTGCCGGTGAGACACATGCCGACCGCTCCCACACCAGGCCCACCGCACTGCTGGTGCGCGAGCCGGCACAAAGCACGCAACCAGTCGGTGATGGGACTGGACGCGTGTTTGGCCAATAGGCTGAACTCGCGGTTGATGCAGGCCAGCGCCAGTTGCTGGCCCATGTACAGATTGGAGATAGGCTTGCCGGGTGTTCCGAACAGCAGCGGCAGATAGACCGTGAAACCCTGTTCGGCCACGCGCTGCGCAAACGCAGCCACCTGGGGTGTTATGCCGGGAATCTCATGCATGATGACCACGCCGGGGCCTTGCCCCCGGCGGTATACCGCGCGGGCGGCATCTTCGTGCACAAACTCAAACCTGTCGAAACCAGCAAGTGGCATAACGTCCTCCTGCCTGCAAATGTATAGCCGATAGCGCTTTGCCCATGGCTTGCACCGCCGTCGCCTGCGCCAGGTCCGGAAATAGGCACAACCCGATCCCGGATTTCTGCTAACCTGTCTCCTTGCTCAAGCCCCCCGAGGGGCTGCAAGCCCCGGCGCAAAGCCCTTGAGCAGCTACTGATAGGGACGGCCAAGAATGCGCATCTTGTCAAAGCGGCTTGCCAGCAAGCGGTTGCTTCCAGTCACCGTAATCCCGTGACCCACGCCGCGAGCCTGCGCACGTGGCTGATCGCCATTGCGGCCATTGCCGTGCTGCGAATATTGCGTGGTGGTCCCTCGGCAAGCCACACGCCACGCCGTTTGACAGCGCGCGGCCCCGCATCACCATTGCAACCCCGACCCAGATCGGCGCAGCAACGGTGCGCATTGGCATGGACCAGAAATTTCTTGAGAAGCGCGGGCCGGATGTGGTCGCTCGACCGTTTACCCTCGAAAAACAGACGGACACCGTGAGAATCATTCAATAAACAACCATGACGCTGAAGCAGCACAGCCTAGCCCTGATTTTTCTGGCCAGCGTCATAGCCGCATTGGCAGCACTCGGCTCGGGCTTTGCCATAGACCATGTGAAAAACGAAACCCGGCACATGCTGGTGGCAGAAGAGGTGCTCAAGGACGTGTCCCGCATGCGCTTTTTGTTGATAGAAACCGCCTTCTACCATGAGCAACGTTCCACGCTGCAGTGGCAGACCCAGGTTGCCACGCTGCGCCGGCTACTGGCCGCGCAAGCCTACAGCGAATCGCAGCAAACGGCACTGCTGGAAAAATTGAAATCACTTCTCACGGTCATGGAAAGACTCTATGGCCAGTTGGTGAAGGTAGACGCCGGCGCCAACAACGTGGAACTGACGGCGCGTATCGTCAGCGAGTTATTCGTGGGCTCGCAGGAAATGCTGGACGACGCGTTTGAACTCATGCGGCTCAGCCGCCTGGACGTTGAAGCCGCGCAATCCGATGCCCACTTCATCATGATACTCAGCCTGGGCTGCATGGCGCTGCTGACAGTCGGGGCCTGGCTGATCATCCGCCAACGCGTACTGCAACCCATACGCCTGCTGCAACTGGGGACCGAGCGGGTCGGTGCGGGGGATCTGAGCTTTCGAACCCATCTCAATACACCCAATGAAATCGGCTTGCTGGCCAACACCTTTGACACGATGACAAGCAAACTGGAGTATTCGCAAAAATCACTTGCGAAGGTCAGCTCCGACTTGCGGGCCGTACTCGACAACGTGCCCGCGCTGGTCGCCTATTGGGATGCTGCGCTGGTGAACCGGTTCGCCAACGGCGCTTACCTGGAATGGTTTGGAAAAACGCCGGTGCAAATCCTGGGCAAGCACATGCGGGAGGTGATTGGAGAGGCTCAATTCCGGCCGCTGGAGCCCTACCTGCAATATGTGATGAAAGGTAACACCGCTGTTTTCGAGCGTGCAATCGACTACCCCAACGGCGACAAGCGACACGCCCTGTTTTCCTATGTTCCTGACATCGAAGACGGTGTGGTCAAGGGGCTCTACGGCATTCTCAGTGATGTCACGGCGCTGAAGGAAGCGCAACTGGATCGCGTGGCCGCGCTGGACCAGTTGCAAAACGTATTCGACTCAGCCAGCGAGTTCTCCATCATCGTCATGCGCCGTGATGGAACGGTCAAACTGTTCAGCCGCGGTTCCGAAAAAATGCTCGGCTACACGGCGCTGGAAGTGGTCGACAAATTGGATCCTGCGGTTTTTCATGATGCTACAGAGATTGCGGCGCGCAGCCAGGAATTGACACGGCAATACGGTCGCCCGGTCCAGGGCATGGACGTGGTCATGAAGCCGGCGCTGCGAGGATCGGTGGAGACCCGGCAATGGACCTATATCCGCAGGGATGGCGTGCGCGTCCCGGTCAGTTTGACCGTCACCCCGGTGCGCGATGCCCTGGGCGAGATCACTGGTTTCCTGAGCATTGCCAAGGACATGACGGCTGAACTGGGCTTGCGTCAGACGCTGTCGGAAGCGCGCGACCAGGCCGAAGCAGCCAACCGCGCCAAGTCCGAATTTCTGGCCAATATGAGCCACGAAATCCGCACGCCGATGAACGCCATCCTGGGCATGCTACAACTGCTGCAACAGACCGCGCTGGAACATCGGCAGCAGGACTATGCCCACAAGGCCGAAGCCGCCGCACGCGCGCTGCTCGGCATCCTCAACGATATTCTCGACTTCTCCAAGGTTGAAGCCGGAAAACTGGTGCTCGACCTACAGCCCTTGAGCATTGGCAAATTGCTGGGGGATGTGGCGGCCATCCTCACCACAGCGGTTGGTGACAAGGATATTGAGGTGCTGTTCGAGGTGGACACCGATTTGCCGGATTGGTTGATGGCGGACGCCATGCGCCTGCAGCAGGTGCTGATCAATCTGGCAGGCAATGCCATCAAATTCACCGAGCATGGGGATGTCATTTTGTCGGTACGCCACGTGGTACCACGCGGCGATGTTGTGCCCAGGCTGGAATTCTCCGTACGTGACACTGGCATTGGCATTGCGCCCGAACAGTGCGAGCGCATTTTCGAGGGATTTTCGCAGGCCGAAGCGTCCACCGCGCGGCGCTACGGAGGCACCGGCCTGGGTCTGAGCATCAGTCAGCGGCTGGTGCGGCTGATGGGCGGCAGCCTGTCGGTCAGGAGCCAGTTGGGACAGGGCAGCAGCTTCAGTTTTTCCATCCCCTGCGTGGTCACCACCGGCCCTCCTTTGCGCAGACCCGGCGGCACCGGCCACCTGCACAACCTGCATTGCCTGGTAGTGGATGACAACGGCGCAGCCCGCCAGGCGATGGCCGGCATGCTGGAGTCTTTGGGTTGGCATGCAGAGATGGTCGGCAGTGGACCGGAAGCAGTGGCGGCCGTGGCCCGCGAAGACCGCAGGCAAGACACTTATGACGTCATTTTTGTCGACTGGCGTATGCCCGGCATGGACGGCATCGAGACCTGTGAGCGTATCCGTAACGTGTTGCCCGCCAAGCGCACGCCATTGATCGTCATGGTCACGGCCCACGGGCGCGAAGTTCTGGCCCAGCGCCAGGGTGACATTGCCAGTGTTTTGGATGGTTTTTTGGTCAAACCCGTTACCGCATCCATGCTGTTCGACACCGTGGCCAATGCTCACACGGAAGAGCGGCTGGTGCTCAAACAGATCGGCAACCGTGCGCCACAACGTCTGTCGGGCCTGCGTCTGCTGCTGGTCGAAGACAATTTGGTCAACCAGCAGGTCGCCCGCGAATTGCTGAGCCATGAAGGGGCCGTGGTCGAAGTAGCCGACAGCGGGGCCACAGCCCTGGCCGCCGTACAGCAGGCGCAACCGCCGTACGACGTGGTGTTGATGGACATCCAGATGCCGGACATGGATGGCCATGAGGCGACACGCCAGATTCGCCAGCGCCTGGGGCTGCAATCTTTGCCCATTATTGCGATGACCGCCAATGCACTGCAAAGCGACCGCGAAGCCGCCCTGGCCGCGGGCATGAACGACCATATCGGTAAACCCTTTGATCTGTCCACGTTGGTGGCCATCATCCGCCAGCACACCGGCTCCGGGCAGGAAGCGTTTACCTTTGCCACTGCCGCCACGACCACGCAGCAGGAGACGCGGAAGGCGCCTCACCGTGAACTCAACGCAACCGCTGCGTTGGCGCGGTTCAACGGCCAGACCGACACCTTCCAACTGGCCTTGCGCGGCTTTGTGCACGAAGCCCGTGTGCTGATGAACAGCCTACCCTTGGCGTTTGCTCGCCAGGTGCACAAGGACGCCGTGCTGCAGTTGCACACGCTAAAAGGCCTGGCTGCAACGGTGGGCGCGGAACACCTGGCCGGCTTGGCATCCGACATGGAACTGGCACAGAAAGCCGGAGCCCACTGGGAAACACAAGGCAAGGCACTGGCCAACTTGCTGCAAGCCGCCCAGCGGGCGACGCAGGCAGCCGAAACCCTGGAAAAGGAACTTGCAGTGTCCACGCGGCAAGCGACGGCAAAACCACCCGTCCAACCAAGCAACGCTGTTACTCTGCAAGCCGACCTCCAAACCCTGCTGCCCTTGCTGGACGGCGCAAATTTACACGCAGTGGCAGTGTTTGAGCGGCTCAGACAACGCCACGGCGGGCACCTGCCAGAGGTACTGGCGCAACTGCAACCCTTGGTCGAGCAGCTGGAATTTGAGGCTGCTGCGCGCCAATGCAGAGCCTACTTGCAACCCGACAACCCGAGCACATTGTCATGAGCCTGTATGCCCCCGCCACTGCGCCGTACAACATGCAAAGCCGGCGCGGCCGATTGCTGATCGTGGACGACCAGCCAGCCAATATTCTCTACATCCGCCAGATTCTGGCGGAGGACTATGACACCTTCATGGCCAAGAGTGCCGAGCAGGCTCTGGTGTTTTGCGCCGACACGCCGCCCGACCTGATCCTGGCCGATGTCATGATGCCCGGCATGAATGGCCTGGAGCTGTGCCAAAGATTGAAGCAACAAAGCACTACCGCCAACATCCCGGTGATATTTGTGACGGCCAACCAGACCATGGAGGATGAGACGGCCTGCTGGAACGCCGGCGGTGTTGATTTCGTCAGCAAGCCGGTCAACCCGCAGACCATTCGCAACCGCGTGCGGGCCCATCTGACACTGAAGTTCCAGGCCGATGTCCTGCGCCAAATGGCTTTTCTGGATGGTTTGACCGGCATCGCCAACCGCCGCTACTTCGATGACCGGCTGGAGGCCGAATGCCGCCGCTGCAGCCGCAGCGCAACGCCGGTGGCGCTGATCATGGTCGATGTCGATTTTTTCAAACGCTACAACGACCGCTACGGCCACCTGGCGGGTGATGACTGCCTGCGCCGCGTCGCCGATACGCTGAAAGCCAGTCTGCAGCGCCCCTACGATCTGGTCGCCCGCTACGGTGGCGAAGAGTTTGTCTGCCTGCTGCCAGACTCCACGTTGGCCGGTGCGGCCGACGCCGCAGGCCTGTTGGAGCAGGCAGTGCGTTCACTCGCCATTGAACACCTGGACTCCGATGTGGCCTCCATGGTCACCATCAGCCTGGGCGTCGCGGCCTGCCAACCGGACCGTGGTTTCGACACGGAAACGCTGATCAAGACCGCCGATGCCAACCTCTACAAGGCCAAGCAGGCCGGACGCGGACGGATCTGCGTGGATGCGCAGACCTCAGACGGCCGGCCAGGCGCGCATGGCTAAAGCAGCCAGGCGCTTGAGCAACGCGGTCTTGGCGCCATCGCGCGCCTGCACCGCCATGCCCTGCACCACCATCGCGAAATACGCGGCCAACGCGGCCACGTCTTCATCTGCGGCCAGTTCACCGGTCTTTTGCGCCGCCTGCAACCGGGATTGAATCGATTTCTGCGCGGCCTTGCGCAGGCAAGTCATTTCCTCAACCAGTGCTGAATTGTCGGGCGAGGCCTGTATCTCGCCACCCGCGATGATGCAGCCCAAGGGGTGCGAGGGCTCGCTGAACTGCTTGGCCGCGACCATCAAAGCCGCCTCCACCGCCTCACGCGCACTGCCGGGTCGCTGCAATGGCTCGGCCAATGCCTGCCCGTATTCCACACGGTACAGGGCCACGGCCTCGCGGTAGAGCGCATCCTTGGCGCCGAAGGCCGAATACAGGCTGGGTGGCGATATGCCCATGGCCTGTGTCAGCACGGCGGTGGACGTGCCTTCAAAACCATGCCGCCAGAACAGGTCCAGCGCAATGCGCAGTGCCTTGTCACGGTCAAAGGCGCGGGGGCGCCCGGCGCTGCGTTTTGTGGTGTCTGGGGTTTGCTCCATGTTGCATATTGTAGTCATCGCTAAACAATATGTTGACGAATTTATCATTTGTGTTTTATTATTTAGTAGTCACTACACAATAGGATGGAAAATGACTTTGAATTCTTCAAGAAGCTACCGTTTGCAAATTTCCGGAGCCGGTCTGGCCCTGCACGCGGGCGACGGCCCTGTCCCACAACCCGGACCGCACCAGGTGCTGCTGCGCGTGGGCGCCGCCAGCCTCAACTACCGCGACCTGCTGAACCTGCAGGATGCCAAGGGCAACCGCGAAGGACTGATACCCCTGTCGGATGGAGCCGGCACGGTGGTGGCCGTCGGCGCCGAGGTGCAGCGCTGGAAGGCCGGGGACCGCGTCAGCCCCAACTTTTTTCCGGATTGGCATGCCGGCGCCTTCTCGCCCCAATACCTGGGCCGTGCGCTGGGTGGCGGCCAGACCGATGGCATGCTCAGCGATTACGTGGTGGTCGATGCTGCGTCATTGGTGGAAGTGCCTGCACATCTGTCCCTGGCCGAGGCGGCCACCCTGCCCTGTGCCGGCGTCACCGCCTGGCACGCGCTGTTTGAGCGTGGCGGCCTGGCGGCCGGCGACACGGTGCTGGTGCAGGGCACGGGCGGCGTCGCACTGATGGGTCTGCAACTGGCCACGGCACAGGGCGCACGCGTCATCGTGACCTCCTCCAGCGATGCCAAGCTGGACCGCGCCCGCACGCTGGGCGCCTGGCAGACCATCAACTATCGCCGCACACCCGACTGGGACCAGGTGGCACTGGAGTTGACGGGTGGCATCGGCGTGGACCATATCCTGGAACTGGGCGGGCCCGAGACCTACAACCGTTCCATTGCCGCGATTGCAGCCGGTGGCCGCATTGCGCAAATCGGAGTGTTGACCGGCTTCAATTCGCAGCCCAACATCGTGCCCCTGCAATTCAAGAACGCCAGCATCCATGGCATTTGTGTGGGCTCGGTTGCCCACTACACACGGCTGAACGCGTTTCTTGCGCAGCACGCCATTCATCCGGTCGTTGACAAGACGTTCGGGTTTGACGACGTGGCCGCTGGTTATGCGCATCTGCAATCCGGCAGCCATTTCGGCAAAGTGGTCGTTACCCTGGACTGAGCCGCGCAAGACCAGGATCACAGATCCAACACGAGTCCTTGGGCACCGTCTTGCCTGGCCGCTGGCACGCAGCAGCAAATCAACACCTCATCCTCTGCCAACTGCAAGGCAGGTGGCGTGGTGTAACTGACCTGGCCGGCCATTAGCCTGGTTTTGCAGGTTCCACAAGAGCCGCCACGGCAACTGAACTCGGGACTCAAACCCCGCGCTTCGGCCAGTTCCAACAGACTGCCGCAGCCGGGCTGCCAGCGCGCTTCTTTCATCGCCCGCGCAAACAGCACGGGCGCCGCTTGCGCAGCGGGAGCCGGGTTTGCGGGCGCATGCACTGCCGCGGCTTCGGGCGGTGTTCTGCGCAACGTGGAAGGGCCAAACTGCTCCGCGTGCAAGCGATCATCCGCAATCCGCAGCGCGCGCAGGCCGTCGTACAGATCTTGCGTGAACGCAGAAGGGCCGCACAGATAAAAGTCGTAGTCGTCCAGTGGCAGCACCGACTTCAGGTAGGCCACGTTGATGCGCCCCTGGTAGTCAAAGTCCCTGCCCGGTTCAACACCTGACTCCGGCTGGCTCAACACGCGCAACACCGAGATGGCGTCGCCACCCCGCTGCTGCAGCGCCTGCAACTCCGCATCAAAGGCCCGCTCGGCCAGCGTACGCGCCGCATGGATAAAAAATGTCTTGCGCATGCGGCGTTTGCGCAAACCTTCATACACCGCCGTGCGCAGCATGGCTAGCAGCGGTGTGATGCCAACCCCTGCCGACAACAGCACCAAGGGCCTGCTCTCAAGGCCGTCCACCACGAAGTCACCGGCAGGTGCGCGGGCTTCGATCACAGCACCCACGTGCACTTGGTCATGCAGGAACTGCGAGAACACACCTTCGCGTTTGACGCTGATGCGGTAGTAGCTATCCGACGGCGCCGCCGACAGTGTGTAGGTGCGAATGCAGGGCTTGGTATCTGCGGCCAGGGTCAACCGTATGGGCAAGTGCTGCCCGGCAGTGAACAGCGCCAGCCCGGCACCATCGGTAGGCTCCAGGTAAAAGGACTTGATGGTCCTGCTTTCCCGTGCAATGCGCGCAATGCGAAAACGCCGCCAGTCGTGGCGCAGTACATCGGCCTGTTTCCGTGCCAACGCCTGCTCCCATGAGCCCGTCATCAGCGCATTCGGCGAAAACGTGTCCAGCGTCCAACGCAACTGCAGTGCCGAGCGGCGCCGCACCACTTTCTCAACGTGCACACGCCATATCCGCTCGGCGCCCTGGAAGCTGCGCACCTCGGACCCCTCCAGCACCAACTCGGCGCGGCCCGTGAGTTGCAGCATGTCACCCGTGGAAAAGTCCATGAACACCAGCCCCGCCCTGGGATTGACCTGCAGATTGCCCAGCGTATTGAAATGCAGATTGCCGGCAAAGTCTGGAATACTCAGCGTCTGGTCATCCACCCGCACAAAGCCGGGCTTGCCACCGCGGTGCGAGGCATCCACCTGGCGCTGGCGCGCGTTGCCATCCAGATCCACATAACTGGCAACAAAAAAGGTGTCGGCCGCGCGTATCAGTGCCGTGGCGTCTGCGTCCAACGCAGCCAGGGTCTCGACAGGCCCGCCAAAGGCATTGGCTGGGTCCGCGGCATATGCAGCGTGTCGCGTCTGGATGTACTGCGGGCAATTGCCAAACGAGTGTTCGACCTGCAGCGTCAGGCTGGTATCGCTGCGCGCAACAATACTGCCATTGACCCGGTTGCGCCGGCGCGTGGCCAACTCAATACCCAGCACGCCTATGCTGTCACCCACCGCCAGCGCAGCGCCCACCGGGTCGCCGTTGCTGGGCAGCTGGTTGATCTGCAGGGTTTGCGGATCGGGCGAGTGCGCCAAGCCGGCCTTTGCCTCCACCAGCGTTATCCAGGGGTCACCCGCAGCATCCACCGCGGCGACCACCAGAAAGGGCTGCTGCTGGAAAAACACGCGGTGCTGCTCCGGCATGAAGTTGCGGATGACCTTGCGGCCAAATACTTCCATGCGGTCAGCCACACCGGCGCTGTGCTGCAGTACACGTTCCCCGCCATGCCAAGGTGAGCCGGTATGGGAGTCCATACGGTTGCCGGCCTAGGCCGCCAGACCTATCGCCGTTTTTTGCATACCAACAAATCCCGTCAGCGACTCGATACGCGCCAGCCACGCGCGCACAGCCGGGTAGTCGGCCAGCGACACACCGCCCTCGGGTGCGTGCGCGATATAGGTGTAGACGGCCACATCCGCAATCGTGGCACTATTCCCAACCAGAAAGCTGTGGCGCGACAACTCGCCCTCCAAAAGCTTGAGCAGGCTGTGGGCCAGTGCAACCATATCCGCTGCATCCTTCTGGATACCAAACACCGCAAGCTTGCGAGCGGCGGCCGGGCCGTGGGCAACCTGGCCTGCGGCCACGGACAACCAGCGCTGGATGGCGGCCTGGCCCAGGGCGTCGCTGGGGTACCAACTCTCGCCACCGTAGCTGCGCGCCAGGTAGACCAGGATGGCGTTGGAGTCGCTGAGGATGGTGCCGTTGTCATCCAGCACCGGCACCTGGCCAAAGGGGTTCAAGGCCAGAAAGTCGGCATGTTTGTGTGCGCCCTGCTTCAGGTCCACGTCCACCAATTGGGCGGGCAATTGCAGCAACGACAGCATCAATTGCACACGGTGGGCGTGACCAGACAAGGGGTAGCGGTAGAGTTTGAGGGCGGACACGGGTTTGGCAAGCATGGGTTTCTCCGATGGGAATGGATACGCGACAAAGACATCGCAAAGCAGCCGCTGTTAGAGGCCGTTCAAGGCCGTTCAGCAACACCGCAATGGTCTGCGTTTTTGTGTAATCGGGGAATCCACGCGCCGCGTAAATCACCATTCCGCTGATTGGAATAGTGACCGGCCAAAGACTCAATGCAGGCGCGGGTCGCCGCGCAAACGCTCCATCGCCAAATCCAGAAAAGCCCGTACACGCTGCGATGCCTGTCTACCCTCGCGGTGCACCAGATGCACCGGCAATGGCGCTGGCTCAAAGTCAGCCAACACCGCTTTCAGTCGCCCTGCCTTCAGATGCTCGGCCACCTGGTAAGACAGCAGCCGGGTCAGGCCGAAGCCTTGGACAGCGGCCATCATCGCTGCGTCGTTGGTCGTGGTCGTCATACGTGCCTGCAGCCGAACGCTGATGGTCTCGCCCCGGTCCTGCAGCTTCCACTCCGGGCTGGTCGACGCGCTGTTGGACGCCACGATGGTGTGCCGCTGCAAGTCGTCTGGCGTCTGCGGCGTGCCGTGCTGCTCCAGATACTCGGGCGCCGCACAAACCAGGCGGCGCACCTGTGCAACACGTATGGCCTGCATGCTCGAGTCTGGAAGTTCACCAATGCGTATCGCCACGTCGATTCCTTCGTCCATCAGGTTGATGACACGGTCCAGAAAAATACACGACGCATTGACCTGCGGGTAACGGCTCAGGTATTCGGTGACGATGGGCGTCACATACAAGCCGCCGAACAGCACCGGTGCGGTCAACGTCAAGCGTCCACGCGGTGATGCGTGCATGCCGGTGACGGATTCATCCGCCTCGGCCATTTCCATCAGAATACGCCGGCAATCCTGCGCATAACGTTCCCCCGCATCGGTCACGCGCACGCTGCGCGTGGTGCGCGTCAGCAGGCGCAGGCCCAGGTGTATCTCCAGCTCGTTGATGGCCCGCGTCACCGCCGGTGGCGACATGTTCAGCTTGCGTGCGGCGCCGGCGAACCCATTCGCATCCACAACTGCGACGAAAGTATTGATCAGGTGGAAGCGGTCCATATTCTTCTGAAAACTGGGTCAGCGCTCTGTCACGCTCAGCTCGGCGCGCGGTTTCCAGTCCGCATCGGCGGACATGGTCCTGGCGGCGCCCACAAACAGGCGCCCCGCTGGTAGTTTCTGGCCGGCCAAATAGTCCTTCACGACCACACCACGCTGCAGGGCCAGCTCACGCATGGCATCTTCATTCACCGGGATGCTGGCCAGCAGCAGGGTTTCCATCTCGGCCGAGGGAATGTCCTTGGCCAGGCCAACGACGTTGCGCGGCTTGGTGATGTCGGCACGGCGGTAGACCTGGGTCAGCAGGGCCTGGTATTCGGCATCGGTCAGTGCGGCGGCGCTGGCAGCGTCCTGGCCGGTGACGACGGCGCGGCGGCGCTTCTCCACCAGCAGCAGGGCCTTCAGGCGTTCACGCTTCAGCGCATCCCGCTCCAGTTCCAGGCTGGCGGTGCCGACCACGGTCACGTTCAGCGCGGGGCGTGCGGCTAGCGCCTTGGCCACCTGGTCCAGGCCCTGGCTTGCGGCGGGTGACAACACGCTGCTGCCCGGTGCGAAGGCCACGGCACTGAGTTCGTCGCCGGTGCCGCCACCACCACCCATGGCATGGGCGATCAGGCTAAAGGGTGAGGTCAGCGCCTTGCCAATCAGGTTGGTGACAACCTTCCATGCCAGGGCGCCAAAGCTGAACTGCGGGTCGTTCAGCGAACCGCTGATGGGCAGGTCGATGTCGATGACGCCATTGCTGTCGGCCAACAGCGCCACGGCCAGCTTGACCGGCAGGCTGTTGGGCGCGCCCTTGACCTCGTCGCCAAAGGTCAGCTGGTTCAGCACCAGCTTGTTGCTGGCGGTGAGCTGGCCATTGGGCAGCACGGTGTAGGTCACGTCCATGCTGAGCTTGCCGCGCTCGATGCCGTAACCGGCGTATTTGATGGAGTAGGCAGTCAGCGGCGGCAGGTCCAGGTCGCGCACCTTGCCCTTGATGTCCAGCGCCAGCGGTTTGGCCAGCGGATTGATCTTGCCACTGACCTCCAGCGAGGCCGTGCCCTCGGCCCGGCCTCGCAGGTCCAGGTCGGCCATCTGCACGCTGCCATCCACCGCCTGGGACGCGAACTGGCTCAGCGTACCCTGCAGCTCACTCAGGTCGGCCGAGTAATTGGGCCGGATAAAACGGTCCGAAAACAGCACCTTGCCATTGACCAGGCTGATGGGACCCATCTTGACGACTGCATCCAGCGGCGACGCTGCGGGCGCGCTGGCTTGCACGGGCGGTTCACCCGCCGGCGCCGCGTTGGCGGCCTCCGACTGCGGCGTTCTCACCAGGTCTTGCAGGTTGACGCGGCCATTGGGGCTGACGATGACGCGGGCAAAAAAATCGGACAGACTGGCCTGACGCACCTGCAGCCGGGTTGCGGTACCGGGCGCCATGGCCAGCGCGATGCCGGGCACGGTCAGGGACTTCCAGCTCAGCAGCTCTTCGGTCACGCCCAGATCGGGCGAATCGACCGTCGCGGTGTCCTTGCCGGGCAGACCCGCGCTGGGTGTGCCGGCCACGGTGTTGGCGCGGAAGTCTTCCAACGATGCATCACCTTGCACCTGCACCTCGGCACCGGCCGCCACCGCGGCATAACGCACCTGGCCCTTGAAGCTGGCGTCGGCGCGCAGCACCGAGATATTCAGCTTGTCGGCCAGGTACGGCACGATGGCGTGCACCGGCAGGTCCACCGCTTCGACCGCGCCCTGCGCGGTCAGTGGTGCCCACATCACCGTGCCTTTGTAGTTCAGGCTGCCGGGTTCGGTACGGCCGGACTTGATACGTGCCGACAGCGTCAGTGGTGCAGGCTTGGCGCCGTCCAGCGTTGCGTTTTGCAGCTGCAGCTTCAGAGCGGACACTTCCATGCGCACCGGGCGGCCCAGGCTGCGGTCGTCCAGCTTGACAGTGCCGTCATCGACGGCCAGCTCGACCAGGCTCAGCTGCCAGGATGCCTCGGGCTTGGCTGTGGTTGCGGGTGCGTTTGCGGTGGTTCCGCTTCTGGCGGCGCTGGCCGCCACGGCAACGGCGGGTGCGGCATCGGAAGCGGCCGGCGCGGAAACCGCAGTCTTCAGCCAGCGCTGGACCATCCACTGCCCTTGCGCGTCGCGGTGCAGCATGGCGCTGGGACTGCGCAAGGCGAGTTTGGCAACCGTGCCGGTTTTGGCATTGACATCCAATTTGGCATCCGTGACTTCCAACAGCTTGAAGCGTGGCATCTCATTGGCGGCGCGCTCGGCGCTATTGCCCCGCGTGCCCGCTGGGTTGCTGGTATCCGGATTGCCCTCTGCAAGGGCCACGCTGGCCACATCCCTCACATCGGTGGAGCGTTTTGTCGCCGCAGGCGCAAGCACGACCTCCTTGCCACTCTTCAGCGCAAAGTCACGCACGCTCAGGCGGGACACGGCCACTTGCAGTGTGTCGGTGGGTTTGTCACTCGCCTTGTCGCCCGACTTTCCCGCTGCCCATGTGGCATCCAGTTCGGTGTCCAGCACGCCCTGCACACCGGGTTGCAGAAACTGCGCCAGATACGGCGCGGCCAGGCCAAGCTCCACGTCGCCCAGCGTGGCATGCACCGTGGCCAACAATTCGGCACCCTGGCCTTTGAAAGTCAGACGCGCCGTCTTGCCCTTGGACGGTGACTGCAGGCTGCCCGATCCTTCAAACGTGACCGGTGTTGCGCCCAAAGGCCAGCGCACGGCCCGGGCCTCAAGCTCCAGTTCCGCCAGATTCAACTTGGCCTGGGGTTGCGTGTTGTCATCCGTCCACGCCACCGCGCCACGGTGCAGTGCAAAGCGCTCCAGCGCCAGGTTCCAGGGTTTGGGCGTAGCCGCCGCCGCAGCCGATGGGCTTAAGCCTTTCTTGCCGCTAGCCCTCGTGGACGCTGAAGGTGGCACTCCTTTTTTTATAGCATCAGTGTTTCCCTTGGCATTGCTGCTGGTGGTATTGGCTGGGCCACCATCCAACGCCAGGTTGATGCGTCCGGCCCGGTTGCGTGTACCCTGCACGGTGGGCGCGTTGATCTGCAGCGACGCCAGCTTGACCACCCGGTCCAGCGGACGCACATCGGCCAGCTCGGCCTCTACCGATTCAACCGCCAGCAAGGGCGCGCCAGCCGCATCCGCCAGCTTCAGGCCCGACACCTTGAGCTTGCCGGCCAGCGACAGCTTTTGCTGCGTCGCCTGTTCGAACGCCAGGCGCAGATCCGCATCCACGATGGCGCTTTGCAGACGCACCGGCAGGCTGCTGGGCAGGTAGGGCAGATAAGGCGCCAGGTCCAGCTTGCTGATCTTCAGCGAGGCCTCGCCCTTTTGCGTCTGCGCAAACGGCGTGCCCTCGGCCGCCGTGTCAAAGCTGCTCCCATTCAGCGTAAACGCCAGGCGCGGCACCACCTTGACGGTGCGTTTGGATTCGAGCGTGCTCAAGAACGGCACCGCCAGGTGCAGGCCACGCACAACGTGCTGGCGCACACCGGAGGCCCTGTGGTCATGAAAATCCAGTGCGCCGCCATTGAGCGTCAGGTTGTACAGCGCAAACTGCAGCGGTGCGTCGGATGCCGGCGTCTTGTTCAGCGTCTCCACGATGTCATCCACGTCGTAGCGGCCATCGCCCTGGTGGGTGAGTTGTGCGCTCAACCCGTCTACCGTGACGGCGTCCAGCACCGGGGCCAGCCGCAGCACCGACTCCAGCTCGGCGTCCACGTACACCTGCGTTATCTCCAACTGTTTGCCCTTGCCATCCGCCGTGGCCACCGCCAGGCCGGACAACGTCAGCTCCAGCGACCAGGGCCTGAACCCCACCGCAGCCACGCTGACCTTGCGCCCCACGGCCGCGCTGGCCTTGTCTTCGATCAAGCCCTTGACCAGCGGCGGCACCACCAACCAGGCCAGCAGCCAGACCAGCAACAGGCTGCCCACACACCAATAGGCCCGGCGCAGCCAATGGGGAGGAATGGAAAAGGGAACCTGCATGTGGGCGCTTTCGTTGAACTGGCATGGGGATAGAGAGAGGGCCAATTTTAGAGGGCGCCACCCGCCTGCCATCTCGGTGATAAATTGCAGGCATCTTCAGGAAATTACTACTGTGCACACTCCACGCGAACTCCTCACCGCAGCGGCCATTGAAGCCATGGCCGGCCAGCGCAAGGTCCATGGCCTGAATCCGAATGCGATCCGCAGCGCCAAGTCCTTGGGCGATGCCACCGGCCTGACACAAATGGGCGTGCACCTGGTCACCATCCTGCCGGGGCATGACTCCACCGAATACCACCGCCATCTGTACGAGGAAGAGTTTGTTTACATCCTCTCGGGCCGCGGCAGCGCCGAGATTGACGGAAAAATGCATGCAGTGGCGGCCGGAGATTTTTTGGGCTTTCCACGCGGGGGCGTGGCCCATGGCATGTCCAACACCGGCACCGAACCCCTGGTCTGCCTGGTCGGCGGGCAGCGGCTGGAACAGGACGTGTGTGACTATCCGCACCAGAACAAGAGGCTGTACATCAACGGCACGCAGGAAGACATGGTGGATACCAGCCACGTCAACACGTAAAAACGCGGCGCGCGTCCGTGTTGCTGTAAAGACAGTCGGGGTTCAACCAGGGGAGTAGACTCGATAGACATGGAGTTCGACCTGTGACACTACGCCCGCTCTTTGTGTTGGCACTGCTGGCCTCAAGCGCCAACGCCTGTGTCATCCGACTCGCGTACAACGAAATAGCCGCCCCACCCTACTACTTTGGCGATGGTGGCAAAACACCGGAGAACCCCGGTCCTGCCATCGAATTGGTCGATCTGGCCGCGGCCAAGTTGGGCTGCAAGATGCTGTGGCAGCGCAAGCCGCTCAAGCGCATCTTGCGCGAGCTGGAAACCAACGACATCGACGCCACGCTGGCACTGTCGTACAGCAAGGACCGCGCGGCGACCATGGTCTACCCGATGAAAAACAGCACGCCCGACGCCAGCCTGGCGCTGTGGACGCTGTCCTACGATTTTTATGTCAAACGCGGGTCCACCCTCAAATGGGATGGTAAGAACTTCAACCGCACGCCCCAGCGGGTGGGTGCCAATGCCGGTTATTCGGTGATCAAGGACTTGACCGAATTGGGCATCAAGGTGGAAGAGGCCCAAGGCGATGTGAACAACCTGGGCAAGCTGGTGAATGACCGGATTGAGGTGTATGCGGGCCAAGGCCTGTTTGTGGACCAGTTGCGCACACAGGCCGAGTTCAAGGGCATTGAAAAACTGCCGCCGTCGATTGTGCGCAAGGACTACTTTCTGGTTTTCTCCAACGGCTTTTATGCCACGTCGGGCGACACAGCCCAGAAGCTGTGGAAGCAGATAGAAGAAGTCAAAAAGTCCCACGGTGCGGCCCTGGACAAAAAGTACCAGGCACTGTCGGGGAACACCATCGCGATTTTTTAATGCGCAGGCTCTACCGCTACTTTTTTGCCGCTGCCTCAATGGCCTCACGCGCCCACAGGCGCAATTGATCCGGGTCATCCAGCAACTCAGGCGGGGTTGCAAAATACTTGCGCACAGACACACGGCCACGCTGGGTCAGGTAGGAAAACGCCTCCATGCCCGCCTGCTCATATTGGGGACGCGTATGGTCGTTGACAACAAAGTACAGGCTATTGCCCATGACCATGGCGAACTGCACGCCATCACGCTTGAGTGCGACACCGCCAAAGAAACGGCCCGCTTTCAGTGGCCCCATGGGCTCCAACAGCTCTGCCACATACTGCACAAATTGGGGGCTGGCCGACATGCCGATGAACCTCTGGTGGAGCGCCTACGCGCGGGGTAGGAATTCTAGAAGCAAAGCCCGTAAGACTAGGACCGCAATGGCAGCGTGACAACATTCGTAGCAGTAGACGCAGTGCTTTCGAGGCCACTGTGCCCATCCGGGATGTCATGCAAGAGCCAATAGTGGCGAAACGCCTCGAAGACGTTGTCGCGCAGCACCTTGTTGTCCCATGGCTTGGTGTAGAAACGGTAGATCGCGCCGCGGTTGATCGCATCCATGATGGACTCCAGGTCGGTGTAGCCGGACAGCACGATCCGGAACGTATCCGGGTACAGGTCTTTGACCCGGTCAAGGAACAGTGTGCCACTCATGTGGGGCATGCGCTGGTCACACAGGATCACCTGCACCGGGTGCAGCGCCAGCAATTCGAAACCTTCCGCGGCCGAGTTGGCCGACAAAATATGGTAACCATCCGCGCGCAGCAAACGCTTCAAGGCGGTCAACACATGGGGCTCATCGTCTACCAACAGCACGGTATTTTGTGGCCCGTGGCTTTGGCCCGGCGGCAGCGGCAGGCGCTTGTCTTCGAGCATCAGACGCTCCAGCTCCAACACCGGCAGTGGGCGGCTGAAGAAGAAACCCTGGATCTGGTCACAGCGGTTGCGCCGCAGGTACGACAGTTGTGCTTCTGTCTCCACCCCTTCGGCGATCACATCCAGCTTCAGGCTGTGGGCCATGCTGATGATGGCCAGTGCAATGGCCGCGTCGTCCGGGCTGGTGGTGACGTCGCGGATAAAGGCGATGTCGATCTTCAGCTTATCAATGGGAAAGCGGCGCAAATAAGCCAAGCTCGAATATCCGGTGCCGAAATCGTCAATGGAAATCTGCACACCGCGCTGCTTTAAATTCTGCAAGGTGGCGATGGTGCGCTGCGTGTTGGCCATCAGCGAACTCTCGGTCAACTCCAGCTCCAGCAGATCGGCCGGAATACCGCTGTCGGTGAGGGCCTGGATGACATCGGCATCCAGATCGCCGTCCACGAACTGGCGCCCCGACACGTTGACCGATACCTGCAAGGCACCGACCGACGAGCGCATCCAGCTTGCTATCTGTTGGCAGGCGGTGGTAATCACCCAGCGCCCCACACGCACAATCAAACCACTCTCTTCCAGAACCGGGATGAATTCCAGGGGTGATACCAGGCCATGCCCAGGCCGCTGCCAGCGCAACAAAGCTTCCAGACCGGTAATGCGCCCACTGCTGAGTTGCACCTTGGGCTGGTAGTACAAAACGAATTCTTCTTTGTCGATGGCGCGGCGCAACGCGGCCTCAAGGTCCATGCGCACCAACACATCGGCATTCATTTGTGCTGTGAAGAACCTGAACGTATTGCGCCCTGCTTGTTTGGCGCGGTACATCGCGGTGTCCGCATACTTGACCAGTGTGTCCGGGTTGGATGCATCGACGGGATGCACCGAGATACCAATGCTGACGGTTGCGACCAGTTCATGGCCCTTGAGTTGGAAGGGCGCACGCAATGCCTCGCGGATGGTATTGGCGACCAAGCTGGCGCCTTGTTGTCCGTCCTGCAACAGCAGAATCAGGCCAAACTCATCTCCGCCCAAACGCCCAATCGTGTCGCGCACCCGCACGCACTGGACCAGGCGGGTGCTGAACTGGCTGAGCAACTCATCCCCAACGGCAGGCCCCAGGGTATCGTTGACGTTTTTGAAGTGGTCCAGGTCAATGAGCAGGACGGCAACCGCCGCGCCACTATCGCGCGCCACCGACAGGGTCTTGCGCAGCGTCTCGTAGAACAGCATGCGGTTGGGTAAACCGGTAAGCGCATCGTAATGCGCCATGTGGTGCAGGCGCTTCTCGGCTTCCTTGCGTTCGGTGATGTCGCGCACGATACCAACAATGATCCACTCCGTACCCGAGCGCTGCGCCTGCCGCTGAATTTCCACTTGCACAAAGGAGCCGTCCTTGCGCCGCAACTGGGTCTCTCTGGGCGGGCTCATGCCTTCGCCGGAGATGACGGCATCGTAGGCATCTTCCAGTTGTTCCAGGCTGTGGTCGATCAGCGCCGCTGGACTGAGCTGAAAAAATTCTTCCCGGGTAAAGCCCAGCATATGGCAGGCCGCCGCGTTGACCTCCACAAACCGCATGGTTCCCCGGTTCACCAGCACAATGGCGTCGGCGGTCGCGTCCATGGCTGAACGAAAGCGCTGCAGATCGGACGTGCGCCTTTGCACCTGCTGCTCCAGTATCCAGCTATTGCTTTTCAGGAAATCATTGAACGCCTTCAGGCGCAAAAGATTGCGCACCCGCAGCCACAATTCTGCGCGGTCCACCGGTTTGGTCAAAAACTCTTCGGCACCTGCGCTTAAGCCCGACAGGCGCGCCGCGCGGTCGGTCAGCGCAGTCACCATGATGATGGGAATATGCGAGGTGGCCGGGTTGGCCTTGAGGCGGCTGGCGACCTCATGCCCATCCATGCCCGGCATCATGACATCCAACAGAATCAAATCCGGCGGGTCTTGTGCGACGCTGGCCAAAGCCTCTTCACCATTGGCAGCGCAGCGCGTGGTATAGCCCTCGGGTTTCAACAGCAATTCAAGCAACTTGCGGTTGTGTATCTCATCGTCGA
The DNA here is from genome assembly GCA_040384785.1 of Pseudomonadota bacterium. Classification (GTDB taxonomy): domain Bacteria; phylum Pseudomonadota; class Gammaproteobacteria; order Burkholderiales; family Burkholderiaceae_C; genus Allorhodoferax. Next base: position 117,052 of record JAZKIR010000041.1, read on the forward strand.
CGACGAGTATGCTGGCCACCGGGTTATTCATGCTTGTGGCCCCTGGTGAACGGAAGCGTCCGCGCCAGCGACAGGGGCTCCCTTTTGGTCCGGCAGCAGCGCATCAATGGCGGCGTAGAGTTCTTTGTAACGCAGGGGCTTGGCGATATAGCCGTCGCAGCCAGCTGCCAATACTCTGACCCGGTCTTCCTTCATCGCCATAGCGGTCAGGGCAATGATGGGAATGGCGGCGGTCGCTGGATCGCGCTTGAGCAATGCCGTGGCTTCCAGGCCGTCCATGCCGGGCAGTTGAACGTCCATCAGGATCAGGTCTGGCTGCTGGCTACGCGCCAGTGCCAAACCCGCTTCCGCATCCGCGGCAGCCAAAGCCGTATGCCCGGCCTGTTGCAACAACAGCAGGCTCAACTTCATGTTGCCTGGATTGTCTTCAATGACCAATATTTTTGCCATCTCGCTTCCCCTTTCCCTTTCCCTTTCAATACCTGCGGCCCCGCGCGGTCAACGCAAGGCCGTTACGAACCCGCATCCAGTTCGATCTAGCCTCTAACCTGGCAGCAGCGCACGCTTGACCTCGGCCATCAGCCGGTTCCGGTTGAAACGGGCCTTTTCGACAATGTGGATCACACGCTCTGGATTTTTGTTGAGCGTCACCCGGTCCTGCGCAGTAATCTGTTTGGCGGTGACGACCAGGATAGGAATGCGTGCCGTGGCCGTATTGCGCTGCAGAGCCTCCACCACGTCGAAGCCGTTGACCTCGGGCATCATCAGGTCCAGCACCACCAGATCCGGCAGCAGCCGTTGCGCCAGAATAATCGCCTCGGCACCGCCATACGCACGCACCACTGCATAGTCCGGCTGCGGCAAGAACAACGCCACTACTTCTACCGCCTTCGGGTCATCATCGACCACCAGCACGGTGTGGGTACGCTCGGCTACCGGATGCAACCCCACTGTTGCCAACGAGTCGCTGAGCTGTGCGCGGCCAATCGGCTTTTGCAATACCACTGCGGCGCCAGCAGCCAGCGCCATATTGTTGTCCGCAACCGCCGAGATGATCACCACCGGTACACGCGCCAGCGTAGGGTCTTCGCGTATGCGCAGCAGAAACTCCCAGCCATCCATCCCCGGCAACAATATATCCAATGTAATCAGGCTCAGCGGTTGCTGGGGCGCTATCAGCAGCGCGGCTTCGCCACTGGCGGCACGCAGCACCGTAAAGCCTTCGGCTTCGAGCAACAGGCCAACCAAATCGGCGGCCTTGTCGTTGTCCTCCACCACAAGCGCCACGCGCTTGGAAGGGTCAACTGCGGGAAGGTCCTCCTCTGCACTCGCGTTGTCGGATGGTTGCCTGGAGAATGCATCCAGCGGCAGCCAGACCGCGAAGCGTGCGCCTTCACCCTCTGCGCTGGACACCGCGACCGAGCCACCATGCAGCTCGGCCAGTTGCTTGACCATCGCCAGCCCCAAGCCCGTGCCCTCAAACTTGCGTGACAAGGTGCTGTCAATTTGCGTGAACGGCTGAAACAACTTCTTCATGTTGTCTTGGGAAATACCCATGCCGCTGTCGCTGACACATATTTCCAGAAACTCGGTGTATTCGTTGTCCGCCAACGCAAAGTTATGCACCGGCCAGCCGCCCGCCAAATTGCCGACGTTGCCGCGGGGAACACGCCGCGCCCGCAGAACCACGCGTTTGCCGGCGGTGCTGAACTTCACGGCATTGGACAGCAGGTTGTAAACAATCTGTTTGGTCTTGCGCAAGTCCAACTGCGGCGTCCCCAGATCGGTGCCAATATCGAGTTCGAGCTGGACACGTTCAGCCGCCGCCTTCTCCTTGACAATGGACAGGCTGTTGGACAAGAGTCTGTGCAGATCGACCTCTTCCAACTCCACCGCCATGCGGCCGGCCTCGACTTTGGAAAGATCCAAGATGTCATTGATCAAGGACAGCAGGTGCTGCCCACTGGTGAAGATATCGCTGATGTACTCTTGCTGGGTGTCACTCACCTGGCCTATCAGTCCGTCCTTCAGCGCCTCGGAGAAACCGATGATGGCATTGAGTGGTGTGCGCAATTCGTGCGACATGGTCGCCAGAAACTCCGACTTCATGCGGCTGGCGTGTTCCAGCTCAATGTTTTTCAGCTCCAGTGTGCGCTCAAACACCTTGCGCTCTGTCACATCGCGGGCCGCTGCAATCACGCCTTGCAGCTGGCGGTCGCGGTCGTGGAAGGTCGCCGCGTTAAAGGACACCGCGGTTTCTTCCCCATTGAGTGCGCGCACCGTCAGCTCGAAATTGTTGACCCGGTTTTCCGTCAGCACCCGTTTGAACGCTGCATCGGCGCGCACGGGATCGGTAAAAAACTTGCGGCACGGCGCGCCTATCAGCTCGTCGCGGGTGCGCCCAGTCAGGGCCACCATTTGCTGGTTCACATCCGACACAATGCCTTGCGGATTGGTCATCATCAGCGCGTCGTTGCCCGACTCAATCAGCGAACGGGTATAGAACTGCTGGTCACGCAGCTGCTGGTCCAGAAGGGCCTTGGCGGCTTCGATCTGTTTGCGGGCCGAGTTGTCCGTGCCGATCAACAAATAACCGATCACACCGTCTTGCGCGTCGCGTAGAGCGGTCACCGAAACGATGGCGGCAAAGCGTGTGCCGTCCTTGCGGATATAGGTCAACTCATAAATATCTTCAATGCCGCGCGAGGCCTTGAACACCAATGCCTCGAACCCGGGGGCGATGTGCTCATCCAGTTCCAGGCTCAAGGCTGCGGCCCGTGCAATCAATTCCTGAGGGTCCGAAATGTCGGCAGGTGTGATGCGGTTGACAACATCCGTTGCCGCATACCCCAGCATACGCTCGGCACCGACATTGAAAATCTGGATCACGCCTTTTTCATCGGTCGCGATGCTGGAAAAATTGGCGCTGTTGAAAATGGCCTCTTGCAAGGCACCGGTTTTGATCAGCGTTTTTTGGCGTTGAACTTCTATGACGCCATCGGCGGCACGCTGCGCATCGGCAACACCATCATCAATGCCTATTGCTGCCATATTGCCTCCGATGGGAGGACAACAACACCATGCCATCCAGTGTGAAACCCCGGCACGGGTGCTTCAACAGGAAAGGCTGCGCAAGCCCGGCGCGTGCCGGTAGAAGGGAGTTGGACGTCCCATGCTTCATAAAGCCTTCCCCAGCGTACGCTGCTTTTTTTGTTGCCGCTTGGAACGGGCATGTTCCATGGGCAACCCCAGTATGCGCCAATACACGCAAGGTGTCGCCCGCTATTTGCGGGCGCAATCACGCCCAGAATCAAGGCTTGCGGGATATGCGCTGGGGTGAATACCTATTGCATGTAAGGAGCGAGGCGCTAACTGGCCGCCGCAGTGCCCAGCTCGGCACCACGCCGGGGGCGTTTCTTTTTCAACCGGATGATGCAGTCTTCCAGCGTCTGGCCAATCGTGGTCTGGTCGCGGATCATCGCAATCTTGGGCCAGGTGGCGCGCTCGCCGGCCAGCACCCAGTCCTGAAATTCCCGTTGCGACAGATTGCCCAGGATGCGCGCGTAGTCCTTGAAACGCATCGGCGGGTGGATGGTGACATCGCCGTAATACTGCTGGTCGACCACGGCCAGTGCGCCGTCCAGCAGGTTCTTGATGATGCCGGTCTCAAACCCATAAGACGCCAATTGCATGGCCTGCTTGGCGCGGAACTTGACTTCGCTCTTCACGAGATCCGTCAGGAACGACTGCCAGCCTTCCTTGCGCGTCTGGTCGGCGATAAAGGGCAACACATGCGGATTGGTCTGGCTGACGATGTGGTGGTTGACGTTGTACAGCTCGCCCAGGCGTTTGGCCGGCAGGTCACTCTGGATAGCGCCATCGACCCAGCGGATCGACGCCATATAGGGCTTCTCGTGGCCCAGGCGGTCCTTGGTCATCAGCTTTACCGACGGGAACAGGCCCGGCACCGAACACGAAGCCAGCACCGCGCTCCACACCAGCAGGTGGGGTGTGGTCAGGTAGTTCAGCAGCCGCGAGTGCTGGTTCTTGGCCACTGGCGAGACGGTGATATTGATGATGCGTTTGGTCCGTTTGAAGGCTTCTTCAAAGGTGTATTCACCCAGGTTCTTGCGCAGGAAGCGCTCCAGCGCGTCGATGTCCATGATGGACTTTTGCTTGACCATCTGGCGCAGGCTCAGGCGCTGCCAGGATTGCAGGTCCATGCCGTCGCCGGTAAACAGCGCGTCCAGTTCGTTGTCCTTGCGGGTGCCCAGAAAGGCCGCCACCACCGAGCCGGCGCTGGATCCCGAGATCACGCGCGGCAGCAGCTTGCGTTCGCGCAGCGCCTTGATGACACCCAGGTGGAACATGCCCATGTTCGCACCGCCACTGAGCATCAGCGCGGAGCGGCCAAAACTTTGCCCGGTATGGCGAAAGAACATCAGCTTCTCGGCGTAGGGCAGCTCGGGGATGTCGTGGTCACACAGGTGGTTGAGCAGGGACGTGACTTCGTTGATGTAGTCATCGATCAGGAACTTGGTGCCGACCCGCGTGTATTTGTACAGCTCCGGGCTAGCCAGGTTGCCCAGGTTGCGGTGCAGGCCCTCGCGCAGGCTGAAGATGACCTGCGGCCAGTCCCCCGCCTTGCGCCAGTTGCGCAGGTTGATCAGGCGTTGTTGTATCAGCTTGTGTTGGTAAAACGGAGAATGGGGGTCGCTCTTCCACACATCCATGCCGGCCTGTGCGTCCAGGTCAACCGCGTGGGTGCGCCAGGTGGCGTAGTCGGTGGCCTGCTCCAGGGCTCTTTGCTGTTCGGCCGTCAATCTTGCGCGCATCAATCACTTTCCGCTGGTTTTCCCGCGATTGTGTCGCACGGACCACGGTTTAGCCTGTCACGCAGTGGTCAGCTCACGCCAGCTACAGGCTACTCGCACTCAAATTCCAGCGGCATTCTTCCGGTGGTCTTGCATTCATACATGGATTGGTCGGCCGATTCGATCAGGCTGCGGATGTCGAAACCATCCGCCGGAAATTGCGCGATCCCCACGCTGGCCCCTACGGAGACGGCCTCCCCCGTCGGCAAACGGATGTCTTCGGCCAGCGTATCCATCAATTTCTCGCCAAGCTTGAACAACTCGTTACATTTTCCGAACTGCTCAACCAGCAATAAAAACTCGTCCCCGCCCATGCGCACCACCGTATCGGACGCGCGCACCGCGCCCAGCAGGCGGTTGGCGCAGGCTATCAGCACCGCATCACCCGCGTTGTGGCCGTATTGGTCATTGATGGTTTTGAAATCGTTCAGATCAATCATCATCACCGCAAAGGTCGCCTTGCTGCGCATGCAGCGCTCCACCGCAAACTGGAACCGGTCAGTCAACAGGTTACGGTTGCCCAGGCCGGTCAAGTGGTCGTAATAGGCCTGGGTACGCAAAACTTTGAGCTGGGATTTCAGCCGCGCCACTTCATTGCGCAAGGTGTCCTGGACCCGGTCCGACTGGTCGAGCTTGAGCAGCAATAGCTGCGCTGCCAGCAGGGTTGTTATCAATCCAGCAGCCAGAAAGCTGATGAAGGTCACATCGGACAACAGGCCCATGTTCCAGCACAGCGCGAGCCCCCCCATTCCAAAGGTTGCAAACACAACAACGTAAGAATTTTGGAACCGTTTCACAGGGTTTTACCGAATTGGGGCATGAGAGCAGCAGAGATGCACAAAGTATCAAGTAGGTAGTGCTACCGTTCAGCAGGAATTTGGTAAGGAAATTTAACCAAACCGGGGTCAACCCAGGACTTGGCAGTTATCAACTGCCCAGGGCCGGTCACACCCGGCTGGCTGGTTCATGCAGTGCTGCGTGCACGCCGCGCACTGGGCCAACGCCTGTACAAAATCCATGCCGTCCAGCGCTTGTTCCAGGGCCGCCAGGCTTTGACTCTGCTGGGGAGCAAGTGCGGCCCCAAAACTACATTTCCTTGCCGGTGTCACTGCCGGTTAGCAACTTGTCGGTCCCGTTCAAACCGTACGCGTCGCCTGGGTCGCATGGGGCACCTTGAAAACCGACCGTGCCGCCATCGCGCGGTCCCGCGAGCCGCAACCCTCGATGTGGTCATTGACCATTCCCATGGCTTGCATGAAGGCATACATGGTGGTCGGACCCACGAAGCTCCAGCCGCGTTTGCGCAAATCCTTGGACAAGGCGATGGATTCCGGCGAAGTGGTCACCCCGCTCAGGGTCTGGCGCGTGATCTGGCCGGGCCGCGTACCCGCCGGTGGTTCGAACATCCAGAAGTACGCCGCCAGAGAACCAAACTCCCTGTGCAATTCCTGCGCCCGCTGGGCGTTGTTGATGGTCGACGCAATCTTGCCCCGGTGCCGCACAATGCCGGCGTCCAGCACCAGGCGTTTGATGTCAGCTTCATCAAACTGGGCGACCTTGTCCATGTCGAAGTCTGCAAAGGCTTTGCGAAAGGCCTCGCGCTTGTTCAGGATCGTCAACCAGCTCAACCCGGCCTGGAAGCCTTCCAGGCAAATCTTCTCAAACAGGCGCGTGTCGTCCTGCACCGGAACCCCCCACTCCTCGTCGTGGTACTGCTGGTAATGCGGCGTGGCGCGGCACCACACGCAACGCGTGACCTGGCTGTCGTCGGTAAAGAGTCCTGTTGGCGCAGTGGTGTCGTCGAGCATGGGGCAATTCCACAAAGAAGTTTGAACGGCCAACGGTTCTGGTGCTGGGTACAAAGCCCAGCACCAGACCATACCGTCGGATCTGAAGGAAACAAATACTGTTATTAATTACAGTATATTGGAACTTTCCCGGATCCCTTGGGTGAAACTGCCCGCAATGGTTCACGCGTACCCTGCGACTATGGGCCTCAAAACCCTTCCAGCACCACCTTGCCCTGTGCCGTGCCGCTTTCGATCAGACCATGGGCCCGGCGCAAATTGGCCGCGTTGATGGTCCCAAAATTCGCGTTGACTGTGGTGCGGATGCGACCCGCGTCCACCAAAGCGGCTACTTCAGCCAGCAGCTTGCCCTGTTCCGCCATGTCCGGCGTCTCGAACATGGCGCGGGTGAACATCATTTCCCAGTGCAGCGCCAGCGATTTGCCCTTGAGTTGCATCAGGTCCAGCCCGGCCATGTCGTCGATCACCGCCAGCGCGCCTTGCGGCTTCAGAGCCTCGATGATTTGCCCGTAGTGCTGCGGCGTTTGTGTCAGGCTAGCCACCCAATCGACTTGGCCAAAATCACCCGCCTTCAACTCTGCGGCCAAAGGCTTGGAGTGGTCAATCACCGCGTGTGCGCCCAGGTCCAGGCACCACTGGCGCGTCTCGGGGCGCGAGGCCGTGGCAATCACACGCAACTGCGTCAACTGGCGCGCCAACTGGATCAGGATGGAGCCCACGCCACCGGCACCGCCAATCACCAACAGCGTCTGGCCTAAACCGCCGCCGTTGGGCACTTTCAGGCGGTCGAACAACAGTTCGTACGCGGTGATCGTGGTCAGCGGCAAGGCCGCGGCCTGGGCATCTGTCAGTGAAGTGGGGGCCTTTGCGACGATGCGCTCGTCGACCAGATGCAGTTCGCTGTTGGCGCCCGCTCGGGTGATGGAGCCAGCGTAGTAGACGCGGTCGCCCGGTTGGAACAGAGTGACTGCTGAGCCCACGGCGTCGACCGTGCCGACCGCGTCCCAGCCCAGCACCTTGCTCTGGCCGGGGGCCGGTGCCGTGTTGGCACGCACCTTGGTGTCCACCGGGTTGACCGACACGGCCTTGATACGCACCAGCAGGTCGCGGGCTCCGGGCACGGGGGCCGGCAGCTCCAGGTCTTGTAAGGCGGCGCTGTTGTCGATGGGCAGGGCTTGGTGGTATCCAATGGCTTTCATGGGGAAATACTTTCGAATGAAGAACAGAAGCCGGAACTGTAAATTGGCAACCCACATTTGATAAGATCAATACAGAAGTATCATTTTCAAATGAAAATTGAAAATGTCGCCGATTTGAATGTGTTGATACACACCGCGCGCAGCGGCAGCCTGACCGGTGCGGCCGCGGCACTGGGCATCACCCCGGCGGCGGCCAGCGCCACGCTGAAGCGGCTGGAAACCCAGTTGGGCACGCGGCTATTTGAGCGCTCCACCCGCGCCATGCGCCTGACCGCCCAGGGCCAGACACTGCTGGACTACGCCAGGCGGGCTTTCGATTTGCTGGCCGAGGGCGAATCCCAGGTCACCGAGGACCGGGGCGCGCTGGTCGGCACATTACGCGTTGCAGCTCCGTCGGACCTGGCGCGCAACACGCTGCTGCCGTGGTTCAGCGAATTTCTGGCGCAGCACCCCGGCCTGCAACTGGACTTGAGCGTGGGCGACAAACCTCTGGACGTGGTGCGTGACGAGGTCGACGTGGCGCTGCGTTTTGGCACACCACCGGATTCCCGCCTGGTGGCGCGCACCATGGCGCTGTCGAGCCCGGTGCTGTGTGCATCGCCCGACTACCTGCGCCGCCACCCCGCGCCGCAGAAACCGCAGGACCTGCTGCAGCACAATTGCCTGACCTTTGCGCGCGGCAACCGCCGCCACCGTGTCTGGCGCTTTGCGCAGAACGGCCACTGGACCGAGGTGCGCGTCAATGGCGACCGCAGCGTGGACGACGCCTCGCTAGCCCGCGACTGGGCCGTGGCCGGCATGGGTCTGCTGCTCAAATCGGCGGTGGATGTACGCAGCGATCTGGGCAACGGCCAGTTGCTGCGCCTGCTACCCGACTGGGAGACCGAGCCCTACCCCCTGCACGCGCTGCTGCCCAGCGGGCGTTTTGTGCCAACACGGGTGCGGGCGCTGGTGGACTTTCTGGCGCAGAAGTTTGCGGCAATTGCCTGAAATCAGGCACTTAGACCACTATCACATTTATAGCGCAATAGTTAGATTCCGCGAGGGCTAATGGCCAGTTTGGCATTGGACCTCCGAAACAAACCCCATATTGGGTATCTAACGGCCATTTCCGTTGACACACACCCGTGAGCGGCACACCAGGACAGGTGGCTTCGGCGGGCGAATGCGATATCCTTGTCGTTGATTTTGTTCCCACGCCGTCTGCCCACGCCCACTGAACCATCACACGCATGAAGCTCTATTCACTCTTCCTCCTGATGGCCACCGCCACGGTTTTCAGCCCCGGCCCCGGCGTTGTGAAGACGCTGACCAGCGAGCGCGGCGGTCGTGCGCTGAACAAGACGGCTGGCGCCACGTTTGTATTCTTTGGCGCGGCGCTGGCCACTGCCAAGCGCTTGTGCATACTGAAGGCAAACCTGTCGCCATGAAGAAAACACTTGTATTGTTTGCTGCCACTCTGCTGCTCGCTGCAACAGCCGCCCAGGCCAGCGACAAGGCGCGTATTGCCGTCATCGGGGATCTGGATACTCTGTACGTAGGCCAGGCGGGCTACTGTGGCGAGCGCACATGGGTCGAGCGCAAGGCTTGGCAAGGCATTTTTGTGGACGGTGGTGAACGCACCTGGCTGCACATGAACGCCAAGCTGCGCACACCCACGCTGTGGTACGACTGCAAGGGTGAATACTCCTTCGTCCCCCAGCGGGAAAAGGCCTACATCGTGCGCTACTCCATCGCTGGCGAACAATGCCACTTTCACCTGTTCCGCGTGGTCCCGGGTGGCGATCCGGTGCCTGAGGAATTGACACACGAGCAGTCACGCTCCTGTCTGGCGAAATAACCGCGTTGCGACCGTTCAACCAGTAAACACCACCACAACAGAGAATTCAGCTATCCTTCAATCGGTGGTTCATTCCGACTCGCAAGAGTTTGCAGCAGGAGACACACGTTGGCCGATATCCACAACAACAAGAGAGCGCGACGCACCGTCGCCAATGGCTATGTCGCGTAGCCTGGATTCACTCATGCCCGGCTCGAAAGACGAAGCTGACAAGGCAACAAAACTGGTCTCCCTGGGCTACCCTGCGGTTGAACCGGTTCTTGGCGAAATATTCGAATGGGTGGAAGACGCCAATTGGCCGGTTGCCAAAGTGTTTCTGCCTTTTCTGGCCCGCGTCGGTGCGCCGCTGGTGCCGCATGTGCGCTACGTGCTGCAGTCGCAGGATGAACAATGGAAACGTGTCGTGCTGGACAGCATCGTCAGCCAATCGGGTGCCCTGGCGCATGGCATATCGGTGGACCTGCTGCGCCTGATCGACACACCCACCGCGGCGGAACAGGAAGAAGGCCTGCACACCATGGCGGACGCACTGTTCCAGAAATACTGCAGCAACGGCCATCCGCCCAACTGATTGCCGTCGCCCGTGTCGCGCCCGGCGGTTATTGTCATACCGGGTATTCCGCTACATTTTTGATAGCGCATCGTGCATATTCCACGAGGGCTAACAACAAGAATTCCCCTAGAGAACCGATTTAAAACCCATATTGGGTATATTTATCTCTTTTCTTCAACCACCCATTTTCCCAACCGGAGTCCACCCATGCGCCACACTACCTCTTTTGTCCTGCTCGCTGTTGCCAGTGCTTTCACACTCGGACTGGCGTTTTCACCGCTGGCGCAGCACCTTGTCACAGACGCGCACGCCCAGGCGGCGCCCTTGCAAGCCATGGTGATCGACCTGGCGGCCCTGCAACACGCCGACCTGGCCGCCACACCCAACCCCGAATTGCGCGCCAGAGGCCTGGTCACCACGGACAACGCCACCATCGGCATCCAGTCGGGCAACGTCGGCAAACACCAGCACCCCAAGACGGACGAAATCCAATACATCATCGAAGGCAGCGGTGCCATGTGGCTGGGCAATGAACGCAAGGAGTTCAAACCTGGCTCGCTGATCATCATCCCCAAAGGCACGGCCCATGCCGGCACCATCGTGACCAGCGGGCCCGTCAAAGCCCTTGCCATCAAGATCCCGCCTCAGCCCGCGGGTGATACCGTCTTCGTGGAATAAAAAAGGGCGTGGCCCGCCACCATGACGAACCCGCGCGATCCCCGCTACGACATCCTGTTTGAGCCGGTGCAGATCGGACCCGTCAAAACCAAGAACCGCTTCTACCAGGTGCCGCATTGCAACGGCATGGGCCATGGCAAGCCGCAGTCGCTGGCGGCGATGCGTGGTATCAAGGCCGAAGGCGGCTGGGGCGTGGTCTGCACCGAAGAAATCGAGATTAGCCCCTTCTCCGAAATCGCGCCGCATTTCGAAGGCCGCCTGTGGGACGACTCCGACGTTCCCGCGCTGCGCCTGATGACGGATGCCTGCCACGCCCACGGCGCGCTGGCCGGTGCCGAGCTGTTCTTCAACGGCTACGCCACGCCGAACCGCTACAGCCGCGAGATCCCGATGGCGCCGTCGCACACGCCGGTCAAGGCCACCGACCCGATCCAGGCGCGCAGCATGGACAAGGCCGACATCACCAACGTGCGCCGCTGGCACCGCGCCGCCGCACTGCGCGCCCGCGATGCCGGCTTTGACATCGTCTACGTATACGCCGGCCACGATCTGGGCCTGCCCATGCATTTCTTGTCACGCCGCACCAACCGCCGCACCGACGAATACGGCGGCAGCCTGGAAAACCGTGTGCGCTTTTTGCGCGAGCTGATTGAAGATACCAAAGACGCTGTGGGCGACCGCTGTGCCATCGCCGTGCGCCTGGCTGTGGACCAGTTGCTGGGGCCGCTGGGCATCACGTCCGAGAACGAAGGCCGCGACGCCATCGCTTTGCTGGCAGAACTGCCCGATCTGTGGGATGTGAACATTGCCGACTGGTCCAACGACAGCCAGACCGCGCGTTTCTCGCAAGAGGGTTACCAGGAGCAATACATCGCGCATGTGAAGTCACTGACCACCAAGCCGGTAGTGGGCGTGGGTCGTTACACATCACCCGACGCCATGGTGTCCGCCATCCGACGCGGTGTCATGGACTTGATAGGCGCGGCGCGCCCGTCCATTGCCGACCCATTTCTGCCGCGCAAGATCGAAGAAGGCCGCTTCGACGATATCCGCGAATGCATAGGCTGCAACATCTGTGTGACCGGCGACAACCTGTGCGTGCCGATACGCTGCACACAGAACCCGACCATGGGCGAAGAGTGGCGCAAAGGCTGGCACCCCGAGCGCATCGCCCCGGCGCAGTCCCAAGACACGGTGCTGGTCGTCGGTGCCGGCCCCACCGGCCTGGAGCTGGCCCGCGCGTTGGGGCAACGCGGCTACGCAGTCGCCCTGGCCGATGCCGGCACACGCGTGGGCGGTAGACTGATCCACGACGCCGCCCTGCCCGGCCTGGTCACATGGATGCGTGTGGCCGACCACCGCATGCTGCAGATCCGGAAGATGGCCAATGTCAACCTGTACCTGGACAGCCGACTCACTGCAGACGAGGTGCTGGACTTTGGCTTCAACCGTGTCTTCATCGCCACCGGTGCGCGCTGGCGCAAAGACGGTTTGGGTCGCCAGCACCGCACAGCCATAAACGGCATTGCGCATGCGCACACACTGCCAAAAGTATTCAGCCCCGACGATGTGTTTGCCGGTGTCGTACTGCCCTCCCCCGTGCTGATTTATGACGACGACCACTACTACATGGCCGGCGCCTTGGCTGAGCGCTTGCACAAGCAAGGGCTGGACGTGCATCTGGTCACACCATCGGTCAAGGTATCCGAGTTCACCGACATGACGATGGAGCAGCAGCGTATTCAGTCCGGGCTATTGAAGATGGGCGTAAACATTCAGACCAGCACATCCATCGCCAGCGTTTGCGCAACACCAGAGGGTTTGCGTGTGGAGCTGGCCAACACGTATACCGATGCACGCACGCCGCTGCACTGCGCCAGTCTGCTGCTGGTCACGATGCGTGATCCGGTGGACGATGTGTTTACCGCACTGCAAGCACGCCAAGCCGAGTGGCAAGGCGCGGGGGTCAAGACAGTGCAGTGTGTGGGCGATGCGTTTGCGCCGGGCACCGTGGCGGCTGCGGTGTATGCCGGGCACAGGGCGGCAAGGGAGATGGACGCGGAGGTTGGCGTGTTGGATGCTGTGGGGTTTCGGCGGGAGATGATGCAGTTTTAGCGGTGGTGCTGTACCTCGACATTCCAAATGTATGTGGAACTCCACACTTGTCCTATGTCCGGGTAGCAGGAAGAATTGGCATGACCCCCAACCCCATTAAAACGCTAGGGCAATGCTGAACAAGTACCTCCGTTCGGGCTGAGCTTGTCGAAGCCTTCTGCAAGTCTTTGATTTGTAAGGGCTGCGTTTCGACAGGCTCAACGCGAACGGACTTAATCAGCAAAGCCCTAGGCCCCAATCAGCGGAGTTATATGCAAAACGATTTTCAACAGGCTCTAACACTCGCAGTCCTCGCGTGCGCAGTGGGAAATGCCTCTGGTCAAACCGCTGCCGCCGTAGACACTGTCCAACAGTCAAATCCGTTCGTAGTGCAAGCTGAGGCGGCTTACAAAGGCCACCTTGAAGCCGAACGGGCCGGAAATCTGGCGCTCTATAAAAAGTTCAGATCAAAGGCCGCTGTGAATGAGACCATTGAGAATCTGCGCAAAGCCGGAACCCCCGAAAGCGACGCTGGCTCTGCGTTGCAGCGGATATCGAAATACTCAACGACCCTGGATGGATATGATTTTGTTAAGGCCGACGGGAAGGCAAGCGCCGGGCGGCTCTTCTACCAAAAGCGGTGGAAGTCCAACGGCGAAGATACGGTCGACTTCCTCGGCTACTCAGTGCGCCTCGAGGACAACGCGTGGAAGGTTGAGTGTGTGGTGAATTCAACCGGAACAAAACGCGCCATGAACATCAAGTCGCGCAAGATTGAAGAACGAACAATAGATGAACTTGCAGAGTATCACTGCTTGAAGATGAACTGAGGCCCCCATGGGGCGAGACATTGCATGAGCTTGGTTGTTTTTCCCATGCCACCCTGCACAAACTGCAACAAAACAACCTTGCCCTTTGTCGCCGCGTTAACCGGTGGCCTATGCTTCTTCTGCTTCAAGAAATGGCGACACCATTCAACCGCCACGCCTGTGATCGGAAACATGGACGAATGGTCGGATGCCAGCAAACGGTCGCGGTCGTATGAGAAGGGAGCCCAGGTTGCCTACTTCGACGAATACTACTGGTGCGACAGTTGCAAGAAACCCTGCGTGTTCTCGGCAACCGATCAGAAGCACGTTTACGAGGTCAAGAAGCGCTACTTCCTGCAGCGTCGAAAATTGTGCGATGCGTGCTGGGAAGCGGCGCCACACTAGCCAGCTTCGCTTCCGCCAATACCTGGCGCAACCGGTCCAGTTCCACCGGCTTGGTCAGATGGTCAAAAAAGCCCGCTGCTTTGGTCCGCCACCGATCTTCTTCATTGCCATAACCGGTAACTGCGAACGCTTGCAAGGGCTGCTCGCCGGCAATCTCCTTGAGCTTTTTCAACAACGCATAACCCGTGGTATCCGGCATCGACAAATCCAGGAACACGGCACTGGGCAGCGCAGCGCGCACAGCCGCTTCTGCACCAGCGCCGTCATAAACCGTGACCACCTGAAAACCCAGCATGCGCAGCACCTCGGACAGGCTGTCCGCGGCGTCGCGGTTGTCGTCGCAAACCAGCAGCAGTTTCTTGGCAGCCTGCGTAGGCTGCCCATCCACAGCCACCTCACGTGCACCTGGCAAGACGAAAGTAAAGGTGCTGCCAAGGCCGAGACCTGCACTGCTGGCATACAGCATGCCTCCGTGCAGCTCCACCATTGACTTGGCCAGCGTGAGACCAATACCCAGGCCACTTTGCCCGGACGCTGCGCCATCCACCTGCGCAAAGAGGGTGAACACGTCATTCAAGGCCTCTGGCATCAGGCCGACACCGGTGTCGGTAATGGCCGTGTGCAGATGCTCGCCCTCCACCCACACCTTGAGGCGTATGTCGCCACCTTCAGGCGTGAACTTCACGGCGTTGATCATCAGATTCTGCAATGCCTGCGTCAGCCGGGTTGCATCACCCTTCACCCGCACCTGGTTCACCGGCATGTCCACAGTCAGGCGGTGACGGCGCGTTTCCGCCAGAGGCCGAACCGCATCCATGCAATTTGCGACCACCTCGGCGTAGTCCAGTTGCTCGGTCTTCAGATGTATCTTGCCGGTGGTCAGCCGGCCCACATCCAGCAAGTCATCCACCAAGCGTGTCAGGTGCGACAGTTGGCGGTCTATCATGTCACGGCCACTTTTCACTATCGTGGAAGGTGACTGTTCCAACTGCAAGATGCTGACCGCGTTGCGCATCGGCGCCAGGGGGTTGCGCAACTCGTGCGCCAGCATGGCCAGGAACTCGTTCATGCGCTGGCTGGAGTTTTCCAACTCCAGCAGTTGGCGGCGCTCCGTCATGTCGCGGGTCACCTTCGCATAACCGCGCAGGTGGCGCTGGTCGTCAAAAATGGGGGTCAGTATTACATTGGCCCAAAAGACCGAGCCGTCTCGTCGCTGGCGCCAGCCTTCCTGCTCCACCCGGCCCGCCTGTAGCGCCAGTTTGAGCTCCTCTTCGGGTGCGCCACTTTGGCGGTCTTGGGACCGGTAGAACATGCGGAAGTGCTTGCCTATGACTTCACTAGCCGAATAACCCTTGATCAACTCCGCGCCGCTGTTCCAGCTTTGGATCACACCCTCAGGACTGAGCATGTAGATGGCGTAATCCTTCACACTTTCCACCAACAGCCGAAAACGCTGCTCGCTCTCGCGCAGGGCCTCCTCATTCCTGCGGCGATCCGTCAGGTCTCGGGTGACCTTGCCAAAACCTGTCAGGGTGCCAGACGCATCCACCATGGCGGTGATCACCACGTTGGCCCAGAAGCGGCTGCCATCCTTGCGCACGCGCCAACCTTCGTCTTCGTAGCGGCCTTTTTCCTTGGCGCGGCACAGTTCCTCTTGCGGCCAGCCCACTGCAATGGACTCAGGCGGATAGAAGAGCGAGAAGTGCTTGCCGATCACTTCGTCGGGCGCGTACTGCTTGATGCGCTGCGCACCGGTGTTCCAGGAAATGACGTTGCCGTCCACATCCAGCATGAAGATGCCGTAGTCTTGTACGGCCTCCACCAGGAGTCGAAAACGGTCGGTCGCGGCGCCCATCTCCCTACGTTCTTTTAGCATTCGCGGATGATACAACCGCTGGTTGTCACGCACCGGAAAGCAAGGGCATCCAAAATCATGGATGGTATAAAGTCAGCGACGTAAAAAAAGGAGTGGAAATATGCTCGCGCAAATGTCATCCTCCGTAGATATATCCAAGAGCGAAGCTTCTCGGTACGCTCTCATCCGCCGTCTGAGCTTTGTGTTTCGCCACCACCTGGTTGTCAATTTGCAGCCACTGAGCATGATTTACCAAGTCATGCACCACCGGCTCAATGCAACTCCGGTGGACGTCTCCGCCATGCATGATTGTGTCGACCAGGCCAATAGGTTGGTGCGCACATCGATTGATTCGTGCATGGACGTGGTTTCCTGGCTTACCGCGGAATCCGATGCAACCGTGAACGCCGCGCTGGGGGTCAAGCAATGCCTGGGCAATGTTCGTAGCAACCTTTCGTTCCGCGGTTTTGTGATCCAGTATGAAGAGCCCAGCTTGGATATGCACATCAACCAATGCGCCCTGCGCGAAGTTTTGACGGCAGCACTATTAGCGGCGACTGACCACGCAGAAGGCATGACCGACATCAGCCTGTCCATGCTTGCAGTCCCGAATGCAGTGGGCATTACATTGCAGTTGCAGCGGGGAGATGGCGAGTCAAGTCCACAGCATGGAGCGTATCGCCTGATTGGGTGGGACGATGTTCAGATACTCGCAGAATTGCACGGAGTAGATTTTTCGCATCGCTCCAATGAACTGGTGAAGATACGCATAGCCCAATCGCCCGAAACCCGTAGCGAAACCAGCAGCTAAAAGACATGGCCTGACAATGGTCAAAACAACAACGCGATGTGTTCCGAGTAGCCCGACCGACCTTCCAGTCAGTATTCTGCTGGTTGACGACGAACCGAGAAATTTGCTCGCTCTTGAGACCGTGCTGGCCGACCCATCGTACCGCCTGGTGCGTGCGGAATCGGGTAAAGAGGCTCTGTTGGCTCTCATGCAGAACGAGTTCGCCGTTCTGGTGCTGGACGTTCGAATGCCTGACATGACCGGCTTCGAGTTGGCGCATATGGTCAAGGAGCGCGAGAAGACTGCGCAAATCCCCATTATTTTCCTGACCGCGTATTATGGGGAGGACCAACACATTCTTGAGGGCTACACCAGCGGGGCTGTTGATTACTTGCACAAGCCGGTGAATCCGGCGGTGCTGCGTTCGAAGGTGGCCGTGTTTGCTGACCTGCACCGCAAAAGTCTGGCGTTGGAGATTACCAATGCTGCGTTGGTCGCCGAGATCACAGAACGGCGCAGTGCTGAGTCCCGCCTGAGCGAACTCAACACCAGCCTTGACCGGCGCGTCAAAGAGCGCACGCAAGCACTACACGCCAGTGAAGTGCTTTTGCAGGATGCAAGCCGCCGCAAGGACGAATTTTTGGCTACGCTCGCGCACGAGCTACGCAATCCCTTGGCTCCCGTACGCAACGCCGTGCAGGTACTGCGGCTCAAGGGGTCGATGGCACCAGAAGCCCAATGGGCATCCGAAATCATTGATCGCCAGGTCCATGCCATGAGTCGCCTGATTGATGATTTGATGGACGCAGCCAGAGTCAACCAGGGAAAAATTGATGTACGTCTCGAACGTGTTGAGCTTGCACAGGTATTGCGGGACGCAGTGGAAGCCTGCCGCCCATTTATGGATGCGTGCGCGCATCAGTTGTCCATGGAGATGCATGTTCAGCCGGTGTGGATCAATGCCGATCCGATTCGGCTAGCGCAGGCTTTCACCAATCTGCTGCACAACGCCGCGAAGTACATGGACCACAAGGGGCGCATCGAAGTCAGTGTCCGGCACCAATACAAAGAGGTCCTGGTGTCGATAAAGGACTACGGAATTGGCATCGCTGCGCGGCGGTTGCGCACTATTTTTGACATGTTTTCACAGGTCGAGTCGACCTTGGAGCGATCCCGCGGTGGGCTGGGAATCGGCTTGGCATTGACCCAGCGCCTTGTCGAATTGCACCGTGGCAGCGTGAAAGCCAGCAGCCCCGGCCTGGGGCGTGGCAGCGAGTTTGTGGTTCGCCTTCCGCTGGCCGATTCGCAGGAAATGGAACAGGCAACCGAGTCACATTCAGCCCCAAGCCTGGACACCGTCTCCCAACCAGCGAACCGCGAACTGCGCATCCTGATCGCCGACGACAACGAGGACAGTGCTGCGACATTGGCATTCTTGCTCGAAATGATGGGGCATGTTGTTCACCAGGTGTATGACGGCGAAGCGGCAATACGCGAAGTTGCCCTGCTCGATCCCCATCTTGTGCTACTCGACATAGGAATGCCAAAACTCAACGGTTATGAGGCCTGCCGCCGGATCCGCGATCTGCCTTCGGGCAAGGGGCGGACCATTGTGGCCGTCACCGGCTGGGGGCAGCCAGGCGATCGGCAGGTGTCGAAGCAGGCCGGCTTTGACAAACATCTGGTTAAACCGCTGGCTCTGAGTGAGCTGGAAGAGGTGATCGCGGGGTTGATCGCCTCCAAACCCCAGGCCGATTGAGCCGGTTTTCACACATTCGGAGTTCCATATGTACGTAACCGCATGTCTCAAGCGTTGCTGGTTCGAATAAATTGCCCACAATACCGTTTACGTGCCGTTTTAAGTGGCACAGGCATTACAAAAACAATGGTTGTCGTTGGTTGGTCTCGCATCGCTTGAGCCGTTGCGCCCTTGGCGTCGCACGGCATGTGGTGTGACAGGGTTTCAACTGACACGCGTCAGGGCCATGTGTGCCTGCACAGGCCCGGACAAGGAGAGGCATGCTACAGAATGCAAGAGCCCTATCACCCGTCGGCAATAGCCGGCGCCTGCTGCTGATCGTCTGGAACTTTGTCGCTATCGTGGTGGGCCTCCTGGCCTTTGCTTACTACAGCTTTGGACTGATGTCCGCGGCGCGGGCCTATGTGGGCGGAGAAGGTCTGTGGTCCAAGGCGCAAAAGGACGCCGTGCTGGCGCTGTCGCGTTATGTGGCAGACCAAAAGCCGCAAGACTACCAAGCCTTTCAAGACGCACTGAAAGTCAGCCTGGGTGACCGCCAGGCCAGGCTGGAATTGGAGAAGCCCGACCCCGACCTACAGCTAGCCGCCGCAGGATTCCTGCAAGGCCGCAACCATGCGGATGATGTCGACGGCATGATCCACCTGTACCGCCGCTTTCGCAGAGTCACGGAGCTGGACAATGCGATCAGCATCTGGAAAACGGCCGACGCGCATATTGACCAGCTGATTGCTCTGGGCGGCCAGATACATGCCTACGCAGCAACTCCGGGCGCGAGCCTGGACGACAACACCCAGCGCACATTTCTGGCGCAGTTGGAGCACCTCAATGCGCAACTGACACCGCTGGAAGATGCGTTTTCCTACTCTCTGGGGCACATTTCCCGGCGCATCAAGACGATTCTTCGCTTCATCATGGTATTGACGGGCACGGTGCTACTGGTTGTTGCCTACCTGGTGTCACGCCGCATCGTGCAGCAAAATGAACAGTACCAACAGGCCCTGGTAGACAGCGAAGACCAGGTGCGCAGCCTGCTGCAGTTTGCCCCGCTGCCCATCATCATGGTCAGCCTGCCCGAGAACCTGGTCACCTACGCCAACGCGCGCGCGTTGGCGCAGTTCAATATCGGCGCAGCAGAGCTGGGCAGCCTTACCGCGCAAGACTTCTATGTCAACCGTGAAGACAGGGATCGCGTGCTGAACGCCCTGCGCACGCAGGGCAGCGTACGCGATTGGGAGGTGCAACTGCAAGACAGAGAGGGCAACACCTTCTGGGTCTTGCTGTCGTCTCAGCGGCTGATTATTGGTGGACAGGAATGTTTGTTGACGGCGCTGAACAATATCGACGCGCGCAAGCATGCCCAAGAAGAACTGCGCCACCGCGCTTTCCACGACGAACTGACGGGGCTGCCCAACCGGGCCATGTTCATGGACGCCCTGAGCCGCACACTACACCGCGCCGAGCGCAGAAGCGGCACATTCTCCATTCTGTTTATCGACCTGGACCACTTCAAGAGCGTCAACGACAACTATGGCCACAAGGTCGGCGATTTGCTATTGCAAGAGGTTGCCATGCGGCTACGCCTGTGTGTGCGCGAAGGCGATTTGGTGGCCCGCATAGGGGGCGACGAGTTTGTCATTCTTGTTGAAGACAACAGCCCGTTCGACGAGGTTTCCCAGATTGCGAAAAAACTGCAGGCCGTGCTGAAGCCAGCGCATGTGCTGGGTGAACACCACTTGCAGGTGACAGCCAGCATAGGCATAGGCCGTTATCCACAAGACGGCACCGACATGGACGAGCTACTGCGCAACGCCGACTCCGCGATGTACCGGGTCAAGGACGATGGGCGCAATAGCTTCCAGTTCCACTCCACCTACTAGTGTTGGGCACGCGCCAACCATCCCATTACTGCAGTGTCTCCTGGGACAGCGGCGATCCCGCGGGCCCGTGCAAAACCTCGCCGTCCACGCCGAAGCGGGATGCATGGCAGGGGCAATCCCAGGACTTCTCCGCCGGGTTCCACGCCACCACGCAGCCCAGGTGGGTACATATGGCGGACCGCACGTGCAGAGCGGATGCCGCATCGCGGTACACGGCCAGCTTTCTAGCTCCCTGCCGCAAGACTGCGGCTTCCCCTGGCATGATCTGCTCGACGCTTTCCACATCACCACCGGTTACCAGTTCCTTGTATTGCGCCAGCGTGTTGGCCTGCTCTTTGACAAAATCACCCAGGCCATGGATTGCCTTGCGTGAAGGGTCGTAGAGGTCAGCCCATGCATTGGTCCGGCCCATGACCATGTCGGTGATGGCGATCGCACCCGCAGTGCAATGGGTCATTCCGGTGCCCGAGTCTCCGGTGATGACATAGACGTTCTTGTCGTCCATGGGATTGCGACCGAAGTACGCTTGCTTGTCAGCGGGCTCCATGACCTGGCCCGACCAACGGTGGCTGACCGCGCCGGCCATGGGAAAGCGCTCGCGCACCCATTTTTCGATGCTGTCCCACCGGTGCTCGGGATGGACATCCTGACCGACCTTGTGGTCCGCGCCCCCCACTATCAGCGTTTCGGTCGCCCCCGATGACGGTTTTGGGGACTCCAGCCGCAGGTAGTAGTACGGATCACCGGTGTCCCACAGCAGGATGCGGGGGACCGACTCTCTCGGCACCGCAATGCCGATGACATAGGTGCGATAACCCGACTGCTTGGTGTGCAGGACGACCCGGTCATTGAACGGTGTATTGGTTGCGACCACGACTGCTTTGGCACTGACATCTCCATGCAGCGTTCGCACGATCGGGTGTTCGCCGTCACCCACGATTTCCTGTGCCCGCGTATCGCAGTAGATCGAGACGCCTTGGCGTGCGCAAGCACTGGCCACGCCGGAAAGATACTTGACAGGATTGAATTGGCCCAATTTCGCGTACTGGACGCAGGGGCCGGTATCGAATGGCAGTCCCGGCACCCGAAGCAGTCGCTCAACATCGACCCCCGCTGCGCGGGCAGACGCGAGTTCGCGGTCAAGCACATCCACATCCTGGCCAGGAAGGCAGTACAAATAGCCGCTCAAGCGCTCGAACCCACAATCCGGGGCCTCGCGCCGCGCAATGGACTCCGCAAGATCCGTAGCCGCATGGAAGCTTTGCGCCACCTTGCGTGCACCGTCGATGCCAAAAGATTTTTCTATTTTCCAATAGTGGTCATCAGGCGGAACGAACTGCGCCGTGGTTCGACCGCTTTCCCCCGCCGCAAGATCGAAGGCTTCGAGCAGCACAACGCTTTTGCCCGCTTGTGACACCAGATAGGCGGTGGTCAAGCCAGCAATGCCGCCTCCGATCACACACACGTCGGCCCGGATGGAGCTGGACAGTTGGGAAAATAGGGCATGGCAGCCGTTGCCATCCAAAACGAAATGCTTGCACCGTTGGTCTTCATGGTGATCCCCCTGCAATGCCGCCAGCCAGCTACCTTGATGTTGTGAATATTCGCGCCACAAATCCTAGGCTACTAGGAAGCGAGAGTCAGTCTGTGCGGCGTCGCACGGATGGATGCGAATGACAAGATTCCCGAAAGACGCGTTGGCGTTCTGTATCGCCGCAGCGCTCACCTACCATCGCCGCTAGCCCGCCAGCGGACACACCGTCCGTCAATCCAATAACACCAGCTTGCCATCGTCGCGGGCCGTCTCAACCACTTCAATGGGCAGTGAGACAAAATTCTGGCCCTCCGCGCCCCACACAATATCGATCGAGCGATTGCCAAATGACTCGATCAAGCAGGGTCCAATCGGGATATTCTGCATGCGTCCCCCCAGTGCCACGTAAGGCATCGGGGCGGTGACGCGAGCACTATGTGTTGCGTGTCTCATAGTCTCTCCATAGGTCCTTCATGAAACGCAATTCTGCCGACAAGGCGCCACCAAGACTGTGCGTCAGACAACACTCGGGCTTCACCGTGTGGCGACGCACAGACCAAACACTGGCGCGACAACATGATGCAGCTTCGGAGGACTACACCATGCTACGCAATACACAAGAGCTCAAGAGTTACACCATAGGGGCGACCGACGGTGAAGTTGGAAAAGTCGCAGATGTCTTCTTCGACGACCAGTCCTGGGTGGTTCGTTACATCGTGGTGGATACGGGTTCGTGGCTGACAAGTCGCAAGGTGCTGATCTCTCCCTACGCGGTGCAACGGGCCGACTGGGAGCACAAACGCCTCCCCGTGAACCTTAGCAGGGAGCAGGTGAAGAACAGCCCCGACATCGATACCGACATGCCGGTGTCGCGCCAGCACGAAATGGCCTATGCGGATTACTACCGCTACCCCTACTACTGGGGGCTGGACGGATTCTGGGGAGACGGCTTGTACAGCCCCATGGAACCCATGCGTTCAGACGCTGATGAGCGATACGCGCAGGCCGAACGCGCACGCGATCAAAACGACGACCCGCACCTGCGCAGTTGCAAAGCGGTGGTGGGTTATCACATCCATGCCAGCGACGGTGACATTGGCCACGTGCAAAGCATGTTGGTGGATGAAGAGACCTGGGCCATTCGCTACCTGGTAGTGGACACCAGCAACTGGTGGATGGGCCACAAAGTACTGATTCCTCCGGAATGGATTACGAATGTGAATTGGGCGGACTCCAGCGTAACCGTTGACCTGACCCGCGCGACGGTTCAAAACAGCCCGCGCTACGAATCCTCAGAAGACCTCAACCGCAGCCGCGAACTGGAACTCTACAGCCACTACGGCCGTCCCAACTACTGGGAGCGGGAGCATGCGCGGGAGTCGATACCCATGCAGTTTCTGGATTGAACACACGCACAACAACCGCCAAATTTTCCGAGCCACCATTCCATGTCCATCATTCAATTCCGCAGGTCAATCAATCCGGCAACCTACGAGGCGGTGCACATCAACTCCGATGCCGTTCTGTTTGTTGAGGCCACAACAGAACACCAGGTCGGCCAAACCTTGGTACAGGTTTTCGGCCAGACCGAACAGGGCTTGCGCGTCGTCGAATCCTTGTCGCATGCATTGGAGATGCTGCCGGGCTCGGTGGCGGCCCATAGGCACTACCATGCCGGCGCTCCGCCGGAGGGCGAGAGCATCGTCCACATTTACACGTCCAATATTGCCTCCATCGTGCCGAACACACCGCATGAACCTGTGTTCTGGACTATCACGTTCAAGGACAAATTCGCATTGCGGGTGCTGGACCCATTGCCGATCGGGCTGTAAAACCAAGCCTGGGGTTTCTCAGCCCTCGCCGCTGCCGCCCGCAAAACCTCTGGCCGAGCCCATGAAACACACCGAACCGTCTGTAGAGCAGCCCACCGGATAAACCACTTTGGGTGACTCGGCAGCGGGATCGAAATCAAGCTCCGAACTGAAAATCCGTTGAAAGAGATTCGTCGCCTGCTTGGAGAGCTTTTTGCCAGGGTCGGCTACAAAGTAGCGATGGGCGGCGAACTTCATTTTGGCCGCCCCCTCAAAATCGATGTAGCGGTACTTTGGGCCAGCCAGTCGCTCGTCCCCCGGCACCGCGCCCAACTTCACGTCGCCATCCACCAGGTTTGCCGCAAACAGCACGGAGTCTGCCTGGGTGTAGGTGAGGTACACCTTGAGCAGCGGGTGAATCTGTTCTATCCAGGCCGTGTGTTTGGCGGCACCCGTGCATCCGGCCAACAGGACCACATTGTGCAGGGCCGACAGGGAGGCTTCGGCATCCTGCTCATTGACCGCGTAATGCAGAAAGTGGCAGCCCAGGCTGTGCGCTGCAAGCGAGACCTTTTGTTGCACGGTGCCCAGGCGCGCGGCGGCCACCAGCCGCAGAAAACGCGCCAGAGACTCCTTGCTGTGTTGTGCGTTCAACTTGGCCTGGCCATAACGCCGCGCCTTGCGTGCGATAGGACCTTCTTTCAATGACTCTTTGGACTTGACAGCGGACAGGGCATCCTCGTCGGCGTCGCTGTTCGGTTTGCTGTTGTCCATGCCCTCCGGGTCCTGGCCATTGGGCAAAAAACCTTCTGAGGTCCAGGAGTAGCCAATCACCGCCACGCCATACTGGTCCTCCAATTCTTGGCAGCGGGTAAAGCAGGTCGTGGGTGGGTTGTTGTTGCCGTGCACATAGACCAGCACGGGCTTGCTGCCGCTCAATGCTTCCGAGAGTTGGACCAGCGCCGCCGGGTCCGTCAGTTCGGATTGGTGCCGGCTTACCTTCCAGCCGGTGCCGTTTGCACTGGGCTGCGCACTGACACTATTAAGCGTGTCGAGAAACGGCGTGTAGACACCGCTCAAGGCCGACGCATTGGAAGAGGCCGCATTGAGCATCCGGTTGGTAAATATCAGCATAGTGTGTCCTCCCCTGTGGTACGTATTTTTTTGTTAACGATAGCGCACTTCCGGGGCGTTCGCAATCAGCGACACGGTGTTGGAGATTTTGAGCGACACTTGCGAAAAATACCGAACATTCGCCAGGGAGAACACATGAGCAAACACCCCAAACCAGGCGCCGTAGTCTTTGCCAAAGACCTTGCATGTCTTGCGAAGTTCTATGCAGAACTGTTATCCATGGCCGTGGTGCGCAGTGCGCCAGACCACGTAGTCTTGGAGTCGCCGCACATCCAACTCGTCATACATGCCATACCCGAGCAGGTCGCCCGGGCCATTGTGATCACGTCTCCGCCAGAGCGCCGCACCGAGACGCCGATCAAGCTGCTTTTTCCGGTCGACAGCCTTTCGAACGCGCGCGCCACTGCGGCACGGCTGGGCGGCGCCCTGAACCCGCCAGAGCATGAGTGGGACGCAGCAGGCGTTCGGGCCTGCGACGGGCACGACCCAGAAGGCAACGTATTACAACTACGCACCAACATTCTTTGACAACGCGCAAGCGAGCGCCCTCTTTCGCGTAGTAAGTTGACCCATGCCATCCACTCTCGACCCAGCACTAGCCCCAGCATCTGACACCTCGCCAACAGACCTAGAACCAACCCCACAAGCGATATCACCCCATCCAGCACGCCCCGCTGCAGAACCCGGGCCGCAGTCCCTGTCTCTGATTCAATGGATCATGGCAGGGTTGAGGGCCGCGCTGTGCCTGCGTGTGGAGATTGGCCACGCGGCCCCAAGCCCGCTGCAGCTGCTGTGCCTGGTCGCCTTGCCCGGGGCCGTTCACATCAGCCTGGCCCGGCTTGAGATCCCGGGAGACGCAATATTCAATATCTCGGCCTGGCTGCAGTCCTTGTATGGCACCACACTTCTGATTTTCTTGTTATGGGCGACCTTGGCCAGCAGGCCTTTGCCACAAGCCCATCCCGCGCCGGTAACCGCATGGCTGGCGTTAAGTACCGTCGCCATGTTGCCCTTGGCAGTCGTCGGCGGACTGATGGACGTGTTGGCGGCGCACGAACGGCTGCCATCCTGGTGGCTGGATGGCGATTGGCAGGGCTGGGTTTTGTTTGTGCTGTTATGGCTGTGGCTGTTGGTCGCCGCCGTGCGCATTACGGCATGCTTCACACCGTCGCACAGCGTGCGCACGCGGGTGGTCGTGGGAGTACTGCTGATACAAACCATAGCCAGTTTACAACCGAGTAGCAGCCCCTGGCAGCCAGACCATGCCGCGCTGGACCAAAGTCAAAGTCAAAACCCGGGCCTGCAGCAATCGCTGACATTGAGCCAGGAAGTCTTTGAAGACCAGCAGGCCCTGCTCCATGAAACCCTGGCGGCGATAACGCCGCGGCAGGCGAACCGGGTCAACGTCTTTGGGCTGGTCTATGCACCCTATGCGCAAAGCGTGTTTGTACGCGAAAGCGCCATGGTGACCGGTGTACTGCAGGAACGCTTTGGTGCGCGCGGCCGTGTCGTGCAATTGGTCAACCATGCGTCGGTGACGGCTAGCATTCCCTGGGCCACCAACCAGAATCTGCAGGCGAGTTTGAAGGCCATTGCCCAACACATGGACCGCGAGCGTGACGTGCTGGTGGTCTACCTCAGTTCGCATGGCGGCTCCGACTTTAAACTCGCCAGCGCCCACGAGCCCTTGCAGGTGGAAGAGTTGACGCCACAGCTGCTGCGCGCCATGCTGGACGAGGCCGGCGTGCGCAACCGCGTTATAGCGGTATCGGCCTGCTACTCTGGCGGCTGGGTAGACCCGCTGGCCACTGACTCCACATTGGTGATGACCGCCGCCGATGCGACCCACACATCGTATGGCTGCGGTAGCCGGTCAGAACTGACCTTCTTTGGCCGCGCGCTGTTCGACGAACAATTGCGCAAGACCCATTCGTTCGAGAGTGCATTCTCCGCCGCGGTCCCCATCATCCAGCAACGCGAAATTGAGGGTAAAAAGGAAGACGGTTTTTCCAACCCGCAGATCGCGGTGGGCAAGAGCATTCGCCCGGTGTTGACAGAATTGGAGCAGGAGCTGAACTGGCGCACACCCTACTATTACCCATGAACCCATGCGTTTGGCCGCGGCGCTCTTTTCCGTCTACGAATCGGCGTCGGACCTGAGCCCAGTGATTCAGGAAGGAAGGAACGCTATATTTTTTATAGCAATATGCACATATACGACGAGGGCTAGAGCCTACTTCGCGCTCGGAGTTCTTTAGAAAACACCGGATAAAACCCCAGTTTGGGCAGTTTTAGCCGGTGCAAAGTCGTCCACCTGTATCACCCTGTCCGCCGCCTTGAGGTAGGCCAGTGCCGCAGTCGGGTCGCTGGCCGCGGCGGCGGCATCCTCCAGCGAATGGGTGCGGCGCAGCACGCGGTTCAATTCGGGCAACTCTTTTCCCAATATCCGGCTGGCCTCCACCGCCAGCATCAGGTCGAACAGGCCACCGCTGCGGGGCCGGCCCATGTCGGGGCACAAGCGGGGCAATAGGCGGGTATCCGCGCGCAGCGAGTCGGCCAGCGCCAGCAGCGTGGCGTCATCCAGCGGGCGCAGGCGGCGCGTGCCGGCGTTCAGCACCGGTGCCAACCATCGCACGGACCAGCCGGGCAGGTTGGCCTGCAGATCGCGTAAGGTCTGTGCGGCCAGCGCCAGTTGCGCCCGAACGGCGGCACGCGCAATCGGCAGCATGGCGGCCTCGCCATCCATTTCGTAGCGCCACACACAGCTTGAGGCCAGATACAACGCGCACAGCACGTCGGCAAGTCGGGCCGACAACAGCTCCAGCCGCTTGAGCTGTCCACCCAACAGCCCCATGGCCAGATCGACGGTCAGTGCAAATTGCGCCGACAGGCGTGCAATCTGCTCGGCCTCCTGGCGCAACTCTGCCGGATGGGTGCCCTGCACGGTGGGCCCGAAAAGACTGCGCCCCGCATTGCGCAGCACATGGCCAGCGTGGGCAATCAAAGCGCTGCCCAGGGCCGACGCGTCCTGAGCCTGTACCGCATCCATTTCCGCCAGCACATAGGGATGGCAGCGCACGGCCCCCTGGCCAAAAACGATCAGCGAGCGCGTCAGCAGATTGGCCCCTTCCACAGTGATGGCAATGGGCGCGTGGCGGTACATCACGCCCAGCAGATTGCGCGGACCGCGCATGATGCCCTTGCCGCCCAGAATGTCCATACCATCGTTGACTGCGCGGCGGCCCGCTTCGGTCAGCTTGACCTTGAGCATGGCACTGGCAACGCTGGGTTGCTCACCGGCGTCCAGCGCAGCGGCGGTGTAGCGGCGTGCCGCATCGCTGGCATACAGGTCGACCGCCATGCGTGCCACGATCGCGGCCACTGCATGGAACTTGCCAACCGGAAGACCGAACTGTTCACGGATATGCCCATAACCGTGGGCGACAAACAGACTGGTTTGCTGCATGGCAGCCCCTAGCGCCGGTAGAGAAATGGCGCGCCCCGCAGCCAGGCAGTCCATCAGCATCCGCCAGCCCTGGCCCACCTGGGCCTCACCTCCTATGACCCACTCCATGGGCACAAACACCGCTGCGCCGCGTATCGGTCCGTTCATGAAGGCCGAGTTCATCGGTAGGTGGCGCCTACCAATGTCCATACCGGCGGTCGGCACAGGAATCAGCGCGCAGGTAATGCCCAGTTCCTGTTCGCCTTGCGGCCTGCGCGGGTCTATGGCCATGAAGGCCAGGCCCACCACGGTGGCCGCCGGTGCGAGCGTGATGTAGCGTTTGTCAAAGTTCACCACAAATCCACGCACCACGCGCCCGTCGACCATTTTCTCGACCATCACACCCATATCACGGATAGAGGCAGCGTCCGAACCGGCATAAGGCCCCGTCAAGGCAAAGCAGGGCAAGTCCCGGCCATCGGCCAGACGCGGCAGGTAATGCAATTTTTGTGCGTGGGTGCCGTAGCGCAACAGCAGCTCGGCCGGCCCCAGCGAGTTGGGCACCATGGCGGTCACGGCCGCCGGCACGTTGACGGTGGCGATGCGCGTGATCACCGCCGCATGCGCATAGTGCCCAAAGCCCAGCCCGCCATATTGCCTGGGAATGATCATTCCAAAGAATTTGTGCTCGCGCAGGAAGGCCCAAACCGGCGCTGGCAGGTCGCGTGCTTCGTCAATGGCAAAGTCGTCCAGCATCGCGACCAGACGGCGTACGTCGTTGTCCAGAAAATACTGTTCTTCCGGCGTCAGGCGATTGGCACCGCGTGCACGCAGGGAGTCAAAGTCCGGGCGGCCGGCAAACAATTCGCCCTCAAAGCCGACGCTGCCCGCGTTGAGCGCGGCACGTTCGGTTTCGCCAACGCTTGGTAATGCCTTGGCAAAGGGCACCATCGCGGCTCTGCCAACGACCGACGCAATGGTTGACGCAATGCCCATGCGAGTTCTCCCTATTGAGTCTTCCATTTCTCGCACCCCGTATTGCGTGCAACACGGCCATTTCCAGCTACTTCTTGACGCTGTCGCGCAGTGCTTTGATCTTGTCGTGTGTGAGCTTCACGCTCTTGCACTGGTGTTCGACCACACCCTTCACATCGGACGGAAGGACTTTGGCCAAGGCCTTGTCGTATTCAATGATGGCGTGATCCTCGCCGGCTTCGATGACGTTCAAAATGGCACGATCGCCGCCACCAAAGGCCGCCTTCAAGTCCATCCAGCCGCGCCGCAGCGCGCCTGTGACCGTGCCTGATGTCTCCGGTTCGTCGCCCAGGGACAGCACCAATGTCTGTAGCTCGCCAACATAGTGCGCACGGGAGCGGCTTTGCTCGGAGCAAAAGGCTTTGATTTCCGGCGCCGCGATTCTTTCTGCAGCGTCCTGAAAACCCTTTTGGGCATCGCGGTTGATTTCGATAAGACCGTTCAGTGTGCTGATCACCTGGCTGGGTTTTGCGAGTGTCTGGTTCATAAAATTCCCTTCAATGTGCAAACGCCGCCATACTGCGGCTGTGTAGCGCGACCAGAAATCAGCCGCAACCCGAATGCTGGGTAACCAAGGCCGTGGTGCAACGCTAGGCTTTTAATTTACGTTGGCCGGATGGCAGGGGTCTGTGCATCAACGCACATTGCGGCGTGCCACGCGCTGCAGGCTCGGGTTTGAAAAGCCGGCTATCCTTGCCCCCACCCCACATCATTCCGTTCAAACCATTTCCCCACACCGTCTCTTATGCAGCAATTCCTGAAGACCATTTTTGCGGAGAAAGGCTTGGCGCTGGTCCTGTGCCTGGCGTCCGTTCCCGCGTTGGCGGATAGCACCTCGTCGGCCTCCAGCGCGGCGTCCACGTCGGTTGGCAGTTCGTCAACTTCCTTAGAAAAGTCCAGCAACAGCTCTTCCACCAAGGACCGTGTGGCACAGGGCCAGTACACCATCGTCGAGATGACGGCACTGGTGCAGCAGCCCGACATGCTGCGCCTGCGGCTGCAGGCCGTGGCGCCGGCGCAGACCAACGAGTTCATCCTGCTATTGCCACGCCTGGCCGCCGAGCGTGGACAACTGGCGGCGGGTCAACGGGTGTCGGCCGAGCAACGCCCCTATGGGCTGGCATTTGCCACCATCAAAACGGCGGGCACGGCCGCCCCCTTCTTCCTGGTGCTGGACGACACATGGTTCGGTGAACTGGCGAGCCGGCCGCTCGGCGTGTGAGCTTCATCACGTGAGGCTTTGGCCCGGATGCTGAGTGCGCTGACGCGCCTGGCCACCAGGAGCGTACTGGCACTGGTCTGCGCCGTTGCGGGGCACGGCGCTTCAGCCAGCTCGCTGCTTTTCTGCAAGGGCCAGACCGAACCCAGTGCGGAGGTGCAGGACCGGCTCATTCAGGTTGCGGGCATCGTCAAGGCCGAGTTGGAGGCGTCCGGCCACCACATGGCCATCGTTGCACGCTCCGGCCTGGCGCTGCAACGGTTTGACCAGCGTTATTCGCATGCAGGCGTGAGCCTGAAGGCCAGCCCCAACACACCGTGGTCGGTGCGCCAGTTGTACTATGCCTGCGACGAGCAGCGCCCGCGAATTTTTGACCAGGGCATGTCGGGCTTTGTGCTGGGAGCCAACGACCCCGCGGAGGGTTATGTGTCCATCATCCTGCTGCCCCCCTCCGCGGCCGAAGCGCTGGAACGCACCGCACTGGACGAGCGGCAGGCCCTGCGTTTGCTGGGCGGCCGTTACAGCGCCAATGCCTATGCATTCAGCCAAAGTTACCAAAACTGCAACCAATGGCTGGCGGAATTGTTGGCCAGCGCATGGGGCCATCTGCCTCCGGTGGAGGACGGCGCGCGGGGCCAGGCCCAGCAGTGGCTGCAGGCGCAGGGTTATGTGCCCAGCGCCATTGGTCTGGGTTGGGGGCCTTTGGCGTGGCTGGCCGGCCTGCTGCCGTGGCTGCACCATGACGACCATCCAACGCAGAACATTGCGGATGCGCAGTACCAGATCAGCATGCCGGCATCCATTGCCGACTTTGTACACAACAGATTGCCTGACGCCAGACGCATAGAGGTGTGTTACACCCCGCAGCATGTCGTGGTGCACCATGGCTGGGAGGCGATTGCACCGGGTTGCCAACCCGGCGTGAAGGACATCGTCACTCCATTGCAAACGGGGTCGCGCTAGTGCAGTGTTGCATGCTTGATGGAACACTTAAAACCGATGGATTTTTGCTCAGGGCAAGGCACAAACCACAGCAATAGCTGGACTATTGCGAGGATTTGCAACGCCGCCATGGACAAAAAGACGCGGTTTTATGTTCCAGATAGCGTGCAACACTGCACTGGCTACTATTCCTCACTACTTCTGAGGACTCATGCGTATGACTGCCCGCTGAAACCGGGCCAGGCCGTTAGACTGCGGGCTTTTTTACCAACATTGGCCGCGCTATGGAACTCCTGACAGACCCGAACACCTGGATCGCCTTCTTCATGCTCGCGGCGCTGGAGATTGTGCTGGGCATCGACAACATTATTTTCATCAGCATCCTGGTGGGCCGCTTGCCGGCGGAGCAGCGTGACGTCGCACGGCGCCTGGGTCTGGGATTTGCAATGGTCTCGCGTATCGCGCTGTTATTCAGTCTGGCCTGGGTCATGACCTTGACCAGTCCGCTGTTTGTGGTGTTCGGTCAAGAGATCAGCGGCCGCGACCTCATACTGCTGGGGGGCGGGTTATTCCTGCTGTACAAGGCCTCGCATGAAATTTTCATGGAGGTTGAAGCCCAGGCCCACCAGGAAGCCAGCACACCCGGCAGCACCGCCAAAACCGGTGCGACGCTGTTTTGGGGAACGATTGTGCAGATCGGCATTGTGGACATCGTGTTCTCGCTGGACTCGGTCATCACCGCCGTCGGCATGGTGGACACGATCGGTGTGATGGTGGCTGCCGTGATTGCCTCCGTCGCGGTCATGATGTTTGCCGCCAAGCCGATTGGAGATTTTGTGGACCGCCACCCGTCCATCAAGGTGCTGGCACTGGCGTTTTTGACCATGGTCGGCACGTTGCTGATCGCCGAAGCATTCGACGTGCATGTGCCCAAGGCCTACGTGTATGTGGCCATGCTGTTTTCGCTGGGTGTCGAGGCGCTCAACATCCGGGCCAGAACCAAGCGCACGGCGATGCGAGACTCTGCCTGAGTCTCTGGGGGCGGCCCGGCAAGGGCTGGGTATTTGCATGGTGCGAGAATAAACGCCCCCACAAGGAGACCCCAAAAAATGCAAACTGCACGCGAAGTGTTTGATACCCTCAACACCGAATACCTCACCGTCCACAAGACCAAGGAAGATCTGTTCTGGGACACCTATATGGCTGTTTCCAGCGACGACGCCGGCTTTGCCCGCGCCGAAGAGGCCTACAAGAACTTCATTTCCGACCCGGTGCGCCTGGCCGCCGTGCGCAGCGCGCTGGCCAGCCTGGGTGATACCGATGCCGACGAGGCCATCGCCGCGCTGCGCCATGGCCTCAACGGCTGGCTGGCTTTGTTTGAAAGCAACATCATCGACAGCGATGCCGCGCGCACGCTGATGGCAGAATTGATCAAACTCGAGTCGGACCTGTTTGCCAAGCGCCGCGACCTGGTGCTGCGCCACACCAATGAGGCTGGCACCGTAGAAGATGCCACGCTGAGCATGCTGTCCACCAATATGGGCAGCAACCCGAATGAAGAGGCCCGCAAAAGCTCGCACGGCGCGCTGATGCAGCTGGAGCAATGGGTGCTAACCAATGGCCTGCTGGAAATTGTGAAAAAACGCAATGCCTTTGCCCGCGCCCAGGGCTTCCCGAATTACTTTGACTACAAGGTGCAGAAAAACGAGCAGATGTCGGCCGACCACCTGTTCACGATACTGGACGATTTTGAAGTCCGCACCCGTGCGGCCAATACCCGGGCCCTGAGTGACCTGGAAACGGCGCATGGCGCCAAGGCCACCCAGCCCTGGAACCTGCGATTTTTTGTCAGCGGCGATGTGACGCGCCAGTTCGACCCTTATCTGTCCTTTGCCAAAGGGCTTGAGCGTTGGCTGCAGAGCTTTCGCAAACTGGGCATTGCCTACCGTGGCGCCACCATGCAACTGGACTTGCTGGAGCGCAAGGGCAAGTACCAGAATGGTTTTTGCCATGGCCCCATTCCCACGTTTTATGACGCCAACCAGAAATGGGTGGCAGGCCAGATCAACTTCACGGCCGACGCCAAGCCCGACCAGATTGGCAGCGGCGCACGTGCCATCAACACACTGTTCCATGAAGGTGGCCATGCGGCCCACTTTGCCAATGTGACACAAAACTCGCCCTGCTTCTCGCAGGAGTTTGCGCCTACGTCCATGGCCTATGCCGAGACGCAGTCGATGTTTTGCGACAGCCTGCTGGACGACGCCGACTGGCTCAAACGTTATGCACACAACGCCAAGGGCGAACCGGTTCCGGATGAACTGATCCACGCCCGCATCAAGACCACACAACCTTTTGCCGCTTTCGGCGAGCGTGGCATTCTGGTGGTGCCCTACTTCGAGCGTGCGTTGTACCGCCTGAGCGACGACGAACTCACGCCCGACGGCGCGTTGGCACTGGCCCGTGCAACCGAGCTGCGCATTCTGGGTGTGGCGGTGGGACCGCGTCCCCTGCTGTCCATTCCGCATTTGCTGAACCAGGAGTCGGCGGCGGCCTACCACGGCTATCTGCTGGCCAATATGGCGGTGTACCAGACGCGTGCCTATTTCGAGCGCACCTATGGCTTCCTGACCGACAACCCTGCCATAGGACCTGCACTGTCGCAGCACTACTGGGCGCGTGGCAACAGCATCAGCCACAACGACACACTGCTGAGCCTGACCGGTGAGCCCTTCAACGCAAAATACCTGGCCGACAGCTGCAACCAGACCGTGGACGAGGCCTGGACGGACGCACAAGCCAAGATGGCCGCCGCCAGCACACGCAACTACCCACCGGCACCAGCGGCGGACCTGGACGCCACGATACGCATCGTTCACGGAGCCGAGTTGATTGCCGACAACAGCGCGTCCGACCAGGCCATGTGCCAGCAGTTTGAGCGCTGGGTCGGGCAACGCTACCCGGCCACGGTGCACTAGCCGCCCGGTCGCAGTCTGCGCCCAGCCCACCCGGCACGGGCTGCAGGCTGCTTCAGGGGTCCGTCGTGCTTGTGCGGGGTTGGGTATCTGCCTATGATGCCCGAATAAAGCGATTGCTGACCGATAGCTACAGTCTGTACCGCGTGAAGGGAACACCTGTCGAATGGGATGGCAAGGTACTCAAGGTTACAGGCAGCGTGGGTGCCCAGTCCGGATTCTCGGTAGTCGACCAGCTCAAGACACTGGGCGCCAAGGTCGATGACGCCACGCGCTCGGCGGACGACAATTTGAAAAAGCTATTGGCCGGCCGCTTTGTCGCACTGGCCCTGCAAACTGAGGAAGGCGACACGAGTATCGAGCGCGACCCTGAATTCAAGGGCAAGATTGAACGCATCAAACCGGTGTTGGTGGAGAAGCCTTACTTTCTAATGTTCTCCAAACCATTCACCGCCAAGAACCCGGCTTATGTGCAAGAGGTTTGGGACGCCATTGGCAAGGTGCGCGAGTCGGCCGAATACGTCAACGCGGCCAAATCATTCAAGTAGCAACTATTTCACCACGCCATGCTGGCGCCAGGACTTCAGCGCTGCCATGGTGTTGGAAACGTGCTTGGCCGGGTTGAGGCTGTTGTATTGGTAGATGATTTTGCCCTCGGGCGAAATCACAAACGACACGCGGTTGGCATAGTCGCTGCGGAAGAACAGCACGGCATCGTAGGACTTCATGATGCTTTGGTCGACGTCGGACGCGACAGCAAACTTGCCCCGGCACTCGGAGACCGAGAACTTCTTTTGCGTTTCAATATCGTCTCGGGATACGCCTATCACCGTGGCGCCCAGCGCGGTGTACTGCTCGATGGCTTCAGCAAAGTTGTGGGCTTCGATGGAACAACCGTCGGAAAACGCCAACGGGAAAAAGTACAAGACCACAGGGCCTTTCTTCAATTCATCCGTCAACGAGTACTTGATGACATTGCCAGCCAACGCGGCTTGTGTCGTAAACTTCGGGGCAAGCTCGCCGACGTCCAAAGCCGCCTGTACGCCAACGTTGCCAGCCAGCAAGGCAATCGCCACAAATACTTTTGACCATGGTCCCATCGCGTAACCTCACATCACAAAAATTTCAAAATCAGTATAGCGGACCGCCCCTTTTTGGCGTGCTCCTGCACTGGGTTGACCTTGTTCGGGCATGGAAAGTTCCGCAGTTCATAACGCAGCCCCGTCGGCTGTTGATGCTGATCGCACTGCTAAGCCTTGGCGCAGTGCTTACAGGATGCGCAGTCGCGCTGCCCAGTGTGAACCGCGAAGCCATTACCACCGAAGCCATTGAAGGCTCGGACAACACAACGCTGGGCCGCATCGCCAACGCTTCTTTGCCCGAGCCCGGCTTGTCCGGCTTTCGTCTGATGCCGCTGGGCACGTTTTCGTTCGACACCCGCGTGCAGCTAGCCGAGCGTGCCGAAGAGTCGCTGGATGTGCAGTACTACCATATCGAGAACGATGAAACCGGGCGCTGGTTTTTGCGGACCTTGCGTGACGCTGCCCGCCGTGGCGTGCGGGTTCGTTTGCTGATCGACGATTTGTACACTGGCGGCCTCGATCCCTTGTTTTTGGGATTGGCTGCCCACAAGAACGTTCAGGTTAGGCTCTTCAACCCGTTCTGCTGCGCCCGGGACCGTGGGCAGACCAGCCGCTTTTTAGCGTCTCTCGGCGATATCTCGCGGGTCAACCACCGCATGCACAACAAGTTGTTCATAGCAGACGGCGCCATGGCGGTCATCGGTGGGCGCAATGTTGCCAACGAGTACTACCTGCGCGGTACGGCCGAAAACTTTATCGACCTCGACGCGTTTGTGATTGGCAATGTTTTGCCAGCCATGGGAGCACTGTTTGACCGCTACTGGAACAGCCGCGCTGTCTATCCACTGGAAACCATTGCCAAGACCGAACACAGCAAGGATGAGTTGCTGGCGTTCTTTGAGGAGGAAACAGGGCCTGTCAAAACCCCCGCCCCACAGCCCTTGGCAACAACCGATGTGCTGGGATATGCCCCTATTGCCGACGACCTGGATGCTGGCCGCCTGGGCCTGCATTGGGGTTCAGCCTACGTTTTTGCGGACCACCCGGACAAACCTTTTGAAGGTAGCGTCGGGGGCGAACTGCTGGAGACCAGTGTGACCTACAACGTACTGGAGGCCGTCAACCTGGCGCAGCGCGAGGTGGTTGCGTCATCGCCCTACTTCGTGCCAGGCGTCAAGGGTGTAAAGTTTTTGAAACAGTTGCGTGACCGGGGAGTCAAAGTCACCGTGATGACGAACTCATTGGGCTCAACCGATGAGCCGATTGTGCACACAGGTTACAGCCGCTACCGTGAACAAATGTTGGCCGATGGCATCGAGTTGTACGAACTGAGTTCGTCACGGGTCAAAGGCAATAAGCGGCCCTTCCTGTTCGGCAAGTCCCTGGGACGGCTGCATGCCAAACTGTTCGTCATGGATCGCAAGACATCCTTCATCGGCTCCATGAATCTGGATCCACGGTCTGCCACGGTCAACACGGAGTTTGGTGCCGTCATCGACTGCCCGGAAATCGCACGCGAGATCATACGGGTAATCGATATCGACCGGCTGCAAAGCGCCTACCAGGTACGCCTGGCCAAGAGCGGCAACGGTATTGAGTGGCTGGGTCTGGATGATGACAAGGAAGTCATTCTGACGACCGAACCCGACACGTCCTTCTGGCTCCGCTTCAAGGCGTGGATACTGAGCCCACTGGTGCCCGAAGAGCAGCTATAGACAATGCCCCCGAGGGGGCTAATTTTTCTTGGGGCGGCCCGGCGAAAAATTGCTGCCCCACGTTCACCCACTGCGTGTGACTCTCTGCCCGCAGGGGGGCTTCATCACCTCGGAGCGGGCCTGGCGGCGACCAAAAGAAAAGGGCCCCAAGGGCCCTTTTTTGCAACATGTGCCTCGACGGTGTCGAGGCCGCTATGCTGATTACTTTTCGCCCTTCTTGACGGCGTCCTTCTTGACGGCGTCCTTGGCTTCTGCCTTCACGCTGGCGCGCAAAGCAGCCATTTCTTCCTTGGACAGCTTGGCTTCGGCCTTGGCGACCAGAGCATTGGCTTCACCACCGGCGGTGTCGCCCTTCTTGTTGGCGTCTTTGGCTTCGGCCTTCACGCTGGCGCGCACGGCAGCCATTTCTTCCTTCGACAGCTTGGCTTCAGCAGCAGCAGCGCTGTTGGCTTCGCCCATGGCGACTTCGCCCTTCTTGTTGGCGGCAGCGGCTTCAGCTTTCACGTCAGCACGCGCCTTCTTTGGTTCGTCAGCAGCGTAGGCACCAGCAGCAACCAAACCCGCGAGCAAGGCAACGAGAACTTTATTCATATGAAAACTCCAAAATGTGAAAATAGATAACGTATAGAAAACACAGCCACCGCCCGCGCGAAAAGAGCTGTCAAAAACCAGTATACCAAGGAACCTATTGGCTTTTGACTGCCCCATCCCGCCACTGTTACGCTGTAACAACTGGACAGTCTGTGTAACCTTAACGCTTGTCATGACAAAGTTGCTGACATCCAAAGCGTTGAAGGGTTGAACATGTGGAGGATCGCTGCATTGCACCCAGTGGGGGGGTTATGTAAAGCTTGCTTGACATTACAAGCCAACCGAGCTATAGTATGTAAAGTTCTTTTTACATCACAGAGAAAAACCATGCGACATACACTCACACCGACATCCCAGCAATCGCTCTACGTTTCCAAAATAATTGCAGGGCTACTCACCATCTCTCTGGTCGTCTATTGCGCGTATGGGTTGCCGACGTTGGAGCTTGCGACCACGCAACGCAATGCCGCAATCGCGACACTTATTGGTTTGGCCTTGGCGTTGATACCGGCCGTCTCGTGGGTCTACCGCCGGCGCGACGAACTGCAACGTTTGCAGCACCAACAAGCCAGCGTTAGCACGGTGGCGGTTTTGGCGTCGGTGGCGGCCGTGGTTGGAATTCTGCAAGCCAACCAATGGGTTCCGATGTTCAACCAGTTCTGGACTCTAGGGCTGCTGTTGGTAATCTGGGGCGCCCAACTCATGTGGGCTGATCGCCGCTTTCGTTAAGGCTTTGCTGATTAAGTCCGTTCGCGTTGAACCTGTCGAAACGCAGCCCTTACAAATCAAAGACCTGCAGAGGGCTTCGACCAGCTCCGCCCGAACGGAGGTACTTGATCAGCGTTGCCTCAAGCCCGATATTTGCAAACCCATCAATCCTTGCACACCATGCCCTCTACCAAAACCATTCTCGTGACCGGCGCTGCCGGCTATGTAGCATCCTGGGTGGTTGCCCAGCTATTGCAGGCCGGACACCGCGTCCACGGCACGGTACGCAACCTGGCTGACACCGACAAAATCCAGCACCTATCCCGCCTGGCGGCCCAATACCCCGGGCAGTTAGACCTGTTTGCCGCCGATCTGCAGAGTCCGGGTAGCTTCGAAGCGGCCATGCAAAACTGCACCGAGGTGATCCACGTGGCATCGCCCTATTTTTTGGAAAAACCCAAGGATGCCATGCGCGAGTTGATCCAACCCGCAGTGGAAGGCACTCGCAACGTGCTGGCCAGTGTGAACCGCACAGTGTCTGTGCGGCGCGTCGTGCTGACCAGCAGCGTGGTCGCGCTGTACAACAACGCTTGTGACGTGGGCTCCGACGTGCAGCACACCGTTCAGGAAAGCGACACAAACCCCAACCAGGACCCGCAAGCCAATCCCTACGCCTATTCAAAAACCGTGGCCGAGCAAGCGGCCTGGGAGATGCACGGCCAACAGCAACGCTGGGATCTGGTCACGCTGCACCCCGGGGCCGTGTTCGGACCATCCCTGTCCAAGCGAATCGATGCAAGCAGCGTCAGCATGGTGATCCAGTTCCTGAATGGCTCGTTTCGCACCGGCGTGCCGGCACTGGAACTCGGCCTGGTAGACGTACGTGACGTGGCCCAGGCGCATGTACAGGCAGCGCTATTGCCTACGGCCAATCAACGCTATATCGTCGTCGCGCACAGCCTGCGGCTACTGGAAATGGCCAAGCGCATGTGCCTGGACAGCACAGGCATTGCCAATAAACTTCCGCGTGCTGAAGCACCCAAGTGGTTGATGTGGTTGATTGGCCCTATGGTGGGCATGCAACGCAGTTACGTTGCGCGCAATGTCGGCCACCCTCTGCGCTTCAACAACCAGCGCAGCCAGAAGGAACTGGGGCTTCGCTACCGCAGCGCCGATGAAACGTTAAACGACCAGATACAACAATTGCTGCGCGACGGCCTGTTGGCTCACTCACCATGAACAACATACTCAAGCAATTGCGCAGCGAACGCGGCCTGACCCAACAGCAGATCGCTGACGCACTGGGGGTCAGTCGGCAGACCGTCATTTCCATCGAGAGCGGCAAGTACGACCCCAGCTTGCCGCTGGCATTCAAGATTGCCCAGTTTCTGCAAGCCCGCATCGAGGACATCTTTCAGCCCTGAAAAATACTTACCCCTGTTTACTGTGGACCAAGTTGTGCATAAGACCGGGCACAACTGCCGCAAGCCGCGCCGGTCGTGGTTTTCCACGCGGTGCCTGTTAAATGATCAGCGCTTGCCGCGCTGTCCCTACTTGAGCGCAGCACGGCCAATCTGCCAAAATCTGTGGTACCCACACAAGGCCCGACTATGCGAGCACAAGAGCAACAAACACAAGACATCCTGCGTTTCTGGTTTGAAGAACTGAGCGACAAGCAGCGCTTTGCCAAAGACACGGCTCTTGACATGATGATGCGCGAGCGTTTTGGCGCATTGCTGGCGGCGGCATCCCGGGGAGAACTGTTCACCTGGCGCAAGTCGCCCCAGGGACGGCTGGCCGAGATCATCGTGCTGGACCAGTTCTCGCGCAACATCCACAGAGACACCGTGGCCGCCTTCACGCAGGACACCCAGGCCCTGACACTGGCGCAAGAACTGGTGGCCAGCGGGCAAGACTATGTGCTGGATGCGGGCCGGCGCAGCTTTGCGTATATGCCGTATATGCACAGCGAGTCGCCGCTGATCCATAACCAAGCGGTTGCGTTGTTTTCCCAACCTGGCATGGAAGGCACTTTGGATTATGAAATGCGGCACAAGGCCATCGTCGACCAGTTTGGTCGCTTCCCGCACCGCAATGCGATTTTGGGGCGTGTTTCGACCCCGCATGAGCTGGAATTTCTGAGCCAGCCCGGGTCATCCTTTTAGTCGCTGCTTAGGTGATGGCGGTGACCCGCCCGCTCGGGTCGGTGTGCACGATACCGGTTTCCGGGGCGCAGGAAAAAACGCCCTGACCCACTTCCGTCCGCAGGTGGGCGGTCTTGCCGCCAAATGCCAGGTCCACCGCACCGTCCACACCCAGCCCTACGTCAACCCTGGCCTTCGCAGTCAATGCGAGTTGCTGTTCCAATGCGGCCCGCTCTGCCAGCGACTGCGACCAGACCTGCACAGCCTGTCGCCAAGATGCCTTGACCCGCTCCAGCATGCCCTTGGGGTCGCCTGTCGCCGTGAGTTGCTTGATCAATTTCTGCAGATTGTCCTCGGTGGTTTTTTCTTTGTCCAGGCGCAGCGCCAACGTTTGAAGCTGCAACTCCAACTCCGGATTGGCCCCAACTTTGACGCGGGTTATCCCCGCTTTGGTGGAGCCCAGCAAGGGCACGCGCAACAGCATCATTGCGACCGCCGAACCCCCGACCAGGCGACCACGCTGCGGCACCTTGCCGCCGATGATGATCTGGTTGAGAGACTCCAGCGTGCATTCCAGGGCCATGTCATCGAGTGCGATCACGGTGCCGGCGTGGATGCTGCAGTTCTCGGCAAAGCGGGCCGAGACCGCACCTTTCGCCCGCACCTGGGACTGCGCGATGATGCCGCAGCCCACACGGATATCACCACCCGCTTCCAGCAGGCCACCCTCCACGGTTCCGCTCACGACGATGTCACCGCTGGCCTCTACCTTCATGCCCTGCAACACCTCGCCATCCACTTGCACGGAGCCGTCAAAGTGGATATTTCCGGTGGCCAGGTTGACCTCCTTTACCCGCAGCAAGGGCTCGACGGTGACACCCCGCTCCACCATGACGGGCTGGCCTGTGACGGCCGCCCGCAACAGGTTGGAATCTTCCACGGCCACTTCGGCGCCGGGCAAGTGCGTGGCAAAGTGCGTATCCACACCGGCACGTTGAGGCAACTCACGCCCACGCACCGTGTGGCCGGCAACACCTGGGGTCGGGGGTATGCGACGCATCAAGGCTTCGCCGGCTTTGACCACGGTGATCCCACCCCGCTCCCGGTAGTCGATCAGGCCATTGGAATCCACCTGGGGAGTGCGGTCCACCGTTTGGGGCAGCAGCGCTTCAAAGGCAGTGTCCTTGCCGTGTTGTGGCGCCACACCGCGGGCAACCCTGCTGTGGTCGACCTGCCCTGCCGCGCAAGCCTGGGACACCGCCGCGTGATCAACACCAAACACGACACCCGCTTCTGCCAGGGCCTGCAAAATGTCCTCCACCCGCGCGGGTTGGCCACCTTCTGGCGCAGCAAGGCTGAGATCGGCCAGCATGTCGTCGGCAGCAATATGCACCTGAACCGCGGCATCCAGGCGCTGCGCCAACTGAACCACGAACGGTGTTTGCGAGGTGCTGCAATCGCGCGCAGCCTGGGCAACCGCCTCTGCATCCACTTTGCAGCTGCCATAACCCGATTGGTCCAGCAGGGCGAGGACCATGGCCGCTTCAACGGCGGGCCGGCCTTCTGCCGGTTGGTAGCGCAGAAATATCTGTCCATCGGTCTCGGTCAGGGAAACTCCAGCCAATTCCATAGTCAGTAAATCCTCTTTTGTCGCTGACGCAGATCGCCAATGAAATTGCCGGCGCTGACGACACCCAAAGTTTAGTGACTATTTATTGACTACAGTGAAAATTGATAGCAACAGGTTCTTTGGACGCCCCATCGTTCTTGACCCGGGGGGGCCAGGACTGCAGGCGGATGCCGATTCTTACAGCTTGCTGACTACTTCCGCCGCTGTGGATAACATCGCACCCCATTTGCGGGCGCTGGCTAACGTTTTTCCTGGCCACAGCGGCAGCGATACTATAAAAACCAGGGTTAACCCCAGAGATATTTGGCCATATTTACCAATGACGGTACCCCGCGTGATAGTAAAAATTGTGCAGCGGAAGCACCCAACCGCACGGCATCCGCAAACCACCAA
Source organism: Pseudomonadota bacterium (assembly GCA_040384785.1). Lineage (GTDB taxonomy): Bacteria > Pseudomonadota > Gammaproteobacteria > Burkholderiales > Burkholderiaceae_C > Allorhodoferax. Next base: position 159,951 of record JAZKIR010000041.1, read on the forward strand.
TTACCCCTGATTTCTGTGGGCCACTTTGTGGATAACTATGTTCACAAGCTGCCCAGGCCGCGCCAGCACTGGGCCTAAACAGATTGCCTTGCAAATGACCAGTCGGTCCAACACTGCCAAAATGCACGCACCATACAACCCAAGGAAACCCATGATTTCTGGCATTCCCGCAACGCAACTGCCGCGTGTCCCATTGCGCATGACCCTGACCCCACAGCACCACAAGCCGATGCTGGAGGCCGTATGACCGCATCTTTCACCAAAGTCTGCGTCGTGGGCTGCGGTGCCATTGGCGGTTGGCTGGGTGCGGGGCTGGCACGCGCGGGCTGCCAGGTCAGCGTGTTTGCGCGCGGCACGACGCTGGCTGCGCTGCAAGCCCGGGGGCTGCGTATGGGCGCGGAACAGCATGCGGTGCAGGCGAGCGCCGACGCCGCCGAGTTGGGCGTGCAAGACCTGGTGGTGGTGGCGGTCAAGGCCCCGGCATTGCGGGACGTGGCGCGCCAGATTGGCGCCCTGATAGGGCCAAACACCGTGGTGCTGACGGCCATGAATGGCGTGCCGTGGTGGTTCTTTCAAGGCTTTGGCGGGGCTCTGCAAGGCACGCAACTCCAGGCCATCGATGCCACGGGCGAGATTGCGGCCGCCATTCCTGCGACCAACGTGATCGGCTGCGTGGTCCACGCCAGTTGCTCGGTAGACGCGCCAGGCCTTATACGCCATCATTTTGGCAATGGCCTCATCATTGGCGAACCCTCAGGCCAGCCCAGCGAACGTGTGCAGGCACTGGCCGCGCTGCTGACCCACGCCGGATTTGCGGCCAGCGTATCGCCCCAAGTGCAGAAAGACGTTTGGTACAAGTTATGGGGCAATATGACCGTCAACCCCATCAGTGCACTGACCGGTGCCACAACCGATCTGATACTGGGTGACGAACTGGTGCGGAATTTTGTCTCCACCGTGATGCTGGAGGCCAAGGAGATTGGCGCGCGCGTGGGCCTGCCCATCGACCAGCAGCCGGCGGACAGGCACCAGGTCACACTCAAGCTGGGTGCGTTCAAGACGTCCATGTTGCAGGATGTGGAAGCCGGCAAGGCAGTGGAACTGGATGCCCTGGTCACCGTGGTCAAGGAGTTGGGTGTGCTGGTTGGAGTGCCCACGCCTTTTACCGATGCCTTGTTGGGTCTGAGCCGCCTGCAGGCCCGCGTGCGCGGTCTTTACTGACAGACCCAGCCATGGTGGTATGGTCAAAGACGGCCGCCTCAAGGCGCGGTTCGAGCGCCACTACTTTGCCGTCTACCGCGTCCCGCACGACCTTTCCGCCGGGCCAGCACTGCCCCGATATGTGAGAAATTATTTGCGTCTAGACTGGAGCCTTTAACTTTCCAACGGAGAAGACTCGCGTGGCAACCTACCTCATCGTCGACACCTTGCTCGACAAGCCCGATTTATACGAAGAATATAAACTTAAAGCCAAGCCCTTGGTTGAACACTTTGGTGGCGAATACCTGGCACGCGGCGGCAATTTAACGCTAAAGGAGACCGACCTGTGGTCGCCCACACGTATGGTCTTGGTACGTTTTCCGGATGCCGCATCCGCCACCGCTTTCTACGAATCGCCCGAATACCAGGCCATTCTGCCCATCAGCAAACAGTCCGCGCGCAGAACCATGATCATGCTGGAAGGCATGTAAAGCAATTACCAGTTCGCAGGGTCAACCTTGTAATAGCCGCTCAGTTCGCGGTACAGCGCCGGGTACTGCGTCGCCAACTCTCTGGGTTGTTCAAAAAACACTTCAGACACCACCGCAAAAAACTCGGCCGGGTCTTGCGCGCCGTAGTGGTTGAGCAGGCCCGCTATGCCGTTGTGCATTTCGGCTTGCAGATGTGCATAGGCCGCGTGGAACACCTGTGACCAACGCCGCGCATCATGCTCGGTGTCACCCAGCGTGGGCGGTGGTGCACCGCGGGCCACGCCGTTTTCCTGGTCCAGTTGGTGGGCAAATTCGTGGATCACCACATTGCGGCCATCGTCCGGGACAACGGCCCCTTCCAGCGCGTCTTGCCATGAGAGGATGATCTGCCCCTGCGACCAGGACTCACCGGCCAGGGCCTGGCGATTGTCCTGCTGCACGCCAGCGCCATCGACACTGGAACGGTTCACGACAAACGCGCCGGGGTAGACCAAAATTTGCCGGACATTGGCAAAATAATCGGTCGCGCGGTTCAGTATCAATAGGCAGGCCTGGGCGGCAATCACAACGCGCATTTCTTCGGTGATGCGCAAGCCGCCACAACCCAGAAAAGACTTTTCGGCGATGAACACCTGCATATGCTTCTTCAACTGCATTTGCAGTTGTGCCGGTAACCTGCGCACCAAGGGCACCCGCCGCCGCAGAATCTTGCGCCACGCCGCTGGAAAAGCTGTTCCGCGCACACGGCTGCGCCGGTAGTCCAACCAATACGGCTGGCCCAACAGGCCCGCAACCAGGAGCAAGGCTAGCCCACACAGTACAAAAAACACCACGGCGGCTCCAGTTAAAGCGATTTGTCAGGCCCCATAGCTGGGCGCCAAGCCTCGGTTTTCAAGTGGGATAGCGCAGTGTGCACGGCGACAAACGTGGGGGCACAAATCCGCGCCGGGCCGCCCCAAGCGGATTTAGCCCCCTCGGGGGGCAGCGACCCGCAAAGCGGTGGAGCGTGGGGTAATGCAATTTTTCGCCGGGCCGCCCCAAGGTGTGGACTTGGGGTTTTGCCAAACGCGGCCCCCTCGGGGCTGATGGCTGCGGCTCCCGGCCTGCCTGTGCAGGGCGGGACAGCCAGAAGGGGCGTTGACTCTGGCAACGCCGCGGCCTGCAAGGCCAGAGAGCCACACGCAGTGGGCGAACGTAGGGGCTATCTGGTGACCAATACCGGCACTTTGGATTCGGCCACCACCTTGGTGGACACGCTGCCCAACATCAGGCGCGCGATGCCGCTGCGCCCGTGCGAGCCCAGCACCACCAAGTCCGCACCAATTGCTGCGGAGGTTTGCACGATGCCGCTGGCGGCGCCCACGTCCTCCACCAGGCGCACATCCAGGGGTACCGGTGCGCCGCCCTGCTTGCACAGGGCTTCGACCTGGGCATGAGCCTGGGACGCCTGGGTCTGTGCGGCCGACATATAGGACTGAAAACCCACGGGGTTGACGTCGCCCACACCGATATACGGATACGGGTCCACCACATACACCGCCGTCAACTTGGAACCGTGTACCCGTGCCAAGTTGACCGCAAGCTGGGCGGCATGTTCCGATGCGGGGGATCCGTCGGTTGCGATAACAATGTGCTTGAACATCTGAGTGACTCCTTAAAAATGCTGACTGTTGTCACATGCTGCGCCCGTACCAAGTTGGCCCCGTTGACACATGTCAAATGGCAGGCGAATAAACGCTACGCGTCCTCGCCAACACATGCCCCCAGGGCAATATCCAAACATTCAGCCGGCGGCACCCCGCGCCTGCTGGCTGACAAAGTAAACCGCCTTGCGTGCACGCATCACATCGCCCAGAGGCCGGTGTGCCGCCAGGGCCTGCCAGGGATCAAAAATCGCCGCCTCGACCTGCTCGGCCAAGGCCTGGCCCTGCGCCGAATCGTTATCCTGCTTGGGTAGCGTCAAACGCGCGACCGTCGTGTAGGGGCTGGGCCAGTTGACGGATGCGTCTTCGATCGGTGTGTGCTCGGCGTCCACAAAGGGCTGCAACTGCAAGTCCCACTGCAGGCTTTTCTCGCGCAGCTTGGCGCTGAAGTCCGCGCCCCAATCCTGTTTGGCATCGGCGCTGGCCGGACCATTGCCTGCGGCCGGCACCAGGCGCACACGCACCGCATAAGGACCGCACGCGATAGGGGCGGCGCTGAACACCGGCTCGGTGGCAAACCCGCCAAAGGACTTGCCCACCGTCTTCACCATGCTGATCAGGCGCAAAGGGGCGCCGAAGACACCATAGCGCTGGAACAAATGCTTGAGCAGCTTGCCACCGCCCTGGGACGCGGCCACCACAAACTGCACAAAATCATCGGCACTGGTGAAGCCAAACACCTCCTGGTTGATCAGCGCAAAATCCTGGCTCACGGCCGGCCCGTTGCCCAGCGCGGAATCGCCTTTTACACCCAATACCCGCAGCGAAAACCCACGGATGTCGGGCGTGCGATCCGAGGCCTTGTCCAGCCCGCCGTTGGATAGCCGCACCCAGGTCTCGAATGTACCGGGCTTGGCAAACAATCCGTGGCGCGCAAAGTCCGGCAGGCCTTTCAATACCTCCAACGTGCCCTTGGCGGCCGTCAACTGCTTGCGGTGCAGGGCCCGGCCATTGCCATACTTCTTCGACTTTCTGGCTTGTATGGCGGCGAACTGCTGGCCATAACCAGCAAAGCGCTCGGCCTCATCCGGAGCTATTTTTTCCTGCCATTGGGTGCTGGGCGTCAGGTCTTTTGCCATGGCTTGGATACCGGTTGTTGAAGTGACGTGCATGGTAGACCCATGCGCTGTAGCCAACAAGCGGTAGCTTCCCCAATATTGGCCCGTTTCTGCCGTAATATCTAACCATCGAACCCCATGTCGGGGTTGACTTTGGAGGACATATGGCTAAAGGTGATCAGCGCAAGGAAAAGATGGCAAAGAAACCGAAGAAGGACACTTCCGAGCCCAAAAACTCGACATCCGACCGCCCCATGGCACCGGTCACCGCCGTGATCCCACGCGGCAAGATCAAGACCAAGTAAAGCAAGCGCCCAGAATAGGCCCTCCGCAGCGGTCGAGCCGTCCCAGAGCGACAAATCCGCGCCGGGCCGCCCCAAGCGGATTTAGCCCCCTCGGGGGGCAGCGACCCGCACAGCGGCGGAGCGTGGGGGCCTTACTCAGCAGTGGCGTCGAACAAGCCACTCAGCAGTTCCGGCAGGCGCTGCGTACCCATCTTGAAGCCGCAGGCCTGCGCATGGCCCCCACCACCCATGCTGCGCGCCAGCGCAATGCAGTCGAAGCTGCGCTGCGACCGCAGGCCCGCTTTGACAACTCCCTTGGAGACGCACCACATCAACGCGAAGGTTTCGCTCTTCTTGGACAACATGTCGCCCACGACGCTGTGAAAGACACCAGGCGCATTGACCATCAGGCCGTTCACACCATTGAAGCAAAGGGGCTGGGCCGATTCGGCAATGTCGGCCGCAAGCTTGTTGAACTTTTCATCCATCGCCTGGCCACGCGCCATGAAGACTGCCACTTGTTGGGTGTCGAACGAAGCCATGTGTGCCCAGTGCGCAAAGTCAAACGGCTCCATGTCCAGAGCCGCCAAGAACCCGGCGCTCTCGGGGTATTGCCAGGTCCAGATATCGCGATCCTCAATAAAACGCACCAGGTCCGGCAGCGGCTTGTCCGGCTGGAAAAACTCCCAGGCCAGGCGCGACCCCGACTTGTTCATGTCGAAATGCACGACGCCACAGCGGCAGGCGAAGCCCGTCAATTGCTCGGCCGCGCTCTTGTGGTGATCCAACAGCACCAGCTTGGAGGCCCGCTCTTCAATACCGCGCAATATCTCGGCGGAGAACGAAAAATCCAGAATGTAGACGGCGCGGCCTTCCAGCGCGGGAAGGTCCTCCACCGAGCGGATATTGCCGTGGTCCAACCCCAAAAACTCCGCCTTGCCGTCATAGAACAGCCAAGCCGCGAGCGCCGATGCAAACCCGTCGGGGCAGTTTTGGCCGTGGTAAATGACCAAGGGATTGGGGTCGTTTTTATCAGGCGCGAACAGCAGTTGCAGGGGCAGTATGGTTTTCATGGCGACGTGGATTGTCGCGTATGAACGCCCGCGCCCGGCCAACCCGCGCGCATGCTGTCACGGTGCGTGTTTGCTGACTTTGGCAAAAGGATCGACGTCCGGATCCGTCACAGCGGTGTGCTCGTCAGTAAAGCGGCTGGGCACCGTATCGTGGAATTGCGAATGCAACTGGCTGTCTTGCTCCAGCACCGAGTCCTGCCACATGGCCCAGTCCGAATCTTCGTTGCCTTCGGTTACCTGCGGCAGGGGCGGGGGTTCACGCAATTCCGCACCAAGGTTGCGTGTTGGCTTTCTGACCTGGCTGTGGAGTCGGGCCACCGAAGCGGCCGACTCCTTATCCGTGCGTTTAAAGAAGCTGAACATGCCGGCACCTCCTGGGATGGACCATGCGATATCACTCTAGCCATTCAATTCTCCGCCCTTTGGTGGAAAAATCAATGCCTATTTCACCCACCAAGGTGCTATATATTTAATAGCGCATTGTTGATATTCCACGAGGGCTAGAGCCGAATTTTCCTTAAACGACCGCGACAAAACCTATTTTGGGTATTTATCGCAGGCTGGTCAATCGGAAGACTGCTCGTCCGGCGAGGGTTTGCGCGGCGGCCGCGGCACCTTCTTGAAACGCACGGCCCGGTCCAGCTCGATCGCGTCTTTCTTGACCTGGCGCTCGGCGTCCAGCTTTTGGCCATGGGACAGCCACTGCGCAAACTCCTGGGGCGTCTCCAGCGTGATGCGGCCCATGACGGCGGAGCGGAAGTCATGGATCACCAGGTCCGCGGCCTTTTGCAGGTTGATGCGGCCACCCGGCAGCAGCGCACCGCGCTTGCGGCCCACGGCTTCCAGGATTTGCTCATCGGTCTGCTCGGCCACACCCGTGATCTTGTAGCGCGCCTCCAGCAGCGGGGCGTAATGCTGGCGCAAGTAGTCCAGCAGTTCCAGCGCCACCTCTTCCTCATCAAAGGCATTGCGGCCAATGGCGCCACTGGCAGCCAGGTTGTATCCGCTCTTGGCGACGATGATGCGCGGCCATAACACGCCGGGCGTGTCGAACAGGTAAAAACCGTCCTGCAACACGATGCGCTGCTCGATCTTGGTGACGCCAGCCTCATCGCCGGTCACCGCCGAGCGCTTGCCCTTGAGGGTATTGATCAGCGTGGACTTGCCAACGTTGGGGATACCGCAGATCAGCACCCGCATCGGCTTGACCATGGTGCCGCGGTTCGGTGCCAGCTCGAAACAGGCCTGCACCAGCACCTTGGCCGGCGTCGTCATGCTGGCGTCCAGGCCCAGCGCGCGGGTGCCGGGCAAGGCATTGAAATGCGCCAGCCACTCCTGTGTGCGGGCCGGATCGGCCAGATCCTGCTTGTTCAGCACCTTGAGCGCCGGCTTGCCAGCCGTGAGCTGGGCCAGCATGGGATTGGCGCTGGAGCCGGGCAGGCGCGCGTCCAGCAGCTCGATAACCACATCAATCTCCTTGATGCGCTCTTCGATCGCCTTGCGCGTCAGGTGCATATGACCTGGAAACCACTGAATCGCCATGTGACTGGAACCTCTTCTTGAATGCTGATTGGGGAAGGCTCGATTGTCGGGCAGTTTGCAAACACGCCACGCTTAGGTATACGCCTCTAGGAAAACAGCCCGAATTAAGGTGTTTGCACTAGGACGAACCGACAGAATCCAACCCAGCAAACAAGTTCTTCACCGTTTTCATTTTTTTCTTCAGGAGTATTTCTCATGGCTAACCAAAAGCTCGCAACCGTCACCAACGAACTGATCGAGTCCTACGGCAACACCGCTAAAAACGTGATCAACGCCTACCGCGTTGGCAACGAGCGCGCTGCTGTTTTCATGGACGAGCGTTTTGTGGCCGCCCTGGAAAAGGCTGGTTCGCGTTTAAGCAGCAAGGCCCGCAAGAACGCCGTGGCCGCTGAGCAAAAGCTGACCGCTTATTACGTCCGCGGCGTGGAAGTCACTTCCGACAACGCCAACCTGGTGGTCAACAAGGCCGTGGAACTGGCTGGCAAGGGCGTCGTGCAAGTGTCCGCCAACGCTGGCCGTTTCGAAAAGTCCACCGGCGTGACAACCCTGAGCAGCCTGGCTACCGCCGCTGTGCCAGCCGCACAAGCCGTGACCAAGGTCGTAGCCAAGATTGAAGCCCGTTCCAGCGAACTGGCTACCAAGTTGGCCGGCAAGCCCGTGCGCGCCAAGGCAGCCAAGGTTGTCAAGGCCGTGAAGGCAGCTCCCGCCAAGGCCGCTACGGTTGCCAAGAAGGCTGTTCGCACAGCCAAGGCTGCTGTTTAATCCGCATCCGCTGCTATTGCCACCTTGGGGTGGCACGGCATAGAAAAAAAGGCCAACCGCCATGCGGTTGGCCTTTTTTTATTGGGTCACGCCGAAGATCAAAGGCTTATTCAATCGTCAGGCGTTGCGAGCCGCCGCCGGCCTTCTTGGGCAGTGTCAACGTCAACACGCCGTTGTCGTATCTTGCTTTCGCCTCTGACTGTTCAATGTCCGCCGGCAATTGAACGCTGCGTGATACGGCACCGTAATAACGCTCGCTGCGCAGCAGTTTGTCGCCACTGGTCTGGCTGTCTTCCTGCTTCACTTCGGCCCGCAGGGTGAGCGTGTTGCCGTCCAGTGACACTTGGATATCGTCCTTGGGAACACCCGGCACTTCGGCCTGGACCGTGTAGGCCTGTTCACCCTCTTTGACATCAATCTTGATTTGGGCCGGTGTCGGCAAGCCGTCGCCGTGCAGGGGTCTGACATAAAACCCGGGGGCTACGTCGCGGAAGAAATCGTCCAGCAGGCTCAGGCTTCCACGGCTGATCAATGAATTCATGGTTGGGCTCCTTTCACATCATGCGTTTTGGACAACGCCCCCATGGCATCGCCCTAACGGCATATGTAGGTCACATCCCCAAGTCCTTCAAGTGATGTGCGCCGCTTGTTTGATTTTCGTCAAACAGCGCTCGTACAACACACCCCTTGTTTGTTAACGCATCGCCGCGGGCACCAGGCGTTTGGGTGACAGGTATTCCTGCAGATACACATCGAAGGGCAAACTGTCCGCCGCCTCGATCTTGCGCTGCGCCTCCCAAGAGGTGCGGGCCAGGCCTTCAAAATGCTGCTGCAGCGCGGCCGGCATGGGTGCATCCAGCGCCGCCCGTTTGGTCCGCAGCGACTGCGCCTTGGCGAAGGCGACAAACGAGCCCTCGTATTGCTCGGTCACGGCCTGCAAGACGCGCGCGGACGGCAGGGTCTCAGGGTGATGCAGCCCATGGATGGCGGCGATCACCGCCGCGCTGTAATCGGTGCTGTTGTGGGCGGCATCCAGCTTCTGCGCAATCGGGCCCAACTGCTCCACCAGTTCCAGCCCCCAGTCCTTAAGCGTGACGGTGCCGGTGCCGCGTTCCAACAGCAGACCTGGCTCGCGGCCACGCTCGGCCACGCGGTGCTGGTTGTGCCCCAGCGCCACGATTTCGGCCGGCGAATCAGCCGGGCTATGCTCCAGCAAACAGTGCAGCAAAAACACATCCAGAAACCGCATGGTCTGGGCGTTGATGCCCACGGTCTCGAACGGGTCCAGGTCCATCAACCGTACTTCGACATACTCCACGCCGCGCTCGCGCAGCGCATGCAAGGGCCGCTCGCCGGAGTGGATGACACGCTTGGGACGTATCGTGCCGTAGAACTCGTTTTCGATTTGCAACAGGCTGGTGGCGAGCTGGCGGTAGCCGCCGTCCGCGCCACGCACGCCTATGGCTTCGTAGGCCGGATAGGGTGTCGTCAAGGCCTCATACAAGGAGTCGCCATACCCTTCCAGGCTGTTGTAGCTGACGGCCAGCGAGGCCTGGGCATCACTCTGGTAGCCCAGGCGTCCCATGCGCAGCGACGTGGCATAGGGCAGATACATATTGTGTTCATTGAGGGCCTGCAACTGGTGTTGGCGCCCGGCCACAAAGGTCGAACACACCGATGGTGATGCGCCAAACAGGTATAACAACAAAAAAGCGTGGCGGCGGAAATTGCGGATCAGGCCAAAGTATTGCTCACTACTGACATCCGGCATCGACCAGTTGTAGTGGATGCCCGATATGGTCTGCATGCGCCGCCCATAACGGTAGCCCAGGCCCATGCGGTACACGGTTTTGGAGCGCCCCACATTCGAGTCGCCATATTGGCCCAGCGGAATGGCATCATCCTGCGGCAGACAACACGGCATGCTGGAGACCCATAACATTTCATCACCCAACGCATGTATGGTGGCCAGTTGCACCTGGACCAGTTCATCCAGGCAGTCCTGCACACCAGCATGCACACCGGTGATCAGTTCCACCTGCGATTCACTGAAGTCTGTGGTGATGTGCGGATGTGTCAACGCAGAGCCCAAGGCCTTGGGATGCGGAGTGATCGCCAACCTGCCGTTCTCCAACGCGCGCAGGCTTTCTTTTTCCACGCCGCGGCGGATGCCGTGCAGACGCGATTCGGTGAGCGACCCCAGGGCCAGTGATTTTTTTTCTTGCATGGAATGGCCCTTCAACTTTCTGTGGGGCGCAAAGGTACCACACGGCAAGAACCGTTGCAGGCTAGGGTTAAGTTTCCCGCCTTTGCCAGCATAATCCCGGCATGCAGACTTCGGAACTCGTCGTTTGGTCCGCCATGCTCGGCGGATTGGCTACGCTTGCTGCCTTTGCGCTGGCGGACGCGCTGATACGGCGCAGCATGGCATCCTGGCGCGCCTGTGTTTATGTGGCGCTGTCCGGCACGGCCTGCCTGCTGTTGACCGGCCTGGTGACCGCCCTGTTTCCCGATGTGCCCCTGGTCATCATCCACATGCTGCAAAACAGCATGGGCCTGCTCAGCGGCGCACTGGCGCTGAATTACCTGGGCCTGTGGATGGGCGTGGGTGCGGAAGACCGCATCGTGCGCAACACCATCCTCTATGGCTCCACGGGCCTGGTGCTGGCGGCCTGCACGATGGCGGTGCTGACGCTGCTCAGCCCTGCCCAGCGGTGGCAGGATTTGCTGCTGGCCACCGCGGTCATCAACGCGTTTTCCGTGCTGCTGCCGGCCATAACATCGGCACGCGCGGTGTACCTGGGTGACCTGCTGGCACGCGGCATATTGGGCAGTACGGCGTTGCTGGCCGTCGTGGTGTTTGGCCTGTACGCACGGGCGCTGCAGATGGACCTGGGAATCACGGTGTGGATGCTGACGGCCATTTGCACGGTGGGCTTCTTCATGCTGGGCACCTATATGGGCCTGCGCCGCGATCGCATGAACCGCAAGCTCGAACGCCTGGCGGGCTTGGCCCAGGGCAACGATCCGGCCACCGGGCTGCCCAAGGGCTCGGTGCTGGTTTCCAAGGTGGACGATGCCTTCTGGCGCAGCGGCCGCAAGGGCCAGCAATGCACCGTGATCTGCCTGCACCTGCGCAACCTGTACCAACTGGCGGACGCTGCCGGACACAATGCGGACAAACAAATCCTGTCCGCGATGTCGGCCCGCATGCGCCGCGCGGTGGGTTTTCGCAATGTCGTGGGGCTGTACCACCCGCGTTGTTTTGTCGTGGTGATCTCCACCGACAGCCAGAGCCGCCTGGTCGAGAAATTGCTGCAGCGCCTGCACTACCTGATGGCCAAGCCGCTGCGGATCATGGGGCCGGATTTCAGCAGCCATGTGTTTATTCCGCGTTTTGGTATTGGCGCGGTCGCCGTGACCAGCCAGGAGGCCAACCCTGCGGCCGTCATCGACCAGGCGGAGGGCCTAGCCGTGGCCGCCGACCCGGACTCGGAGTTCGGTGTCAAGCCGGTCGAATCCACTCTGTAGACGCCGCCGCACCAAGTTTGGCCCGCCGCGGAACCTCAGCCCAAACGCGCCGTTGCACGGCCCACTTCGAGCGAACCCTGTGCCGAGCCATCGGCTGGCACGGCCTCACCGTTGCGATCGCGCACGGCATCCAGTTGCGCTGCCAGACGCTCGGGCGCATCGGCCCCCAAGCCAATCCACTGCCCGTGTGTCAGCGTGATGTGGGCGGCTTCCACGCTGCCGGCACCTGCGCACAGAATGGTCCGTGTGGGCGCATCTTCGGCAACCAGGACCAGCATCGCCGGCACCACGGCCTCGGGCTTCAGCGCAGCCAGCACGGCCTCGGACATCAGGCCCTCGGTCATGCGTGTGGCCGCCGTGGGTGCCAGGGAATTGACACGGATGTCGGACTTGGCACCTTCCAGAGCCAGCGTCTGCATCAGGCCAACCAGCGCCAGCTTGGCGGCGCTATAGTTGGACTGGCCAAAATTGCCGTACAGGCCGGAGCTGGACGTTGTCATGAGCACGCGGCCATATTTTTGCGCCACCATGTGTGGCCAGACCGCCTTGCAGCAGTACACGGCGCCCATCAGGTGCACGTCCATGACAAGCTTGAAATCGGCCAGCTCCATCTTGGCAAAACTCTTGTCGCGCAGGATGCCGGCATTGTTGACCAGGATGTCCACGCGGCCCCAGGTGTCCACCGCCTGCTGCACCATGGCCTGCACGGCGTCCCAGTCGGTGACCGAGGCGCCATTCGCAACGGCCTCGCCGCCGCCGGCCACAATCTCGGTCACCACGGCCTCGGCCGCCGACAGGGAGGTACCCGAGCCGTCGCGTGCGCCACCCAGATCGTTGACCACCACCTTGGCGCCACGTGCCGCCAGTGCCAAGGCATGTAGGCGACCCAGGCCGCCGCCCGCACCCGTCACAATGGCAACACGGCCTTTGAAATCAATGCTCATACTCACTATCCCTTTTAGACAACCAACACACGGCAAACCCGCGACACGGATTCACCCCACTCTGGCGACTGTAAATCACAGTTCCCGCCGGCCGCGTCAAGACCGAGACACCCCTTTATGGAACTGAACTCCGAAGTCCCCACCGCCCCACCCCGTGACGCCGCCACCGTGGTCATGCTGCGCGATGCAGCCCATGGCCTGGAGGTGTTTCTGGTCAAGCGCCACGGCCTGTCCGATGTGCTGGGCGGCGCCTATGTGTTTCCCGGCGGCAAGCTGGACGCCGCCGACGCCATGCTGGACCCCACGGCCCACCTGGACCAGGTCCCGGCCCAGTTGCACGCCGCGCTGGGCGAGCCCGAGACCCCCGTCAGCACCGCAAGCGGCCTGTACGTAGCGGCGCTGCGCGAGGCCTTTGAAGAATCCCGCGTGTTATTCACACCGGACATTGCGCTGGCACGTGCCGCGCTGCAACACGACACCGCCAAGCCGTTCAACCAGTTGCTGGCCGAGCTGCAGGTGCGGCTGCAAACCCGCAACGTGTTGCCGTGGAGCCGCTGGATCACGCCGCGTATGCCCTCCGTCACCAACAAGCGTTTTGACACCCGCTTCTTTGTTGCCGCCGTGCCCCCCGAACAGGAAGCCACGCACGACGACCACGAGGCGACCGAGAGCCAATGGCTGCAGCCCCGCGCAGCGCTGGAGCAATACTGGAACGGCCAGATCGAACTGGCACCGCCGCAGATCATGAGCCTGCAGCACCTGGCGCGCCACGCCACGGTCGCCAGCGTCATGGAGGCCGCCCGCAGCCGCCTGCCGCCGCTGGTGTTGCCGGAGTCCTTTGACGAGGACGGCACACGTGTGTTGTGTTACCCCGGTGATCCACGGCATTCGGTCGCACAGCGGGCGCTGCCCGGGGTCACACGGCTGATGTACCGCAACAAACGTTTTGAGCCGGTGGGCGGTTTTGAGGCGCTGTTTGACTGAGGGGCAGCCACGCGCCTTAAACAACCCCAAAATAGGTTTTTTCACCACGCCTTCGAGCAAAACAGCCCTATAGCCCCCGTCGAATAAGCATATGTCACTACAAAATACATAGCATTCCCGTACCCTACCCGGCAACAATGACCTCGGTCCCCGCTGCCTCCAGGCCCTGCATCAGGTCTGCGGGCACGCCCGGCAGCAGCACCACGGCGGCCAGCTCACGTACCGCAGCCACCACATAGGACGAGGCCGCACCCAGTTTCTCGGTGGAGGCCAGCACAATGGTCTCGGCGGCATGGGCATGCAGCGCCCGCTTGACGGCGGCCTCTTCAAAGTCGCCGGTGCTCAAGCCCGCCGTGGCGTGCACGCCGGTCACGCCCATGAAATACAGGTCGGCCCTGAAGCCTGCGGCCGCCGCGACTACCGCCGCGCCCACGTTCACCATGGAATGCCGGTACAAGGTGCCGCCCAGCATGATGATGTCCAGCAGTGGCTTGCTCGCCAGCTCCAGCGCCACCGTGGGGCTGTGTGTCACAAAGGTCGCGCGCAGCGCCGGGTCCAGGTGCCGGGCCAGTTGCAGGGCCGTGGTGCCGCCGTCCAGAAACACCAGTTGCCCGGGCTTGACCATGGCCGCGCCGGCCCGCCCCAGCGCTTGTTTGTCGTTAGCCGCAATGTGCTGGCGCGCATCCAGCGTGGCCAATGCCTTGGAGGCCGGCAACGCACCGCCGTGCACACGCTGCAGCTTGCCCTCCTGGGCCAGCTCGCGCAGGTCCCGGCGGATCGTGTCCTCGGACACACCCCACTCCTGGCTCAGGCTCTTGGCGACCACCTCACCGTCCTGCAGCAGGCGGTCCTGGATCAATTTTTTCCGCTGGGTGGTGAGCATGGTGATCTTCCGTGGGTTGCTTGTGTTTGCACGAAATTATACTAAACTGCACGTTTTTGCACGAATCAAGGATATGACTACCACCAACCCATCACGTGTTCCAGAAGCCCCAAGCCGCGTCAACGTAGTGGACATCAAGTTGCTGTCCGACAACTGGTATGTGCTGAAGACGACCACGTTTGACTACCTGCGCCGCGACGGCAGTTGGCAGCGCCAGAGCCGCGAGACCTACGACCGGGGCAATGGCGCGGTGCTGCTGCTGTTCAACGCCAGCCGCAACACCGTGGTGCTGACGCGGCAGTTTCGTTTTCCGACCTTTGTGAACGGAAACACCGACGGCATGATGGTCGAGGCCTGCGCCGGCCTGCTGGATGGCGACGACCCGGAAACCTGCATACGCCGGGAGGCGGCGGAAGAAACCGGCTTTTATATCCGCAACCCGCGCAAGCTGTTCGAGGCCTATATGAGCCCCGGCTCGGTGACCGAGAAGCTGCATTTCTTTGCCGCCGCATACGAGGCCGCCGACAAAGTATCACAAGGCGGCGGCCATCTGCACGAAGGTGAGGACATCGAGGTGCTGGAACTGGACCTGGCGGACGCGCTGCGGCAGATCACGACCGGTGTGATCCAGGACGGCAAGACCATCATGCTGCTGCAACACGCGGCCCTGGTGGGCTTGGAGAATTTGGACCAGGGCTCTGCTGATTATTGAGAGTTCCGCATTTCAAGACACCGTTCGGGCTGAGCTTGTCCACGCCTTTAAACCCTTCGACAGGCCTATCCTGAGCTGAGCCGAAGGGCTCAGGGCGAACGGAGGTACTTGCTCAGCGTTGCCTCAGTCGAAGTCGCCCGGTCCGGCCGACAACACGCTCAGGTCCAGCGCACGCACAGCGCCCATCCATATCGCACGGTCGGTATGGTCCAGCAACTCGTTGTCACTGATGGGGTGCACAAACACCACCAAGCCCGCGCGGTGCATGGCCAACCAGGGAATCAGGTCGGCAAACACGGGGGGCTTGAAGGCCAGTTGGCAACTCCAGTCCGGGTGTGGCCCCACCGGCTTTTCGTGCACGCGGCCCATCACCACATCAAAGCGCCGCGCCGCCGCCTCGCACAGCGCGCGCGCCTGCTCGATAGTGGCTTGGCCAAAATACACATGGGCGTGGTAGCCGCGGATGGTTGGGGTGGGGATTTCGGTGGGGCTCATGATGGGGTAGGTCATGCGCAGGCATCCGCCGGATCGGGTGTCAATGTTTTAACAATCAATGCGAGCTGCTTGGGCGTCATAGCTGGAACGTCCAGCCGGGCCAAGCCAATCAGTGCGCCATAAGTCCAGCGTGCCAAGGTCTCGGCTTCGCCCTTGGACCAGCCCACGTCCCGCAGCAGCCGTGCCAGGTAGAGGAGGCGTTTTTGGTCGACGGCGGCCTGCGCCAACCGCGCCGACTCGTGGGTCAGGGACCAGGTTCGCATGGCACGCGACAGTGCGAAATCAACCGAGGCAATGCCGCTGGCCCCGGTGAACAGGTTGCGCAGCCTCGCGTGTGCATCACCGCCGGTTTTCTCCACACTGGCAATGGCATGCTGGGTCTGGTTGTGTTCCCACTCCTGCAGCAATGCCAGTTCGTATTCCTGCAGGTCCTTGAAGTGCCAGTAAAAACTGCCCTTGGTCACGCCCAACTGCGCCGCAATCGGCATGATGCGCAAACCCTGCGGTCCGGAATCGGCCAAGGCCTGGAGACCCGCATCCAACCAACTTTGGCGACTCTTTTTTTCATCCATGGCCAACCATACCAAAAGGTACGGCTGTTGGCAATCAACCGCGTTGCGCCACCAGGCGCACCATACCGCGCAAGCCCGCCTCTCGGCGAACACTACAGCCGTAGGATTGCAGACAACGGATCAGGTGGTCCGGCGACAAACGCAGCTTGCGGTACTGGCTGACCCGGGTCTGCCAACCGTCCGCCGTGCGTTCATGAAGAATATCGTGGACCAACACGCCCCCCTCTTCGTATTCCAGAAAGCAGGTCAGGATGCGCGTGTCATCACTGCGCACCGGAATGAAACGTTGCACCCCGACCAAGGGCGCCGTGTAATCCCGAAACGTCATGACAAACTGCCCACCCGGCAGCAATGCATGGCAAGCCTGTTCCATCAGACGCTCCACATCGCCCACAGTGGGCAAATGCGTGATGGTGTCGCCCATGCACAGAATGGCAGACGGCGCCGGCCCGATGTGGCGCTGAAACGCCAGCAGGTCGTCATGCACCGCCAACACCGGCAGGCCGACGCCCAGCTCGGCCAGCGTTTGCAACAGCGCAGCCGATGAATCGATCGCGGTGACCGTTGCACCTCTGCGTGCCAATGCAATGGCATGCATGCCGAAGCCCGCGCCGAGGTCGACTACCGCATCACCCGGTCGGAGACCCAACTGCAAGGCGTCCAACTCCGCACTACCGGCTTGCAGCGCGGCATCCAAGCCTCCGGCCATCCAGACGTAGATGGCGGCCAGGTGGTGTTCGTAGTGTTCGGCTGCGGTGACTGTCATAACCTAGCCGCGCGTACGGCATTCGACATCAAACGCTTCAGACCCCATTTGTGGAACGGGACGATGAAGAACAAATAGACTTTCCCAAACCGGTTGTGTACGGTGCACACCGTGGACACGACAAGGTTGTCCGCGCCGTCCACGGCAAGCCGCAACACAGAGAGCCTGAAGTCCATATGCTTATTGTCCCTCCCGACCACGACCTCCGACCCGCTGAGATGGTGGATCGGCCAGACTCCCATCTTGTCGCCCACCGCATAGCTGTCTTTGATGCCGACATGCAGAATCTCTGACATGGTCGGCGATACCAAGCCACCCAGCGATGCCACGAAGTTGCGGACGATCAAAAGCGTCTGCATCCAACCTGGGAGGTGCCCAAAGACTGCAAAGTAGAGATCAACAACGGTTGCATCCAATCGCCTCACAGGCACGCGGTAGGAATCATGGAAGTACGCGGCCGCCACGACCCGGCGGTCCAGCATGCTGGCCTGCGGGAAATCGCTTGCAATGACGTCTACTTGCGCACTCATGGACGCACCATACCACAGGGTATTGACAGGCGCAATGCAGCAGCAATGCAATGGCTTGTAACAGCAAGAAAGGTACTGGCATTGGCAATTGAAGACTTCCAAGACAGGCACAATCAGGCATTGCCATTTCAAAACCCGCATGAAAAACCTCATCCTGTCCCTGGCACTCGCAGGCTCCGCGCTGTGCGCGTCCGCCGGTCTTGTCGACTGGTATAACGGCGTCAAGCTGGACGCTCCCCTGCCCCCGCATGATCTGCAGTTCATAGGCACCGCGCCCGCGATGGAGGGCAAACTGGTGCTGATGGACTTCTGGGCCACCTGGTGCGCGCCCTGCCGTGAATCCTTTCCCAAACTCAATGCCTGGCACGCAAGTTATGCGGCAAAAGGGCTGGTTATCGTCGGTGTGTCGCCAGAGACCGCGGACGTCGTCACCCCGTTTCTGAAGCGCATGCCACTGCAGTACGCGATAGCGGTCGAAGGCAAGAAAAGCATCCACAAGGCACTTGGCATCAAGGGACTGCCGTATGCCTTCTTTGTCAACAAGGCCGGCAAGATTGTCTGGCGAGGCCAGCCGGCAGACATTACCGAAGAGTTGATCGAGTCATTGCTGGCGAGTTAGGCGCCCCACTCTCTTTGCCCGCGTTACTGCGGCGCCGGGCAGGCCGGCAATTTTCCAGGTGCACGCATGGCCTTCACTGCCGGCGCATCGTCCGCCCCCAGGGTGTTGTTGGTGAAGGTACAGCCGTAAGCTGGGTTCGCAACAGTGGACGCCGTGGCCACATCATCACCGGCGGGCTTGACGCCCTGCTCCACCCAGCGCGCCAGGTCGGCAAAGGCGCGGGCCTGTTCGGCCACCGTGAAGTCGCAGTGGCCGGGTGCGCGGATGGCGCGCTGCACCAGCAGATTTGCGTGGCCCTTTGCCGTGGCACGCGCCAGGTAACTTTGTTCCAACCCAAAGGGCACATACATGTCACCCAAGGTGTGAATGGTCAACACCGGCACCGAAAAGTCGGCATGCACCTTGGGGATCCAGCGCAGGCCATCACGGCGCAGGCGGTTGGCGTCGGGCGCCGGGGTGGATTTGGCTATGGACGTATTGAACGCCGCCACGACGGCTTCGGGCGCGTCAAAGGTGTAACGTACGCCGCGGGTGTCGACCACGTTGGCATTGAGCACACCGCGCAGGGTGCCATCGTCGCCAAATGCGCCCCAGACCACTTTTTGCAATCCCTCGTTGGCAAAGCCTTGTTCGAACAGGGGCCGCTCACCGCCGGTAAGGTTCATCACCATATTTTTGAGCAGCAGGCCCTGCGGAGTTGGCGCGGCGAACGATGTGGTGCTGTTGAACAGCGTGGTGCGCACATGGGTGGAAAGCTGCTCCCAGTTCTTGACCGGCAAGGCCGCGGCCGGCAGACCAGCCAATTGCTGTGCCGCCAATTGGTAGCCGCCGAAATAGGCCCACAACTGCTCGTCGCCCAGCACGCCACAGGTGGGCACGGCGCCGTCGTAACGCATCTTGTGGTTGGCGGTGGCCAGGGTCTCGGCCTCCACTGCCGCGGCCGCGACGTGCCCCCCCATGGAGCGGCCAAAGATGTAGGTCTTGCTGGGCCGGGCCAGCGGGCGGCCGTTACGCTCAGCAATGGCGTTGAAGGCCAGGGCTAACGCGTTGGTGTCTTCCACGCCGGCACGCACGTCGTAGTAGTTTTTGCTGTAGCTAGACGCCGCCCAGGCAAAACCGTTGTCGACCAGGTAGCGGCGGATCGGTGGGTCTTGCACGACCAGGTTCTTGCCGGTGCCGACATAACCATGGGCATACATCACCAGCTTGCCGTTCCAGTTGGCGGAGGGCACTTCTATACGGTAGCCTGCCCCGCCCAGAACGCCGCTCCAACGGTCCGTCGGCGTGGCGCTGTCGGCCATGGCGGCAAATTCAAACGTTGCCGCGTCGGGAACAAAATCATTACGCGCGTCATGCGCCCGCGTATCTTCTGCAATGGGCCCGGTTTGTGCGCAGCCTGCCAGCAACAGGGAAAGCACCGAAAGCAACGTTTTGATAACCTTGGGCACAACAGTCTCCTCGTGTTTTTTTGGGAATGGTGGCGGCCATGGTACCGGGGTGGCCCCAATGCACTGTCGCCAGTGCAACACCCGCAAGCGGTCCGTCCATGCCATAGACTTGGCAGCGATTTCTGCATTTCAATACCAAAAAGAAAAGGGAGTTTCCGTGCCACGCAGCTTCTTGTTGACCGATGCACTGGTGCAACTGGCAGAACTCTTCGCTCTGGTCATCTTGCCGTGGTGGATCACCAGCAGCGGCGGGGTCAGCGCCGTGGCGGTCTACGGCGCGTCGCTTGCCATCGCCATGTTATTGGCCGCGCCGCTGGCATCGCCATTTGGGGACCGCATCTGCAAGGCTCGCCAAATCAGACTGGGCTTGGCCGCCATGCTAGCCATCGCACTGGCGCTGACTCTGGTCGCTGCGCTGGGCGTTTTTAATCTGCCACTACTGATAGCGCTGGCCGTGCTGCAGGCCCTGGCCGCGGCATTTGTGGACCAGGCGCGTGCGACCATTCTGGCCGAGTTGCTGGCGCCAGACCAATTGCCGGCTGCGATACGCCTGCGCAAGACCTGCCAATCCCTGAGCGGCATAGCTGGCCCGCTGCTGGCGGGCCTAGCCCTGGGTGTGGGCAGTGTGGTGGGCGCTTTGAGTGTCTACGCAGTGTTGCTGCTGTTTGCCATCGCGTCGGCCACGCGGATTCCGGCGCGCACCGTCATGGCGCCAACCCGGCGCGTGGACTTCGCCCAATGGTGGCAGGGGCTGCGCACCGGCATGGCGGCCAAGTGGCGCATGCCGATGGAGCGCGGCTGGACGGCTGTCAATTTTGTCGTCTGGATTTTTCAGGGGCCGGCCGTCGGTATCCTGATTCCCATCAAGGTGCACGCCATGGGCCTGGCCGGCAATTGGTTAGGCCTATGCCTGGGCGCACTGTCCCTGGGTGTGTTGTTGGGCAGTGTCTTCGGCTCGCAGTGGCTGGTGCAGCTTTTTGGGCGCTACCGGGTGCGCCTGGGTCTGGGGTTTTGCGAAGGCCTGGCCTTGGCCGTGGTGGGGTTTGCCACTTCGCCCTACCTGGTGGTCGTGGGCTTGGCGCTGGTCGGTTTTTGCAACGCATCCATGGCCCTGGTCGGAGCCACCCACCGCGCACTGGCAATCCCGCAAAGCCACCGGGTGCGGGTGTTTGCGGCGTCGTCGATGAGCACACAGGTGGCCGGAGCCATAGGGCCTGCGCTGGCCGGTTTCGCCCTCACCCACTGGAGCGTCAACACCGTCTACACCGCCTTTGGCCTGCTGATGGCAACCAGCGTGCTGGGCTTCTTGAAGGTGCCGCGCCTGAAGGAGTTTTTCGGCTTGGGGCATGAGGAGGTGGTGGATTGGTATGCGCACCAGTATCCGAAGATCTTCAAGTAGGCGCCGGTCTTCACGTCAGGCATGCCGGCGTGACGGTTCGCGCACATGCAAAAACTTGGTGAACAAATCGCGCGGGGGTGTGACCGATATGTCCTTCAGGATCTGGCCGACGTTGCCGCGGTGGTAGGCCCCATGGGTGAGCACATGGAACAGCATCTCTTCACGCGTCATGGTTCCCGAATCGCCATCGGTGAACTGGAACACAAGACTCTCCCCCAAGGCCTGTTCACCTAGGCCGGAGACATAGCCCTCGAACCAGTTGTCGGTTTCGGCGACCGCGAAATGGAGTGCGCTCCATTCGGGCGTCTCGGGCGTATTTGTCGCCGCGTATCCATGTTTTTCATTCTGCAAGTGGGCACGAAAGATTCGGTCGACAACGTAGATGTGGTTGAGCGTCCGGATAGCAGTGTGCAAGCGATCCGCGTGCTCCGCAGGTGAAACCGAAGCCAGCACATCAAACAGTTCGCGATTGGCCCAGGACTTCTGGGCAAAGAGGGAGGAGAGGATTCTTTTGGACATAAATTACTTACGAAATGTTAACAACCAGTGTGTGCCCGCGACTCATACAGCTCAAGCGGCAAACCGTCTGGGTCGGAGAAGAAGACGAAGCGCTTGTTCGTGTATTCGTCGATTCGAATGGCCTCGACAGCGACGCCCTTGGATTCCAGCTGGTCCTTGCACTGCTCCACATTGTCGACCTCAAACGCCAGGTGTCGCAGGCCACGCGCCTCCGGGTACGAAGGGCGCGGTGGCGGATTCTGAAACGAGAACAGCTCGATTTGTGATCCGTCGGGTAGCGAAAGGTCCAGCTTGTAGGATTGTCGGTCTTCACGATAGTGCTCGGCCACCACCGTGAGCCCAAGCACCTCGGTGTAGAAGCGTTTTGATACCGCGTAGTCGTCGCAGATGATGGCGGCGTGGTGAATGCGACGGAGCATGGGATTACTGGCGGCGCCTCAGCGCTGCATTGACCGGCGCACGTGTTCGTCCATGTCGAACATCAAGTCAATGCGCATTTTTTTTGCTTCCTTGCCAGGAGTTGCTCATGGATCCAGGCCCCAGCAATTCCACCAACACTAAAGGCCACGATCCAAATCAAGGTCGACATGGCAGAGAAGTTTTCATACATTGCGCCCATGGTGACCCCGGCCAGCACCGAGACGATTAGCGCGTGGAGATATGGCAGGTTCTTACTTAGCCGTGCGGCCACGTATCCGCCGGCAAGGGGACATATTACGTATGACCCAATCAATAACATGGAAAGCCATGTTGCACTGTAGCTGCCTGAATCACTTCTCGCAGCGCCTATCCCGCCGAGCACGAATAGCGCAATCGTCGGCACTACGTATCCAAAAAAAAATGCAACCGCAATTGCAATGGGTCGAATGAACTTCATCATGCGTTTTAACGTTGGCGCGTCGCGTCCGCGACGAGCAAGCTGTTATACGAAGCCACCGCCGCCAACACCCTAGACACTGGTGCGTATGGGTGCGACTGGCATAAAAAATGGTGGATGGACGTTGATGGCATTGCCAGCCGATGATACAAGCCCGGCCAAGCGCCACTGTCAATGGTGGTGGCGCATGTTTTGCTTCTTGATCGAAAGGACGGTTCGGTATCATGCCGAACCGAACCTGATCCAATGTGACCGAAAAGAAAAATGATCGTTACCTACACACTGCTTGCCCTGTCGATTTGCGCCGTCTGGCTGCCCTCCGTCCGGCTTGCCGGGCGGTTCAATCTGCCGCCCTGGCTTGCGTTGTTTGGCTGCGCAGTCGCCAGTGGATTGATCACCGGTCATCTGCAACCCCTTGCCATCGTTAGCCTGGGCGTGTTCCTGTTGCTCGCCTATCTGGCGACACGGCCGTATGCATCTCGCGCGCCGCGTATGGTGTTTGGCACGCTGACGGCCTTGGTCGCACTGGCGCTGGCCATACACCGTCTACCCGGATTCAACAACCCGGTGTTGATCACCGCCGTTCAGTTCTCTACCGATGCCGCACCGTTCACCCTCCGTGCAAATTTTGACAAGGGTGCGGTCGGCCTGTTGTTGCTGGCGCTGTTCTGCCGCCGCGCGGGATCGAGAGCCGAATGGGCCGGCATGCTGCGCAAGACGACCCCGATTGCGATCTGCACCATCGTCGGCGTACTGAGCGTCGCGTCGGGTATCGGCTTTGTGCGGCCGGAATTCAAACTTCCGGCCGAACTGTGGATATTTTTGTCGGTGAACCTGTTTTTCACCGTGGTCGCGGAAGAAGCACTTTTCCGAGGCTTTTTGCAGGCCCGCCTTGCCGGTGCACTTGCGTCAGTCAAGTTCGGCAGTGCCATTGCCGTCAGCGTATCGGCACTATTGTTCGGCCTGGCGCATTTCGGCGGCGGACTGGCCTATGTGGGGCTGGCGACGCTCGCAGGTCTGGGTTATGCCATTGCATATGCCCGAACACAACGGATCGAAAGCGCCATCCTGATGCACTTTCTGCTCAATGCCGTGCACTTCGTCGGTTTCACCTTTCCCTTTATAAAACCATCGCTGTAACAGGTACAGCTCACGGTCCTCCCACGCACGTCCAGATGGTTCGCGTCTTGAAGTCAATGACGTCTGGGCCGCTGCTGCACCCACCAACCTCTGGCGCTTCGCGGTCGGCCTCGCTATCACCGAGTATCCATTGGCTGGTCTTGCGATGCCACATGAGCGTTCCTTCCTCAATAACGCCGCTGGGAATAGGGCCGTAGGGCTTTGGATTCGTAACCGTGTACTTGTACCCGCGAATAGAGACTTTTACGGGGAACCCCCGTGCGTAAGGAAACTCAGCATCGCGGTGTTGGAATGTGTATGCGCCCGACTTGACGGGTAGTGGCGGATCAGCATGCGCCGTGCCAGCGAATACTGCACCAGCTAGAGCAATGATCACACTGCAATGTTTCATGGTCGCCCGTTTAGCTTGAAGAGCGGATGTGGCGCTTTTCAAAGAGGCGCCCAGAACTGCTCGACCATGCGATAACCCGCGGGGTCATACGTCTTCAGCCCCTTCCTGTCGAAGGGCTCGTAGTGCAGGCCGACGAAGTAGGCGGCGGACAGCTCAGCAAAGTACTCGGCTTGGTTCTTGACCGCATAGGCACTCTCGACCGTACGGCCCTTGTAGTCCTTGATGTTCTTGTACAGCCCGCGGTTCGCCGCCGCTTCCCAGGGGCCGTAGATGCCGGGCTCGCGACTAGACCACCGCGTCAGGTGCCAGGCGTGCGCCATCTCGTGGGCGAGTGCCCGTTGAGTCTGCGCCGCGCTCATCGCCATCAGGTTGTCTGCGCTGTAGACCACGATACCGCCTTGCCAGCGGCTGTCCCACAAGGGGTTGCGCGAGCCAACGGCCACGTATCGCATGCCCCCTTTCAAGCCGCCTTGCGGTGAACGCAGGCCACCCATTAGGTAGTACTTGATCGACCGCATCTGGCCGCGCGCATGCTGGGGAAGCGCCTCTATGACTTCTTCCAGCGTCTTCGCCAGTTTCTGGACCGCCGCGGCATGCACCGTTGGATCGCCGGCCAGCGATGCTTCGGCATAGATCGCGAGTGGCCCCGGCACCTCGAGGTAAGCCCGCTGTGGCGAGTTGAAGTCGACCGTCTGCACGCTGTTCGGTTCAAACGAGGGTTCGGGGGCAGCCTGCGCGGACCCGCAGACCAGGACGAGAGCGAAAACGAGGTTAGCGAAACGCATAGGCATGGTGACGAGTGGCAGGGCGCCTCGTTTTACCACATCGAGACGAACCTGTGACTGCCAAGGCGCCTTAGGTTTGACATGAGAGGTGACCGAAAAGCGTAGCCTTTTGGGCATCCCCTCGATGGAAGGGCTAGGCATCAGTTTCTTGCAGCAACCCGAGTTGAAAGTGTTCGTCCGATGAGCGCTGCTGATGCAAGAAGCAGGGAAAGGCCTGCTAAGACTTCAAACCAAATAGTTAGATTCGTGACCAAAGTATGGTCCGAGCACAGCGCCAGTGTGTAGTGAGCCAATCCGTCGATGCCAAGCGCTCCGTATGTCGCCACCAGTGCCAAGCCCAGGACTCGCAGCCTTGTTCTGGAAACAAGCAGGCCCAAAAGTCCAACGCTTGCTCCAGCGACCCAGGCCAGGTACACCTTCTCTCGGGTGAGCCAGGTCGGAATTCCAGGGTAGTAAGCGATGTACTCAGCGTTATGCACAAAGTGGGTCAGGTTCGCCGCGAAAAAAACGAGGAGAAGGATTTGAAGGTGTTTTGGCAGTGGTGGATGGCGCACGGTGGAGTTAGCCTTTATTTCACGTCAAACTCGAAGGCCTTAGCCAGGGAGCCATCTATGAAAACACGAATGGTGTATCTACCTTTTGGGTCTCCTGGCGCCACGGACCAAGAATTGAAAATCACACCTCGGTCAGGCGAGACTTCGCGCTCAGTCACAGAAGTTCGTCCGTCATTTGAAACAGACCGTGTTCCCACCGGTTCGGCTACACCCCAAGTCGTAGGCGTCGCTGGAAGAGTGAACTCCTCCCGCCACTTGATTTTTGCCTTGTCTGTGCGAACGCGAATGATCCACCCGTAAGCTTGATCTGGAACGAGTGGAACTGAAGCAGATGGGACAAAACTTGGTTTACTCGGATCAGAGAGATTGAACAATCCAAACTCGCCGCTCGTCACAATGGTGGAGGCAGCAGCGTTCTTGGATGGTTCAGGAAGCGCGGAAATAGCCGCCGGGCTTACTGAAATTAAAAGGAGCGCGGCTGTGAAAGAAAAAATGGTTTTCATGGTTGAAGGCTAACGTAAAAATGGCCGGATCGCCAACACTTGTGACGAAGTCGCTTTCTGCTGCTGTGGGTCCGTGTCGATTGACATGTCGACCGGCACGTAGCAGCAAACGCCAGTGCCTCAAACTCCACTTCGATTTAGCGCTGGGACGACATGGTACGCCACGCAATCTCCTGCCGTTTAACGTGAAGATGACCGGACCACAACAATTTGCGGCGAAGCCGCCTTTTGCCGTTGTGGGTCCGAGTCGATTGGCATGTTAAACATTCTCGGCCTGTGACGGATACAGATGCCTGCAAAACCGCCACTCATGGACGGGCTGGTCATCAATGTACACCGTGGGCTTGGGCAAGAAGCCTTCGAAGCAATCCGTGATACCAAGCTCTACCGCCGTGGTCTTGCAGTATTCGGCACCGCCGGAACTCCAGAGGTACAAAGTTGCACCCTCTGCCTTGAGCCGTCGCACTTGCGCAATCACCGTTGGCATTGGGATGCGCGTGACGCCCACAGACCGCACCATCGTGTCGTCAATATCCACAAAGAACACTTGCTGGGGCATAGATGTTCAACGTTGGCGCTGTCCGACATGCAGCCAGCGCCACGATGCGGCATTCTGCGGCTGCGTGTCCGCGCCGAGCAATCTGTTAAACAACATGCTCACTTGCACGCCCATATTGATAGAGTTTCCACAGCACCACAGTTGCAACCCAGCCGGAGCCAATTGCGCAGAAGCAAACAACCCAAATACCCAAAAATTCCAAGTCTGAAGCCGTCTCCTGACTCGTTGGCTGAACGGCGCTCATCAAGACGTCCGTAGGCCACATTGGAACGAGCGACCAAGCCGCAGGGTGCCGCACGATGATCGCGCCGAGAACCTGCGCAAGCAATCCGATGCACAGCAGCACGATGCAGCTGAGACCCAACCGAAAGGTGTGCGACTTCATGATGTTTAACGTGAAGATGACCGAACCACAAACACTTGCGGCGAAGCCGCCTCCTGCTGTTGTGGGTCCGCGTCGATTGACATGTTAAGGCTCTGCCGCATCCTGCTCTGCGATCCACAACAGGATGGCCGTATCCGCGCCACCAATTTCTACTACCCGTGTGCCATGCACCAAAACGCCGAGGCCGTGCTCGTCATCCCACGTGCAACCAAACTCAAAGCCGACGTACGGAATACCGTCTTTCAGCAGAGGGTGCACATTGACAGAGTGCAACCCAATCAAGTTTCGAAAGCCGTCGACGCTCGTGACGTCCGGCATAAGTTTCGCCTGCTCGTCTTCCGAATATCCGTACTGTTCCTGTAGCGAAGGGTACTCGCCCAGCAACGCAGATAGCAACGTTCTAGAGACGGACGTCTCGTGTTTGAGGAGCCACTCCACACTCGCGACTTCAGTCTTGGTCAAGGGTTCGTCATCCCGGCCTTCCGGGGCAAACACGATACGGACAGAACCATCTGAAGGCTCAGTTGAAACTCGCGTCCCATAGGCACCAGACCTATCCTGAAAACCGCTCCACGACGGCAACATAGCGTTTGCACGCCAGACGTCGTCTTCCAGATCGAAGTGGAGCCGCGAGTTAGCCATGCTGAGCCTTAACGTCGAAGACCAGCGGCGCCGCAGGCGTCCGACCGGGTTGACCTGTTAGAACTCACCGCTCCGTCCCTCCGACTTGGTCTTCTTGCTCCAAATGGTCAGGATCTGGCTTGAAGTCGTCCAGCGTGACGCCCGGCTTCTTCGCGAGCTGTGACATTTCATCGTACCTTCCAGAAGCCGTCATCAGCGCTCTGTTCGCATTGAGAATTAACATCTCGGCCTCCTCGTCATGCTCGGGACCGAGCTTAGCAAGTTCCTCTGCTCGCGCCAAAGCTTCGCAACAGCTTTCGAACTGCCCCAACCGCTCAAGGTCCCCACGCGCAGCCATGAGCTTCTCACGGGCGATTGCAAACCCGTACGGCACGAAGAACTCGTCGACCCCACTGCGGTACTGGGTGAATCCGCCCTGTACTCCAATGAGCACATTCTCGAGTTCGCGGACAGCCTTCTTTCCCATGTCACATAACCGTTCCGTGAGTTATAACGTAAAGATGACCGGACCACCAACATGAGCGGCGAAGCCGCCTTCTGATGTT
>JAZKIR010000042.1:0-10368 GCA_040384785.1 Pseudomonadota bacterium
CCCGCGCAGCGGGCGGGGGACACGGAGCAGAACAGCCACCCCATGCCTGCTGCGGGCGCAAGCAAAAAATCCGCACTGCGCCGCCCAGCAGCGCAGCCTGGGGACAAAGGTTTAGCGCCACAATTAGACGTTTGGCAAGCTGCCATTTAACCAACGAGACACCCGACCATGCGACTCCTGCACACCATGTTGCGCGTAGGCAACCTGCAACGCTCCATCAATTTTTATACCCAGGTCATGGGCATGAAGCTGAACCGGACCTCCGAAAACCCCGAATACAAATACTCACTGGCCTTTGTCGGCTACGGTCCCAATCCGGAGCATGCGGAGATCGAGCTGACCTACAACTGGGGTGTGGAGACGTATGAGCCCGGCACCGCCTTTGGCCACATTGCACTGGGTGTGCCCGACGTGTACGCGGCCTGCGAACGCATCAAGGCAGCCGGTGGCAATGTCACGCGGGAAGCCGGCCCGGTCAAGGGCGGCAGCTCGGTCATCGCCTTTGTGACCGACCCCGACGGCTACAAGATTGAGCTAATACAGCGTCCCGACTACGCCTGATGGAAGCGCCCTGGCCTGCCGTACAGCCCGCGGCACGTCCATCTCTATACCCAATATGGGTTTTTACACCGAGATCAAAGAAAAATAGGCCTCTAGCCCTCGTAAAACCTCAATAGTCCGCTATTAAATACATAGCTTAGTTACGAACAAAAACTACCAAAATGGGGGCTGATTCCGGCTTATGGCAAGCGGAACGACGACATGGACTGCACCAGGCTGTGCGACTGGTCCTTCATGGCGGCGGCCGCATCTGCGGCTTGCTCCACCAGGGCTGCGTTCTTTTGCGTCATGCTGTCCATTTGTGCGATGGCCTGCTCGATTTGCTCAATGCCCAGGCGCTGCTCTTCGGTCGCGCCGACAATTTCGCCCATGATGCTGATCACCCGTTTGACGCTGTCCACTATCTCGTCCATGGACTTGCCGGCGTTGCCCACCAACTGGTTGCCGGCCTCTACTTTTTCCACGCTGCTGCCGATCAGGGCCTTGATCTCGCGCGCGGCGTCCGCGCTGCGCTGGGCCAGGCTGCGCACTTCACTGGCGACCACCGCAAAGCCACGGCCCTGTTCACCGGCGCGCGCCGCTTCCACCGCCGCATTCAGCGCCAAGATATTGGTCTGGAACGCAATGCCATCGATGACACCAATGATGTCGACGATGCGGCGCGAACTCTCGTTGATACCACCCATGGTGCTGACCACCTGCGCCACAATCGTGCCGCCGCGCACCGCCACCTCGGCCGTGGTGTTGACCAGTTGGTTGGCCTGGCGCGCGTTGTCCGAGTTTTGCCGCACGGTGGCTGTCATCTCCACCATCGCGGCTGCGGTCTCTTCCAGGCTGGAGGCCTGCGACTCGGTACGTGCCGACAGGTCGCTGTTGCCGCTGGCGATGTCGCTGGCGCCACCGGCAATCTCTTCAATGCCTTGGCGCAGCGCGCCCACCATGCGCGCCAGCTCGTCGTTCATGGCGTGCAGCGCCGACATCAGTTGCCCGATTTCATCGACACGCACTTCCCCGAAGGTGGCCGTCAGGTCTCCCTGTGCAATGCGCTGCGCAACCTGCACGGCCTCGGCCATGGGCACGCTGATGGAACGTAGTATGGAGCGCAGCAGTACCAGGGCCAGCAGCAGCAGCAAGGTCAGCGACCCCAGCATCATCCAGCGCAGCGAACGCAGCTCCGATATCTTTTGGCCCAGCGCAGCATCAAGGTCCTTGTTGGCAGCCGCGCCCAAAGCAAACTGCGCATTGATGGCCCGAGTCGTCAGGTCCACGTATTCGACGCCCGAATGCGTCAGAGTCTCGGCCTTGACGATTTTTTCGCTGGCCACATTCATGGCTTCGGTCGCAATCGCCATGGCATCGGTCATGCTGCCGCCCAGGCGTTTGCCGATGTCGGGATTGGTCGTTACCGCCTTACCATAGGCCGTGCGCATCTGTGCCAGCCGGTCCGCGGCCCGCGCAATCAGTTCGGCCATGACCAGCTTGTCCTCTATCGTGGCCTCTTTTTTGGCAAGCAGCCCAGCTCCCTTGGCGCGCATCTTCCCCAACTCTTCGGTAACATAGGGTTGGATGTAGAACATGGCCTGGATCAATTGGTAGTTGTCGGCATCCGGGTCCAGGCTCAGGCCAAAGTGGTCGCCAATCAAATCATTGACGACCAGCAACTTGGGCACCAGGGCCGTGTGCCCCTGGTAGCTTTGCGGCACCGTCAAGCTGGCATTGGACACATTGGTGCGCAGGGCTGCCCAGTCCTGCTTGGGCTGGGCCCAGGCGTCGGCCACACCCTTGTCGCCCAGGGACTTGATGATGGTATCCAGGGCCTCGTAGGCTGCATCGGCCTCACGCTGTTTGGCTTCCCGCTTGTCTTTTTCGCTGGCCACACCGCCCAGCACCAGTGCCGACAAACCGCGGTGCTGTTGCGTCAACTGGATGGTGCGCAACATGGACGCCATGGGCACCAGCCCCTCACGCTCCAGCAGCGCGGCATCCCAGGTTTTGTTGGCTTCACGGATGTACAGACCGACGGGGATGGACACTGCAACCAGTGTCACCACACCGACGATGACAAATTTTTGCCACAGCAGCAAACGGTCTAGAAAACCAGAGGTTTTCATGGTGACGCCCCTGCCGACGGTGCGGCTTTGATCAATCAACTCCCCTGGTCTCGCACTTCTTTATTCGTATAGGGAATAGTAGTCTCCATAGCGACGGATGTCCATGCTGCTTGCAAATATTGATAGCAAGCGCGCGCGGTTCCGCGACACTAGGGCTTTGCTGATTAAGTCCGTTCGCGTTGAGCCTGTCGAAACGCAGCCCTTACAAATCAAAGACTTGCAGAAGGCTTCGACAAGCTCAGCCCGAACGGAGGTACTTGTTCAGCATTGCCCTAGGCTTTACGCAAGGCCTGCGTGTCGCGGGCCAGTTGGGTCACATGCATCCAATCGCCACGGGCCATGGCAGCGGCGGGCACCAGCCACGAGCCGCCCACACACACCACATTAGGCAGCGCCAAAAACTCGGGCGCGTTCTGCAAGGTCACGCCACCGGTGGGGCAGAACTTGACGTCAAAAAACGGGCCGCTCCAGGCCTTCAGCATGGCCGGGCCGCCGGCCTGTATGGCGGGGAAAAATTTGAGCTCGGTAAAGCCGTCTTCCTGCGCCACCATGATTTCGCTGCCCGTGGCCACGCCGGGCAACAACGCCAGCCCCACATCACGACACGCCTGGCCCACGGCACTGGTGTAACCCGGGCTCACGGCAAAGCGTGCACCCGCCCGTGCCGCAGCCTGGGCATCGGCCATGGTGCGCACTGTGCCCGCGCCGACCACGGCCTCGGGTACATCGCGTGCAATGGCTTCGATACAGGCCAGGGCCTGCGGCGTGCGCAACGTGACCTCCAGCATGCGAATACCACCGGCCACCAGCGCACGCGCCATGGGCACGGCATGCGCGACATCGTTCAACACAATGACTGGAATGACGGGAGCGTCCTGCATCACTTGCAGGGCGGTAAATGAAGTTGTAGACATGTATTTTTTAGACTGGGTATAAAGATGTAGAGCGTGGAAGTAGCGCGTGATCGGTTCACAACCAACTGCAGGCGCCCTCTTCGGCGGTCAGCGCGTTGCGCCGCATGCCGGCAAACAACTCACGCCCCATGCCAATGCCGTTGGCAGCGCGCAGGTCCGCGGGCATGACGGCCAGTGGGCGGGCATCCCACTCGGCGGCGTCCACCAGCACCTGCAAGGTGCCGGCAACCGCGTTCAGGCGAACGATGTCGCCATCCCTCACTTTGGCCAAGGGGCCACCGGCGGCCGCTTCGGGCGACACATGGATGGCAGCCGGCACCTTGCCCGACGCGCCGCTCATGCGCCCATCGGTCACCAGGGCCACCTTGAAGCCCTTGCCCTGCAACACCGCCAGCGGCGGCGTGAGCTTGTGCAACTCGGGCATGCCATTGGCCTGCGGCCCCTGCCAACGCACGACACACACCAGGTCCTGGTTCAGTTCGTTGGCCTGGAACGCATGGTGCAAGGCATCTTGCGAATCAAAGACGCGGCATGGCGCTTCGATGATGTGGCGGTCTTCCGGAACGGCCGACACCTTGATCACGCTACGCCCCAGATTGCCCAGCAGCAGCTTGAGGCCGCCACTGGCGCTGAAGGGTTCGCTGGCCGGGCGCACCACCGTTTCGTCCTTGCTGGCACCGGCATCCGCCCATTGCAGCGCACCGTCGGCACCCGCGCTGGGAATGTGGGTGAACTCGCGCAAGCCGCCAGATCGCACGGTCAACACATCGGCATGCAAAAAACCTGCGTCCAGCAGTTCGCGGATCACATAACCCGGGCCGCCTGCGGCCTGGAACTGGTTCACATCGGCGCTACCGTTGGGGTAGACGCGGGTCAGCAAGGGCACCACATCCGACAGATCGGAGAAATCATTCCAATCGATGCTGATGCCGGCCGACCGCGCCACCGCCACCCAGTGGATCAGGTGGTTGGTGGAGCCGCCGGTGGCCAGCAGGGCCACCATGGCATTGACGATGCAACGCTCGTCGACCTGGTGGCCGATAGGCGGACAGGTCCACGCCGCTTTGCCGCCACCGGTTTGTTTGCCCAGCAGCGTGCGCACGGCCTCACGGGTCAACTCACTGCGAACCTCGGCACCGGGGTTGATGAAGGCCGTGCCCGGCACATGCAGACCCATGGCTTCGAGCAGCATCTGGTTGCTATTGGCCGTGCCGTAAAAGGTGCAGGTGCCCATGCCGTGGTAGGCGGCAGACTCGGCCTCCAGCAATTCGGAGCGCCCCACCAGCCCCTGCGCGGCCTTCTCGCGGACCTTGGCTTTTTCGTTGTTGGGCAAACCGGATGTCATGGGGCCGGCCGGCACAAACACGGTCGGTAAATGGCCAAAATGCAGCGCACCGATCAGCAGGCCGGGCACGATCTTGTCACACACGCCCAGCATCAATGCACTGTCAAACACATCGTGGCTCAGCGAAATGGCGGTGGCCATGGCAATCGTGTCACGGCTGAACAGGCTCAGTTCCATGCCCGGCGTGCCCTGGGTCACGCCGTCACACATGGCCGGCACACCACCGGCCACCTGGGCCGTGGCGCCCAGGCGGCGCGCTTCCAGCTTGATCAGGTCGGGGTAGTGTTGCAACGGTGCGTGGGCCGACAGCATGTCGTTGTAGGCGGTCACGATGGCGATGTTGGGGCCTTTTTCGGCCACGACGCGGAACTTGTCGATGCCGGTGACACGGGCCTTGTCGTTGTCGGGCATGGCTGCAAAGGCGTGGGCCACATTGGCGCAGCCCATGCGCTCGGCGCCGGGTTTGCGTTGGGATGCGGCGTCAACCTGTGCCAGATAGGCGCTGCGGGTAGCGGCGCTGCGTGTACGGATGCGGTTGGTAACCGCAAGTACGACGGGGTGAACGGGAACGAAATTTTGCATGGGTTATGTAACTAGATTACAACTTGAATGGTAACTTGGTTACGACATTCTGGCCTGCTTTTAGTTACATACATGGTACAAGTTGGGGCCAGTGTTGCAATGACCACTACCATAGTGGTACCAAAGCACCACCATCGCATCCCCTTGACTCCTCCGCCCCCAAGGTCCGCGACCCGCTCCTCACGCCGCCAACTGCTGCAATGGGCCAGTGCCGGTGTCGCGCAGTGGGTCTTGCCGGGCAACGCCTGGAGCCAGAGCCGCTTTGCCAGCGACCCGTTTCAGCTGGGTGTGGCTAGCGGGTCGCCCACACAGGATTCGGTGGTGTTGTGGACGCGGCTGCTGCAATCCGGGCTGCTGGACGGCAGCGCCCTGGCCCCAAAGGCCATCCCCGTGCGTTGGGAGGTGGCACACGATGCCCGCTTCACCCGCCTGGTGCAAAGCGGCCAGGTCCAGGCCCTGCCCGAGCTGGCCCATGCCGTGCATGTAGAAGTGGCGGGGCTGCAGGCCGACCGCTGGTACTTTTACCGATTTCGCGCCGGCGCGGCGGTCAGTGCGACCGGGCGCACCCGCACCTTCCCCGCGCCCGGCGCCGATGTTGCCAGACTACGCCTGGCCTATGCCAGCTGCCAACGCTGGGAGCACGGCAGCTTCAGCGCCTACCGCCACATGCTGGCGGAGGACCTGGATGTGGTGCTGTTCCTGGGCGACTACATCTACGAATACCCCACGTCCGCCAAAGCCATACGTGTGCCCACGGGCGGCTGGGTCACCACACTGGACGACTACCGCGCGCGTTATGCGCTGCACCGCGGCGACGCCGACCTGCAGGCCATGCATGCGGCCTGCCCGTGGCTGGTGACCTGGGACGACCACGAGGTACAGAACGACTATGCCGGAATGCACGCGGGTGACAGCGGCCCGCCCGTGGCCAACTTCTTGGCGCGGCGCGCGGCGGCCTACCAGGCCTACTACGAACACATGCCCTTGCGCACCAGTGTGTTGACACAGAGCCTCAAAGGCCTGGCCAGCGGGGCCGAGATGCGCATCTATGGCCAGGTTCCCTTTGGCAAACTTGCCACGCTGTACTGGCTGGACGACCGGCAATACCGCGATCCGCAGGTTTGTACTGCGGACGGCAAAGCGGGTTCCGGCGCGCTCAACCCCGCGCAATGCACCGCTTGGAACGACCCGGGTCGCAGCCTGCTCGGCACGGCGCAAGAACAATGGCTGGACCAGGCCCTGGCCCAGGGCAGCGGCGGCTGGAACGTCATCGCCCAGCAAACCCTGTTTGGCACGCGCGACGTCAAACCTGGCGCCGGGCAGACCTTATGGAACGACGGCTGGGACGGCTACCCGGCCGCGCGCCAGCGCTTGACTGCATCCCTGCAACGCCATGCCGTCGCCAACCCGGTGGTGCTGGGCGGTGATGTGCATGAGAACTGGGTCGGCCATGTCAAGGCCGACTACACCCAGCCCGACAGCGCCAACATCGGCGTCGAGTTTTGTGGCACCAGCATCACGTCACGCAGTGGCGGCAACAGCAAGATCGCCGAGCGCCTGGCCGAGAACCCGCACTTCATTTTTGCCGAGGCCGAGCACAAGGGTTATGGCGTGGTGGACATCACGCCCCAACAACTGACCACGCGCCTGCGAGTGGTGGACGATGTGGCACGCAAAGACACGCGCGTAACAACACTTGCGCAGTTTGTTGTCCCGGCGGGCCAATCCATGGTGCAGCGGGTCGCCTGATGCAACAACCATCCCTGCCGCCCCGGCGCGCACCTTGTAGCGCGCTTGCACCGTGCGCACTGCTCTGCAGCCTGTGCGCACCGGCTGACGGACTGCCGGTTTCAAGGTAATGAACATGGATTTCCTGTGCACTTGCAACATTTAGTGGCATTTAGGCCATGGATGTTGCAATTAACCTAGGGTTTCCACCGAGATGCAGGACTAGTATCAATTCTTCAATTTTTTTGAAAGAGCCCAGATGTCCATGCAACCTCCCTTCTTCGGCAAACGTCCTCCGGAACCCATCAACACCCGCTCCCCCAATACGCAGCCCGGCAGTTTGTCCGGCTCCAGTTCATCTTCTGGAATGGGTAATTCCAGCGCATCCCACGGGGCTGCCGCACCGGCACCCGCAGCAGTGCCTGCGCCTTCGGCCACGGCAACCGCCGCGCCGGTCTCCGGCGCTCCCATCAAGGAAGGCGGCAGCAAGTTGACAGTCGGCCCCAACATCAAGCTCAAGGGTGTGGAAATCACCGATTGCGACACGTTGGTGGTCGAAGGCACGGTGGAGGCTACGATGGACTCACGCGTCATGCACATTACCGAGATTGGCGCCTTCAAAGGTTCGGCCGATATTGACTTTGCCGAGATCCATGGCGAATTCAATGGCGACCTGACCGTGCGCCAAAAACTGGTGATCTACTCCACCGGGCGCGTCAGCGGCAAGATCCGCTACGGCAAGGTCGTCATCCAGGAAGGCGGCCAATTGATGGGCGACATCCAGTTTGGCGAAGCCGTCGCGACCCGGATGCCACCATCGATTGCCAAAGTGGGCCAGCACGTCACGGCTTGAAGTCGCTCAGCGCTTGAACGCTGCAAAGGGGCTTGGCAATCCCCTTGCGAATGCAGCGCTTCTATACTTCGCGCATGACCCATATTGCCAATCTGCGCAAAAGCTACGAACGCGCCGAACTCGACGAAGCGGCCTCCCACGCCGACCCCCTGCAGCAATTCGATCAATGGCTCAAAGAAGCCATTGCGTCGGAGGTGCCCGAGCCCAATGCCATGACGCTGGCCACCGTGGCCAGCAATCTGCGTCCGTCGACGCGCATCGTGCTGATCAAGGGTTATGACGCGCAAGGCATCACCTGGTTTACCAATTACGACAGCCGCAAAGGCCACGAGCTGGCAGGCAACCCATTTGCCGCTTTGCAGTTCCACTGGGTGGAGCTGGAGCGCGTGGTGCGTATTGAAGGCATAGTGGAAAAAGTCAGCGCCGAAGAGAGTGACGCCTACTTCCGCACCCGTCCGCTGGATTCGCGCATCGGCGCCTGGGCCTCGCCACAAAGCGAGGTCATCTCCGGCCGCGGTGTGCTGCTGGCCAACGCCGCCAAATACGCCGCCCAATTTTTGCTCCAGCCACCGCGCCCACCACACTGGGGCGGCTACCGGCTCAAGCCGGACAACTGGCAGTTTTGGCAAGGGCGCAAGAGTCGGCTGCATGACCGGTTGCGGTATACGCTGGCGACCGATGGCCAGTGGTTGCGCGAGCGGCTGGCGCCCTAACTTTTACTTCACCACCGTTGCATCGTTGATGCGGTAGTACAGCCCATACGGGTCATCTTTCAGAACCGCAAACTGCCCTTCCACCACCACCGGCTCCAGCGAATACTTGATCGGCGTCTTGGTCTTGACCTCGACCATGCTCTCCGGGCCGCCTGGCACGCAAAACGAACAGGTCAAGGGCACCGAGCTGAGCAGGAAATGCTTCTGCTTCTCCCCCGGCTCCAGCGGCATCATGAAGCCTTGTATGCGCTGGCTCTTTTGGTTGAGTGCCAGCACCGGGGCCGGGAACACCGGCAGCATGCGGTTCTTCTCGACCTTGGTTTTGACGTCGGTCAACACCGACCAGGGCAACACGTCGGCACGCTCTTGCAGAGGGGCGAACGGGCTGTTGGGGCTGTGTACGCCAGCCCCGGTGCCAGCGGGTATGGCAGGCGCGCCGGGTGCAGCCTGCTGGGCCTGTGCGGCCAG
The DNA here is from genome assembly GCA_040384785.1 of Pseudomonadota bacterium. GTDB lineage: Bacteria > Pseudomonadota > Gammaproteobacteria > Burkholderiales > Burkholderiaceae_C > Allorhodoferax. The sequence continues at coordinate 9,276 of JAZKIR010000042.1, forward strand.
CGGTGCAAGCACCACAAAGGGGATGACAAACGCTATACAAATAGTAGCGATATAGTCAATAAACACGAGGGCTAGAGGCCTATTTTTCATATACATTCTTTCGAAAACCGTGCCTGTGGGACCTAGCGCGTCTGCAGAAGTTCCAACACGCTGACGCGGTATGCGCCCAGCGCCGGCAACAGCGCAGCGCCCAAGGATACGCCCCCTGTGCCAGCGCTGGCACGATTACCAGCTTGGACGGCCAAACCATGCCGTGCCCCGATCCATCGCTTGCGGCTTTGCGTTTTCGCGGCCCTGCAAGCGCAATGCCGGCCATAGTAACCACAGCCTTAACCGTTGCAGTATTGATCTTTCCTCAATTCGCGACAAAGACAGTTCCGTCCGCCCTGAGCCCGCAAAGGGCTCAGGGCGGACGGTGTCACGAAATGTGGAACTCTCAATAACCGCTGATATAACCGTCGATCCCCGCCCCCCCGCCGGGCTTCACCCACCCACAATCACCCGATCTGCCCACGGCAAAGCGGCAAAGCCCGCACTGCCCCGGTAAAATCACCGGCTCTGACCCAATTGACCCCACCATGACCGACACCGCATCCACAGCTCCCGCACAACCCGTCCAGCCCGGCCTGCAGTCCCTGTCCAAATCCTTCGAGCCCGTAGAGCTTGAAAAACATTGGGGACCCGAGTGGGAAAAGCGTGGTTACGGTGTGGCCGGCTACCGCGGAACCCAGGCGCCCAAGGCCGGCCAGCCCGCCTTCGCCATCCAGCTGCCACCACCGAATGTGACTGGCACGCTGCACATGGGCCATGCCTTCAACCAGACCATCATGGACAGCCTGACGCGTTACCACCGCATGCTGGGCGCCAACACCGTGTGGGTTCCGGGCACCGACCACGCCGGCATCGCCACACAAATCGTTGTGGAACGCCAGTTGCAAGACCAAAAAATCAGTCGCCACGACCTGGGCCGTGAAGCCTTCGTGAAAAAGGTCTGGGAGTGGAAAGAGAAGTCGGGCAACACCATCACCAGCCAGATGCGCCGCATGGGCGACACCGTGGACTGGAGCCGCGAATACTTCACGATGGACCCCAA
>JAZKIR010000043.1:0-72645 GCA_040384785.1 Pseudomonadota bacterium
TCTTCAGCGCAGCAACCTGGTCGGTGCGCAAGGCAACAACCTGGTCTGTGGTCAGGCCCTTGCTCACCTGGTTGGTGGTCAGAGCCGTGACCCCGCCCGTGGTCAGGGCCGCCACATCGCGGGTTTCCATGGCTGCGACACTGTCAGTTGACAATGCAGCGATCTGGTCAGTGCGCATCCCTGCGACCTGATCCGTGCGCAGGGCCACGATCTGGTCGGTGGTCAACGATGACACGCTACTTGTAGTCAAGGCCGCAACCCCAGCCGTGGTCAAGGCTACGATTTGATCGGTTGTCAGCCCCTTGCTCACCTGGTTGGTGGTCAAGGCAGCGACAACTCCAGTGGTCAGGGCAGCCACGTCACGCGTCTCCACAGCTGCCACCTGGTCTGTAGTCAGGGCTGCTACCTGAGCCGTCTTCAGGGCAGCGATTTGGTCAGTGCGTAACGCCACCACTTGGTCCGTGGTTAGCGATGCGACGCCGGATGTACTCAGAGCTGTAACGCCGGTGGTTGTCATCGCCGCCACTTGCGAGGTGGTCAGACCCTTGCTGATCTGGTCTGTGGTCAGGGCACCTATGCTGGCAGATGTCAACGCCGCTATGTCGCGGGTTTCCAACGCAGCTACCTGGTCTGTGGTCAAGGACGCAACCTGGGCCGTCTTCAACGCAGCGACTTGGTCGGTGCGCAGGGCCACCACTTGATCTGTTGTCAGGCCTTTGCTTACTTGATTGGTACTCAAGGCAGCCGCGCCCGCAGTCGTCAGAGCCGCTACGTCGCGGGTTTCCATCGCCGCAACACCGTCTGTCGTCAGAGCAGCAATTTGGTCGGTACGCATGGCCGCGACCTGATCGGTACGCAGCGCCACAATCGAGTCCGTCGTCAGTGCGGCAACGCCCGATGTCGTCAGGGCTGCTGCCTCTGCGCTAGTCAAGGCAACGATCTGGTCGGTAGTCAGGCCTTTGCTCACCTGATTGGTGGTCAGGGCACCCACGCCCGCTGTCGTCAGGGCTGCAATATCACGCGTTTCCATGGCAGCCACGCCATCTGTTGTCAGTGCCGCTACCTGGCCGGTCTTCAATGAAGCTACTTGGTCCGTGCGCAACGCCACGACCTGGTCCGTGGTCAGAGACGCAATGCCCGACGTGCTCAGTGCTGTGACACCTGCCGTTGTCATGGCCGCAACTTGCGAGGTGGTCAGACCCTTGCTGATCTGGTCAGTCGTCAGGGAACCGATGCTGGCCGAGGTCAGCGCCGCGACATCACGGGTTTCCAGCGCCGCGACCTGGTCTGTCGTCAGGGATGCAACCTGGCCCGTCTTCAGGGCTGCTACCTGGTCGGTGCGCAGAGCCACCACCTGATCCGTCGTCAGGCCTTTGCTGACTTGATTGGTGCTCAGGGCGCCTACGCTGGCTGTCGTCAAGGCCGCCACATCGCGGGTTTCCATTGCGGCGATGCCGTCTGTGCTCAACGCAGCAACCTGGTCTGTCTTGAGCGCCGCAACCTGGTCGGTGCGCAGGGCAACGATCTGGTCTGTGGTCAGGGACGCAACAGCACCCGTAGTCATTGCGGCAGCTCCAGCCGTAGTCAAGGCTGCAATCTGATCCGTAGTCAGGCCTTTGCTCACCTGATTGGTGGTCAGGGCGCCCACGCCCGCTGTCGTCAGGGCTGCAATATCACGCGTTTCCATGGCAGCCACGCCATCTGTTGTCAGTGCCGCTACCTGGCCGGTCTTCAATGAAGCTACTTGGTCCGTGCGCAACGCCACGACCTGGTCCGTGGTCAGAGACGCAATGCCCGACGTGCTCAGTGCTGTGACACCTGCCGTTGTCATGGCCGCAACTTGCGAGGTGGTCAGACCCTTGCTGATCTGGTCAGTCGTCAGGGAACCGATGCTGGCCGAGGTCAGCGCCGCGACATCACGGGTTTCCAGCGCCGCGACCTGGTCTGTCGTCAGGGATGCAACCTGGCCCGTCTTCAGGGCTGCTACCTGGTCGGTGCGCAGAGCCACCACCTGATCCGTCGTCAGGCCTTTGCTGACTTGATTGGTGCTCAGGGCGCCTACGCTGGCTGTCGTCAAGGCCGCCACATCGCGGGTTTCCATTGCGGCGATGCCGTCCGTCGTCAGGGCTGCTACTTGATTCGTCTTGAGTGCACCAATCTGGTCGGTGCGCAAGGCCACGACCTGGTCCGTCGTCAAGGCAGCAACAGCGGCTGTCGTCAGTGCTCCTGCACCAGCCGTCGTCAAGGCGGCGATCTGGTCCGTCGTCAGGCCTTTGCTGACTTGGTTGGTGCTCAGTGCGCCTACGCTGGCTGTCGTCAAGGCCGCCACATCGCGGGTTTCCATTGCGGCAATGCCGTCCGTCGTCAGGGCCGCAACCTGATTGGTCTTGAGTGCCGCCACATGATCTGTACGCAAGGCCACAACCTGGTCGGTCGTCAATGCTGCCACACCCGACGTGGTCAGGGCTGCTACACCTGCGGTGGTCATAGCCGAGACCTGGTCAGTGGTCAAGCCTTTGTTGATTTGATCCGTCGTCAATGCGCCAATGCTGGCCGAGGTCAAGGCCGCCACATCACGCGTCTCCAGAGCGGCTACTTGGTCTGTCGTCAACGATACGACTTGGTTGGTCTTCAGTGCCGCTACCTGGTCGGTACGCAGGGCAACCACCTGGTCCGTTGTCAGGCCTTTACTTACCTGGTTGGTGGTCAATGCGCCAATTCCTGCCGTGGTCAGTGCCGCCAAATCGCGAGTCTCCAAGGCCACGACTTGATTTGTAGTCAACGCCACGACCTGGTCCGTCTTCAGCGATGCAGTTTGATCGGTTCTTAGCGCCACCACCTGATCGGTTGTCAACGCAGCCACGTCAGACGTAGTCAGCGCGGCAATGAATTTGGTCTGAAGGGATGAAAACTGGTCTGTAGTGAAAGCTCGAACCTGATCCGTCGTGAGCACCAAATAATCTGACGTCGTCAAATTATTGAGTTGGGTCGTTGTTAGCACGGCAATATTCGCTGTGCTCATTCCCAGGAAAGGTGAAGCCATGAAAAGTTCTCCTACAAGATGCCGTACCTAAAGGGGGATAGGCCAGCCCAGCAAATTCACTTACGGAATACCAGTATCAAGTAACTATCGGCAAAACGTTTACAAAATTAAACAACTTGTCAGTGCTATTTCCGGCATTCGCCAGCGACCATTTCTGACTCAAGATCAAAAAAATCAGGGTTAACCCTATGTCAAAAGTTGAACAGGTAGAGGCAAGTGTGACCGCCGGCAATGCACGTACTGTCCGTGATTGCACGGCAGGGTCGGCTCGCAAAAAAAACCCGCAAATAACCTCTATTTCTGAAGCTCAGCGCTGGATTACAGCCATACCATGCGTTCATCCAGTCGGTAATGGTCACGGGACGCGGCTTGTGAATTTCACATATGTGGGCCGCAAAAAGTGCTCTCGCCGCAACAATCTATATGCTCATTTTTTCTGGCGTATACAACATGACAAAACACATGCAAAACAAGACATCGGCGCCCCGGTATTTCAGTAGCACGATGTTGGTTCCCAAGTACGTCAACCAGTTTCAATGCCTAGGCGGTGCCTGCCCCGACACCTGTTGCTCAACCTGGTCCATCAATATAGACAAGGATACTTTTCAGCGATACCGTCGCGAAGTGCATCCAGCGCTAAAACCGCTGATGCAACAGTACCTGGTGCAAGTGGATAAAGAGTCCTATGCAGCGCACGGGAAGCTGAGCCTTCGGCCATCAGACTCCCATTGCGGACTGCACTCCAGTGACGGCATGTGCCCGGTTCAGCAAACACTCGGAGAAGACGCGCTGTCGGACACTTGTTATGTCTACCCACGCTACGTAGTGCAATTTGGCGACCGTTTTGAACAAAGTCTGACTCTCTCCTGCCCAGAGGCAGCCCGCCTGGCATTGACGCAGGACGATGCTTTCGAATTTGTAAGCGCAGACTTCACAACACGCCTCGCTACCACGCCGGTTGTCACGTCGGTCAACAGATTTTCGGTCGATGCCATGGATGAGGTCCGCGTTTTCCTGATCCAGCTTTTTCAAACACACAGTCTGTCTAATACAGAGCGCCTGGTGACAGTAGGCTGGTTGTGTCAACAACTCGACAACCTCGTTTCCAGCAACACCCAAGCCAACGTCGATACGCTGCTGGAGGAAATGCGTGAAATGATTGCCAGTGGCAGCATCCACGCAACGGTCAGTCAGCTCGATAAGCAGCAGGCCACGAGTGTGACGCTGTTCTCGATTCTGTTTGGCGTGAAGTCACCTGACTCCAGCAGGAACCGCCAGCGCGATGTTCTGGATCGGGTCAGATCTGGGCTAGACATCACGGCCGATCTTGTGTTGATGAAAATTTCAGACAACTATATGCGCGGCAGCAAGCTGTTGGCCGACGACGGTGGGCTCTGTGAAAAACTCGTGTCCAGGTATTTACTCAACGATTTGATCCGCGAGACCTTCCCCTGGACCCAGGTTTCCACCATGGCGCACTATCGAAGGCTTCTGACACGCTACGGTATTTTGCGTCTCATGCTGGCCGGCATTGCGGCCGAGCAAGGCAGCGCGCTGGACGAGGCAAGCATTGTGCAAACCATTCAGGTTTTTTGCCGCATCTACCAGCACAACATGGCATTCGCCAAGCAAGCCGAAGGGCTTCTGGTCAAATCAGAATGGACGCAACTTGAACGCTTATACGCCCTGCTGAACTGATTCAATGCAGAAACGGCGGGTGCCCCGCTGTCTTGTCGTCCAAGTGCTCCAGCCAGGGCTCGGCCAGATACCGGATTTGCGCATCGTTGAACAATATGCGCTGCATGATTTTGGTCTTCTCACTCCGCAGCTCGGGCAGCAACTGCTCGGACTGACTCCGTACACGCAACTGCTCGATCAGAACGGCGCAAACACCTTCGCACCGTACCACCTGCTCCCAATCCTGGGACTTGGCAGCATCAAGCATCTTACGGCTGCTCTCTTCGATGGATTTGTAATAGTCGATCAGCATTTGTGACATCTCTGCCTCCGCTTACATGGAAAACTGCGGAAGACTGGCAACTTCGGCCTTGATATCTGCCCAAGCCTGCGCCAAGGGTTGCATCAAGCGAATGACTTCGTCAATCTTATTGACGTCGTTTCTTAGATTCGCCTCAGACAGCACCACGATGCAATAGTCATACAAGCCGCGCAGATTGGCCGCCAATTCACCCCCCTTGGCGTCATTGAGGCCGGCCTTGAGGCCTTCTTCAATCAGACGAACAGCGCGCGTAATGGCTTTGCCCTTGCCCGGAATGTCCCCTGCCTGCATGGAGAGCTTGGCGGTACCCAGCGACTGCATCAAGGCTTGGTACAAAAGGCCCACCAACTGATGCGGGTCAGCACCCGCCACAGCCGTTTCCACCCCTACAGTTCTATACGCATTTGCGGATCGCATGTTGACAGATGTGTACATTTTTTGGTCTCGTGTAGCTGCTTGGTATAGTATTTATCGGCACACATACAGTGAACTCAAGGTGAATCAAACCAAAAAAGTGGGGTGATTATTTGCATCCTTTGTCTAGGCAGTTAACTTGACTTGTTCCATTGCGCAAGCTGCGCATTCACGTAGGAACTCAGGCCGCTCATTCGTGCCATCTGCGCATCCAATGCCGAATACTGTGCACGCAGCTGCTTTTCGACCACACTCGCGCGGATAGTTACCCTATCCTGGTCTTCACCGTTTCGGGTGATGGCACCCTGCAGGGCAGTCGACTTGTTGCTCACCGTGCCATCGGCCGCCAGCAAGCCCGTTGCCAAATCGCGCAGCTTCAGACCAAACCCGTTGGTCGCTGTGTCCGAATTGTTGGTTGTGAATAACTTTTGCAAGTTACTCATGTCGCCCATCGCCGTAGTCAGCTTAGCGGCATTCAACTTCAAGGAGCCGTCTGTTTGTTGCTCCAAGCCGACTTGCGACAACCGCGTAAACGTCGAACCGACACTATTGGAGCCAATGATTTTTCGCATCAAACTCTGCAGCCCGACAGTCGTGCTGTCCCCCTGCAAGGCGCCCGATCTGCCACCCGGCACGTATTTGGTTGAATCCGCCAGCGTTTTACTCAAAGCCGAGTACGCGTCTGCAAACGCCTGAATGCTCTTCTGAAGCGCCGTCTTGTCTTGCGCCACCGAAATCTGCACCGGAGAGCCCACAGCTGTGGTCTGGGCTAAGTTGAAAGTCACTCCCGGCACAACATTGGAAACCGTATTGGTGGCAGACTCCACCGCGACGCCATTGATCTTCAGCGTTGCATTGAGGCCCACTTGGCTTGACTCCAAGCCCGAAGCCGACTCTGACCCATTGGCCAATGACGTAAACGACAAACTGTCCAAGGCGGCGAACCCACCATTCGATGCAATGGAGAACCCCGCGTCGCTTCCAGAAGTCGTTGACTGGAAAGACAGGCGCTCGGTATTGCCAATCTTCAAAACAGTCGCCTTGACCCCCGCGTTGGCCGCGTTGATGGCAGTTGCTATCGCGGTGTAAGTATCGGTTTCACTGACATTGATGTTCACGGCCACCGCAGCGCCTGCAACGAATGGACCGGCCCCGGCCGAACCCCAGCTGCCCAGCTGGATGGTCAATTGGCCGGTTCCAGAGCCCGCGCCCAGTGCTGAACCCGCCGCAATGGTTCGTGACGCGGTGGTCTGGGCCTGTGCCAAACGCGTGATATCCAAACCGAAAGTTGTCGAGGTCGCGGTTGCGTCCGCGCTGACCGTGGCTATCGATGTATTGGACGAGGTGGCCGCCTGGGCGGACCAGTTGGTGGCGGATGCCAAAGTCGCGGCGGCATCCTTCAAGGCAGAAACCTGGGACTTGATGGTCCCATACAACGACAACTGACTTTGTAAGCTGGTGGCCTTGACTTGCAGTTTTTGCAAGGGTTGCTTCTCAATGGCCACCAACTGCGTGACGATGCTGTTGACATCCAGCCCACTACCAACCCCAGGTGATGAAATTGCCATTGCGGCCTCCTATTGTCAGTTTATAGCGCCTTATCCATAAATTCAAAACGCGGAAAAGCGGCGCTGACCGGTGCCAAACGCCGCTGCAACCGGCGAAGGCCCTTCGGCCTCCACCTGCTGTTTCCGATTACCGCAACAAGGCGAGCACACCGTTCGGACCTTGGTTGGCCTGCGCGACCATCGCGGTACCGGCCTGCTGCAGCACTTGTGAGCGCGTCAGATTAGCTGTTTCCATCGCGTAGTCCGCATCCACAATACGACCGTGGGCTGCCGCAGAATTCTCTGCCGATACGCGCAGATTGGCAATCACACCTTCGAACCGGTTCTGCGTCGCACCCCAAGTGGAGCGTGCTGTTGTGACTGCGTCGATATCGACATCCAGCTTTGCGATTTCAGCATTTGCGGTAATGTTGGTTGCACCCAAGCTAGTCGATGTGCCTGTGTAGGCCGCACCGGTAACCGAAATGGTGTCTCCCGTATTGGAGCCAACCTGGAATTGGTAAGTCGTAGCTGCAATCACTAGGTTGCCGTTGAACTTGGATGCGGTGGTAATACGGGTATTTTCCGCGACCAGCAAAGCGAATTCAGCGTCCAGTGCGGTAATGTCCGTCGCGATATTGGTACCGTTGGACCCCTGAACTGCCAACTCACGCATACGCTGCAGATTGGAGGAGATAACCCCCAGAGCAGCTTCCGCCGTCTGCGCCAGAGAGATCGCGTCGTTGGAGTTTCGGATGGCCACATTCATGCCACGGGTCTGCGCATCCATTCGTTCGGCGATAGCCAGTCCGGCAGCATCGTCTTTCGCGCTATTAACGCGAAGGCCCGATGACAGGCGCTGCATGGCGGTTGTGAGCGTTACTTCAGTCCTCGACAAATTGCGTTGTGCATTGATCGAGTTGATGTTGGTATTGATTCCAGTCATTTGATTCTCCTAAAGATCGTTAAAACCAGGCATCGCTGCCCACATAGCCAACCCCAAGGCTGGTTGCCATGACCGGGGCATCTGTGAAGACGCTGACTGGTCGACGAGCCCCTGAACCAGAACCCGTTGGATTTGTTTTCGGCCCGAATCGCCGAGGACTTAAGGATTAATTGCAAAAACCGCGTCTGGAGCGAAGGAAATGGCTTGGTTTTACCGGTTTTATCAGGGAAATGAAAGATTCAAGTTTCTCCACAATTTGCTGACCGTGTAGCCAAGTCGGCGAGTGAGCTGACTCCAACCGGGAATTAACCCGGGCTTAACAGCTTTAAAGGAGCTCCTTATGACATCCAGTATCAACACCAACGTTGCGTCGTTGAATGCACAGCGCAACTTGTCGACTTCATCCCTGTCTCTGACCACCTCGATGCAGCGCCTGTCATCGGGCCTTCGCGTTAATAGCGCGAAAGACGACGCCGCAGGTTTGGCCATCGCGGAGCGCATGGATACGCAGACCCGCGGCATGAATGTGGCTATCCGCAACTCCAACGATGCGATCTCGATGGCGCAAACAGCGGAAGGCGCATTGGGCGCGATCACCAATAACCTGCAGCGGATGCGTGAATTGGCCGTGCAAGCTGCCAACGGGACCAATACAACCACCGATATTGCATCTCTGGACCAGGAATATGTGCTGTTGAAACAGGAGAATGACCGCGTTATTGCAACGACCAACTTCAATAACGTGCCGCTGTTGAGCGTGGCTGTCGCGGCCCAGTTCCAGGTGGGAGCCAACACTGCCGACACCATCACGGTCAACGCCGGACAAGCAACACAAACCGCCACGACACTTGGCACTACGAATGCGACCGCGCTAGCCGAGCTGGCCATCCTGGACACCGACCTCTCCACCATGACCAGCATCCGGGCCACCTGGGGTGCCTCGCAGAACCGGTTTGAACAGGTCATCTCCAACTTGCGCGTGGCAGCGGAAAACTCCGCCGCATCACGGGGGCGCATCATGGACGCCGACTACGCCACGGAAACCGCAAACCTGTCGCGCGCGCAAATCCTGCAACAAGCCGGAACGGCCATGGTCGCGCAGGCCAATCAAATGCCCCAGGGTGTGTTGGCTCTGTTGCGCCAGTAGATGCCACTGGAGGCGACGGACAACCGAAGCGTCCAACATATTAGTTAGTAGAAGTAGATAAGTCACCGTGTACGGTGAAACAGCGGGATGTCCCCGATCCCAATATTGCTAGCGGCGGCCAGAAGCTTGCAATTGCATGCGCCAGCGATAAGGTATCAAGTTCGGCAATTTAGTGCCGATAGGTGAGTCACACCATAGACCAGCGCAACGCCAAGCATAGTCACGCTTCGCCTTTTTACGTAGATCGCGCGGTTCTCGGCTGCTTCTTACGCTGCTTGTAGGGCTTCTTCCTACAGCGCTCCCAAGCCGCTCCGACATTCGGATTAGCTATTCTCCGATTTAAGTTTCTGGCACTCCAGCCCAGAATTGGCTCCATGGTGATTCACACGAATTACCGCTCATACCAGGAGCCAAAAATGACCAATGACCAAATGCTGACCGAAATCCGCGAAGCCAATATGACCTATCTGATGCTGGCCCAGAACCTGATTCGCCAGGATCTGCCAGAAGCGCTGTTCCGGCTGGGTATGTCTGAAGAGTCGGCCCAACTCATTGGCACCCTGTCGCCCGCTCAAATCATGAAAATTGCGTCGTGCAACATGTTGCTGTGCCGCTTCCGGGTGGACGACGACATGGTGTGGAACCTGCTGACCAATCATTCCGTCAACAAAGTCGACAACGACGCCACAACCAAACTGCATGCCAGCATTCTGATGGCCGGGCGCTACGCCGAAACGATGTAAATCCAACCCATTCATTCGGAGCAACACCATGGCCACCAAAAGCGTCCTCAACGATTCCAAGCAAGTCGAACGTGCCGTATCCCTGATACGCCTGGGCGCGCGCCTGCAGGTGCTGGAAAGTGAAACAGATCTGTCCTATGAGCGCCTGCTCAGGCTGTACAAGGAAGTGGCAGGACGCTCCCCCAGCAAGGGTCAACTCCCCTTCTCCACCGAATGGTTCCTGACATGGCAGCCCAATATCCACGCCTCGCTGTTCCAGAATACCTACGAGTACCTGACCAAGGTCAGCGCGCTGGATGACATTGACGCCATCATGAAGGCCTATCGGCTCTACATGGAGCAGATTTCGGCCTGCGGGGTCGAGCCCCTGCTATCAGTGACGCGGGCATGGCGTCTGGTCAAGTTTATTGACAACAACATGCTTTCCATGACCAAGTGCTCAAAATGCGGTGGCCACTTTGTCAGCGAAGCCTATGAAAACAGCCGCCACTTCGAGTGTGGCCTGTGCACACCTCCGGCACGCGCCGGCAAGGGCTCCGCCGCCGGTGGCATATTGCTCCACTAGTTGCTATATATTTTATAGCGTGCTAGGTAATGTATTCGAGGGCTAGAGGCAGATTTTTACAAAAGCATTGGGCCAATCGCCACGATTCACAACATTGCCAACGCAGCTCACCAATACAAAAATAGCAGATGAATCAAATCTCTCAAGCACCGCGCAGCAGCGCCGATATGATGTTGGCAGGCCATTAAAGCCGGTCTATTCAACCCTTGAAGCCCCGGGCTTCCCTGTCACAATGCGCCTATGTTCGTAATCGTCGGCTGGCTTGTCATTCTGGTGTGCGTCTTTGGCGTCTACATCGTTCACGGTGGCAACATCATGGTGATCTTGCACGCGCTGCCGTTCGAGTTGATCACGATTGGTGGCGCAACGGTAGGCGCTTTCCTGGCAAACAACCAGATGAAAGTCGTCAAAGCGACCATCCGCGGTTTGGGTATGTGCTTCAAAGGCAGCAAGTACACCAAGGCCCGCTACATGGAGCTGATGGCGCTTATGTACGACATCCTCCAGAAGGCCCGCAAAGAGGGGTTGATGGCCATCGAAAAAGATGTCGAAGAACCGCACGAGTCGGAGCTTTTCAAAAAATATCCCGCTGTTGGCACCGATCACCATGTGGTGGAGTTCATAACCGATTACTTGCGCATGATGGTCTCCGGCAACCTGAATGCCCATGAAATCGAGTCGCTGATGGACAGTGAAATCGAAACCCACCACCACGAAGCACATGCAGCGGTTGCTGCACTGCAGCGTGTCGCCGGTGGTCTGCCCGCGTTCGGTATCGTCGCCGCCGTACTTGGAGTCGTCAACACCATGGGCTCTGTGGGTCAACCGCCAGCAGTTTTGGGCGGCATGATTGGCTCAGCGTTGGTCGGCACCTTTCTAGGTATTCTGTTGGCTTACGCTTTTGCGGAACCGCTGGCGGGCGTGCTGGAGCAAAAAGTGGAAGAGGCCGGCAAAGAATTGCAATGCATCAGAACCACCCTGCTGGCCAGCATGCAGGGCTACAACCCCTCCACCGCCATTGAATTCGGACGCAAAGTCCTTTACTCCACAGAGCGCCCCACATTCGTCGAATTGGAAAGCTATGTGAAGGGCAAGAAATAACACCATGGACACCTGATCATGGCTGGGGACGCAAAGAAGCTGCAACCCATCATCATCAAACGGGTCAAAAAGGGTGGCCACGTTGCGCACGGGGGCGCCTGGAAGATTGCCTACGCTGACTTCGTCACGGCCATGATGGCCTTCTTCTTGCTGATGTGGCTTTTGGGCAGCACCTCCGAGGGTGACAAGAAGGGTATCTCCGATTACTTCCAGTCACCCATGAAGGTGGCCATGCAAGGCGGCAGTGGCGCTGGCGCCAGCAGCAGCGTGATCAACGGCGGTGGCAGCGATTTGACGCAAAGCACTGGGCAGGCCAAACGCGGCGATGGCGCCGACAAACGTGCAAGAAAAATGTCGGGTGATCTGAAGAAGTCGGAGATCGCCAAACGCGACGCAAAAATGCTGGCGGAGCTCAGCGCAAAAATCGCTGCGGCTATTTCCAACAACCCCAAAATGGCCGAGTTCAGTTCTCAAATCCGGCTGGAGATCACGCCCGACGGCCTGCTGATCCAGATTGTGGACGACCAACGGCGCCCCATGTTTGACAGCGGCAGCGCCACGCTCAAACCGTATATGCGTGACATACTGCGTGAAATAGGCACCGCGCTGCTGGACGTCGAAAACAAGATCAGCCTCGACGGCCACACTGATCGCAGCGCCTATGGCAACGCCGGCAAAGGTTATAGCAACTGGGAGTTGTCAGCCGATCGTGCCAACGCGTCGCGTCGGGAACTGGCTAATGCAGGAATGCCCGAGGACAAGCTGGCCCGGGTGGTCGGCATGGCATCCAGCCTACTGCTGGACGCAGCCGATCCATTGAGCCCGAGCAATCGCCGCATCAGCATTTTGGTCATGACCAAAGATGCCGAAGAGAGACTGCTGGGCGGGCAGCGGGTACCGGTTGAAATTGAAGGTGAAAACGAAACACCACAAGCCAGCGTACTTGCGCAACCTACCCATTGATTCCATGCAAAATTCGGTGATACTTAGCAATATGCAAAAATCACCCGGGAAAGGGTAACCCATGTCAAAAGAACTACGCTTTTTAGTCGTCGATGATTTCTCGACCATGCGGCGAATCGTGCGCAACCTGCTCAAAGAGAGTGGCTTCGTGGATGCCGATGAAGCGGAAGATGGCGTAGTGGCCTTGCAGAAGCTTCGCAGTTCAACCTTCGATTTCGTGGTGAGCGACATCAACATGCCCAATATGAATGGGTTTCAGTTGTTGGGCGAAATCAAGAAGGACGAAAAGCTCAAACACCTTCCGGTTCTCATGGTCACTGCCGAAGCCCGCAAAGAAGATATTGTGCTAGCAGCGCAGCAAGGGGCTGCCGGCTACATTGTCAAGCCCTTCACTAAGGCGACGCTGGAAGACAAAGTCAACCACATCCTCACCAAGATGGGCTTGAAATAGGCCTGCGATCAGGCCAAGCCCTGCATCCCGGTTCTCACACAATAAGCGGCGGTATCTACCCGCTTATTCACCTTTAGTTTTAAAGGTCCCTTACGACAATGGTGGCAACTACAGAGCCCCACCATGGAACAAGGCAGTCAAGATCGCAACCTACCGGCCACCGAGCGCAAGCTCAAAAAGGCACGGGACGATGGTCAAGTCAGCCGCTCTGAAGACCTGTCGCATCTCGCCGTTTTAGGGGCCGGAGCGACCAGCGTCATGGTCCTAGCTCCCATTCTGTTTGACCGGTTACAGCAAAGTATGAGCCAGCAGCTGTCGTTTGACGCTGCATCGGTCATGCAGACCGGCAGCATGCTCACGCGACTGTCGGGGGCAACCAGCATAGGCCTTGCTGGTTGCGTCGCATTTGCAGCCATCATTACTGCAGCGGCTATTTTTGCCGCTGTTGCGTCGGGCGGTTGGGTTCAGAGCTTGAAGCCCATCATGCCGGATCTGAGCCGCCTCAACCCTCTGACCGGTTTCGGCAATCTGTTCAAGAAAAAAAAGATTCTGTCCGTGGTCAAAATGGCCATCATGACGGGCATCCTGTTTGCCATTGCAGCGGCATTTTTGAGCTCCGGCATGCAAACGATTTCCTCTCTAGTTCTTCAGCCGTCCAGTGCAGCCATTCGGCACCTGACCGAATGGCTCACCAGCGGTATGGGCTTGATGCTGCTGGTGGTACTGATGGCCGCCCTGATCGACGTGCCTTTGCAGACATTTCTGCACAAGGGCGAGATGAAGATGTCCCACCAGGAAGTCAAACAGGAAGGAAAAGAGTCGGACGGGAACCCCCAGATCAAAGCCAAGATGCGCCAAAAGCAACGCGAGATGGCACAGAAGAACAGTGTCAATGCGGTACCCAGGGCCGACTTTGTGGTCATGAACCCCACGCACTTCGCAGTCGCTATCCGCTACGACGAAAAAACCATGGGGGCGCCGCAGGTCGTATCCAAAGGCACAGACCTGTTGGCCATGAAAATTCGGGACGTCGCCAAGCACCATTCCATACCGGTCCTGCAGTCCCCGATGTTGGCCCGGGCGCTGTATGCGAACTCCGAGATCGATCAGGACATTCCAGCCAGCCTGTACACCGCAGTGGCGCAGGTCCTGGCCTATGTCTACAAATTGCGCGCAGCCATGCGGGGTGACGGCCCTATGCCTGGTGAACTCAGTCAACCCTTCGTCCCACCGGATCTTGACCCTCTGGCCAAGACCCTCAAAGCGGCCCACACATGAATGCCCAGCTCAAGTCCCTGAAACAGTGGTTCGGCGCCAACACCTCGCTGATCCAGGGCGCCTCTGCGCCCATGCTGGTGGTGGCAATTCTTGCCATGATGGTGCTGCCCTTGCCACCGCTGCTATTGGATGCGTTTTTCACCATCAACATTGCCGTTGCGCTGATGGTCATGATGGTGGCCGCCTACATGGTCCGTCCACTTGACTTTGCCGCCTTTCCGTCCGTGCTGCTACTCACCACGCTGATGCGCTTGTCGCTCAACGTCGCCTCCACCCGGGTGGTTTTGCTGGAAGGCCACACCGGTCCTGGCGCTGCAGGCGCGGTGATCGAGGCCTTTGGCCACTTCCTGATCGGTGGCAACTTCGCAGTGGGTTTGATCGTTTTTGCCATTTTGGTGGTCATCAATTTCGTTGTGGTAACCAAGGGCTCCGAGCGCATCGCCGAAGTTTCTGCCCGCTTTACGCTAGACGCGATGCCTGGCAAACAAATGGCGGTCGATGCTGACCTGAACGCAGGACTGATAGACGAAAAAGAGGCCAAACGCAGGCGCGCTGAAGTTGGCGAAGAAGCAGAGTTCTTCGGCTCCATGGACGGTGCCTCCAAGTTCGTACGCGGCGATGCGGTGGCGGGTATTTTGATTCTGCTGATCAACATTTTTGGTGGCTTCGCCATCGGCATACTGCAGCACAATCTGAGCGCATCGCAAGCCGCCAACACCTACATATTGCTCGCTGTTGGCGATGCGCTGGTAGCTCAAATTCCCGGCCTGCTGATCTCCGTCGCGGCGGCCATGGTGGTATCACGCGTAGGCAAAGAACACGACATCGGCAAGCAAATCGTGGGGCAGATGTTTGTCTCACCCAAGGTGCTGGGCATCACCGCCGTGATCATGTTCATACTGGGTGTCATTCCCAACATGCCCCACTTTGTGTTTCTGACCATTTCAGCGATCTTGGCCTATGGCGCATGGGTCTTGGCACACAAGCCGCCGCCGGTGGATCCGCAGACTTTGGTTGCCCCGGTGGCAACTGATGGAGAGGCGTCATGGGACGACCTGCAGCCCGTTGACCAGTTGGGGCTGGAACTGGGCTACCGCCTGATTGCCTTGGTCGACAAAACACGCCAGGGCGATTTGCTGACGCGTATCAAGGGCGTGCGCCGCAAGTTTGCGCAGGAAGTGGGATTCCTGCCTCCTCCAGTCCATGTGCGCGACAACCTGGAACTCAAACCCAGTGGTTACCGCATTACGTTGCGCGGCGTCATTGTTGGCGAGGGAGAGGCTTTCCCTGGTATGTACCTCGCCATCAATCCGGGAGGCATTACCACGCCATTGATAGGCACGGCCACAACCGACCCGGCATTTGGATTACCAGCACACTGGATTGATGAACAACAAAAGGAAACCGCGCAAATGGTCGGGTTTACGGTCGTTGATTCAGAGACTGTGATGGCCACCCATTTGTCACACTTGATGCAAGTTCAGGCATCGAAATTACTTAGCCGTACCGAGACCCAACAACTCGTGGAACATGTCGCAAAACTGGCCCCCAAACTCATCGAAGAAGTAGTTCCCAAAATGGTTTCCATTGCCGTTTTTCAGAAAGTGCTGCAACTGCTGCTGGATGAGTCCGTTCACATCCGCGACATCCGCACCATCATTGAGTCCATTGCAGAGCATGCTAGCACCACGGTAGACCCCACGGAGTTGGCCAAGCGGGTGCGCGTAGCGCTGTCGCCCGCCATCGTGCAGCAAATCTATGGTCCAACCCGTGAGTTGAATGTGATCGCAATTGACCCAGGCCTGGAGCGCCTGCTGGTTCAAGCTCTCGGTAGCGCATCCGGTCCAGCCCTGGACCCTGGCGTCGCCGAAATGCTGACCCGCAGCGCCGCGGAAACCGCCATGAAACAGGAAGAGGTTGGTGTACCGGCCTGCCTGTTGGTGCCCGACCAAATTCGCAGCGCCATCGCCCGCCTCGTGCGGCGCGTAGCACCCCGCCTACAGGTGCTCGCGCACAGCGAGATCCCTGAAACCCACACCATTCGCATCGGTCCGATCCTCAGAGGCGCATCATCATGAACATCCAACGCTTTACTGCCCCCACGTCCCGTGAAGCACTCGCCAAGGCACGCATGGCCTTTGGCGACGGCACCTTGATCCTGTCCAATCGGCCCACAGAAAACGGTGTAGAGGTGGTCGCCACAGCGGAAGACACTTTGGCCGCGCTGGACCAGATGCCAAGCACGCCCATTCAAAAGGTCAGCAGCAGCCCGGCTCGCCCTGCCAAGCCATCTTTCCAGGAAGCGACGACCAAGGTAGAGGACGACGCCGCGCAGTTGGCCATGAGCACGCTGTCCTTTCAAGACTATGTGCGCGAGCGCATGCTGCGCAAGCGCCACGAAACTGGCGCTGGCCCCGTTGCAGAACGCCCAGCTCCCGACATACCGCAGGAGCGTCCACGCGCGGCGGTGGCCGACCGATTGCTGGGCAAAAGGGAAACCGTGGCACCCAAGATAGAGGTGACCCGCAAGCCACAGAACCCCGCGTTCCACTCAGCGGAAGTTCCCCAAGGCATTGTTGACGAGCTGCACGCGATGAAGGAAATGATGGAGGACCGGTTCAACACGTTGGCTTGGCTGGGCCAGGCACGCCAGAACCCGATCCAGGCCAATCTGATGCTCAAGCTCATTCGTTCGGGCTATTCCCCCAATCTGTCGAGAACCATCCTCGAAAGAATGCCGGAAGAAATGAACGCGCAGGAGTCCGTGCACTGGGTCATGGATGTGTTGGAACGCAATCTGCGAACCGATGCAGAGGGACCTGCAGTGCAAGAAGAGGGCGGCGTGTTTGCGTTGATCGGAGCCACCGGTGTCGGCAAGACCACTACCACGGCCAAACTAGCCGGCCTGTGCGCACGCGCTCATGGTGCGGGTAGCGTAGGCCTGATCACCTTGGACACCTACCGCGTTGGGGCCCACGAACAATTGCGTGCTTACGGAAAAATGCTGGGCGTCGTAGCGCATCTGGCGCATGACCGGGTCGCACTGCAAGATCTGCTGGGCCTGCTCTCCAACAAAAAAATGGTGCTTATTGACACGACCGGTTTGGCGCCCAGGGACCCACGCAAGCGTGAACTGATGGATTTGCTCGATTTGCCCAATGTGAAACGCCTATTGGTTTTGAACGCCGGCAGCCACGGTGACACATTGGACGAAGCGGTGGCGGCCTTTAAATCGACCGGCCCGCAGCATGCGATTTTTTCAAAAACAGACGAAGCAGTGAAACTGGGACCTGCCATCGATGCGGCGATTCGCAACCAATTGGTGCTGCGCGGAATCACGACAGGTCAGCGTGTACCCGAAGACTGGGAGGCTGCTAGTGCCGGGAAGTTGGTTCGGTTGTCCATGCGTACCGCCGGAATTTCTGCTTATGACCCCAAGGTCAGTGACTTGGGCTTTTACTTCGGCCAACCGGCAGGCCAGTCCGCAGCCAAGGGGCGCCTGGATGCTTGAGCCCTTTGCCAATCAGGCATCCGGATTGCTGGGACTGGGTTGCCAGTCCGGCCCCCGGATGATCGCGGTGGTCAGCCATGGTGATGAACAGGCAGAATTGCCGTTGCTGTGGCAGCTTTGCCAGGCTCTGGTGAACTTTGGGTATTCGGTTACCGTATTGGATGCGACATGTTCCGAGTCGGAGTCCAACCCTGGTCTCGAACAGCTTCTGGACAACAGCCAATGGTCTGGCGATGGTGCGCACGACACTCCGGCCTGGGCAGTTTTGCCTTCGGCCAAAGGCATTCAAAACCTGTGCGCCCCGCATGGAGCCCCTTTTCAGGGTTTGCTCCAACTGGGTCATAAGTTTCCACCGGAGGGTATTGTTGTTCTTTACTGCAAGGTGGAGTGGATGATTCCGCTGGTTGGCGCATGCAGCATCGAGCCTTTGCTTGCCGTCTCCCCCGTTCGCACCTCATTGCTGACCAGCTATATCGCATTGAAACGGTTGTTGATAACTGGCAAACTTAAGCCTACCATCATCAATATGACTCAAGACTCTGCCTCCGCGTCCGTTGCGCCGCTGCAGTCTGTATCGGCTGGACTGAATGATTGCGCAAAAAAATTTCTAGGCCATGAACTGAAGACCCTCGACATCCCGGAGCAACCCAGCGACGCACCGCTGTATGGCGAGATTCAGCGCCTGGCCCTGCGCCTGCTTGAAAGTTCAGTGGCCCTGTCGGTGGGCCATGGCCCGATGCGAACCGCAAGCCGGGCGACACACATTGGCCCATCGGGCTTTTCTGCGGGGAGTCATTGATGTATACAGAGAAGGGACAGTTGGATCGCTCTGCACTGATCAAGCAGTACCAACCGTTGGTTCGGCGGTTGGCACATTACATGATGGCCAAGCTGCCCGCCAGTGTGGAGGTGGATGACTTGATCCAGGTCGGATTGATCGGACTGGCTGACGCACTATCCCGTTACGAAGTATCCCAAGGCGTGCAATTTGAAACATTTGCCACACAACGTATACGGGGAGCCATGCTGGACGAGCTCCGCGGAAACGACTGGATGTCACGTGGGTCCCGAAAGAGCCAAAAGGAAATTGAAACCACGATGCGGCGGCTGGAGCACCGTCTGGGCCGCAGCCCCATCGAGTCGGAAATCGCCTCTGAAATGGGATTGAGTCTGCCGGACTACCAAAGCTTGCTGGGCAAGGTCCGCGGGACACAGCTGGTGTACTTGGAAGACATGTCACGCAATGGCGAAGACGACGACAATTTTCTGGATCGCCACGTTGCGGACAGCGACGCCGACCCTATGAACATGCTGCGTGACCACCGCCTGCGGGAGTCGCTCGTTGCCGCCATCAAGGGCCTGCCCGAACGCGAGCAGTACATCATGAGCATGTACTACGAACAGGACATGAACCTCAAGGAAATTGCCGCAGTGCTGGACGTGACTGAATCCCGGATCTGCCAGCTCCACAGCCAATCCATCGCCCGCCTCCGGGCAAAAATGCGCTCCCATTAGCTTCTTTGCCTATCGCAGGCTACCTGCGTTGTGTCCTTAGGCATTACGTGCCATTGCGCCCGCGCCACGCAGCAGCGCTTACGGCTTGCTAAGACGCGCCAGCTACGACCGAGAAGATTTGAGCATGGAGACGCGGCCGTCTCAGGCCGCAAGGACCTTGAACGCGCCGGATTGGCGGCCAGGCATGCCGTACGTGGTGCTACCAGCGTAGGTCGCCTTTTCTCGGGTTGCAGGCACCACGATTTCCAGCGCACGCTCAAAGTAGGCCAATTGGCGCAATAGGTTCTCGCGCAGAGTGGCAATGCCGGCGGCCAATGCCTTGATCCTGAGCATCCTTTGAGGGGATCCAAGTTGAACACGCCCCGCAGCATCTGCCATTTGAATCAACTCAACCGCTAAGCGCTGCAGCGTTGCACCGCTGGCCTGCGCCGCCGCAGGCGATCCCCCAATCAGACTGGCTGCCACGTCTTCAAGATGTGCTTCCAGCAGATCCAGTTGGGTGTCTAGAGAATGGGATGACATATCAGGGCCTTTGCATCAAAGGAAGAGCACAGACCCGGTTCAAACTCAGCGGGTTGTTCGATTCAGCATTTCCTGCGCGTTGGACAACAGCTTGTCCGCGATGGCCTCCGGATTGACCACATAGGTCCCGTTCTCGATGGCTGCGCGCACACTGGCAACTTTTTGTGTATCGATGTCGGCTGCCTCGCCACGGCCCGTCTTTTCCAACCCACGCGCCAACGTGGAGACCGTCACAGCTACTCCGGCAGTCCGTGTGCTTTGCACCGCTCCGGTTGACGCAGCCGTGCTGGCGTTGGCTCCTTGCGCCGCTTTTTGTGTAGCGGCCGCATTGCCAATTTGAATTGGAAGCGAATTGTCTGGCGGTTGACCGATTTTCATAGGGTTCTCCAAAACCACTGTATGTGTAGTCTCGTGCGATAGTTATCGGCCGCATCATGACTGACTTTAGAGATATTTGCACTGGAATTCCGGTTCAAATGTTGCTTATAGATCAATTCTTACTGTCTTTGTATCCAGCACCAGGCCAGAGGACACCCGGCCGTTTTCCATGCGCACGCGGGCCACCTGCCCCACCACACCGGCCGACAATGCCTGCGCGTCCGACGCAATCTCGAAGCCAGCTCCTTGGGCGACCACCCGAACCTGTGCCCCTGCCTGGAACACTTGCGCGGGCTTGACCATGCCCTGGCGCAAGGTTTGTCCGGTGGTCAGCGGGCGTGTTGCAATCTGCCCAACCCACAATGCGCGGTCCCGGATAACGGGGTTGGCTTCTTCGGCCCAGTTCACTTCAGACTCCACCACATCATCTTGCGTGAGCGCAGCGCCGGCCGGCACGGCTCCCTTGATGACCCAGGCATTGCCAAACGCATTAACTGTCACCGGCAACGAAACATTCCAGCGCGTGATGCCATCAACACAGCGCAGCCCTACTCGCGTACGCCCCCACAGCCGCGAACCCGGTGGCAAGTAGGGTTCCACATTTCCGCAGGGTGCCAACTTCAGGCGGCTATCCAGGCTTCCCACCTTGACTTCCAGGCGCAGCGCTGTGGCGCCTGCAGGTTGCGCTGTAGCCGTTGCGTCACGCAGCCAATCCTGCGCCATGGCTTGAAAGTCCGGCGCTGCGGCACCCGGCACCTGCGCCCAGCAGGCTGTCAAAGAGAGGCCGGCCAGGCACGAGCCCACAAAGAGTGATCGCACAGTCCGCGGGAAACGGGAAAGACACATCATGGCATTCCTCCAAACACTTGACCTGACCGAAACCACCGTCCGGCACCCGAAGCATTGGGCAAATCAACTATAGATAGTCACACGCACCACAAAACTCCCAATTGGCCCGCTTTACCCCCCGTATTCAGTCGCTAAGAAATTAAAGGTTTTCCCATAATTGCTTCACGCCGAACAACCTGGCCCATCCAGGGGGTTCCCAACCCATTTGGAGATGATCCATGTTTGCCAATCTGACCAGTTCACTAGACTTTCAATCGAAAGCTCTGGTCCTGCGCGCTGAACGGCAACGGGTCATTGCCAGCAACATCGCCAACGCCGATACGCCCGGCTACACCGGCCGAGACATCAACTTCAAGGACGCCATGCAGGCAGCGACCGGTGAAGGTGCACAAACACTGACCCCGGCCGGGCCTTCCTTGGGAGCCAGTAACAGCCGCCATATTCCGCTACAGGCCAGCACCGCCAGCCTGGGTTCAACGGCGCTGCGTTACACAACGCAAACCCAACCCGCCATGGACGGCAACAGCGTGGACATGGACCGCGAGCGGGCCAATTTTGTCGACAACTCGGTGCGCTACGAAGCCACCCTGCGCTTCATTAACGGCCAGGCCAAGACCATCTTGAGTGCCATACAAGGGCAGTAGCCTTGAACCAGGCTCACGCGGAGTAAAACACAATGAACCCCCAAGCTCACATCCGTTCACTGCCCCCCAAGGGGGCGCATGCCACGCTGAGACTTTGCGGGACAGACCTTCAGCTCTGTCCTCAACCGATCAAGGGTGTCTCGGCTCGTCAGGAGGCATGACATGTCCATGTTTTCCATCTTCAATGTCTCAGGCAGTGCCATCAGTGCCCAGTCACAGCGCCTCAATGTCGTTGCCAGCAACCTGGCCAACGCCGACGCGGTGGCTGGCCCGGATGGACAAGGCTACAAGAGCCGGCAAGTGGTGTTTGAAACCGTCCCCATGGGCGCCGACGCGTCGTCGGGCGTCAAGGTCAATGGTGTACGCGAAAGCAATGAGCCGATGAAACGTGTGCACAACCCCGCGCACCCGTCGGCCGATGCTGATGGTTATGTCACGCAGTCCAACGTCAACCCGGTCGAGGAAATGGTCAACATGATTTCCGCCTCGCGGTCCTACCAAAACAACGTCGAGGTGATGAACACCGCCAAGACGCTACTGCTCAAAACCCTGCAAATGGGCCAGTAAGCCAAGGAGAAACAGCATGGTAGCAAGCGTCACACCCTCGGCCACCGGACCGGCCATATCCATATCCAATAGTGCGGCCCTCAAGACTGCGGGGCAAACAAGTGCCGACGCGCAACAGGACCGTTTCTTGAAGTTGCTGGTTGCCCAACTGAACAACCAGGACCCCATGAACCCCATGGACAACGCGCAGATGACGAGCCAGATGGCACAGATCAATACCGTTTCGGGCATACAACAGCTCAACGAAACCATGAAATCAATGGCTGCCCAATTCACCGCCATGCAGGCGCTGCAGGGCACCGCGTTGATTGGCCACGATGTGCTGGTGCAGAGCAATACGCTGTCCATCGACGGGGGCAAGGCCAAGGGCTCCATCGACCTGGCCAGCAAAGCCGACAACGTGACGGTGACGATACTGTCGCCAGGCGGCCAGACACTGGGGACCGTCAATATGGGTGCGGTGTCTGCCGGTCGCCACGCTTTCGAATGGGACGCATCCAGCTACACCGGAACCGGCAGCCCCACGTACAAGGTTACAGCCACCAGCGGTGGAAAGAGCGTGCCAACAACCGATTTGGCATCCGACACGGTGCTGTCGATTGGCAACAAGGGCATAGAGCTCAAAGGCCGCGACCCGGTCTTCTATGACGACATCCTGGCAGTTTTGTGATTCAAATCAACCCATTATTTTTGCAGCCCACGCTACCTCCGAGGACATCACCATGAGCTTTCAAACCGGCCTCTCTGGCTTAAATGCATCCGCCAAGAACCTCGACGTGATTGGCAACAATATTGCCAACTCCAACACCGCAGGCGCCAAGTCCTCTCGCGCGGAATTTGCAGCGGTGGTCGCCTCCGCTATTGGCCCCAGTGGCGGTGGCGGTGCTGGTGGCGGCATTGGTGTGGAGGTGTCAACTGTCTCACAACAGTTTTCGCAAGGCACGATCAATATCACGGGCAACAACCTGGACGTGGCCATCAATGGTGGTGGTTTTTTTGAACTGACGTTAAAGGACGGTAGCGCTGCTTACACACGCGACGGCCAGTTCAAATTGGATGCACAGGGCAACCTGATCACTAACTCCGGCGCCAACGTCATGGGATTTGCCACCGACACGGCCGGCAACACGACCAGTACATCCATCAGCCCCTTGGTCATTCCGGCCGGTGCTCCGATCCCGGCCAACGTGACTACCGAGATCAGCGCGACTTTTAATCTGGACGCCCGTGCGGTGGTCGCCGCCACCGCCGTGCCGCCTACCCCCTACACCACCTACGGCACGACGATGAATGGCTACGATTCGCAAGGCGTGCCGGTCCCCATCAAGATGTACTTCATCAAGACTGCGACGGACGCCTGGGACGTTTACGACGGTGACCCCGCCGGTGTACCGACACCTGGCACCCTTGTTACCCAGCTGACATTTGACACCTCGGGCAACATAACAGCCCCAGTTGGGACTGTCCCCCTCACCCTGACGTCGACAAACACCAACATCGGTACATTCGTTGCGCAACTGGACATGAGCAGTGCCACCCAGTATGGCACTGCATTCGCTGTCACCGATCTGACACAGGATGGGTACACCGCAGGAACATTGACCGGACTTTCCATCAGCGAACAAGGCATCATCACAACCCGCTACTCCAATGGCCAAAGCCAGGCTACCGGAAAAATTGCGCTAGCTGACTTTCGCAACGTTCAGGGCCTGAAACCGGTGGGCCAGGGTAACTGGGTGGAGACCAATACGTCGGGCCAGCCCATCCAGGGATCGCCCGGCCAAGGCAACTTCGGCGTCACAAACTCCGGTGCGCTTGAATCGTCAAACGTTGACCTGACCGGTGAATTGGTCGCGATGATGACAGCCCAACGCGACTACCAGGCCAATGCGCAAACCATCAAAACCCAGGACACGATTCTGCAAACGCTGGTCAATCTGCGTTAAACACCGCCTAAAGGAGCCACTGCACCATGGACCGCCTCATTTACACCGCGATGTCGGGCGCCAACGCGGCCGCAAGTCGCCAGGCTGTCCTGTCGAACAACCTGGCAAACGCCTCCACCAACGGATTTCGGGCAGAGCTGTCGACCTACCGCGCAGTACCCTTGCAGGGTGAAGGTGCGACGACTCGGGTTTTTGCCGTGGAGGCCACCGCCGGTCACCTGGAGCGGCCAGGACCCGCCCAAAGAACCGACCGCAGCCTGGACGTCATGGCCAACGGCAACGCCTGGTTTGCCGTGCAGGCGCTGGACGGAACCGAGGCCTACACCCGCAACGGCCACTTGGAAGTCTCCACGGATGGAACCGTGGTGTCCGGTGCGGGTTTGCCCATCTTGTCCAACGGTGGCGCCCCGATGACGGCGCCAGCCGGCGCGACGCTGTCAATTGGCAACGACGGCACAGTCTCCGCCAAAGTTGGTATTCAGCCCGCCAACAGCATTGGCCGCCTGAAGATGGTCACCCCCAATGGAGAAGATCCCTTGAGGCGCGGGTCCGACGGTTTGTTCAGGGCGAACTCTGGCGAACCACTGCCCAATGATGAAACCGCCAAACTACAGACCGGTGTGCTGGAAGGCTCCAACGTCAACCCCATCGAAACCATGGTGGGCATGATCCAAACCGCTCGCCAGTTTGAAACCCAGATGCGTCTTTTGCAAACCGCCGAATCCAACGACCGCTCGGCCGGTCAGCTACTGGGCCTTCAGGGCTAATGCTGCGGTAACGCCATCCAGCACACACTAGGAAACTGCCATGATCAACTCCCTCTGGATATCCAAGACCGGCATGGAAGCCCAGCAAATGCAGCTGGATGTCATCTCCAACAACTTGGCCAATGTCTCGACCAATGGGTTCAAGAAATCGCATGCGGTTTTTGAAGACCTGATGTACCAGAACCTGCGCCAAGTGGGGTCCAGCACGTCCGAGCAATCCACATTGCCAACCGGCTTGCAGGTGGGCCTGGGCGTTCGCGCCGTCGCCACCAGCCGCAGCTTCGCCCAGGGCAATCTGCAACAAACCAGCAACAACCTGGATGTGGCCGTCCAAGGCAACGGTTTTCTCCAACTAACCATGCCAGATGGCACGATTGGCTACACCCGCGATGGCGCCTTCCAGATCGACAACCAGGGACGCCTGGTCAATTCCGGCGGGTTGCCACTGGCAGGCAGCATCACGGTTCCGGCCAATGCCACCGCGGTCACGATTTCCAACGATGGCGCGGTCTCGGCAACAATTCCCGGCTCCACTGCGCCCAGCGCCATTGGCACCATCACATTGGCGAATTTTGTGAACCCGGCTGGACTGGAACCCAAAGGGCAGAACATTTATGCAGAAAGTGCCGCATCCGGACAGCCCAATGTCGGCACCGCTGGCGCCAATGGACTGGGCGCTCTGATGCAGGGGTTTGTTGAAACCTCCAACGTCAACGTGGTGCAGGAACTGGTCACGATGATCCAGACACAACGCGCTTACGAAATGAATTCCAAAGCCATCCAGACATCCGACCAGATGCTGCAAAAGCTCGGTCAACTGTGAGGTAGCGTATGCGCACACCAACCAAGCCCGTACAGAAATTCGGCAGCATGCGAAACGCAACGTTGCTGCTGGCTGCGGCCACCCTGTGCAGCGCCTGCCAACAAATTCCACAAAAGGTCGTGGTGGACTTTGCCGAACCCAAGGTCAGCCCCGCGCCAATGGTCGTGCCTGTGGCCAGCAGGCCCGCCACGGGCAGCCTGTTCCAGTCCGCCGGTTACCGTCCCGCCTTCGAAGACCGCAGGGCACGCGCCATCGGCGACACCGTGACCATCCAGATCGTTGAAAACGTGACCGCCAGCCAGAAGTCTACGTCCACGGTCAACCGGGCCAGTTCGATTGATTCCGCCGTCACCGCGCTACCTTTCAACAACTTGGACGCCCTGGGAAAACTGGGCATAGGCGCCAGCACCAACAATGCTTTCTCGGGCAAAGGTGGTACCGAAAGTGCCAACACGTTTGCCGGCTCCATCACCGCAACAGTCATCGAGGTCATGCCCAATGGCCATCTGGTTGTCGCCGGCGAAAAGCAAATTGGCGTCAACCAGAATGTGGACGTGTTGCGCTTTTCAGGCACGGTGGACCCACGCTTGGTGCAGCCCGGCAGCATCGTCAGCTCTACCCAGGTCGCCAATGTGCGGGTCGAGTCCCGCGGACGCGGCACCCAGGGCGAAGCACAGACAGTTGGCTGGCTTTCAAGGTTCTTTTTAAGCTTTCAGCCTTTCTAAAGTTATCCAGAATAGTGCCGAGGGGTAAAGATCCACACCCGGATCAACCCACTAACCAACTCCGCACATGACACCCTGGCCCCATCTGGCGAACACCATTAGCCCCAGGCTATGGGGCCACCTGCGCCTGGTTGTCCACCTGCTCACCGGTCTTGCTATGCTGCTGGGCTCCACCAGCCCCAGCTACGCCATGCGGGTCAAAGAAGTCGCCAGCGTCGAAGGCGTGCGCAGTAACCAATTGACCGGCTTTGGCCTGGTCGTTGGCCTGGACGGCACCGGTGACCAGACCACACAAATGCCCTACACCACCCAGGGCCTGAGCAACTACCTGCAGCAATTGGGCATCACCCTGACGTCCACCACGCTGGCCCAATTGCAGATGAAAAACGTGG
Source organism: Pseudomonadota bacterium (assembly GCA_040384785.1). Taxonomy (GTDB): domain Bacteria; phylum Pseudomonadota; class Gammaproteobacteria; order Burkholderiales; family Burkholderiaceae_C; genus Allorhodoferax. The sequence goes on from JAZKIR010000043.1 coordinate 26,837, forward strand.
CCGCCGTGCTGGTCACTGCCCAACTGCCTGCCTTTGCCCGCCCAGGGCAACTGCTGGATGTCAATGTATCTTCGGTCGGTAACGCCAAATCTTTAAAAGGCGGCACACTGATCGCAGCACCCCTCAAAGGCGCTGACGGTGAAATCTACGCGCTGGCCCAAGGTAACCTGATCGTCGCAGGCGCCGGTGCAGCCGCCGGTGGCAGCAAGGTGACGGTCAACCACCTGAGTGCCGGCCGCATCCCCGATGGTGCCCAGGTTGAACGCGTGGTGCCGACCGCCCTGCAGGAGGGCTCCACCATCAACCTCAGCCTGAACGCATCCGACTTCCAGACCGCGCGCAAAGTGGCGTCCGCCATCAACGGCAAGTTCGGACCCAGCGTGGCCCAGGCTCTGGATGGCCGCACCATTCAGGTCAAGGTACCGATGAATGCCCACGACCGCGTCAATTTCCTGGCGGAGATGGAAGAGCTGCCGGTCGCAAACTCCGTCGCGGCCGCCAAAGTCATCATCAATGCACGCACCGGGTCCATCGTGCTGAACCAGGCGGTGTCTTTGGGCGCCTGCGCGATTGCGCACGGCAACCTGTCCATCAGCATCTCCTCCACGCCCATCATCAGCCAGCCCAACGCGCTGTCCACCGGCGGTCAAACCGTGGTGGCAGAAAAATCCAATATCGAAATCAAGCAAGAAGCCGGCAAACTCATTCAATTACCCGCAGCGGCCCAGTTGGCTGACGTGGTCAAGGCACTCAACTCGCTAGGGGCGACGCCCCAGGACCTCCTGGCCATTCTGCAAGCCATCAAGTCGGCAGGCGCATTGAACGCGGAGCTGGAGGTCATTTAACATGGGCTACGGATCCATCTCTTCTTCTACCGCCCAGTCGCTGGCGGCAGACGCCCAGTCGCTGGGCAACCTGAAAATGGAAGCCGGAAAAAACAGCCCGGCCGCCATCAAGGAAACCGCCAAGCAATTCGAGTCCCTGTTCATGCGTGAACTGATGAAAAGCATGCGCGAAGCGACGATGAAATCCGGCATGCTGGACAGCCCCGGTAGCGACCTGGGCACTGATTTGCTGGACCAGCAATTTGCCGTGCAAATGTCCGGGCAGCCCGGCGGGCTGGCGGACATCATTGCGCTGCAGTTGACCCGCCAAATGGCAGGCACACCCAAAGAGGGCACAGCAGCAACAGCGACCAGTACCGCAACCGGGCAGGCAGCGGATCCAGTACGTGCGGCCAAACCCGCCAAGTTGGCAGCAGCCGTACAAACTCCTCCTCCTTCCACCGTCAGCAAGACCACCCGGGCACCCACCGAGACACAATCCAACTTTGTGCAGCAACACTCCCAAGTCGCCAACGAGGTTGAAAAGGCCACTGGCATTCCTGCAGGCTTCATGCTGGGACAGGCGGGCCATGAAACCGGCTGGGGCAAATTCGAGATCAAACACAAAGGCGGTGCCACGTCGCACAATCTGTTTGGCATCAAGGCTGGCGCCGGCTGGACTGGTAAGGTAGCCGAGGTGACAACCACGGAATTTGTCAATGGCGTGGCGCAAAAAGGCAAGGCACGCTTTCGGGCCTATGATTCGTATGCTGATGCATTCAAGGACTATGCCCGCATGATCTCCGAGAGCCCACGTTATGCCAAGGTCAAGGAACAAGCCGGATCGGCCCAATCCTTTGCCAGCGGTCTGCAAAAGGCCGGCTACGCAACGGACCCAGACTACGCCGCCAAGCTCAGCCGCGCCATCAACACCACGCTGCAGATCCGGCGCGCGCAGGCGTAGACGAGAACCACCATGGGCTTACTCAACGTCGGAACCCGGGCACTGCTGGCCAACCAGGCCGCCTTGCAAACCGCGGGCAACAACATTGCGAACGTCAATGTTCCGGGCTATTCACGGCAAAAGGTAGTGCTGACCACGGTGCCGGGGCAGTTTTCCAGCAGTGGTTATGTCGGCCAGGGCGTCACGGTTCAGTCCATACAGCGCAACTTCAGCGAGTTTTTGACACGCCAATCAACGCTTGCGTCGTCTGCTCAAGCGGCCGACGCAGCGCGTGTTGACAAGCTGCGCCAACTCGAAGGCGTTTTTCCGGGTGGCGTGCAAGGTCTGGGGGCCTCCATCAATGACATGGTCAATGCGTTCTCGGACGTGGCCAACGCGCCCACCGACATGACAGCCCGCACCGTGGTGCTGACGCGTGTGGACGAGACCGCCGCACGCATGCGCGCCGCGTCCCAACAACTGGACGACCTGCAAACCGGTGTGACCCAAGAACTCCAGCAAAAAGTCACCACCATCAACAGCCTGGCCCAAAGCATTGCAGCGGTCAACGAACAGATTACACGGACACAGGGAACCGGTCAGCCCCCCAACGATCTACTGGATCGGCGTGACCAGTTGATCAAGGAGCTGAACCAGTATGTGCAAACCACGTCGATCGACGCAGACGATGGCTCGGTAGGCCTGTACATCGCGGGTAGCCAGGAACTGGTTTTGGGCACCGTGGCGTCTACCGTGACGCTGGTCAACGACGATTTTGGTGATCCGCGCGGCAGCAAGCTCGCGGTCATTCGCGCCGGAGTTCCCTTGAAGCTGGACGAAAACATGCTCGGTGGCGGCGAAGTGTCCGGACTGTTGCGCTTCCAGAATACGGATTTGAACGAAGGCCGCAACCTGCTCGGGCGCCTGACCCTGGCCATTACGACCACGATGAACGACCAGCACAAGCTGGGCCTGGATCTGGACGGCAATGTGGGCGGCAATCTGTTCAGCCCGACCGTCATGGGCACCAGCAATGTGTTCGAGCCCAAGGCGCCCGCCGTGCTCAATACGGGCTCCATGTCAGGCGCAGCAGCACCTACGCTGACCGTGTCCGACACCACCAAACTGGTGGCATCTGACTACGAAATGCAATTCAACGGCGGTACCTTCACTATTACCCGGCGTTCGGATGGCGCCGTGTTTACCCAGGCGCAGGTCCCCCCATCGGCATCCGCCGCTCCGGATGTGATTGCCGAAATCGATGGACTGCAAATTCACAACCCGCTCGGTGGCGCCGCCAATCCGGGCGACCGCTTTTTATTCAAACCCTACAGCACCTCGGCCAGCAATATCACCAGCGTGTTTTCCACGCCGCGTGCACTCGCCGTGGCCAGCCCGGTTGCGGCAACCATGGCCGCGGCCAATACGGGAAGCCTGCAACAGGTGGCCATCAGTGCGCGCAGCAACCCACCGGCACCTGCATCCCTGGGCGTGGTACTGACGTTTACCAGCGCCAACACCTACACCCGCAGTGACCAGGGTGCCACCGTCTTCAACTACACACCGGGCCAGGCCATTGAAGCCACGGTGACCGGACCACCGTTGGCGGACTGGTCTTTGACCTTGCAGGGAACCCCCAAGGTGGGCGACACCGTGACCGTCAATACCAATCTGTTTCCCACGTTATCGGCCGGTAACGCCAGTGCCATGTTGAACCTGCGCGACGTGGCCATGTTTGACGGTGCGGCCATGACCGACGGTTATGCGGGCTTGATGTCGCAAATTGGCATCCGCACACAAAGCGCCAACTACGCGGCCCAGGTGTCCGCGTCCATTGCCACCAATGTGGAACGCGATCGGGCTGGTGTGGCGGGCGTCAATCTGGACGAAGAGGCCTCCAGCCTGCTGCAATACCAGCAGGCCTACCAGGCGTCGGCCAAGATGATCCAGATTGCCCAGAATATTTTTGACACCCTTATTCAGAATCTGAGTCGTTAAACGGCAGCAGCAGGAGTCACGAACATGGCAAATTTTGTACGACTTGGATCCGCCAACGCCTACGACAACGCGCTGAGCAACATCATGCAGCGCCAGTCCTCGCTGGCCAATCTGCAGGAAAACCTGACCGCCGGCAAACGTGTGGTGCGCGCCAGCGATGACCCCACGGCAGCCGCCCAGGCCGAACGCGCGACCACGCGTTTGGCACGCATCGCAACCGACCAACGCGCACTGGAATCCCAACGCAATGCCATTACGCAGGCCGAAAGCACCCTGGGCGACGTCAACGACGCGTTGCAAAACTTTCGGGAACTGGCCGCAACGGCAGGCAACGCATCACACAGCACGCTGGAGCGCCAATCGATTGCGAACCAACTCAAGGGCTACCGCGATCAGATCTTCGCACTGGCCAATCGCAAGGACACCAACGGCCTGCCCTTGTTCAGCGCACTGGGCAGCGCACTGACGCCCTTTGTCGGCCCCCAGGGGCTGCCACAGGACTACACCTTTGCAGGGTTGCCAGGCCAGGTGGCCAGCAACGAGGTCTCCATTCCGTTTGCACTGGATGGTGATCGCGCCTTCATGAACCTGCCGGCGCGCGATGGCGTCTTCAACGTGACGCTGACCAATGTGGCCGCACCGCCGCACGAAATCCGGTCCGGTGGCGTTTTGCTGACCAACCCGTCCTTGGTCAGCGGCTCCGCCTATGCCATCACCATCACCGGCGTGGATACCACCTCCGTCCCGGGCACCACCACGGTGACCTACGATGTTGCCGAAAACCCCAACGTGACCGGCCCCTTCAGCGCATCGGCAAGTTACCCCACCGGCACACCAGCCAATATCGCCGTGACCGTGATCCCGGGCTTGTCCATGAGCATCCTCGGTGCGCCCGCAGTGGGCGACACCATGAGCATCGATCCCCGGCCCAGCGTCTTCAGTGTGCTGGACGATGCGATCCGCGACATAGGCAACGCAACCAGCAACAACGCGGCCTTGCAAGCCGTGGGCCAGGCGCTGAACAACGTCGACATCGGCATGTCGCGGATTTCGTCGGTGCGCGGCCAGGCCGGCGACCTGTTGAACCGCGCCGACCGCATTTCCTCCAACCAGGACAAGCGCAGCATCCAGGTCGAAGGCGACCGCTCCCGCGCCGAAGACCTGGACATGATCAAGGGTGTGTCCGACTTCCAGAACCAGCAAACCGGCTACCAGGCGGCCCTGCAGTCGTATGCGCAGGTTCAGAAGCTATCGCTGTTCAACTACATCAGTTGAGGTTGGCGTCCACGACCGGGTAGCACCATGACTCCATCGGTTCTCGGCAGCGTCACCCTCGGTTATGAACTGATCTGGAACCAGAAACGGCACTGCTCGGGCGTGCGCCTGTTTGTGGACGCCGACAGCCACAGCGCCGTCGACGCCCGCCATCTGGTTGCCGCCATCACCGAACTGTGGAGCGAATCCGCACCCACGCTGCTGCTGCACGTGCGCTCACCGTCCCTGTTGAGTGGCCTGCTGGACCAAAGCCCGCTGCCTGGCGTTTGGCTGGAGATACCTGACCATTGGTTGTCCGACGCGCAGTTTACAAATCAGGTGCGCAAGGCCCGTGCACGGGGATTGCAATTGGTGTGGAGCGGCGAAGCTGGTCAGGCACCCGACCCTGCGATGGAGAACCTGTTCCACAAGACGGTGCGCACACTGACGCCGCATGAGGCGCTGGCTGCCCTGCGCGTGTCGCTGCGCCAGCACCAGGACGCAGGCATGGGATCACCACAAACGGCGACCAGCCCCGTCGTGGCAGGCTGTATCTACGAAGGCCTGGCCAGCCAGGCTTTGCTGGAACACGCCTTGGACCGCCAGGGCGCCTGGGCAGTGGCGGGCTGGCCGGCCGAAGAAATTTTGTACGCCTACCGGCTGCGGCAGATTCAACCCTCGCGGCAGTTGTTGCGCGCCCTGGTCAAGGCTATTGAAGCCGACGAATCGCTGGACACCCTGGAACACCGCATGGGCGATGAGCCCTTGCTGGTCTACCGCTTTCTTCGCTACGCCAACTCGGCCCACCTGGGTGCGCGCTGCGAAGTCAACAGTGTGCGCCAGGGCCTGATGGTCATGGGCTACACCAAGCTGCGCGCCTGGCTGATGGAGCAAATTCCCCAGGCCAGTGGTGACCCCAATCTTGACCCCATCCGTTTTGCAATGGTGCTGCGCGCGCGCACCATGGAGCGTCTGGCCGATGCCGGCATTGAGGACGATTTGCGGCGTGAGGTTTTTCTGTGCGGCATCTTTTCGCAACTGGACTTGCTGCTCGGTGAGCCACTGGGCGCGGCCATCCACCGCCTACCCCTGCCGGGGCGCATTGCCTCCGCCGTGGTCGGTCAAACCGGCCCCTACGCTGCGTGGCTGGAAGTGGCCAGCGCGCTGGAGTCCAGCAACACGCGCATGATCCGCGACGTGTGCAAGGCGCACAAGATACCCGCCGATGAAGTGAACCGGGCGCTGCTGCACACGCTTTCGGAAATTTAGTTTTTTCGGCGACTCGCGCTGCGGAGCAATGTTTGGGTCATGCGCAAGGGTGGTTTTAAACCCAATTTGGGTTTATTCAACGAGTCTTTGTGATGAACTCGGCTGTAGCCCTCGTGGAATATGCCAATTACGCTATTTAATTGATAGCTAATTGCTGGGGCCAGTTGTACGCCCAGGTGTGGGCAGGCTGGCGGACCGAGCACCCGTTCCCTGGCCCAGTGGCGCGTTGGTGAACCTGCAAGCAGTTCAGGAACCAGGAGGTAGGAAGCCATCATCTCTGCGCCCCCATACGCGACCCGGGGTGAAGAAACTCGCGGGCGAAGGATGGATGAAGAAGCGCTTGAGGGGGGACAAAGACCCGCGCAGCGGTAGAGCGCGGGGGCAAGGTTTCACTGCTCCGCCCGCAGCCGCTCAAACGTGTCCCAAAACTGCGCGTCCTGCGTGGTCGCAAAGTTCACACGCATCAGCGTGCTGGGCTGGCGTTCGGCGTGGAACAGGGCGCCGGGCGCCAGCAGATAACCAACGTCCAGCATGCGCTGTGACAGCACATCGGTGTCCACCCCGGTCTCAACCCAGCCAAACAGGCCGGCCGGCGGCGTGGCAAAGCTGCAGCCGTGGGCCAGCGCCAGCTTGACGCTGCGCGCACGCGCCTGGTCCAGCCGGGTGCGGATGCGTTCGGCATGGCGGCGCAGCTGGCCCTGGTCTATGCACCAGGCCAAGGCCTTTTCCAGCAGCGCCGGTGTGGTCAGCGTGGCCAGCAACTTGGTGTCGACAAAAGCCTCCACCAACGACGCCGGCGCGGCCAAGAATCCGACGCGCCATCCCGGCGCCAGAATCTTGGCAAACCCGCTGACATAAATGGTGCGCTGCAAGCCGTCCAGCGCACACAGGCGCGTGGCGTGGTCCGGCGCGATATGGCTGTAGGTGTCGTCCTCCACGATATGGAAGTTGTGGGTATTGGCCAACTGCAACACCCGGTGCGCACTGCCCGGTGACAGGCAATACCCAGTCGGGTTGTGGAACACGCTGACGCTGACAAACAGCTTCGGGCTATGTAATTCACAGTAACGCGCCATGACCTCCAGGTCCGGCCCGTCGGCACGGCGCGGCACCGGCAGGATGCGCATGCCCAAGGCCGCCAGACGGGCGAACTCGATGGCCCAGCCCGGCTCTTCCACCATCACATAGTCGCCGGCGCGCAGCAGCGTACGGCTCACAATATCCAGCGCGTGGGTGGCGCCCACGGTGGTGACGATTTGCGCTGGTGTGGCGTGTACGTTGTAGGCCGCCAGCTTGTGCGACAGAGACTGCCGTAGACCACTGTCCCCAGCGGGCTCGCCGTATTGCAACGAGAACGATTGCAATGAACGGTTGCTGGTGACCTTGCGCACGGCGGCGGGCATGAAGGTCGTCTCCAGCCAGTCCGGCGGAAACACGCCCATGCCGGGCTGCGGTTTGTCTGTGCTGCCATGGAACATGCCGCGTATCAACGCCGTTGCATTCACCGGCACGTGCTGCGCCTGGAAACCGCCTTTGGCTCTGCCATCTGCTACAAAATTAGTAGTAGCTTGCGCAGTACTGTCGAGGGCTACCGCCTGTTCCCGCACATAGAAGCCACGGTTTTTGCGGGCTTCCACCAAGCCCTGGGCCAGCAACTGGTCGTAGGCCGCCACCACCGTCGACGGGCTGACGCCCTGCTGCTGTGCACACTGGCGCACCGACGGCAGGCGGGTGCCGGGCGCCAACAAGCGGGTGCGGATGCGTTCGGCAAAACGTGTGCACAGCTGTTCGGTCAGCGATTGGGATGCGGTCTTCATCAGCATGGCAAGCCTCGTCGGGTGTGGGATGGACAAATACAAACACAAGCGGCATTTACCTGTGTTGCCCCAATCAACAATACAGTTTCAACCATTGATCTAAAAACTGTACTGGTAGTGTGTTGATTTCAACTATAAAGTCTGTTGCATGACTTGGCAAGAATTTACGGCTTTACTGGTGCTGGCCATGGCGATGACTTTCACGCCGGGGCCCAACAACACACTGTCCACGGCGCTGGCGGCCAATGGCGGCCTGCGCCGCGCCATGCCCTTTGTGTGCGCGGTGCCGCTGGGCTGGGGCGCCTTGTTGTTGGTGTGCGCCATGGGCCTGGGTGCCCTGGTGCTGGCCGTGCCGCTGCTGAGCTGGGCCGTCAAAATCGGCGGCGTGGCCTACCTGCTGTGGATGGCCTTCAAACTCAGCCAATCGCGCCAGCTCAGCGAGGCGGACGCGGCCAAGCTGGTGGTCGGCTTCTGGCAGGGCGTGGCGCTGCAGTTTGTCAACATCAAGGCCTGGATGTTGGCCCTGGCCATTGTGGGCGGCTGGATCGCCGGGCGCTCCGACCCGGCGCAACGCATGGCGGTGGTGCTTCCAACCATGTTGGTCTTCGCCTTTGCCAGCAACCTGCTGTACGCCACACTGGGCTCGCTGTTGCAGGACTGGCTGCGCGGGCCGCTGGAAACCGGCACACGTTTGCTGGCATTCAACCGCGCCATGGCGGTGGTGCTGGTGGTCACCGCGTTCTGGATGCTGACCGTATGACCCAGCAATACACCCCACGCCAGATCAACCAGGGCCTGTGGCTGGGTCTGTTGGGCATTGTCATTTTCTCGGTGACGCTGCCGATGACCCGCATGGCGGTTGGTACGCCCGACGCGCCGCAGATGTCTGGCTTTTTCATCGCGATGGGACGCGCCGCCGTGGCCGCCGCGTTATCCGCCGTGTTTCTGCTGCTGACCCGCGCCCCCCTGCCCCGCCGCGCGGACTGGCTGCCGCTAGCGGTGACATCCGCTGGCGTGGTGTTCGGCTTTCCGCTGTTCACGTCCATTGCCATGCGTTATGTGGAGGCCATGCATGCCAGCGTCATCCTGGGCGTGCTGCCACTGGCCACCGCAGCCGTGGGCGCCGTGCTGCACCGCCAGCGCCCATCCAACGGTTTTTGGTTGTGTGCCGCACTGGGCAGTGCCCTGGTGGCGGGTTTTGCCGTGCTGTATGGCGGCAAATCTGCCAGCCCCGGCCTGGGCAGCGTATCGGTTCACAGTGCCGATCTGCTCTTGGTGGCTGCCATGTTGTGTGCCGCCGTGGGTTATGGTTATGGCGCCCGCCTGTCGCAACACATGCAGGCCGAGCACGTAATCTGCTGGGCGCTGGTGATAGCCCTGCCGCTCACGCTGCCCATGGCCGCCATCGCCTGGCCCGCCGCCGCTGTGAATACCAGCGCCTGGTGGGGTTTCAGTTATCTGGCGGTGTTTTCGATGTGGATAGGTTTCTTCGCCTGGTACCGCGGCCTGGCAATGGGTGGCACAGTGCGCGTCAGCCAGGTCCAATTGGTACAGCCCTTTTTGAGCATGCTGTTTGCCGTGCCCTTATTGGGCGAGCGATTGGATGCGGTGACGGTGGGCTTTGGCCTCGCCGTGATTGCGACCGTGTTCATTGGTAAAAAAATGCCGGTGTCGCAAAGGGGATTGGCATGAAGACATGCTCTCCTTTGTTTCGCGCCTGCCGAGGTGTGCAAGGCAGAGGCCCTCATGGTGCGGGGTACGCACAAATCGGGCCTCTGCCTCACCCACCCCGGCGAGTACGATCAGTGGATTCACCACTGGTTGCGCACCAACGCTTTCTCAGCAAGGGATTGCGGTGTGCCGGTGTCCGATTTGTGCGTACCCCGCACCATGAGGACAACGGCACACCGCAATCCCTTGCCCCCACAAACTTGAGTGCACAGTGACCCGACACTGAGCCGAGAGCAAAATCACCCATTCCCACACAAGAGGCATAACAGCATGAAACCCAACGACCTCCCGACCACCAGCCCAACCTGGACCATGGCCCGCCGCGCCGCGCGCATGAACCCTTCCGTGATCCGTGAAATCCTCAAGGTCACCGAGAAGCCCGGCATCATCAGCTTTGCCGGCGGCCTGCCCTCCAGCAAAACTTTCCCGGTCAGCGAATTCAAGGCTGCCTGCACCCAGGTGCTGACCAACGACGCCCAGGCCGCACTGCAATACGCCGCCAGTGAAGGCTTTGGCCCGCTGCGCGAAATGGTCGCAGCCCGCCTACCCTGGGACGTGGACCCGGCGCAAATCTTGATCACCACCGGCTCGCAGCAGGGCCTGGACCTGGTCGCCAAAATCCTGATCGACGCCGACAGCCGCGTGCTGGTGGAAACACCCACCTATTTGGGTGCGCTGCAGGCCTTCACACCCATGGAACCGGAAGTGGTCAGCGTGGCCAGCGACGACGAAGGTGTGGACATTGCCGATCTGGCCAGCAAGGTCGGCACGGGTTCCAACAAGGCGCGTTTCCTGTACGTGTTGCCCAACTTCCAAAATCCCACCGGCCGCACCATGAGCGAGGCGCGCCGCGCCGCGTTGGTGGCCAAGGCGGCCGAGCTGGGCCTGCCGCTGATCGAAGACAACCCGTACGGCGACCTGTGGTTTGACGCGGAGCCGCCCGCACCACTGACCGCGCGCAACCCCGAAGGCTGCATCTACCTGGGCTCGTTCTCCAAGGTGCTGGCACCGGGTTTGCGCCTGGGCTTTATCGTCGCGCCCAAAGGCATTTACTCCAAGCTGCTGCAGGCCAAACAGGCTGCCGATTTACACAGCCCGGGCTTCAACCAGCGCATGATTGCCGAGGTCATGAAAGACGGGTTCCTGGACCACCATATCCCCACCATCCGCGCGTTGTACAAGTCGCAACGCGACGCCATGCTGACGGCCCTGACCAAGGATATGCCCAGCGACGTGACATGGAACACCCCCGTCGGCGGCATGTTCCTGTGGGCGCGCCTGCCCGAGGGCATGAACGCACAGGAGCTGCTGCCCAAGGCCGTGGACAAGGGCGTTGCCTTTGTGCCGGGTGCCGCGTTTTACAACGACCATGCGGACCCACGCACCATGCGCCTGTCGTTTGTGACACCGAATGTGGATGAAATCCGCACCGGCGTTGCCGCGCTGGCTGCCGCCATCCGGGAACACCGAAAAGCCTAGAAAATGGAACAACACATCGTCCATCTGTGGGGGCGCATCAGCTCGCTGAACGTGCGCAAAGCCGTCTGGGCCGCGCAGGAGCTGGGCCTGGACTTTCAGCGCACCGATGCCGGCGCCGCGTATGGCGTCACCACCACGGCCGAGTACCAGCGCAAGAATCCGAACGGCCTGGTACCGCTGCTGGAAGACGGCGACTGTGTGCTGTGGGAATCCAATGTCATCGTGCGTTACCTGTGCGCACGCTACGGGGCGGACAAAAACCTGTACCCCAACGACCTGCAGCAGCGCTTTGACGCCGAGCGCTGGATGGACTGGCAGCAAACCACGTTCAACCGCGCCGGTGGTCCGGCCTTTTTACAACTGGTCCGCACCGCGCCCGAGGCACGCAATGCCGAGTTGATTCAGCAGTCGGTGGCCGCCACCGAACCGTTGTTGACCCTGCTGAACACACATCTGGAAACACATGCCTACCTGGGCGGCGAGACCTTCGGCATGGCCGATATCCCCATGGGTTGCGAGATGCACCGCTGGTGGGGCCTGCGCAGCGCGCAGTTCGAAGCCTGTGGCGTGCAACGCCAGGAACTGCAAACCTACCCGCATGTGCAACGCTGGTTTGGCCAGTTACTGCAGCGCCCAGCCGGCCGCGGTGTGCTGGATATAGCGTTGAGCTGATGTTGGCTCCAACGCTCCAGCGGCACGCCCGCAGCAGCGCTGGGGTAAGCGCCGCCGCTCGATTGCTTGGGCCGGCTTGGCGGCGCTCGATCTGTTGCCCCGACATTCGCACACTGCGTAACCGAAAAAGCAAACCATGAAGCAACGCCCCTTCAAACAAGTCGACGTGTTTACCGACCAGGCCTATCTGGGCAACCCCTTGGCCGTGGTGTTGGACGCGGCAGACCTCAGCACCGAGGACATGCAGCATTTCGCGCGCTGGACCAATTTGTCGGAGACCACCTTTGTGCTGCCACCGTCACCCGAGGCTGCGGCCCAGGGTGCCGACTACCAGGTGCGCATCTTCACCACGGCTTATGAAATGCCGTTTGCGGGCCACCCCACGCTGGGTAGTTGCCACGCGTGGCTGGAAAATGGTGGCGTGCCCAAGGACGCAGATGTAGTGGTGCAGCAATGCCAGGTGGGCTTGGTCAAGATCAGCCGCGCCACGGGGCGCTCCGCATTTGCGGCCCCCGCGCTGCGCCGGCAGGATGCCAGCGCAGAACTGGTCCAGGCGCTGTCCAACGGTCTGGGCATACCGCTGTCCAAAGTCATGGCAAGCCAGCATTTGAAGAACGGCCCCAGCCACTTCGGCCTGCTGCTGGACAGCCAGCAGACGGTGCTGGACCTGGTACCTGACTTTGCAGCGCTGCGCCCGGCCATGCGCAGCGCCGGCGTCACCGGCGTCGGCGTGGCGGCGGTGCAAGCCGCGCCCAGCGCTTCGGGTTTGATCATCCGCTCCAACCGCGAGGCCCGCGCCTTTGGTGGCAACGCCCGTGCAACACCTGCCGCCCACGGCATGGATGACGAGCCCAGCGTCGAGGTACGCTTCTTTTTTGACCGCGGCAATGGCATGGGCGAGGACCCAGTCACCGGCAGCTTCAACGCCAGCCTGGCGCAATGGCTGATCGCCGAAGGCCACACACCACAACACTACACCGCGGCGCAAGGCACCTGCATCGGCGTGCAGGGCCGCGTCCACATCCACCAGGACGCAGGTGGCCAAGTCTGGGTTGGCGGCGACGCCGTGACCTGCATTTCTGGCAGCGTGCTGCTGTGACTCCACTACCACCCCATACCGGTTCTGCTGCAGTCGTCGACCATCTGGTCGTGATGGCCAGCAGCCTGGAGCAAGGCGTGGCGTGGTGCGAAGCCACGCTGGGCGTGACGCCCGGCCCCGGTGGCGAACACCCGTTGATGGGCACGCACAACCGCCTGCTGAAGATTGCGACGCCGGATTTCAGCACCGCCTATTTTGAAATTATTGCTATCAACCCAATAGCAGTACCTTCAATACCCACGAGGGCTAGACGCTGGTTTGACATGGACGACTCGGCGCTGCGGGCGCATGTGGCGCAGCACGGTCCGACACTGACGCACTTTGTCGCCGGTGTAGCCGACATACGCACTGCGGTGGATGCGCTGGCCACACAGGGCATAGACCGTGGCGCGGTGGTGCAAGCGGCGCGCCAGACCGCAGCCGGCTTGCTGCAGTGGCAGATCACGGTGCGCACCGACGGCCAGCGCCTGTTCGATGGCTGCCTGCCCACGCTGATCCAATGGGGCGACACCCATCCCACCGACGCCATGCCCGACAGCGGCGTGGTGCTGCACCGCCTGCAGGTGCGGCACCCACAAGCAGCCGCGTTGCGCAGCGCCTACCAAACCCTGGGACTCTGCGCCGTCCCGGTGTCCGATGGTCCCGCGCGCCTGACGGCCCACCTGCAAACACCCAAGGGTCTGGTCGAGATCCACACCCCCTGAACAGCCCAGCCTGCGCAGCACTCAAGACTGCGCGTGCACAAGTCCTGTCGGGGACGCAAAAAGCCGGGCTACTGTCGCCCCAATGACAAATAGAACCACACGCTGTGCCTTAGATTCCTCCCATGGGAAAACTCTATCTGGTACGACACGGGCAGGCCTCATTTGGCGCTGCAGATTACGACTTGCTCAGCGAACTCGGGCACCGACAAAGTGTGCGGCTTGGCGAATATTTTGCGTCCAGGAATGTGCAATTTGACGCGGTGTTGACCGGCACACTCAAGCGCCATGCCCAGACCTATGCCGGTATCGCGCAGGGTGCGGGCCTGAACATACAACCCATGCTGTGGCCGGGCCTGAACGAATACCACGCAGACGCGGTGATAGCCGCCATCCACCCCGGCCCGCTGGCGCCGCCGGATACACCGGAGTCGTACAAGCTGCACTTTCGCTTGCTGCGCGATGGCCTCACGCAATGGATGAACGGTGTGCTGAGCCCCAAGGGCATGCCCAGCTACGACGATTTTGTGCACGGCGTGACCAGCGCACTGGACCATGTGCGCAAGCAGCACACCGGCGACGTGCTGATCGTCAGCAGCGGTGGACCGATCTCGACGGCGATTGGTCACATTCTGGGCACCGTGCCGGAAAAAACGATCGAGCTGAACATGCAGATTCGCAACAGCGCCGTGACCGAATTTTTATTCACGCCCAAACGCCATCTGTTGTTGTCCTTCAACTCCTTGGCCCACCTGGACGGTGCAGAATATGCACCATGGATCACCTACTCCTGAGTTTTTTATTGGCCGGCGCTTGCGCAGGTCTTCACGCGCAGACTGCGCAATCACCCCAAACCTCGAAGCGAACCGAGCAAGTCAACACCATAGGCATGGCGCTGGTGCGCATTCCCGCGGGCGAATTCATGATGGGCAGTGACGAACCTATCGCCAGCCTGCAGCAGGCTTACCCATTGATGGAGCGCCGGCGACTGGAGGACCTCAGCGACGAGGCGCCGGTGCACCGCGTGCGCATCACCAAAGACTTTTACCTGGGCCGCACCGAGGTCACGGTGGGGCAGTTCCGCAAATTTCTGGCAGCGTCGGGTTATGTGCCCGAGTCGATTGCCGATGGCACCGGTGGTTATGGCTACAACGCCCACTACGTGCCGAACAGGGGCGCGCGCGGCGAGCAGTTTGAGGGCCGCAACCCGCGCTACAGTTGGCGCGACCCCGGCTTCGCGCAAACCGATGAACACCCGGTGGTCAACGTGACCTGGAGCGACGCCCAGGCACTGGCGCGCTGGCTGAGCCAGACCGAAGGTCGCAGCTACCGCCTACCGACCGAAGCTGAATGGGAATACGCCGCCCGCGCTGGCACACGCACCCGCTACCAACATGGCGACGATCCCGAAGGCTTGACTCAGGTTGCCAACACTTTCGATGCCGCGGCCCGTCCACTGTGGCCCGCCTTTGCTGCCCATGCGCTGCAGGGCCATGATGGCTATGCGTTCACCGCCCCGGTTGCGCACTTTGCGCCCAATGCCTTTGGTTTGTACGACATGCACGGCAACGCATGGGAATGGACCAGCGACCTGCACGACGAGAACTACTACGCCCAGTCCCCAGTCGATGATCCACAGGGTCCCAGCAGTGGTTCGGTCTATGTTCGCCGCGGTGGCTCCTGGCACAGCTGGCCGCTGTACCTGCGCTCCAGCTACCGCAACTGGAACTCGCCACAAACACGCTACACACTGGTGGGCATACGCCTGGTACTAGAAACGCAATGATGTTGCCCCCACGCTCCACCGCTGCGCGGGTCGTTGCCCCCCGAGGGGGCTAAATCCGCTTGGGGCGGCCCGGCGCGGATTTGTGCGCCCCCACGCTAAGCCGCCGAGTGCCTACACACTGAGTTGGATTTGGACAACCGTCCTACCAGGTGCGCTGCTGATTTGCAGTTGTGCGCCAATGGCCAGCGCACGCTCCCGCATGCTGGCCAGACCATTGCGCGACGCTACTGCCGGGTCGAATCCACAACCATCGTCGACCAGGCGCACAAAAATCTGGTCTACCGCCGTGGTACCGCCGTCCATTGGAGCGCGGGGATCGCTGACCCTGGCATGGCCTTCGACGCGGAGCACCTGGGCCTTGGCATGCTGCAACACGTTGGACAAGGCCTCAAACAGCATGAACTGCAACTCGGTCATCGCACTGGCGTCCAGCTTTTTGCACACGGGCAACAAATCCACATCCCATTGCAAGTCAATGCCCATGCCGGCAAACCGGGGTCCCAGGCGGTAACGCATATTGGCCAGCAAGGCGGTCACATCACCCGGCGCCAGATGGATGGCGTCGATGGACAGTTTGAGTTGGTCCAAGCCATCGCGCAGCGTCTGCAGCACTTCGTCGCGGGCGGCGATCTCGCGGATGTCGCCATCGGCCTGCAACTGGCGCATGGCCGAGCTGATGTGGGAGCCCACACCGTCGTGCATATTGCGCAGGATGCGCCCGCGCTCGGCCATGCGTTCCTGCATGCGGGCCAGGTGCTCCAGTTCCTTGCGGCTGTCCAGCACTTCCTGCACGGCGCCGCTACTGATGTGGTCAAAGGTCAGCGCAAACAGAAACAGCACCGACACCAGGCCACCGGTACAGACCATGTTGAAGGCAGTTGCGTACTCCAACTGGTAGAGCTGCGGAAACTGGTAGCCCAACAGGCTGGCCGCACCGTAGGACACGGAAATGGCCAGGCACACCAGAAACCAGGCCAGAGCGTCCGTGCCATAGCCCAACAACAGCACGGCCGCCACCGGAATCAATGTGAACCAGGGCAAGACCGGAGACTGCAGGCCGCCGGAAAAAAAACTGCAGCCCATCACCGCAACAAAGGCGCAATTGGCCATATACCAGTTGACGCACAGGCGCAGCTTGCCACTAGCGCGGTAGTAAAACAGCGCGGTGAACAAAAACACGATGCCAATAGACATCAGGACCGCACCCACGGCAAAGCCAATGACCAGCGAGGTGAACACGTAGAGCAGGGAGAACACTGAGTTGATCAGGCAGATGTAAACAAACATCCGGCTCGCGCTGAGCGTGTGCCCGTCCAGCTCCGACGGGCGCGGAATAAACCACTCCACCAGACTGTCCATGCGATTCAGGGCAAGTTTGCTGATGGCCGTGCGCATGGCAGGATTGCTAGGGCAAATGAAGCATGAAGGGCCAGGCGTGGCGAACCCGCTAGCCCACGCGATCCGTGAGCATGCTCAGCGGCAACTGGTGCAGCTCGGCGAGCAAGCGCGCCAGCGCGCGGCCCGCCGCGTCCAGCACGCTACGCCCCTTGTCGGCGCTGGCATTGGCCGCATTGCCGACGGCGCCGTGTGTGTTGTAGTCCTGCATTTGCCAGCCCAGCTTGGCGCTTTTGCCGTTGCCCAGAATGGTGAACTGCGCCGCACGGTCTTCGGAGGTGGAGGCAAAGTTTTGCGCCTGCGCCATGTTCACCAGCTCGGGCGCCAGCGCCAGCATCATCGAGGTTTCGATGTCGCCGGCGTGGATGCCAAAGCGGTGCTCATGCGCGCTGAACAGCGCGTTGACATCTTCACCCTGCGGCCCCAGCAGGGGCAGGCCAAACCAGTTGACGCTATAGACCAGCATGCCCAGACGGGCACGCAGATCCCTTGCCACGATGTCCATCACGCCGACCTGGCCGCCATGGGAGTTGAGCAGCACCAGCTTCTTGACGCCCGTGGCCGCCACACTTTCGGCGATATCGGTCCACAGCCGTATCGTGGTTTCCGCCTTCAACGTCAGCGTGCCGGGAAACCGCGCATGCTCCGGACTCAGGCCCACCGCCTGCGTAGGCAGAAACAGCGCCAGGACTTCAGCGTCCAGGTGCGGCAGCGCGGCAGCGATGACACCGTCCACCAGGGCGCTGTCCACTTTGAGTGGCAAATGCGGCCCGTGCTGCTCGGTGGCGGCAACTGGCAACACGGCAATGATCTGGTCCAGCGTGCCGCTGGCCTGGCACAGGGAGAAGTCGCGCGTGCTCCAATCCGCCCAATAGCGGGAGGGGGCCGGGCTTTGCGCTGCCGGTGTTGAAGAGGCGTCGGTCATGGTTCGGTCAAGAAACTTGCTTGCATCGGGTAGCAGACATGGTAACGCGCTCAAGCGACAAACCCGGGCGGTATCATGGCCGCATGCCTGCAAAACGCCCCCGCAATACCACCGGAGACTCGTTTTTTGCATGGGACGGCGACACATTGATCGTCAACATACTGGGCAAGCCCTCTGCCAGCAAGGACGCCATCGGCAAACCCAAGGGCACACAGCTCAAGGTCAGCGTCACTGCCGCGCCCAAGGATGGCAAGGCAACCGACTACATGGTTCGCTTTCTGGCGCCGCAGTTTGGCGTGGCCGTCTCCGATGTCGAGGTGGTGTTTGGCCAGGAGAATGTCAACAAGCAGTTGCGCATCAAGGCGCCCAAGAAGCTGCCGCCCGTGTTTAGTGAATAGAGCCCCACACTCCACCGCTGCGCGGGTCGCTGCCCCCACCATTCCCAATGCCACAATGGGGAAATGCCCGCGGCGTACCGCGCCGGAGCGGAACTTTTAGGCTGCCACAAGCTCCCAATTTGCAATGACCCACGCATCCACACCCCTGTCGCTCGGCACACACTCCCCCCGTCAGCCCTCCAGCAGCCTACGGATTGCTATATTTTTTATAGCTGCATGTGCAATATTTACGGGGGCTAGCGCCCAGATTCTTCAAAGAGGCTCGACCCAAGCCGGCGCCGCGTCGGCCATTGTGCAGACCGAGCAGGTGCGCGCCGAACTGCTGGCCCATGCGCCGGATGGCGTGGACCCCGGCAAGACGGTATGGGTGGGCCTGCAACTCAAGCACCAGCCCCATTGGCATACCTACTGGAAAAACCCCGGTGATTCCGGCTTGCCCACGACGCTGCAGTGGACACTGCCCGCGGGTGTGACCGCTGGTGACATCGCCTGGCCCACACCGCGGCGCATTCCCATTGGCAGCCTGGCCAACTATGGATATGAAGACACGGTGCTGCTGCCGGTACCGCTGACCGTGGGCAAGGATTTCAAGGCCCCAGCCAATGGCGTATTGGAAGTCAACCTGAGTGCGACCTGGCTGGTGTGCCGCCAGGAGTGCATTCCACAGGAAGGCAACTTTGTGCTGCGCCTGCCCACCCGGGGCTCCACGGCTTCGCGTGGCAGCGATTTTGAAGCCGCTCGCGTAGCCAGCCCCGTGGCGCTGACCGGTACCGCCCAGGCAAAACTGTCTGGCGACGCACTGGTGCTGACCGTCAGCGGCCTGCCGGCCAGTTGGAACGGTCGTGCACTGCAGGCCTTTCCGGAAACCTTGAACATCGTGGAGCCCGTCAGTGGACCGCAAGCCGGCGATGCCGTCGCCAGCAGCGCACCTGCCGTCGGTGCCCAGCCCACGCAGGTGTGGAGCAATGGTGTCTGGACCGGGCGTTTCCCCTTGTCGGTACAGCGTGAGTCCGCACCCGCCGATCTGCCGGTGGTATTGGCTTTGGGAGCAGACAGCCTGCGCACCGTGGCTAGCATCAGCGGCACTTGGCCGGCAATGGGGGCGCAGGCCACACCCGCGGGCGTTTCGGCAGCGGCTGTGAATATCGGTGCCACTGTGGCGCCAAGCCTTGCCAGCGGCGGCCGACCCATTGCCGATGCCGGCGGTGGTTGGGGCATGTGGGGCATGGCGCTGATGGCGGCGCTGCTCGGCGGCCTGATCCTGAACCTGATGCCCTGCGTGCTGCCGGTGTTGGCCATCAAGGTGCTGAGTTTTGCCAGCCACAGCGGACACAGCCGCGCCTCACACCGCGCCCAGGGCCTGGCTTATACGCTGGGTGTGGTGCTGTCGTTTATGGCACTAGGCGGTTTGATGCTGGGCCTGCGCGCCAGCGGTGAGCAACTGGGCTGGGGCTTTCAACTGCAATCCCCCATCGTGCTGGCCGTGCTGGCGACGCTGTTCACGCTGCTGGGGCTGAACCTGGCCGGTATGTTTGAAGTCGGCAGTGTGCTGCCCCAGCGTGTTGCCTGCATGCAGGCACGCCATCCGGTGGGCGACGCTTTCCTCTCTGGCATTCTGGCGGTGGCCATTGCCTCGCCGTGCACGGCACCCTTCATGGGTGCGTCGCTGGGTTATGCCATCAGCCTGCCCGCCTTTCAGGCCCTGGGTATTTTTGCCGCCCTGGGCCTTGGCTTGGCGCTGCCTTTTCTGGTGGCAGCCTGGATACCGGGAGTGGGCAACTGGCTGCCCCGTCCCGGCGCCTGGATGAACACACTGCGCCGCTTCATGGCCTTCCCGATGCTGGCCACCGTCGTCTGGCTGGTCTGGGTGCTGGGCCATCTGAGTGGCGTGGATGGTGCTGGCGCGCTGCTGGCGCTGCTGCTGACCCTGAGCCTGCTGGTCTGGTCGCTCAGTTTAAGGGGCCGCAGCCGCACCGTATTTGCTACGCTTTCAGTAGCGGCATTGGCAGGTTTGACGGGGGCTATCGGCCCATTGGTTCTAAGGGAGGAGGCTGGAAGCACGTCTCTGTCTGCGGCATCGGCAGGAGACGCTGCGGCAGTTGCCACCTGGCAGGCCTGGGCGCCGGGCAAGGTGGAGGCTGAACTGGCGGCCGGCCGGCCGGTGTTTGTCGACTTCACAGCGGCGTGGTGCATCACCTGCCAGTACAACAAGAAAACCACGCTGGGCAGCGCCGCGGTGCTGGCCGACATGCGTGCGCGCAACGTGACACTGCTGCGCGCCGACTGGACGCGCCGCGACCCCGCCATCACGCTGGCGCTGGAAGCGCTGGGACGCAGCGGCGTGCCGGTTTATGTGCTGCACCAGGCCGGTAAGGCTCCGGTGGTGTTCTCGGAAATCCTGGATGCGCAGGCCTTGCGCTCGGCATTGGCGACGCTGTAGGGGGCACACGTGAGCGCCACTTTCACCGCCGCCACGCAGGCCGACGACATGGCCTATATCCTGGAACACTGCCGCACCGTGGCGGTCGTAGGCCTATCACCCAAGCCGCACCGTGACAGTTATGCGGTGTCGCGCTACATGCAGGCCCAGGGTTGGCGCATTGTTCCCATCAACCCCAACGCCGACCAGATCCTGGGCGAAACGGCTTATCCCAGCCTAACCGAGGCGGCGCGGCAGCAACGCATTGAGCTGGTCAACGTCTTCCGCAACAGTGCCGATGTGCCGCCGGTGGTGGATGAGGCCATTGCCATTGGGGCGCAAGCTGTCTGGTTGCAGATGGGGGTGGTGCATGGCGTTGCTGCCCTGAAGGCTCGCGCGGCTGGGTTGCGGGTGGTGCAGGATCGGTGTTTGATGGTTGAGCATAGGCGGCGTCTGTAGTTGCTTTTTTGCCTGCTCTTCCTGTTCCACCAGACCGTGGTTTTAACAACCCACTCCCCCAGCCCCTCGCCCCGCCGGGCGAGGGGAGCCTTTAACAGCCGATTTTGTTTTTGCGCTCCGAATGCATTGCTAAGCGCGCTGCGTCGCGGAGTGTGCTGGTTGTTCCCGGATTCCTAGCGTGGCGGTCGTAGTCAACGGCCAGGCGTGGGTATGCCAACGCTGGCCGCTAGCGTGCCAGCCGGCTCCGCGCCAGCGCAGCACGAGGTCTCTACGACCGCAGGCAAGAAACCTGAGAGTAAAAACCCGTATCGCAGCCTCACTGCCATAGCCCCGCATTCGGCGCGCAGCCACCAAATCGGCTGTTGAAAAAGCTCCCCTCGCCCGGCGGGGCGAGGGGCTGGGGGAGTGGGTTGTTAAAACCAAGCAGGAGCGAGCCGCCCGCCGAGGACTGATGGGGAGTCCTGCGACAATCAACCCATGACCGACACGACCTTTTCCTCCCACCAAAACCCCACTTTCCTACAAGCCTGCCTGCGCCAGGCAACGACCCACACACCCGTCTGGCTGATGCGCCAGGCCGGTCGTTACCTGCCGGAGTATGTGGCCACCCGCGCCAAGGCCGGCAGCTTCATGGGCCTGGCGACCAACCGCGATTACGCCACCGAAGTCACGCTGCAACCGCTGGACCGTTACCCATTGGACGCCGCGATTCTGTTCAGCGACATCCTGACCATCCCCGATGCCATGGGCCTGGGCCTCTCGTTTGCGCAGGGCGAGGGACCACGTTTTGCGTCACCGGTGCGTGACGAAGCTGCCGTGGCCCAACTGGCCGTCCCCGATATGGACAAGCTGCGTTACGTGTTTGACGCCGTCAGCTCCATCCGCAAGGCGCTGACCCAAGCCGATGGCAAAAGCCGCGTGCCGCTGATCGGTTTTTCGGGCAGCCCATGGACGCTGGCCTGCTACATGGTCGAAGGCGCAGGTTCGGACGATTACCGCCTGGTCAAGACCATGCTGTACAACCGCCCGGACTTGATGCACCGCATGCTGGCCATCAACGCCGACTCCGTGGCCGCCTACCTGAACGCACAGATTGACGCCGGGGCTCAGGCCGTGATGATTTTTGACAGCTGGGGCGGCGTGCTGGCCGATGGCGCGTTCCAGCAGTTCAGCCTGGCCTACACGGCCCGCGTGTTGGCCCAGCTCAAGACAACCCATACCGATGCCGCCGGCGACACCATCCGCATCCCACGCATCGTCTTCACCAAGGGTGGCGGCCTGTGGCTGCAGGAGATGGCGGCACTGGACTGCGAGGTGCTGGGCCTGGACTGGACCGTCAACCTGGGCAAGGCCCGTGCACAGATCGGTGGCGCGGAATATGCGCCAGGTGTGAGCGGTCCGGGCAAGGCCTTGCAAGGCAATATCGACCCCAATGTGTTATTCGCCGGTGCACCACAGATTGCGGCCGAGGTGGCGCGCGTGCTGGACAGCTTTGGCACGCCCTACCAGGGCACAGGCACCGGCCCCACACATATCTTCAACCTGGGCCACGGCATCAGCCAATACACACCGCCCGAGCACGTGGCAGCACTGGTGGACGCGGTACACAGCCACTCCCGGCAATTGCGGGCCTGATTCCATACCACTTTTTCGACCCGGATTTGAAGCGGGATGTAGCAGTTATGCACAAAAACAGGGAACCCGCCTCTAAGCCACCGACCGTTTGAACAATCCGCGCTATGAAACCAATAGCGCTTGTAAGTTGTTGATTTATAAGGAATTCAAACTTTGCTTTTTTTCCGGGCATTCCAGCCAAAGCCTTGATTTTCAAGGCCTGGCAGCCAGCCGGGACAGGATATCAACAAAGTTATCCACAGAAACACTGAGTTCGATGCAAAGTCTTTTCAAATCAAGCACTTAGCCCTACTTTCGCAAGTCAACATCAATACATTCGTTCAAGTGGTTCCTTGTCCCATCCGCCACCACATACCAGCCCGTCCTTGTCCATGAGCCACTGGTTGTGTGTCCTGGTCCAGACCCCGGCCCATGCCAGCCTGGGATCGGTGCTGAGCTATAGAAGTGAGTCGCTACTCGCGTCCGGAACGCTCGTGCGAGTGCCACTGGGCAAGCGCGAAACCCTGGGCGTGGTGTGGGATGCGGACGCCGCACAGGCCACCGGCGAACTCGATCCCGGCAAAATTCGCGCGATCAGCGGTGTGCTGGAAGGCATTGGACCACTCAGCGGAAGCTGGCAACAATTGCTTACATTTACGGCGCAGTATTACCAGCGCTCCATCGGCGAAGTGGCGTTGGCGGCACTACCACCGCAGTTACGCGAACTCAGTCCGACGCAGATGCAGCGCCGCCTGCAGCGGGCGCAGAAAACTTCCGTCAAAACGGAATCAGCGCCATCGGACCAGGCCCTACCCGCGCTCAGCCCCGAGCAAGCGCAGGCGATGGACCAAATCCAGTCCCAAGCCGGGCCATTCCTGTTGTTTGGCGCCACCGGCAGTGGCAAGACCGAGGTCTATCTGCACAGCGTACAGACCCTGCTGGCCGGTGATCCACAGTCCCAGGCCCTCGTCATGGTGCCCGAAATCAACCTGACGCCACAACTGGAAGCCCGTTTCAAGGCCCGGTTTGCACCGCTCTACGGCGACGACGCGGTGGTCTCGCTGCATAGCGGCATGACCAACCCGCAGCGCCTCAAGAGCTGGCTGGGCGCACACAGCGGCCATGCCCGCATCGTGCTGGGCACGCGCATGGCGGTTTTCGCCTCAATGCCCAAGTTGCGTCTGATCATCGTCGACGAAGAGCACGACCCCAGCTACAAGAGCAGCGAAGGCGCACGTTACTCGGCGCGCGACCTGGCGGTGTACCGGGGACGACTGGAAGGTGCCAAGGTGGTGCTGGGCTCGGCCACACCTTCGCTGGAGAGTTGGCACCACAGCCGCCCCATTGCCGAGGGCGGACGCTACCTGCGCCTGCACATGCCCAGCCGCATCGGAGCGCCCCAAGTGAATACGCCGCCAGACGCCGGCACGGTCGTGACAGCGCACCAAGCCACACGCGCTATAGCCGGCACCCCGGCCGGCCTGCCGCTGGTGCGCAGGGTCGACATGAACCACCAACCGCGCCATGCGGTGTTTTCCCTCCCTCTGCTGGAGGCGATCAAGGAGCGCGTCGCGCGCGGCGAGCAAAGCATGGTGTTCCTGAACCGGCGGGGTTATGCGCCGGTGCTGCACTGCAGCGACTGCGGCTGGAAAAGCGAATGCCCACATTGCAGTGCGTTTCGGGTTTTTCACAAGATAGACCGCACGCTGCGCTGCCACCATTGCGGCTTTACCGAGCGCGTGCCGCGCGCCTGCCCGACCTGTGGCAACCCCGATATTGCGCCGCTGGGCCGTGGTACCGAACGGCTGGAAGAACACCTGGCCGAGTTGCTGGCCGATGTGCGCCGCCCCAACACCGTCAGCGCACTGTTCCCCGACGGCGAACCGGTGCGGGTAGCCCGCATAGACGCCGACACCACCCGCCTCAAGGGCGAACTGCAAAGCCAATTGGCGGCAGTACACGCCGGCGATGTGGACGTGCTGGTCGGCACACAAATGATTGCCAAGGGCCACGACTTCCGGCGCATCACGCTGGTGGCCGCCGTCAACCCGGATGGTGCGCTGTTCTCCAGCGACTTCCGCGCGTCGGAGCGCCTGTTCAGCCTGCTGATGCAGGCCGCTGGGCGTGCCGGGCGCGACGCAGCACTGGGCGAGCGCAGCGAGGTGTGGATACAAACATTCCAGCCGACCCACCCGCTGTACGCGGCACTCAAGCGGCATGACTACCCCAGCTTTGCCACCACACAATTGCAGGAGCGCGCGCAGGCCGGCCTGCCGCCATTTACCGCCCAGGCCTTGGTGCGCGCCGAAGCCCGCACGCAAGAGGTGGCCCAGGCCTTTCTGAACGCCGTCAGCGCAGTGGCACGCAACGACATGGCCCAGTGGGAGGGTTGGGCTGAAGTGCTGGACCAGATCACGCTCTACCCGGCAGTGCCGATGAGCATCCAGCGCGTGGCGAATATCGAACGTGCCCAGATGCTGGTCGAAAGCCCGTCACGCAGCGCCTTGCAACAATTCCTGGGCGCCTGGCAGGCGGTGCTGCATGCAACCCGGCAACAGCCCGAAGGCAAGGGTTTGATACGCTGGGCCGTAGACGTGGACCCGCTGGCGATTTAATGACCGCTCACCGATGTCGCATGGAGGAGGTTTCACCGCCGGGCCGCCCCAAGGTGTGGACTTGGGGTTTTGCCAAACGCGGCCCCCTCGGGGGGCAGGGCGCCACACGCAGTGGGCAACCGTGGGGGCCATGTCAGCGTGCGCTGGCCGCTCCGCTGGCAACCCGCGGGAACAACACACGGATCTGGCTGCCGGCTCCGGGCGTGCTTTGCACATGGATTTGCCCGCCCAGAATGCGGGTCACAATGCCGTGCACGATGTTCATGCCCAGGCCGGTGCCGCCGCGGCCCATCTTGGTCGTGAAGAAGGGATCGAAAATGCGCGCCCGCACCGAATCGTCCATGCCCACACCGTCGTCTGCCACCACCAGCTCCACCGTGTCGGCGTCCACGGCGCCAATGCTGACGGAAATGCGTCCACTGGAGCCCGCATCAAACGCATGGATGGTGGCGTTCATGACCAGGTTGGTCAAAACCTGCCCATAACGCCCGGGAAAACTGTCGCACACCAGACCGGTACTGAGCGTCTTCTTGACTTCACAACCCGACTTGCGCAGCATGGGTTGCAGCATATTCAGAATCTCGGTGGTCACTTCGGCCAGGTCAAACTCACGCCGCTGGTCACTCGTCTGGTCCACCGCCACCTGCTTGAAGTCCGAGATCAGATGCGCGGCCCGCTGCAGGTTGCTCAGGGACAGCGCCAGCCCCTCGTCGGCACGTTCAATGAACTGGTTCAGCTTGGAGCGCCGCATGGAACCGCTATCCAGCTCGGTCTTCAAGTCTTCCAGCTCCGACTGGATGGTGGATGCCACTGTCAGTGCATTGCCGATCGGCGTATTGAGTTCATGCGCCACACCTGCCACAACCCGGCCCAAGGACGCGAGCTTCTCGGTCTGAATGATTTCTTCCTGCGCGCGTTCCAGCGTCAGCAAAGTTTTCTCCAATGACTCGGTGCGCTCGGCGACCCGCTGCTCCAGGTGTTCGTTGGCATCGGTCAACTCCTGGTTGCGGCTTTCCAGCTGGGCGATCAGGTGCAACAGCGCCAGCCGCGTAGCCTCCAGACTGTCTGCCAGCGCGCCAACCTCGTCACGAAACACGCGCTTGATCGGTACATCAAGCTGCCCCTTCTCGATGCGCCCGGAAGCCGCCACCAGGTCTTCCAGCGGCCGCACCAGGCGCCAGTGCATCAGCAGCAATATAACAATCAGCGCGCCGATGGAAATTTGCGCACCGTGTCGCAGGTATTGCAGACGCACTTCGGTGACCTTGCGCAGGTAGCCGGCGGTCGACATCTGGATCGTGAGCCTGCCGACCATGGTCTTGTTGCGCTCCACCACATGCGTCGTGGCGTCGACCAGCTTGGCATCTTCGGCGCTGCGGGTGCGGGTGGCAAACGGCGTGCCCTTGTCGTCCCAGATGGCAATCGACACAACATCGGGATTGACGAAGGCTGCCTCCATGATGGAATTGGCCTGCTCGGCCTCAAACTGCCACAGCGGTTCGCGCAGCGCCAACGCAGTCAAGGTGCCAAGATGGTCCATCTCGGTGTGGATCTGTGCGATATGTTGCTCGCGCAAATCCGAGGTCTGCTCCACATAAGACAGGAAGGACGCCAGCACCACGCCGGCCACCACCGTCAGCGCAATAGCGACGCGCAAAGAATGCAGCCTGAGCCACAGCTTGCGAAGGCGACCTAACAGGGGCTCGGATATCCGCATGTTGGAGAGGAGAGTTTGCGCCACTGCACTGTAACGCATAGCCAGTGGTCTGTATGGCCCCCACGCTCCACCGCTAAGCGGGTCGCTGCCCCCAAAGGGGGCTAACTCGCCTTGGGGCGGCCCGGCGGCGAGTTGGTTACCCCCACGTTTCACCGCTGCGGTTGTCTTTACATTTGCCGGAACAGGTGCACAAAGCTGCGGCTGACCGGCAGGCTCTCGCTGCCGCCCTTGATTTGCACTTCTCCGCCGTCGCTGCTGCCATGGCTGAACTGCTGCACATGGTGCAAATTGACAATCGCCGAGCGGTGGATTTGCAGGAATTGCGTGGGGTCCAGCTCATCAGCCAGTTCGCGTATGGTCCTGCGTATCAGCGCCTCGCCCCCCTCCCACACCACCAACGTGTACTTGGTGTCCGACTTCAGGTAGCGCACCTGGTCCACCGGTATCAAGCGCACGGTGCTGCCCACCGAGGCCTTGATCCACTGCAGGTAACGCGCCGGCGCGATCTGGGCCTTGATATGGGCCGATAACTTGTCAAACACCTCGGCCGTCAATGCGCCGTCCCCTGGTGTTGCGGGAGCATCCAGCCGGGCGCGCAGACGCCGCACCGTGTCCTGCAGGCGGGCTTCGTCCAGCGGTTTGACGATGTAGTCGATGGCGCCCTGGCGAAAGGCCTCGACCGCGTACTGCTCGTGGGCCGTGACAAACACCACGGCGGCCCGCTCGCCTATGCAGCGCGCCGCATCGATGCCATTCATGCCCGGCATGTGCACATCCAGAAACACAACCTGCGGTGCATGTTCGTCAAACAGCTCCACGGCTTCGCGTCCATTGCGGGCGGTGGCCACCACCTCCAGTTCGGGCCAGTTGCGCTGCAGCAAGGCGACCAGACGGTCCCGCAACAAGGGTTCATCATCTGCCACCAGGGCCGTACAAGGGTTCATATCAACGCAGGCCTTCCACAATGATTTCCGCTTTGACGCCATGCGGCGTTTGTTCACAAAGTTCCAGCCGCGCCGGCGTGGCGTAGAAGGCCTGCAGGCGGGCCCGCAAATTGGCCAGCCCCACACCAGGATTGGCGGATTCCGACAGGCCCAGCCCCGTATCGGCCACCCACAGGCGCAGTGTCTGGCTGCCATCCGGCAGCGGCGTGGCCTGGGCACCTACGGCAATGTGACCGCCATCACAACTGGGGTCAATACCGTGGTGTACCGCGTTCTCCACCAGGGTCAACAAGGCCATGGACGGAAAGCGCAGACCGCGCAGGCTGGTTTCCACATCAACGCTGAACTGCAGACGGTCCGGCATGCGCATCAGCATCAGCTCCAGATAGGCGCGCACCAGATCGGCCTCCTGGCCCAGGGTTGCACCTTCCTGGTGGAGTTGCGGCATGGTGGCCCGCAAATACGCAATCAGACTCTTGAACACCGGGCCGGCGCGCGGCGAGCCGCTCTCTACCAGCTCTTGCACATTGGCCAGCGTGTTGAGTAAAAAGTGCGGTTCGATCTGCGCCTGCAACAAATTCAGCCGCGCGTCCGTGGCCTGGCGCATCAGGGTTTCGCGCTCCAGTGCGAACTGCAAGGCTTCGGCCCGCGCCTGTGCATCACGCTCCCGGTACAGCGCGGCCAATGTGACCAGCAACCCAACCGTGGCCCCGCTCACGGTGACCCACCAAAAGCCGACCACGCGTGAACGCGAACCCATGAAGGCCGCCAGATCGCCGTCCACCGACACCAGGTGCACGATCAGCGGTGCCAGTGGCGCCGCCGCAATCACGGCGATGACCTGCGCCAGCCAGCGCGGCACCCAGGTTTGCCGCCAGGCCCCGGCCAGCCAGAATGCCGCCAACAGAACCGTGGCCACCAGCGACATCTCGGCCAACAGGGCGGGCAAGGTATCCCGAACAAACAGCGAGAAGGCGAGCGCTGCAATCACCGCGCCGACGGCGGCCACCACCAGGCTCAGGCCATATTGCCGCCAAAAAGTCTGAGGGCTTGTTTTTGCGCCGGAGACCGACGTCGCGGATGGGGGATTCATGCCTTGACGATAACCAGGGGGTTATCCCCGGTCAAGCCAAAGCCTTGAAGCCAAGCGATGGGGCGCGGAAAAAAGGGTGCGAGTGGCGGTTAACGGAGTCCGCGCACGTAGGGCGTGTTATCAACCTGCAACGTGTCTGCGTTGTTCAGCGTGCTGGTTGCGTTCAACAGGTTGCGCAGCGTGGGGGCTACGCCGTTGGCCGTGGCACGGGCGGGCGTGGCGCGCTGCGGAACACGGCTGAAAGCAAGCATTGCCAGCTCCAGCTTGTCGGCCCACTCCAGCAACTCCGTGTGCCCATCTTCCTCGGCGCTACGCCGGGAGAAGCGCACGATCTCAGCGGCGTACTCTGCGTTGTCGGCCATCCACTGCGTATCGGTCACGCGGCCGGTCTTGCGGCGCAGCAGGACATGCAAGTGGGCGGCGATGGCTAGTTTTTCGCTGGCAAGCATAGTCGTCAGACTCCTTAGGTTCCCATGTGTTCACGGTGCTGGGTGACGTCCAGCCCCGTGACTTCGGAGGCGTCATCCACGCGCAGGCCGACGATGGCTTTGGTGACCCACAGCAGCACACCACTCATGACCCCGCTGTAGACCACCACGGCCACCACACCCAGCAGCTGCACACCGATGTTGCCCTGCACACCGGAAATGGTTTTGCTGGCCAACAGGCCCGTCATCAGGGCACCCACGATGCCACCTATACCATGCACACCAAACACGTCCAGTGAATCATCGGCATTGAGCAGGCGCTTGAGTCCGGTCGCGCCCCAATAACAGGCCAAACCGGCCACGCCGCCGATCAGCAACGCGGACAAGGGCGTCACAAAACCCGCCGCCGGCGTGATGGCCACCAGGCCGGCAACCAGGCCCGAGCACAGCCCCAGCAGCGAGGGCCGACCGCGCACGATCCACTCGCCCAGCATCCACGTGATGGCGCCGGCCGATGCCGCGATATGCGTCACCGCCATGGCCAGGCCGGCACGCCCATCGGCCGCCACCGCCGAGCCGGCATTAAAACCAAACCAGCCCACCCACAGCAGGCCGGCGCCGGCCATGCTCAGCCCCAGGTTGACAGGCTCAAAGGGCTCACGCCCATACCCCTTGCGTGCGCCCAGCATGTGGGCGCAGACCAGGCCGGTAACGCCTGCATTGATGTGCACCACCGCGCCGCCGGCATAGTCCAGCACCCCCATCTGCGCCAACCAGCCATCGGGTTCCCAGACCCAATGCGCCACCGGTGCATAGACCAGCACCGACCACAACGCGATGAACCACAACAGCGCCGAGAAACGCATGCGCTCGACCACCGCACCCACGACCAGCGCCGCGGTGATGATGGCAAACGTGAGCTGGAACATGGCGTACACCGCCTCCGGCACATTCGGTGCCACATGGCTGACCGCCACCTTGCCGGCATCCTTGAGGTAATCCAGTCCACTGAACCAAAGGCGGCCGCCGCCCCCCAGCCAGCCATTGCCGGGTGTGAAGGCAATCGAATAACCCACTGCAAACCACAGCAGACTGACCAGCGCCGCAACGGCGACCACGCTGGCCATGGTGTTGAGCACGTTCTTGCGCCGCACCATGCCGGCATAAAACAGTGCGATGCCCGGCAGCGTCATCAGCAGCACCAAGGCGGTGCTGGTCATCATCCACGCGGTGTCGGCGGCATTGATGCGGTCTTGCGGCACCAGGCCGGGACGGGTCAGAGGCGCGGGCGCTGTGGCGGCCGGCAAGGGGCTGGATGCGGACAGGGCCACCACGGCCGCCGCATACGATGAGATCGCTGGTGCGCTGGCGCTATTCGCAGCCGGTGTTTGCGCCCAGGCGGTTAGACCGAGGCACAGCGTGCAGACCAACAGCCACTTCGATTTAAATCGGTGCATCGTGTTCCTTCTTGACATCCAACCCCATGCCTCAAAGCACAAGGCGTGCCATAGGGGTGGAAGACGCGCGGTCGTCGGTGCCTCGCGGCCGCGGGGGGTGTATCCTTCTGTGCAGATTGATCGACTTTGGAGACTGCCCATGGCACTTTTTTCGTTCATCCCGGACCCACTGCAAATGGTGCGGCAGTTGGTCAACACGCTGGAGGCGCGACTCAATGCGCTGGCCAACACCGGTATGAAGTCGGAAAGGGTGGCCCGCACGCTGAACGAACTGGCCACGCTGTCATTCGCCGCGCAGCATGTGTTCGCGTCAGTCAGCGGTGCCATCTTGCGGCGACTCAACCTTCCCAGCCGTCAGGAGGTCAGCGAGCTGGCTCTCGCCCTGCGCCGCATCGAAGAAAAGCTGGAGCAATTGCGGGCCAGCCAGACACTTGCACCAACTGCTGCTCCCGAGCGGCCGCGACCGCCGCGTACGCGGCGCCCTCCTGCGATCGATGTAGTCTCGCCGCACGTTGTGACCCAAGCCTCCGTGAAACGCCCACGCAAGCGCACCGAACCCAAGGGTTGAACCGCCATGGGTGCGCAGACCACAAAAGAGAAAAAGGCCGTGGAGAGTGATCTCTCGCTGCGCGAACGCCTGCGTGGTGAGATCAACCGCTCGCTGCAGCGCGGCGCCAAGGGCCTGGCCCTGCTGGGTGCGCCGCCGCCGGCCGTGGGCCTGACGCCCAAGACGCTGTTGCACCGGCGCGGCACGCTCAGCCTGTACCACTACCACGCACAGTCCGACGAGATTTACCGTGTGCCCATCTTGCTGGTGATGGCCAGCACCAACCGGGGCTACATCTTCGATCTGGCGCCGGGTCAGAGCCTGATCGAATTTTTGTTGCTGCGCGGCTACGACGTATATGTGATGGACTGGAATCCACCGTCCCCGGAAGAGCGCCATCTGAAGCTGGAGCACTACACACAAGACTTCATCCCCGACTGCATACGCCGTGTGCAACAGGATTCGGGTGAAGACGATGTCACGCTGGCGGGTTATTGCATGGGCGGGTTGATGTCGGCCATCTACGTGGCGCAACACCCGGACGGCCCCGTCAAGAACCTGGTCTGCTTCACGACGCCGGTCGACTTCCACCAGATGGAGTTGTGGAAATCCTGGTCCGATGAGCGCGCACTGGATATCGACCGCCTGGTCGATGCGGTCGGCATCCTGCAGCCGGAAACGGTGATCCGCTTCTTCGAGATGCTGCGCCCGGCCAGCGGCGCCGCGGGCCAGGTGCGGTTGTGGGACAACTTGTGGCAGGACGAATTCGTCAAGTCTTACCGTGTCATGGACCGCTGGGCCGCGGAGACTCTGCCGCTGCCGGGCGACTATGTGCGCCAGATCGTCAAGGAGCTGTATCGCAAGAATGCCCTGCTGGACGGCAGCCTGTGCATAGGCGGCACGCCGGTGGACCTGCGCAACATCCGGGTACCGCTGCTGCATGTGCTGGCGGCCAATGACCACATCGTGCCACCGGCCTGCGGACAACCACTGGTGGCGTTAGCCGGCTCGGTTGACAAGGAAGAAGTGGTGTTGCCCGGTGGCCATGTGAGCCTGGTGGCCGGGGGCAACGCGGTCAAACGCATGTGGCCCAAGCTGGACCAGTGGCTGCAAACGCGATCTAGCTGACGCGCTTTTTTCAAACCCGTCTGGCATCCATTCGACGCCTGATTCTTTGAGACTTACCATGAACCCAAGCCCGCGTTACCCGAAAAGCATTGTGTGTGAAGGCGCTACGCTGGACATTGCGACGATGCAGCCCACACAGGCGGACGAGGTCGGCGCCTTCATAACCACGCTGCCCGCGCATGATCTGCTGTTTCTACGCCGCGACGTCAGCCAGCCCAAGGTGCTGGCCGCGTGGATGAAGGCGCTGGATGACGGCGGCATCCAAAGCCTGGTGGCGCGCGAGTTCGGCCGTATCGTCGGCTGCACGGCCATCGTCACCGACGCGTTATCGTGGTCACCCCATGTCGGTGAATTGCGTGTACTGGTCGGCCCAGGGCAGCGCGGCCGCGGCCTGGGTCGAATGTTGATACAGGAATGTTTTCTACTCGCCATTGCGATGGGGCTTGAAAAACTGTGTGTACAGATGACGGTGGACCAGCGCGCCGCCATCGCCGTGTTTGAAGACCTGGGCTTCAAAGCCGAGGCCTTGCTGGCCGGCCACGTCAAGGACCGTGCGGGCCAGGTCCATGACCTGGTGCTGCTGAGCCACAACGTGCAAGAGGTGCAGTCGCGCATGGAGGCCTACGGAGTAGCGCAGGCGGTGGATGCATGACCCCAAACACTCCTTAATTGATAGCATACTGCACATACTGCACGAGGGCTAGGGATCTGTTTTCATTTTACGAACCAATTCAATCACGGAATACGAGACGAAATATTCGCCGATGACCGGCAGGTGCATCAGCGCGCGGCCTACTGCCTGCTGCAGCGCCGAACCACCAAAACTTTTCAGCTCCAGCCGTGCCAGCTCAAACCCCGCGGCACGCGCCAGGTCCTTGAAGGCCTTCAGGTCCAGTTTATTGATATAGCCCTGTTCCGCAAACGACGACCAGGCGCGCCATTTGTTCGGCTTCTTGTTGCCCTGTTCATCCAGATCCCAATGGCGGGGCATGAACTCCGGCAGGTCGTAAATCATCTCCGCCGTGCGGAACATGGCACGCTCGCCAAAGATCACCGGCGCCCAGGGAATGGGAACCAGGGTCTCCATATGCGGCCCCCAAGGCCCCTTGTAGGGAAACCATTCGATCAGACAGCGCCCGCCGGGTTTCAGCACCCGGTGCCAATCGCGCAGGATCTGCCCCGGAGACATCACATGCTCCAGGCAATCGAAAGCCAGCAAAGTGTCGAAGCTCGCATCCGGCAGCGGAATGCCATGGAGGGAACTGCGCACAAACGCGGCCTGAACGCCTTCGGGGAGCTCCGCGTCGAGCAGCCGGGCATTGCAACGCGCGATTGCCGCCGCATTCAGGTCTGCGCCAACGATGCGGCGCGGGCGCTTGTTATGCGCCAGAAAAAAGCTGAGCTGCCCATCGCCGCAGCCGAAGTCGAGTACGTCCTTGCCAGTGATATGTGCATCGGAAAAATTCCTCCAGCTTGACGACAGGGACGCGTTGCGCCAATCGGTGTAGACACCGTAATCCACGGTGCGTGGCGCCGGAGCCGGCATCAAGCGGCGGCTCAGCGCGAAGCACGTGCGCGTACGAATATCCATTGTTCAACCCCCCATTCATTCTTCAAATGGACGCTTATGTTCGCACCGCGAGAACGGCACGCGGCTGCGAAATCGCATGGGCGGCGGTACCCGCCATCGACTTGGAGTACCATTTTCCGATGAGCGCATCAGAAGCACGGTTCTCGGTCTTACGCCAGTCCGCCGATCCCGACGCGGTGGCCGCCATTGAGCGGCTTGTCGCCGAGGCGCCGGATGCGGCCTTGAACCGCATCAATGTTCTGGCATTTGCGCACCGGCACCAGTTGGACGAAGAACCCACCATCGCCGCCTTCCTGCACGCGGCCCGGCTGGGGCTGCTTGATCTCGCGTGGAATGTGCTGTGCCCGGGCTGTGGTGGCGTGTTGTCCTCGAATGCAACGCTGAAGACCGTACGCCGCGATGCATACTCCTGCGCCCTGTGTGCGGCCGGATACGAGCCCACATTGGACGAGATGGTCGAGGTGGTGTTCACGGTCAACCCACGCGTACGGCCCATCGCAGCGCACGACCCGCACCGGCTGCCTATCTGGGACTACATGCGGCAAATCTTCTGGGGCTCGGGCATTCAGCTCCCCGAAGGCGAGGCCTTCGACAGGCTGCTGCAGGACATCATCATCGATTCGGTCGAGTTGCCGCCGGGCGAAAAGGCCTATCTGTCCCTGCAATTGCCGGCCCAGTTTGTCATCGTCTTCGATCCGGTCACCCACTCCGCGCATTTTCTGGATGTCCAGGGTGAGCCCACGCGTGAACGGCAGAGTCTGGAAGTGGTGTTCAACAACGTCCATGCGCCCACCGGCACCGTCGCCATGCGACCTGGCCCCCTGCGGCTGACGCTGGACAACCAGACCGCAGAGCGCGCCCTGCCGGCGGTCTACATCGCGGGCGACGCGCTGCACCATGTGCTGGGCAACCGGGGCCAGTTTCTGACCGCCAAGCGCCTGCTGACCAACCAGACCTTCCGGGACATCTACAAAGCAGAGACCCTGGACATAGACCAACGACTGAAGATCACCAGTCTCACCTTTTTGTTCACGGATCTAAGAGCCTCCACCGAGCTGTATGAACGGGTTGGCGATCTGGTGGCCTTTGACATGGTCAGGGCCCACTTCCAGGTCTTGAACGCCGTGGTGGCCGCGGAAACAGGTGCCGTGGTCAAGACCATTGGCGACGCGGTAATGGCCACCTTTCCGACCCCCGACCGCGCCATGGCCGCCGCCCTGGGCATGCGCGAGGCGATGCGGGTGCTGAACGCGCAGAGTGGGCGCGAGGACCTGGTGCTCAAAATTGGCCTGCATGAAGGCCCTTGCCTGGCCGTGTCGCTGAACGACAGGCTGGACTACTTCGGCCAGGCCGTCAACATCGCCGCGCGTGTACAGGGCCTGGCCACCTCCAGCTCGATTTTCGCGACCGAGCCCGTCGTCGACTACCCCGGTGTTGCGGGCCTGCTGCAGGCGGCAGGCTTGACGCCCCAGGCGCAGAGTCATCAACTGCGCGGCATCGCGAATGTATTGACGGTCTACGAGATTCCATGATATGCCGGGATAGGCACACCGGTATCGCTACACAATCAATAACACTCTGCTGATATTTTCCGAGGGCTAGCGGCCTAATTTGCGATGATGCTTTTGCATGGGCAGGCGTCGCGTGATCACGGTGTCGGCTCGCTGAGCAACACCGCCTGGATGCGCTGGAGTAGCGCCGGATTGGGCACCTTGCGGCCCGAGACGAGGAAGGCGATGTTGTCGGCCATCGTCTCTTCGGGGTGGAAGATGTAGGAGGTATTGCCGCCCAGTCGCGCCAGATAGTCTTTGGCCCGGTCCGGTGAATGCCAGGCCAACTCGCCATCGCGCAGCACCGCGGTCGTCGGCTCGCCGGGGCGTCCGGGTAACACTTCGAGCAAGCGCACGTCGAGTACTGTGAAAAAGGTTTCGCCCTTGCTGCGGTTGAGCTGGGTCCGCTTGGCCACCAGCAGTGGCATCAGGGACACTTCGCGGCTGTCGATGCGGATGCGCATCAAGTGCCGGTTGTGCGGCGCGTCGGGGTTGGCGATGCGCAGTGGCAACCACGCCGCCGGCCACTCCAGCGGCGCGGCAGGCTCAAAACCTAGCGTGGCGTAGAGCCGCGTGGCCAGCGCCGGGTCATAACGCGAGACGATGTGGAACAGCTCGTGCGCGAGCAATTCGTCATCGCTGTAGCCCTCGGTATTGACCCCGGCGCCCGGCAGCACGACCACATGGGCGCGGGTATAGGGTGTGTCGGCCGACTCGCGGCCGTCACTGTTGACCAGCAGCACCTCTTTCGGCAAATACAATCGCAGCGCGTTGAAGGCCGGTGCCACCCGTGCCAAGGCGGCGCGCCAATGGGCTTCCCGCTCGGATGGCCATGCCTTCACAACGCCACGGTGGAACGCCATGAATGCCTCCCGCGTCGCCGGGGGTTCTTTTCCCATCAGCGCAGAGCGCTGGAAGTCGCTGGTCGCCGCGATCCAGTCGTCATCCGCCATCAGCACGCGCTGACCGTCTTCGACACTGGCGAAGCGAACCACGCTGCCTTCGAAACCATTGAACGGTGCCTGGGCCTGGGCTTGTATTTGCGCTGGGGCCGAGGTGCACGCCAGCCACAGCAGTGCCAGCCATACGCCTTGCCAAGCCCATACCGAAGTTCGCCTGTGATGCATCTGCCGTCTCCCTGACCATGACAGCGGCGATTCTACTTTCTAGGTCAAAGATGACGCCTGGGCCAGGTCTACCTTGGTTGCTTCAAAATTGATAGCGCATTGCGTATATTTCGCGAGGGCTAGTGGCCTATTTGGCTTAAGGCATTGCGCCAACACTGCATTCCGAGGCGCCACTACGGCATCTTCGGATACCCCGTAATCTGCTGGATCGCCCGGTATAGCGGCTGCAACCGGCCATACATCTTCTGGTAAACCCCGCGGTACAGCGCGTTGTAGATCGCGTGGTTGGCGGCAATCGGTGTGAAGGTCTTGCCTTTGCGCGTCATGGCTTTGACGGCGGTGTCGAAATCCGGGTGCAGGCCCAGCCCCACGGCAGCGTCAATGGCGGCGCCCAGGCCTGAGGTTTCGTAGACATGGGGGCGAGACGTCGGCAGGCCAAAGATGTCGGCGGTGAGTTGCATGGCGGCGTCGCTTTGTGAACCGCCGCCGGAGACGCGCAGCTCGGTGATGGGCACGCCGCTGCGCTTTTCGATGCGTTCCTTGCCCTCGCGCAGCGCGTAGGCCAGGCCCTCCAGAATGGCGCGGTAGACGTGGGCGCGGGTGTGCACATCGCCAAAACCAATGATGGCGCCCTTGGCCTCGGGGCCGGGGATCTTGATGCCGGGTGACCAGTAGGGTTGCAGCATCAACCCCATAGAGCCCGGCGGCACGGAGTTGACCAGTTCATCGAACAGAGCCTCCGGCGCCACACCCAGTGCCGCGCCCTGGTGTTGCTCGTGGTGGCCAAACTGTTGTTTGAACCAGTTGACCATCCAGTAGCCGCGGAAGATCTGCACCTCGGTGCTGTAGGCCCCGGGTATGGCCGATGGGTAAGGTGGGATAAAAGGTGTGACCTCCAGGTACTTGGCGCTGGTGGTATTGATGGTGGCCGTGGTGCCGTAGCTCAGGCAACCAATATGCGGCGGCTGGCCGCCCGAGCCCAGGACCTCGCAGGCTTTGTCGGCGGCAGCGGCCATCAGGTGTGTGCCGATCGGGATGCCGGTGGCGGCGCTGGCCTCGGCGCTGATGGCGCCCATGCGTGTGCCGGGCGGCACCAGTTCCGGCAGCCAACTGGCCTTGACGGCCAGGGCCTGCCACTTCCAGTCACCGGGCTTGGCCCACGCCAGCTTCTTGTAATCAAACGGCAGGTAGGCGACCTGCGAACCAATCGAATCTACAAACTTGCCGCACAGCTTATGGTTCAGATAGCCGGACAGAAGCAAGTACTTGTCCGTCTTGTCCCAGACATCGCTTTGGTGGGCCTTGATCCAGTTGGCCTCGGCCTCGCCACGAAAGTAGTTGATGGTGCTTTGCACACCGGCCAGCTTGAAGGCCCATTTCCACAACGTACCAATCGGCGGCACGCTGTCGGTACGGCGTTGGTCCAGCCAGGTGATGGCGGGACGCAGCGGTTGGCCCTGCGCGTCGAGGTTGATGACCGTGCCGCGTTGTGTGGTGACGGCCACACCGCGCACGCTGTCACGCAGTTCGGGGTGCTGCGCCCACAGGCTCTGGCAGGCGCTGCACACGGCCTGCCAATAGTCCTCGGGGTCGTGTTCGGCCCAGCCGGGATGTTCGGAGAAATAGGCCTCCAGATGCACCTGCGCCTTGGCGACGATATGGCCCTGCAGGTCAAACAGCAGCGCCCGCACGCTTTGGGTTCCGTTGTCTATGGACAGGATGAGGGGTTTAGACATGGAGGGTCCCGGTGGATGTGGGGGCTGTTGGTGTCGGACTGTAATGCTGCTGCCATAAGGCGAGGTAGGCGGCCTGCTCGGATTCCCAGCGCGTGTCATCCCAGCCCAGCTCACCCTGGCACATGGCACGTATGCGCGGCAGATGCTCTACACCGCCGCCGCGCAGCAGCAGCCCCAGGCGCGTGCGGCGCAGCAGCAGGTCCTGCAGGTGCACAACGGCCTCATGGCGCGCGGCCCAGCGTAGTTCTACCCACAGGGTTTCGGTGCCGGGTATGGTGTTCAGTTCACCATCTTGCGCGGCCGCCACGACGGCGGACGCTTGCGCACCGTAGTGGCCTTGCAAGCGTTGGCGCTGCTGTGTGCGCAGCCCGGGGTTCTGTACCAGTGTGCCACTTCGCCCCAGCACCGGCCCGTCCTGCGCTGGCGCACGTTGGTGAGGCAGCAAGGGCTCTACTTGTTTCAGGGCATCCAAGGCGATCAGGCGGAACGTCGTCAACTTGCCACCGGTTACCGTCAACAGGCCCTGCTCCATCCACACCGCATGTTCACGTCCCTCCTTGGACGGGTCGGTCTTGCCGGTATCTATGACCGGGCGCACGCCGGCATAGCTGGCCACCACATCATCCTGCGTCAGTTGCAACTGTGGAAACTGGAAGTGCAACGCCACCAGCAGGTAGCGCATTTCGGCAGGTGTGATGGTGGCTTCAGTCTGCAAATCCCCGCTGTGGTCTATGTCGGTGGTGCCGACCAGTGTGGCGCCTTCCCATGGAAAGGCAAACACCGGGCGGCCATCCTCGGGGTGCATCAGGCTGATGGCCTGCGCCACCGGCAACCGCCAGGCGGGCAGCACCAGGTGGCTGCCGCGCAAGGGCCGCAGCTTGGGTGCGGCGCCCTGTTGCTGACGCAATTTGTCGGCCCAGGCGCCAGTGGCGTTGATGACGACCTTGGCATGCACCGCATACGTTTCGTAGCCAACCGCGTCCTTTAACAACACACCATTCACCACCCCATCAGCACCGCGCAGCAGCTGTTGTGCTGCCACGTAATTGATGGCCACGCCACCCAGGATACGTGCCTCCTGCAGCACACGCAGCACCAGGCGGGCGTCGTCGGTTTTTGCATCGACGTAACACAGGCCGCCTTTGAGATCGGTACGGGAGATGTTCGGCGCCAGCATCAAAAACTCATTAACTGAAAAATAGTGGCGACCACGCAGCCCGGCCATCCAGTCATAAATGGCCAAGCCCAGTTGGAACAGCCAGCGCCCCGGCTTGCGGCCCTTGTAATCGGCAAAGGCAAAACTTTGCGGGTCAACCAGGCCAGCGGCCTCGTGCATCAGATTCTGCCGCTCACGCACCGAATCCCGCGTCAGGCCCAGCTTTCCTTCCTTGAGGTAGCGCAGGCCGCCATGCACGAGCTTGGACGAGCGGCTGGATGTCCCCCACGCAAAGTCACGCTGCTCCACCAGCAGTGCGCGCAGGCCGCGCCGTGCGGCTTCCAGCAGGATGCCGGCGCCGGTGATGCCGCCGCCTATGACGATGATGTCCCAGGGCTGCGCGTTGAGCTGGGCCAGCAGTTGCGCCCGTTGCGCGTCCGGCTGCACCACAGGCGCATCTGCTTTCATGCGTTCTCCGCTGGCAGCAATTTGCCCGGGTTCATGATGCCGTGTGGGTCGAAATGCTGGAACAGGCTGCGCATGGCGGCCATGCCGACGGCCCCCTTCTCCGCGGCCAGATACGGCGCGTGGTCGACTCCCACACCATGCTGGTGGCTGATGGTTCCACCGTTGGCAACGATGGCCTCACAGACCGCCGCTTTCATCGTGCGCCAGCGCGCCAGATCGGTCGCGTAGTCACCCGAGAGCCGGTAGACAAAGGTGGTGTAGACGCTGGCGCCCTGCGCGTACAGGTGCGACAAGTGGGTGTAGGTGTGAACGCGTTCGCCATCCTGCGCCAGCGCGTTCGTGGCCGCGCCTTCCAGCGCGCCGACCATGGGTGTGACACGGCTCCAGTCGCAGGCCGTCTCCACGGTGTCGATGGCATAACCCTTGAGCCACAGCGCGTTGCGCAGGTAGACATTGCGAAAACGGTTTTCCTTCCACTTCTTGCCCATGGCCTGGCCAATGGCCACCCCCTGGTGGCGGCGCGCGATGCGCTTGGCACTCTTGAGTGCATGGGCCACGGTGTCCGTATGGCCGCTGGCGCCGATCATCAGCAAACATTTCTCGTCTTTGCAGCCGCGCAGGCTCAAGTAGCCTTCCAGCAGACCTATCAACTTCTTGTGGCCCGCCATCGTTAGTGTGGTCAGTGTCTCCACGGTATTGGACAGGCGCAGCATGGACAGCGGCAGCTTGGCCTGCACGATGGCGCGCACGGCCTCTTGCGCCAGCGCCCAGTTCGGGAAGAAGATGGTGTGGAATTCTTCGCGCTCGGGCAGCGGTGTGATGCGCACCGTGGCCTCGGTCAACACACCCATGCGGCCCTCGGAACCCAGCACCATTTCACGCAAGTCTGTACCGGCTGCCGATGCCGGAAAGGTCGCCACATTCAACGTACCGACCGGCGTTTCGACCGAACCACCGGCAAACAATTGCTCGATACGGCCATAACGCAACGACTGCTGGCCCGACGAACGGGTCACCACCCAGCCGCCCAGCGTGGAGTATTCAAAGGACTGCGGAAAATGCCCCAGCGTATAGCCGTGGGCGCGCAGTTGTGCCTCCAGGCCCGGCCCCAACACGCCGGCGCCAAAGGTCGCCAGTTGGGCTTCACGGTCGAGATTGATCAAGCTACTCAGGCGCGACAAATTGATGCTGAGCACCGGCTGAGCGCCGCCCTCGGGCACGCTCAGATGGCCCACCACACTGGTGCCACCGCCCACCGGAATCACGGACGTGCCGCAGCGTTTGGCGTATTGCAACAGTTCACGCACATGCTCGGCGCTTTCGGGAAAGGCCACGCCGTCGGTCACGCGCCCGACCTGGCCACTGCGCATCTTCAGCCAGTCGGGCAGGCTATGGCCCAGGCTGTTGCGCAGCCGGGTCTCGGCGCTGGTGTCAACCAAGGGGTGCGCAGGCAGGCGGCTGGCCGGTATGCCGGCACAGGCCTGGGCCAGCGTGGCGTCCGGTGTGGGTGTGCCGGCACCAATACGCTGCTCCAAAAATTGCAAGGCCTCTGCCGGCAAGACCAGTTCAATGCTGTCGTCACCCCATCCGTTCCATCGCTTCATGACCCGTGCTCCATCTATCGGTTTGCAGCATGCAATTGCTACACTGGCCGCGACTGTATCCACGCGCATGCCCTCCTGTATTGCGCTTTCATGACAAGGGATTTGTTCAATCGTGCCAACCCACCCAGCCGCTGCCGCAAACCACCCCACCGGTGGACGGGTGGCCGGTGCCTACCTGCAGCCGCTACTGGAGCTGGCGGTGGAGCGCGGAGTGACGTTGCGAGCGCTGGCCCTTGCTGCGGGTTTGCCGGAGAACGCCTTGTCACCCGTGCCCGAATCCCTGGCCGCCGCTGACTACGTGCGCCTGCTGGACGTGGGCGCCGAACTGACCCAGCACACACACTTTGGCCTGCACGTGGGAGAACGCGTCAAGCTGGGCACCTACAGCGTCTACGGCCTGATCCTGTTGAGTTGCCGCGACTTTGGCCAAGTGTTCCAACAGACCCTGCGTTACGAGGGCCTGGCCCATGACCTGGGCCGCTCGGAGTTGCGCGTGGACGAACACACGGCGCAGTACCTGTGGCGCAGCCATTTCCCCAACGCCAGCCGGCATCTGGCCGAGAGTGTGTTTGCCGGTGTGCGGGTGTTTGGCACCTGGCTGGCCGGCATGCCGTTGCCGGCGGCGCCCGTGTCCTTTACCCATGCCGCGCCAGCCGACACCAGCGAACACCACCGCCTGTTTGGGCCGGATGTAGCGTTTGGTGCGGAAGCGAATTGCGCGCGTTTTGACGCCACGCTATTGGCACTGCCCGTACCGAATGCCGACGTCAGCCTATACCCGGTGCTGCAGCAACACGCTGAACAGCTGCTGCAAGCCAAGATGCGAGATCAAGGCGACGGCGGCATCGTGGCCCAGGTGCGCGCCAGCATAACCAGCAACCTGGCACAGGACCGTGCTCGCCTAGGCGCCATTGCCGAAGAACTGAAGCTGAGCCAGCGCACGCTGCAGCGCAAGCTGGCCGATGCCGGCGCCAGCTTCCAGCAGGTGCTGGATCTGACGCGCAAGGAGTTGGCGCAGGGCTATTTGCTGCAGCGCGATCTGGGCCTGGCGGATATTGCGTTTTTGCTGGGTTTTCAGGAGCAAAGCGCCTTCAACCACGCGTTCAAGGAGTGGACGGGGGAGAGTCCTGGCAGTTACCGCGAGAAGCGGGGAGGTCCCTGAGTGTCAAGGCTTGACCTCAGCTCAGCTCAGCTCAGCTCTGCGCGGTGCCATTCCGCCCCCATTCACCCGAATAGTTGCTGCAAAACTTGCGCTTGCTCGGGTGTGTAGACAACAACCCCCACGGGCACTTTATTTCCGGTTTGCTGGCGCAACTCTGCCGCCTCCCCTTCGCTGAATCCGCCGCAGAGTTCAATCAGCTGAACGCCCTGGTCTATCAACTGCTGTGCTGCCGATATGGCCGAGGCAAGGTCGCAGACCCCCACAACGCGTGTGCAGAACTGCGGCGACGCAATCTCCGCACAGTGCTCGCCGGGCAAGTAACCCGGGCCTTTGACAATAAATGCAAAGCAGAGAAGAGGCATATGTGAGACTTACCGAGGAGTGGAGAACGTAACTGGTCCGCGGCGAGGCGGACCGTTCAAGTCATCAGCGCCACCGCGCCCGCAAAAGTAAAAAACGCCGCCGCGGTCGACACCAGAATGATCCGTGCAATACGCCCGTTGTCTGCGCCAAAACGCTCGGCCAGCAGCGACACATTGCTGGCGCTGGGCAAGGCCGCCAGCAGCAC
The DNA here is from genome assembly GCA_040384785.1 of Pseudomonadota bacterium. Classification (GTDB taxonomy): domain Bacteria; phylum Pseudomonadota; class Gammaproteobacteria; order Burkholderiales; family Burkholderiaceae_C; genus Allorhodoferax. The sequence goes on from JAZKIR010000043.1 coordinate 70,511, forward strand.
CAGCACCGTCAGCGCGAAGCGGTCCAGCGGCACCCCCAACTGGATGGCACCCGCCCCGACCAGCAGCACCAGCAAGGGGTGCACAAAAAGTTTGATGGCCGCCACCGGCACCACTTCCAGCCAATGCACGGCATGCGCCTCACCGGCCTGGGCCAGCATCTGCGAGCGGGCCAGCACGGCGCCTATCGTGAACAGGGCCACCGGTGATGCCGCGTCGGCCAGCAGGCCCACGGTCTGCACAACCGGCTTGGGAAAGTCCAGCTGCAGCGCCGACACGGCCGCGCCCAGCAGAATCGACCAGGGCATCGGATTGGCGGCCACGCCCTTCAGCGCATTTTTGGCCGCCTGCCCGGCCGACGCATCACCGGGACCGTGGCGACCCAGGCGCGACAGCGCAATACACAGCGACGTCGTGATCACCATATCCACCAGGATCGTGACGATGGCCGGACCCGCGGCGGTAGGCCCCAAGAGTGCTACCAGCAGCGGCACACCCATGAATCCGGTGTTGGGAAAGGCGCCAACCAGGGCGCCAAAGGCCGCGTCGTTCCAGCCTATGCGGCCGTGCCGCGTGACCGCCACGACAAAACCGACCATGACCAGCGCACACAACAAATAGGTGAGCGCCACATTCGGGTCCAGCAACTGCGCAATCGGCGTGCTGGCGCCAAAGCGGTACAACATGCAGGGCAGCGCAAAAAACAGCACGAAGGTGTTGAGCCCGGGAATGGCCGCCATGGGCAGCATGCCCCGGCGCGCGGCGATGAAACCGCATAAAACCAGTGCGAAGAAGGGGAAGGTGACGGTAAGAATTTGCAGCACGCGCCCATTGTGCGGCATTTTTGATCTGCTTCGGGCCTTGATCCGGCCCGTGTCACTATGATTTGTATAGCGCACTATCAAACTCCGACGAGGGCTACAGGTCTATTTTCTCGCAAGGTCTTGGTAAAATACCCAAATTGGGTAAAAAATGCCCGATTGCGCGCCGACTGGCCCCTGGCGATCGGGCGGCGCCCGCCCGGTAAGATGGCGCGCTTGTCTGCCTGTATTGCCTGAATGTCCGCCTCCCCTTCTCCATCCTCACCCACCGCTTCCGCCGACCATGGCATGAACCTTGCCCAGCAAGAGGCCGTGAACTATATGCACGGTCCGTGTCTGGTGCTGGCCGGGGCCGGGTCGGGAAAAACCCGGGTCATCACCCACAAGATCGGCCGGTTGATCCAGGCGGGCATGCCGCCCCAGCGCATCGCCGCCATCACCTTCACCAACAAGGCGGCTGCGGAAATGCGCGAGCGCGCCAAGAGCCTGATTGGCCGGGTCGCCAAGGACGTGGTGGTGTGCACCTTCCACGCCCTGGGCGTGCGCATGCTGCGCCAGGATGGCGCCGTGCTGGGACTCAAACCCCAATTCAGCATTCTGGATAGCGACGACGTGACCGGCATTCTGAAAGACGCGGGTGGCAGCACCGACGCCGCCACGGCGCGCCAGTGGCAGTGGACCATCAGCGCCTGGAAAAGCGCCGGTCTGAACGCCGAGCAGGCGTTGGCCCAGGCCGCCGACGACAACGAACGCATCACCGCCATCGTCATGGGGCGGTACGAGGAACGTTTGACCGCCTACCAAAGCGTCGACTTTGACGACCTGATCAGTCTGCCGCTCAAGCTGTTGCGCGACCATGAAGAAGTGCGCCAGAAATGGCAGGGCATGATGGGCCATGTGCTGGTCGACGAATACCAGGACACCAATGCCACGCAGTACGAGGTATTGAAGCTATTGGTGGGCGGCAACCCGGCGGATGGCGCGCGTTTTACCGCGGTGGGCGACGACGACCAGTCCATCTACGGTTGGCGCGGTGCCACGCTGGACAATTTGCGCAAGCTTCCGGTGGATTTTCCGGCCCTCAAGGTCATCAAACTCGAACAAAACTACCGCTCCACCAGCGCCATTTTGCGCGCTGCCAACAATGTGATCGGCCCGAATCCCAAGCTGTTCCCCAAGACGCTGTTCAGCGAGTTGGGTGAAGGCGAGCCGGTGCGGGTGGTGGATGCCGACAACGAGGAGCATGAAGCCGAGCGTGCCGTGGCCCGCATCCAGAGCCTGCGCGCCGAAGGTTTGCTGGCCCAGGCCGGCAAGCA
>JAZKIR010000044.1:0-79235 GCA_040384785.1 Pseudomonadota bacterium
TTCTGCTCCGTGTCCCCCGCCCGCTGCGCGGGCTCCTCCTTTACCTGCGCAGAACAGCCACCCCATGCCTGCTGCTCCAATCTTTGCCTGTGATGGCTGGAACGCCGAGATGACCTTGGCACTGTTGACACGAACGTTTTTTTCTTTCACCGATCGGCGCAAACCAAAACCGCGCAGTATCGATCGGGTAGTGGGTTTTGCGCAGGTAAAGGAGGAGCAGAGGGCTAAGGCCCTCTGCGGGGGACACGGAGCAAAACCCGCTGCCCGATTGATACACAAGTCACGTTGGCACTCGCCGTAACTCAGCGGTAGACCTCTCAAACATCAAAGCTACAGTGGCACTCACCGCACTCCGGCAGTCGGCATCTCAAACACCAAGCAGGTCGTAGTGGCATGGGCGTACAGCGTGCCATCGGGGCCAAACAAACGTGCCTCTGCAGTGGCGAGTTGCCGTCCGCAATGGATGACTTTGCCCTCGGCGCGGATGCGTTGCACCTTGGGGCCGATGGACTTGACCAGGTTCACACCCAACTCGGCCGTGGTGTAGCCGCGCCCCGCAGGCATCAGGGTGTGGATGGCGCAGCCCAGTGCCGAGTCCAGCAACGTGGCGTACCAGCCGCCGTGGATGGTGCCCATGGGATTCAGATGGCCGGGGCCGGGCGTGCCCTGGAATACCGCGCGGCCTGGCTCGACCTCCATGATTGCAAAGTCCAGCGTCTTGGCAATGGCGGCATAGGGGATCTCGCCGCGCAGCATGGCTTGCATCACTTCCAGGCCGGTCATGCCGGCGATCTGTTCAGGCTGGGCGACACCCGGGCCCGGGCCCTTGTCCAGAACGGCGCGGATGGCGATCTCCTGGGCCAGCCAGGCGTCGAGTGGGTTGGGCATGGTGGTGGTAGAGGTTGTCGTCGTCATCATGTCTTTCCTTGGTTGCGGTTGAACGGATTGTTGCATAATTAATTGCATATGCAACAATTGTAGCTACAATCAAATTATGCGTACTGTCACCACCGTTACTGAACCCATGGCCACCCAGGTCCAGGCCATCGCCCAGCCCAAACCGCAGGGCTGCACGAATCTGCAATTGCGCCAGCTGACGCGCCGCGTATCGCAGCGTTATGACGTGGAGATGGCGCGCATCGGCCTCAAGACGACGCAGTATTCGCTGCTGTCCTATGTGGTCAAGCTGGGGCCGATTCGTCCCGCGGATTTGGCGCTGGCCATGGAGCTGGAGCCGTCCACGCTGACGCGCAACCTCAAGCCTTTGCTGGCAGCCGGTTGGGTCGAGCTGGGCGCCGGCGCCGACGGCCGCAGCCGGTCCATCTGCGCCACACCGGCCGGCCGCGAGAAACGCACGCAGGCGCAACGCCACTGGAAACAAGCGCAGCAAAACCTGAATGAGACGTTGGGCGCGCAGCGGGTGCTGGCCTTGCACGCGCTGATCCAGGAGTCTTTGGTTTTGTTGGCCGCCCCTGAAATCGAAACCGGAGCTGACGATGTCTGATGTAAAACCGACCCCATCCCGCAAACCGCTCGCCGTCTGGCTGGTGTTGGTGGCCGCCGCGGCCACGTTTGCGCTGACCATGGGCACACGCCAGACCATGGGGCTGTTCCTCAGTTCGCTGAACACGTCCACCGGGCTGGGCGTGGGAAGCATCAGCCTGGCCTTTGCGTTTGGTCAGTTGTGGTGGGGTTTGACCCAGCCCGTTGCCGGCGCCTTTGCGGACCGCGTGGGTACCGGAAGGGTGTTGTTCATTGGCGTGGTGCTGGTGGCCTTGGGCACCTTCATCACGCCCTTCATGACCAGCACCGCCGGCTTGATTTTTGCGATTGGCGTGCTGGCGGCGGGTGGGGCTGGCATGGCCGGGCCTGCGGTGCTGATGGCGGCCACCACACGTCTGCTGCCGGCGGACAAGCGCGGCATGGCCACCGGCATCGTCAACGCAGGCGGTTCGTTCGGACAGTTTGTGATGGCCCCGATTGCCGGCGCGCTGATGGTCAGCGTGGGCTGGGGCAATGCGATGCAGGTGATGGCGGGCATTGTGTTGCTGGCGCTGCCGGCGGCCTTTTTTCTGAAGGGCAACACCGTGCAAGTGGCGGTGCCGGGCGTCAAGCCCATGGGCACCGGCGACGCCGTACGCCTGGCCTTGCGCACACCCAGCTTTTTGTTGCTGGCGGCAGGTTTCTTTGTCTGTGGTTTCCATGTGGCGTTTCTGGCCACGCACTTGCCGGGTGTGGTGGCGGCCTGTGGTCTGCCGACGCAGTGGGGCGCCTGGGCGTTGGGCATTCTGGGCTTGTTCAATATCGTCGGCAGCATCGCCATGGGTTGGGCAGTGGGCCGCTGGCGCATGAAGTCGTTGCTGTCGTTGGTCTATGCCGTGCGGGCCGTTGCGGTGCTGGTGTTTTTGCTGGCGCCCAAGACGGGTCCGGTGGTGCTGGTGTTTGCCGCGGTGATGGGGGTGAGCTTTTTGTCCACCGTGCCGCCCACTGCGGGGCTGGTCGCCAAATTCTTTGGCACGACCCACATGGCGACGCTGTTTGGCGTGGTCATGCTGACGCACCAGGTGGGTGGCTTTCTGGGTGCATTCCTGGGTGGCAAGGTGTTTGATGCGACCGGCAGCTACAACTGGATCTGGTACGCCGATATTGTGCTGGCGGTGGGGGCTGCGTTGATTCACTTGCCGATTCGGGAGGCTGAGTTGCCGGCGCGTGTGGTTGCTGCTTGAAGGTCTTTTCTTCTTTTGGCGGTGGGTCAGGTCGGGCGGGATTGCGGGGGGCTCAGAGGCGCTGCGCTTTGCCACATCGCCCCTCGCAATCCCGCCCGACCTGACTTGGTGTGCTGGCGTAATACTGACATCCGAAATACCAAAGATCACGCCCGGAGCGACATCTTTCGCCGACCAAGGCTTGGAGCCGCATACGCTGCGGGCTTCAGAGGCGCTGCGCTTTGCCACATCAGCCCGCAGCGTATGCGGCTCCAAGCCCCCTCGCCAACGCCAACCGAGCCGCGATCAGACACGCCCAGCGCAGGTAGTAAGCTTCTCACCCATGACCACCTTCACCAAAACCATTCTGTTCACCGACACCGACGGCCGAGCCAAGTTTCGCGAAGAAGCGGTGCCCCTGAACCAGGGAACGCCGCAATCCATGTTGTCGGATGTGTTTGCCTCCGGTGGCTACCAGTTGCGCACCAGCCCGGTGGGTTTTCGCAGCCAATTCCATTGCACAACTGCGCCTCAGTGGTGTTTTATTCTGGGCGGGCAAATGGAGATTGGCATACAGGGCGGCGTGTCACGTGTCTTCGAACCGGGTGAGCATTTTTACTCAGCCGATCTGTTGCCAGAAGGGGCCACGTTTGACCCTGAGGTGCATGGGCACTGGAGCCGCCAGGTGGGGGATGACCCCTTGTTCACGCTGTTTGTGCGCGGTTGAAGATTGTCCAGTCTTCAACCACCTTGCATCTCACCAGACATCAGCGTCACTACGCCGGGTGTGCCGGCTTTGACATGGCGTATCAGTGCATGCGCGATATCACTGGCCTTGATGGCGCGGTAATTGGAAGGTATCAGCGGGCCCAGGCAACGCGCTAGCTTCAGGCCCACGCCTTCGCCTGTACGCCCGGCTTGTCCCAGCGCCGCACGGTCGCCGTCGATCAGGGATGGGCGGGCAATCACCAGGCTTTTGAAGCCCATGCGTGCCAGCGAGAGTTCCATCTCTCCCTTGATGCGGTTGTAGAAAACAGAGGATTGGGTGTTGGCGCCCATGGCGCTGACAACTCCTAATTTTGTAGCGCCAGACCGTTTAACGGCGAGGGCTACAGCCTCAACGGCCTTGAGGTCCAAGGCGCGGAAGGCCTCCTGGCTGCCGGCCACCTTGATGGTGGTGCCCAGGGCGATAAAACATTCATCGACCTTGGGCAGGGCAGGCAGGGCTGCGAAATCAACCACATGCGTGGTCAGCTTCGCGTGTTTGAACTCTAAATTCCGGCGGCCCACACAGTGAACCGCCGCAACCGTTTTATCGGCTAAAAGGTCCGCGAGGATTTCCCGACCCACGAGGCCCGTTGCCCCCGCCACCAAAACCACCCGACCGTGATCCGCCGCCATTGCCGCCTCCGTTGCCTGAACCGCCGCGGTTGCCACCATAACCACCGCCGCCGCCACGGCGTCCGCCGCGTTCAGCCATCATATCGACACTGGTGCGCATGGGATCGGGTTGACCGCCTGGCGCCGAGCGGGGAGGGCGTTCGCCCATGCCGCTGCCAAATCCACCTTCGTGGCTGCGCGGTTGGGCGTCACCCATGGGTGGGCGTCCACGGCCTTGGCCGCCCCCATTACCGCCATTACCGCCGCTGTGGCCTTGTGGACCGCGTGCGCCTTGTGGGCGGGGTGCGTGTTCGCCACCACCGCCGCCATTGCCACGTCCGCCACCACCATTGCCGCCATTTCCACCGTTACCGCGGGGGGCTTGGGCGCCACGCCCGCCACCACCACCGCCATTGCCACGTCCGCCACCATTGCCGCCGCCGCTACCTTGGCCAGCCTTGTTCTCGCGCACGCGTTGCAGCATTTCCGTGCGGGCTGCACGGGCTGCAGCTTGCATCACGTCGCGGCTTGGCGGTTTGCCGGCGCCGCCCCAGATGGTCTGGCGACCCATGGCGATGGGTTCACCCTGTTCACCTGGCTCGGGACCAAAACCGTCGATGACCTGCACGGGAATGTTTTGCTTGGTGAAGCGTTCGATGTCCTGCATGAAGCCTTCTTCGTCCATGCAGACCAGGTTGACGGCAGCGCCGTCGTTGCCGGCACGGCCGGTGCGGCCGATGCGGTGCACATAGTCTTCGCTGACGTTAGGGATTTCGTAGTTCACCACGTGCGGCAGGTCGTCGATGTCAATGCCGCGGGCGGCAATGTCGGTGGCCACCAGGGCGCGCACGTCGCCGCTCTTGAAACCGGCCAAAGCTTGCGTACGGGCAGCCTGGCTCTTGTTGCCGTGCAGGGCCATGGCAGTGATGCCGTTCTTTTCCAGGAACTCGGCCACGTTGTTGGCGCCGAACTTGGTGCGGGTGAACACCAGCACCTGGCTCCACTTGTATTCGTTGATGATGTGGGCCAACAGGGCCTTTTTCTTGCCGCGGCCGACGGGGTGGATCACCTGCGTGATGCGCTGCACCGTGGTGTTGCGGGGGGTGACCTGAACGCTTTGCGGGTCTTTCAGCAGGCCGGCGGCCAGTTCGCGGATCTCGTCACTGAAGGTGGCCGAGAACAACAGGCTTTGCTTGGCCTTGGGCACGGCGGCAAGCACCTTCTTGACGTCATGGATGAAGCCCATGTCCAGCATGCGGTCGGCTTCGTCCAGCACCAGCATCTGCACCTGGCCCAGGTCCAGCATGCCTTGCTGCATCAGGTCCAGCAGACGGCCGGGGGTGGCGACCAGAATGTCCACGCCTTTTTTGAGCTTGGAGATCTGAGGGTTCATGCCCACACCGCCAAAAATCACGGTGGAGCTGAGTTGCAGGTACTTGCCGTAGGTGCGGATGGATTCTTCCACCTGCGCGGCCAGTTCGCGGGTTGGGGTCAGCACCAAGGCACGGATGCCGATGCCGCCAAATTTGTTTTGTGCGCCTTGGCTCAACGACAGGCGGTGCAGCAGGGGCAGGGTGAAGGCAGCGGTCTTGCCGGTGCCGGTCTGGGCGCCGCCCAGCAGGTCGTGACCCTCCAGGATGAGCGGGATGGCTTGTGCCTGAATGGCTGTCGGGGTTTCGTAACCTTGCTCGCGCACGGCTTTAACGATGGCCGCAGCCAGGTTCAATTCTTCGAAGTTCATGAGTTGTGGCGCCCATCCAGGGCGCTGGGATATCGGCCTGTCCCGGTGCCAGGGCATCGGATCAGTCAAAGGCAGATAGATTCAAAGGCGGGACGTTGGATGCAAATCCTGTATCCCCAGCAATGTGCTGACGTTGTGGGCAACTGAAGCACCGCAACAGCGCGTATTGTCGCACGTTCGCCGCGATCCCAGCAAAAACCTGCAACCGGGTGTTTCTGCGGTGTGACTTAAGCGTGACAATACCGGTAAAGAGCTAGTCATTGCGCCTGGCAACTGGGAGAATCTGCACACAATGAAAAAGTTCATGTTGCGAAGGCTGGGCGTGGCCCACGAACCTGGCAGCCTCAAGCCGTCCCTGCAGGATTGCATCGAGGTGGTGTTGGAGCAGAGCGATGCCCTCGCGGACGATGTGCTGTCGGGGCTGAAGGCGTCCCTGTCGCAAACGCGCAGCAAATCCGTGCAAGTGGTTCTCAACCCCTCGGCCAAACCCACTATCGAACGCCTGTATGCCGACGCCCGGTCCTTCAAAGAGACTTTTGCCGATAAATTGCGCCTGGCCCTCTATGGCGGCGATACGCTACGCACCCAGGGCCAGCCACTGCGCTTTGACGATTTTCAGTTCCTGGAAGAAGAACAAATCGACGCCAACATTGAATTTGCACTGACCCAGCAGGAGATTGCGCTGGCGGTGGACGATGCGCTGCCCACCCTGAACGCGCTGATGAGCAGCCTGCTGGGGTGGATGACGGTGCAGCCGCACCTGAACCCACTCAAACCCGAATCCTTTGTGTACGCCTTGCGGGAATCCCTGCAGGAGCACGTTCCCAGTGATGAGGCCCGCACCAGCCTGATGACGCCCGCGGCGGGTTTGTTGGGCATTGCCATGCGCCAGCTGTACAAGGAGGTGTCCGAGTGGTTGCGCTCCCAGGGTGTGGAGCCGGTGGGTCCGGTACAGCACCAGGGCGCGGCACATGGCTCGCAAAAAACGGGCGAAAGCTCGGTCACCCGCACCCTGCTGACCCTGGACAAGCTGCGCAGGCTGTTGTCCGGTGAGCTGGACATGGGCCCACTGAACGGCAATATCAAGGACTTCACCCATACGGTGCCGGCCTCCTTTGTGGCGCTGGAAGACATGAAGCTGATGGAGCCCATGATGAAGCGCCTGCAGGAGCGGGCCAGCCAGGCCGCCGCGGCCGCACCCAAGGACGGCGCCCCCAAGGACATGCTCGATAACGATTCCGCGAACCAGGGTCCAAAGTCCAAGGGCAAGAAGCTGGGCCGCGAACTGGGTGAAGAGGTTGTGCGCATGATGCTGGAGAACCTGGCGCAAGACCACCGCATGCTGGGCGGCGTACGCAAAAGCCTGAAGCAGATGGAGCCGGTGCTGATCAAGCTGTCGCAATCCGATGCACGCTTTTTCAGTGAACGCCAGCACCCTGCACGCCAGTTCATGGACAAGATGACCAGCCGCAGCCTGGCCTTTACATCGGAAGACCAGCCGGGTTTTGCGCACTTTCAGAAAAGCCTGGAGAAGTCGGTCAACATCCTGAGCAACAGTCCGGGAGACGCGGGAACCTTCGCCCACTTGCTGACCAAATTGGAAGCCGTGTGGGCCAAGGAAGAACACGAGCAACGCGCACGTGCCGAAGAGGCCGCACGCGGCCTGTTGCACGCTGAACAGCGCAACCTGCTGGCCCTGCGTCTGGCCGAAGAATTTGCCGAACGGTTGAAAAACAAGAAAGTGCCTGACATCGTGGCGGCCTTCCTGCGTGGGCCCTGGGCGCAGGTCGTGGCGGAGTCCCAACTGAAATGTGCCGATGGCACGGCGGATACCGATGGATACCTGGGGTTGGTGGACGACCTGATCTGGAGTGTGCAGCTGAAGCTGGCGCGGCGCAACCGCTCTCGCCTGGTCGACATGGTGCCCGGCATGCTGGTCAAGATGCGCCAGGGTCTGGGGCTGATCTCCTACCCCGAAGAGCGCATACCGGTGTTTTTCGACGAGCTGATTACCTTCCACGAGCAAGCCTTTGAAGGTGCGCGGCCCGCCCCGGTTGCCGATGCCGCGGAAGCGTGCGACAAACCCGTACTGACGGATATCGTCTCATCCCTGGACAGCGTGGGCCTGCCGGTGGAAGAGTTCTGGATGGCGGAAGACGAAGTCACCGATTCCGGATACCTGCAGGGCAGTCCGCAGCGCATCCCTGAAGTCGAAGAGAACGAGACGCCCGATCCAGCGGCCCAGCAGGCCTGGAGCGCCCAGAGCCTGATCACTGGCTCCTGGGTCGACTTGGCCCTGGGTGGCGTCTGGGTACGGGCGCAATTGACCTGGGCCAGCCCGCACAAAACGCTGTTCATGTTCATATCCGGCGGCGGCATGGCGCATTCGATGTCCCGCCGCACCATGGACCGTCTGCGTGGCCTGGGGCTGATACGCCTGGTGTCCGATGGCCGTGTCGTAGACCACGCCTTAGATGCCGTGGCCCAAGCTGCCTTGCGCAATGACCTCGAAAAAGCCGGTGGCGGAACTTAAAAGTGTAAAAGTGGCCCCCACGCTTGTCACTGCGTGTACTGCGCTGCCCCCCCCAAGGGGCTGAGCCTGTCACTGCGTGTACTGCGCTGGCCTTGCAGGCCGCGGCGTTGCCAGAGTCAACGCCCCTTCTGGCTGTCCCGCCCTGCGCAGGCAGGCCGGGAGCCGCAGCCATCAGCCCCGAGGGGGGGGCTAAAACCGCTTGGGGCGGCTCGGCTGCGCTTAATTAGGACAGTCCATACCCGATCGCAGGCGCGACAGTCGATAATGCAGGGTATCCGAACGCTAAATCCGATTCGCGCAGGCGCAAACGTTTAGCTCAACGGCGCCGCAACCCCGACCTATCGTCGGGGTTGCAAACCTTCTCTTCCCTTACTCATTAGATTTGCACACCAATGGCTCAATACGTTTTTTCCATGAACCGCGTCGGCAAGATCGTGCCGCCCAAGCGGCATATTCTTAAAGACATTTCCCTGTCCTTTTTTCCCGGCGCCAAGATCGGCGTGCTGGGCACCAACGGTTCGGGCAAGTCCACCTTGCTCAAAATCATGGCGGGCCTCGACAAGGAAATCGAGGGCGAAGCCATCCCCATGGCCGGCCTGAACATCGGTTACCTGCCGCAGGAACCCAAGCTGGACCCGACCCAGACCGTGCGCGAAAGCGTGGAAGCCGGTATGGGCAAGGTGTTCGCCGCCAAGGCGCGCCTGGAAGAGGTCTACACCGCCTACGGCGCTGAAGACGCGGACTTTGACGCACTGGCCGCCGAGCAGGCCGAGCTGGAAGCCATCATCGCCACCGCCGGTACCGACTCTGAACACCAGCTCGAAATTGCCGCCGACGCGCTGCGCCTGCCACCGTGGGATGCCAATATCGGCGTATTGTCCGGCGGTGAAAAACGCCGCGTGGCCCTGTGCCGTTTGTTGCTGTCCAAGCCCGACATGCTGCTGCTGGATGAGCCTACCAATCACTTGGACGCCGAATCGGTGGACTGGCTGGAGCAGTTTCTGCAACGCTACCCTGGCACCGTGGTGGCCATCACCCACGATCGCTACTTCCTGGACAACGCTGCCGAATGGATTCTGGAACTGGACCGTGGTTCCGGCATTCCCTACAAAGGCAATTACTCCGACTGGCTGACCCAAAAGGGTGCCCGTCTGGAGGCCGAGCAAAAGGGCGAAGAGTCGCGCGCCAAGGCGTTGAAGAAAGAACTGGAATGGTCGCGCCAGAACCCCAAGGCACGCCAGGCCAAGAGCAAGGCCCGTCTGGCCCGTTTTGAAGAACTGAGCGATTTCGAATACCAGAAGCGTAATGAGACCAATGAAATCTTTATCCCCGTGGCCGATCGCCTGGGTCATGAGGTCATTGAGTTCACCAACGTGACCAAGTCCTTTGGTGACCGCGTGCTGATCGACAACCTGAGCTTCAAGATTCCCGCCGGCGCCATCGTCGGCATCATTGGCCCCAACGGTGCCGGTAAATCCACATTGTTCAAGCTGATTGCGGGCAAAGAAAAGGCTGATTCGGGCGAAGTCAAGATCGGCCAGACCGTCAAGATGGCCTTTGTCGACCAGCACCGCGACGACCTGTCGAACGACAAAACGGTGTGGGAAGACGTGTCCGGCGGACTCGACATGATGAACGTCGGCAAGTTCCAGATGGCCAGCCGTGCGTATTGCGGCCGCTTCAATTTCAACGGTGCCGACCAACAGAAAAAGGTCGGCATGTTGTCCGGTGGTGAACGCGGTCGCTTGCACCTGGCCAAGACCCTGATTGCTGGCGGCAACGTGCTGATGCTGGATGAGCCATCCAACGATCTGGACGTGGAAACCCTGCGCGCATTGGAAGACGCGTTGCTGGAATTTGCCGGTACCCTCATGGTCATCAGCCACGACCGCTGGTTCCTGGACCGTATTGCAACCCACATTTTGGCGGCCGAAGGCGACAGCCAATGGACCTTCTTTGACGGCAACTACCAAGAGTACGAAGCCGACAAGAAGAAGCGCCTGGGTGAAGAGGGTGCCAAGCCCAAACGCATGCGTTACAAGGCGTTGAAGTAGTCCTTTAAACAATTCCAGCAAGCAACCGCCCCGTGCCCAGCACCGCCCCATCTGCCTCTGCCCAGCACCAGGCGCTGTACCGCGCGACGGTGCAAGAGGCGGCAGCCGGGGGGCATATGCTGATGGGCAAGCTGGTGGATGCGGCTCGCTTGGCACTGCAGACCCGCGAGGCGGCTTGCCGTGACCTGCGCGAGCGCGACGCACTTGTGCAGTCCGCCAAACAGCTGCGCAGTTGGGAGGCCAAGCTGTGCGAGCACTATCCGCACGCATTGCTGGACGCCTTCAACAACCCCGAAGGCGCCAAAAAGGCCGGTACCCTGGCCAGCGCCGATGTGGGCTTCGACGAACTGGAGCTGATGGACGAGGTGCAGGTGCTGACCAGCGTCACGCTGGCCCGCACCCAGCAGGTGGCCATGCTGGCGGCCGAGGCCAGTCTGGCAGAACTCAATACGCTGATCTGCAGCACGTTGGGGCTGGGCTATGTCCACGCCGATCGCAATCCGCTGCGGCCACAGATTTATGTCAATGCCTTGAAGGCCGTGGTCGAGCAGACCGGGCTGCCATCGGCCATGCAACTGGACTGGTTGGGTGCCATGAGTACTTCGCTGGGCCAGGAACTGCGGGTCATGTACGAGGCCTTGTGCGACAGGCTGCGGGGGCAGGGCGTCGTGGCTGCGGGCTACGTGGTGTTGCAGACACCCAGTGCAAGTGGCATGGGAGGTGGTGGCGTGGGCCGTGGCATAGCGCAAGACCTGCACCACGAACCGGCAGCGAATGCGATGGGGCCTATTCCCGCTGGCCAGGGCATGGCCTCGGCACCTCCATACGCTGCCACTGCACCGTCCGCGGCCCGTGCCGGCGGGCCAGCCCAGCGGACCAATGAAACCCTGTTGACGCTGGACAAGCTGCGCCGCCTGCTGGCCGGGGAACTGGATGCCCAGGCGCACCTGTCACCCATGGAGCAATTCGCGCAACGCTTCTCTCGCGAGTTCGAGGTAAACCAAGCGGCGGCCGCCGCGCCAGCGGCGGAGTTCGACGCCACGGTGCCCGCCGCGCTGGAAGCGCTGAAGGAAATGAAACAAGTCGACGAGGTGGTGCAACGGCTGCAAAAGCGCCGCGGCCCGGCGCGCACGCCGAAAGAAGCCGGCGACACCAGCGTTGAGGCCGTCCGAGCCCATTTGCGCAGCCATGCACAAGGCGTTGCCCAGTCGCTGAGCCTGGAGGTCATCACGCTGATGGTTGACAACATCGCCCGTGATGGCCGGCTGCTGGCGCCGGTGCAGCAACTGATCCGGCGCCTGGAGCCCGCGCTGTTGCGCCTGGCCCTGGTCGACCCGCGGCTGTTTACCAACAAGCAGCACCCGGCCAGGGTGCTGGTGCAAGAGGTAGCCGACCACAGCCTGGCCTATGCATCACCGCTGGCCCAGGGTTTTGCCGAATTTGCGCTGTCGGTAGGGCAAGCGTTTGACATGCTGGCCCAGGCGCCGATAGATAATGCTGAGCCGTTTGAACAGGTGCTGGCGGTGCTGCGCGACGAATGGCGCCAGGCGTCACGCGCTGGCGAGCGCAACCGTGCCGCAGCGGTGCAAGCGCTGGAACACGCGGAACTGCGCAACGTACTGGCCGAGAAGATTGCCACGGACATTGCCGCGCACCCCGACGCCGCACGCGTGCCCGGCGTCATCGTCGATTTTTTGTGCGGGCCTTGGGCCCAGGTGCTGGCCCAGGCGCGGATCGCTGGCACTGCCGTGGCAGCGGGCACTGCGGACAAATACCAATCGCTGGTTGCCGCTTTATTGTGGAGCACCCACCCCGACATCAGCCGCAAGGATGCGCCCAAGCTCACGCGTTTGGTGCCGCCATTGCTGGGCACCCTGCGCGAGGGGCTGGAGACCATTCGTTATCCCTCCACCAAGACCAGTGCTTTTTTCGAAGCGCTGATGGGTCTGCACCAGCGCGCCTTCCAGGCCGAGCACAAACCGCAGGCACCTGCGACCCCAATGCCAATGCCAGCGCCGGCTGCCGCCGCTTCGCGTCCCAGTCTGGTTGACGATGGTGACCCCTGGCTGGTACCCGAAGAGGCCGATGCGTCCAATTTCATCGACCTGCCGGATACGCCTGTTGACGACGCAGCGGTGGCCCAGCCTCCTCATGCAGCCGATCCAGTAGCCGGTGATACCGTCACCGCGGCCATGCCCATGGACGCCCAGCAGGGCGGCAACACGTGGGCACTGGGATGCTGGGTCGAGCTGCTGGTCCATGGCCAATGGGTACGTACACAACTCACATGGACCAGTTCCCATAGGACGCTGTTTCTGTTTACCAGCGCGGCCGGCACGACACAGTCGATGACGCGGCGCTCCCGCGACAAATTGATTGCCGCAGGCCATTTGCGTGTGATCTCCGGTGCAGCCGTCGTTGATGGCGCGCTGAATGTGGTGGCGCAAATGGCCATGCGCAACAGCGTCAATACACTGGCCTGACGGCAGTTGCCTTTTGCCATTTTTGCCTCTAGCCCTCGTCCAATAAGCCTGTATCGCTACGTTTTTAGTAGCAACGTCCTTCTGGCATCACAGCGGATGTTCTGCATAAAACTTGCCGCCATGGAACAAAAGCGGCGAAGCCCCTGCCCGGTGCGCACAGCGCTCCACTTCACCAACAAAGATGACGTGGTCGCCTTCTTCGTAGCGGCTGCGGTTGAAGCATTCAAAGGTAGCAGCGGCGCCTTCTATCAACGGTGCCCCACCGGTGCCCAGCACAAAACGCACACCGGCAAAGCGGTCGCCGCTGCGTGCGGCAAATTGCTTGGCCAGGTCCTGCTGGTCGGCGCTGAGAATGTTGATCGCGTAGTGCGAGCCGGTGCTGAACGCGGCCATCGATCCGGCCGAGCGGGCCAGGCTCCACAGCACCAGCGGCGGCGCCAGCGACACCGAGTTGAAGGAGTTGGCCGTCAGACCGACATAACTGCCCTGGTCGGTGCGCGCGGTGACGATGGTGACGCCCGTGGCAAACATGCCCAGTGCATCGCGGAATTCGGTGGGGGAGAAATTGGGGGGAAGTGCCTGGGGTGGGCGGACTGTCGAGGGCATGGGGGCAATTTACCCGATATTTCACCCAATTCGCGGCGCAAGGCCTAACAACCTGTGCCCGGGCAAGGGCGCACCTACAATCCATGCATGCGCTTGAGAATTTTTTTCCTTGTCTTGCTTGCTATTAATAGCGTAGCGTCTTACGCAGTAACCATGAGGCCTTGTGGCGACTATGTCGCCAAGCTTCCGAACGTCAAACAGCCGCTGTGTGAAGCCGCGCAACTGCAGGACAGTAATGCACGGTCTGTGCAAGGCCGTCCGATCTGGAGCCGGGACGTACCTGCGGACGGCACGCCGTTGCGGGTTCTGGTGTTGGGCGGCATCCACGGCGACGAGATGTCGTCCAGTTCGCTGGTGTTCCACTGGATCGCCATGGCCCAGACACCACCTGCTGACACGCCCTTGCCCATCCACTGGCGTTTCATCCCCACGCTCAATCCTGATGGCATGTTCTCCATCCCCGCCAAGCGCGTTAACGCCCGTGGCGTGGATTTGAACCGCAATTTTCCGACCCCCAACTGGTCGCGCGATGCCCGCGAGTATTGGGAGTCACGCACCCGTCGCGATCCGCGCCGCTGGCCCGGCAACAAACCGCTGTCGGAGCCCGAGTCGCGTTTCTTGCTGGAGCAGATCGACAGCTTCAAGCCGAATTTGATCGTCAGCGTGCATGCGCCTTATGGTGTGCTGGACTTTGACGGTCCGTCGGTTCCTCCCAGCCGACTCGGACGTCTCTACCTGGACCAGGTTGGTATTTTTCCTGGCTCCCTGGGCAACTACGGCGGTATCCACAAAAAGGTTCCGGTCGTCACGATTGAATTGCCCAGCGCGTCGCGCACACCGCTGGACGCCGAGATGCGCCAGATGTGGATGGACCTGCTGCGCTGGACCACCGAACGCCTGGGGCCGAGTCTGGTAGCCGTGTCACCATGAGGTCGACCGGCGCATGCTGAGCCGCCGCCTGCTGGCACATGTGCTGGCGTGGGTATGCGGCCTGACGTTGGCCACGACCAACACCTGGGCCGCGGACAAGCGGGTGGATGTGGCGCGGTTGGGGGACACGGCCGTTTCCCTGACCGAATTTTTTGCCGTGCTGGAAGACCCGGGCCAGACGCTGAGCCTGGCCGACGTGCAGTCGCCGGAAATTGCTGCGCGGTTCACGACCGGGCAGGCAGCCGCCTGGTCCTTGAAGTTTGGCGTGACGTCCTCCGCGTATTGGCTGCGGCTCAATCTTGACAATGCCACTGCCGAGCCGGTCCGTACGATGCTGGAGTTCAGCTACCCGCGCTTGGCTAGCAGTATTCAGTTCTTTCAACCCGATGGCGGCGGGGGGTATTCGCGTGTGGACACCGGCTACCTGATGCCGTTTGCACAGCGGCCTTACAAGCACCGCTTTTATGTGTTCCCCGTGTCCGTGCCGGCCCACACGCAGCAGGTTTTGTACCTGCGGCTCCAGTCCACGGTGAACCTGGAAATCCCCGCCCAGCTGTGGGAGCGGGAGGCCTTTCACCGCCACGAGCGTGCGGACTATATGGGCCAGGCGGCGTACTTTGGCATGGTGTTGATCATGTTGCTGTTCAACCTGCTGTTGTACTTTGGCCTGCGCGACGCCAACTACCTTTGGTATGTGGCATTCGGCATCAGTGCCGCGTTTTCCATCGCGGCCGACAACGGCTTGGCCATCGAGTATGTATGGGGCAATGCGCCGGTCTGGACCCAGATGGCGAGCAGCGTGGGTTACTCCGTATCCCTTGCCATCGGTGGGCTTTTCCTGCGTCGCATGGTTGGGACCCGGACGCTGGTTCCGGGGCTGGACAAGGTTCTGCTGCTGGCCGTGGCCTTGCACCTGGTCTTGCCTATCGGCGTCGCGGTCAGTTATGTCCATTTCATCAAGCCGCTGCTGCTGGCTGGGGGCGTCACGTCGCTGTTGTTTTTGGCGGTCGGATTGGTGTGTGCCTTCAAGCGCAACCGCAGCGCGATGTTTTTTGTTGCCGCCTTCGGCGTGATGGCCCTGGGCTCGGCCAGTACCAGTCTCAGAGCCCTTGGAGTCTTGCCGCCCACGCTGTTTTCCACGCACGGAATCCAAATCGGCTCGGCCCTGGAAATGCTGTTGCTGGCCTTCGCCTTGGCGGACCGTTACAACGTGATCCGCATGGAAAAGGCCCAGGCCCAGTTTGCGGCCTTGCAGGCGCAGACCCAATTGGTGGAGAACCTGCAGTCGTCCGAACGCCTGCTGGAATCGCGCGTCGCGCAGCGCACCGATGAACTGGAGGTACTCAATGCCAAACTGCAGGCCTTGAGCACCACGGACGCGTTGACGGGATTGGCCAATCGGCGCCAGTTCGATGAGGTCTTGCACTCAGAGTGGCGCCGCGCCGTCCGGGGCGGCCAGGCCCTGTCCATTGGCTTCATCGATGTGGATTGGTTCAAGAGTTACAACGACCATTACGGCCACCAGGCGGGTGACGCCTGCTTGCGCCAGGTTGCCGATGTGCTGGCGTCCACCATCTGCCGGTCCGGTGATCTGGTGGCACGGTATGGCGGGGAAGAGTTTGTGTTCGTCGCGCCGTTGACCGATGGCATCCATGCCTTGGCGATGGCACGCAAGGCCTGCGAAGCACTGCAGGCCCTGACCATACCCCATGCCAAATCGGAGTTTGCGTGTGTGACCGCCAGCATTGGCGTGGCCACCGTAGTCCCGTCCAAGGACCAGACACCGGACATGCTGGTGAAAGCCGCCGACCAAGCGCTGTACCACGCCAAGAAAGAAGGGCGCAACCGGGTGTCGCTGAGCGCATAGTAGTGGCCGGTGACGCGTCACTGTCCTTACCCAAGCGGTAATAAGGGGCTTGGGTCTGCCGTAGGGCTTGTGTTAATTTGCCGCATGGTTGAACCAATCGACGTGGCAATTGTGGGTGCGGGCTTTGGCGGTCTGTGTGCCGCCATTCGTTTGCGTGAGAGCGGTGTTGTGCAAAGGTTGGTGCTGCTGGAGCGCAGCGGCGAGGTAGGCGGCACCTGGCGCGACAACGTCTACCCGGGCTGTGCCTGCGACGTGCCTTCACACCTGTATTCCTTTTCGTTTGCACCCAATACGCGGTGGACGCGGCCGTATCCCCAGCAGCAAGAAGTGCAGGACTACATCTTGCGTGTCACCGATGCCTATGCGCTGCGGCCCTTGATACGTTTCAACACCGAGGTAACGGCCATGTACTGGCTGGTCGATTCGCAGTGCTGGCAGATCGACATCCTGGGGCAGACGAGTCTGCTGGCGCGCCACGTGGTGCTGGCCACCGGGCCGCTGAACAAGCCGGCCATTCCACAGCTCCCGGGTCTTGACAGTTTCACCGGCGAAACTTTCCATTCCAGCCATTGGCGCCACGATCTACCCTTGAAGGGCAAGCGTATTGCCGTCGTTGGCACCGGCGCCAGCGCGGTCCAGTTTGTGCCGGAGCTTGTATCCGACGCGGCGCATGTCACGGTATTCCAGCGCACGCCGGGCTGGGTGCTGCCCCGCTGGGACCAGCCCTATGGTGCGGTGCGCCGCTGGGCCTATCGCTGGATACCGGGCCTGCAGCGCCTGAGCCGTTGGCGGGTGTATTGGTTCAATGAATGTATTGGCATGGGTTTCATGGGATCCGCGCGCATACAGGCCATGCTCAGGCGGTTGGCCGGGCACCACCTGCGCCGCCAGGTGGCGGACCCGTCCATGCGCGAGGCACTGACCCCCGATTTCAATCCCGGCTGCAAACGGTTGTTGATTTCCAACACCTGGTTCCCGGCGCTGCAGCGTTCCAACGTCAAGCTGGTGACCCAGGCCGTGGCCGGCATTGTGCCCCATGGTGTGGTGGGGGCCGATGGCGCGCTCTACCCCTGCGATGTGATTGTGTGGGGCACCGGTTTCAAGGCCACCGAGTTTGTGGCGCCCATGCGCATCCATGGCGAGCCGGTCACTGGTAGTTCCGCGTCGGGCGCAGATGCTGCAGCGCCCGAGTTGGGGGCCGTGTGGCGCAGCCAGCCTGCCGCAAGCCATGTGGGCATCACGGTGGCCGGTTTTCCCAATCTGTTCATGCTGGTGGGGCCGAATACGGGCCTGGGCCATAACTCGATCATCTTCATGATCGAGTGCCAGGTGGACTACATCGTGCGGGCGCTCCAGAGTTTGCGGGACCGCAAACAGACGGTGCTGCGTTTGCGTACCGATGTGCAGCAGGACGGCTATGCCGCCATCCAGCAGAAGATGAAGGGCACGGTTTGGTCCTCCGGCTGCAAGAGTTGGTACCAGAATGCCGATGGCCGCATTGATACGCTGTGGCCAGGCTACACCTGGGAGTACTGGTTGAAGACGCGGCGGTTTCTGGCAACCGATTACCGGCCATAAGACCAACGCGGATGGCTCCGGCGTTGTGGTTAACCCGTCGTTTGTTGAACGCGGATATCCATCTGCACTGCGAATTTTGCGGGCAAAGTGATGACCGTCTCGAAGGGCCGGTATCCACCGCTTGCGCCGGCTGCCTCGGGACCTAAAAACCGCAGTTCTATGGCACCGTCTTCACGTTCCACAAAGCTCTTGACCGCGTCCATGCCGACCCCGCGCCCTGATACTTCCGTCACCTGTTCTGCGGTAGAAAAGCCCGGTTCAAAAATCAGTTGGGCAATGTCTTCCGGTGACAGTGCCTGGTCCTCAGTGATCAGCCCCTTTTCGGTGGCCTTTGCCTTGATCAGTGCGACGGCGAGCCCGCGGCCATCGTCGCGCAGTTTGAATTGCAGGCGGTCGTCGCTGAGGAGCAATTCCAGCTGGATGTGACCCGCTGGCGCCTTGCCTTTTGCCACACGGTCCGCGGCCGACTCAATACCGTGGTCCATCGAGTTGCGGTACAGGTGCATGAAGACGTTCCTGACCAGATCAGCGACTTGGCTTTTGATGACGATGCCATGGTCCTGGATCGCGCTGTGGGGGACATCTTTGCCGAGCTCTTTGGCCAACGAAGGCAGCGAATCCGAAATACCGGCAAGAATGCTGTCGATGCTTTCCGTTCCGATCAGTGCCAGGCTGTTGTGCACACGCCCAACGGCATCCCGTGTAGCGGCAATATTGCTCCAGTCCACACTGTCCAGTATGCCGAGGGCTTGCTGGATATGGTCTTTCTGGACCATCAGGAACCGGTCCACACCGCCTCTGCGGCCTGGACCTTTTCGTCCCAACTTGGCTTCATTGATGTGCGCGTACTCTTCGATGGCGGTTAATGCACTGGCGAGCTGGCCCAGCATTTTTTCCTGATCCCAGCCTGCCTCGGGGTTCTTGCGCAGCGCATCGTAGCTTTGTTCGGCCTCGTGCACCATATTCGTCAAATGCAAGAGGCCGTAGGTGCGGGCATTCCCCTTGATGGTGTGCATATTCCGGAACAATTGCGTAATCACTTCAGGATCCGTTACGCCGCCGGCATCCGCTCCGGCTGTATCAATGAGTTGCTTGTTTTCTGCAAGAAACTTGGCGGAACTGTCTATGAACTCGTGGAACTTCTCCTGGTTGATGGCAAGAATCTGGCCGATGATTTCCAGCTCGCGTTTTTGTTGGCCCGCTTCCGCCGCCAGTGCCTTGATTTCCGTGATGTCCCGAACGCAGAGCATCAAACGGACTACGGTATCGGTATCGTCCGTGATCGGGGACCAGCTGAGGTCCAGAATCTTGACCCGGCCATCGGACATCTTCTTTTCCACCTCGGTGACCATCAGGTGTTCGTTGAACTCAAAATTCATGGCATCTTCGCCGATGCAAGCCGTAATCGCGGCTTCCACCTGCGACAAAATCTCGGCGTTAAACTGGCTGCCAGAAAAGACGAGGTCCATCACACCGCGGCCCGCGATATCTTGGGTTTCGAGAATCTGTTCGAGGTAGGTCGAGAATTCGGGGTGTACGGTTTCACCTTGCTCTATCGTCAGGATGCCTTGCGGTATGTAATGCATCATGGCCTGGATGTCTGCCGTCTTCTGCTTGAGAAGCGCGGAGTTCTGCTGAATCTTTTCAATCATCGCGTTGAAGGCCACCAAGGAGAGGCCGATTTCATCCATACGATCAACCGGGACACGGCGCGAGAAATCTTGGCTGGTTGCGATTTCGGTCACCGTGACCTGCATCCGCGTGATGGGTGTTGTCACACTCTTGGTGATACGCCAGGCAATCAAGCCACCCATGACCAGTGCCACGCTCACCAAGATTCCCAAGGTGACAAATACCTTCCGCTGCAACGCCAGCACGTCATTGCTGGCTTCTTCATTGATCTTGCTTTGCAAATCAATCAGCTCGGTAACCTTGGCCCGCAAAATGACTTCTGCCGGTCTGACCCGATTGCTCAGCGTGAGGACAGCCGCGACGTTATCCGCGTCGATAGCCTGCTCCAGCGACTCGGCGGTCTCTGGCAACACCTTTTTCCCGGCGGCAAAGATGTCACTCATCAGGGCGCGCTCTTTGTCGGTGGCATTGCCACCCACCAATAACGCATTGAGTGTTTCCTCGGTCTTGAGAAAGGATTTTTCGGCATTTTTTGCCGCGTCGAATTCAACCTCCAGCTGTTTGCGATCCATGTCCGTGAACAGTGCGGCTGAGCGGGCCCGAATTGCCAAGTCGTTTATGTTTTCCATCAGATCGTTGGCCAACGCGGTCTTGACGTTGTTGACCTGAACAATGCGCTGCACCCGATTGCCCTGCAATTGCAGGGCATAGGTACTGGTGATGGCAACGGCCAGCAACAGTATCAGAACGCTGATAAAGCCCAGTGAGAGTCGGCGGGCCAATGACATGGATTGAAAGTATGAATTGAACATATGTTTCCGTAGTCTTTCAGGTTCTGACAACCGATGGAACTCAGATCCGAACACAAGGTATTGACGGATATGTAAGCACATTATGTGCCCAATGTTCGCACTAACCTAGTTCAAGCGTGGTCCTTTTGACTAGGGGATTTCACGGTGTTGCAGGGCAATATTGAACGACATTTGCTATGAAGTTGCTAGCGATCTGCGCAGCCTGTGAGGGCTTCCATACGGCTTTCCACGAATTTTGCACAAGCGAAGCATCCTGGGTGGCGCTATACGACGGCCTATGTTAGGCTTCGCCATACCAAGCGTTAATTGATTGAGGTGCCATGGGCAACACAACATGGATTCTGCTATTTTTGGCTGTTGCAACCACGTGTTATTTGGGTTGGCAGATGCTGAAACTCAAAAGCACGATGGCGACAATGGTCGATGCAAACTCGGCAAAGGCCGAGCAGCAACGTTTGCTTGCGCTGTTGGAAGCGCAACAGAAAGAACACCAAGAGTTGCGCGAGTCAATTGAACAAGAACGCGCCGCGCTGGAGTCTGAAGTGGCGCGTTTGCGGCAGGACGTGCATCCGGACGCGCTGGGGCAACTTGCAAAAAGCCAGCATGCTGGTGCAGCGGCGCTGGACAACTGCAAGGCATTGGCCGGTGAGATTCTGGCACTGCTGGATTTGGTAAAAACCTTCGAGCGCTGGCATGCTGACATGAATGAACTTGTCATCCACAACCGTGCGATGCACGACAAGAATGACGAGTTTGCGTCCATCGTCAAATACATGATCATTGTGACGCTCAATGCTTCTATCGAGGCGGCACGCGCAGGTGTCTCGGGGCGGGGATTCGCCGTGGTAGCCGATGAAATGCGAACCTTGGCGGCACGCGCCGAAAGCCTGTCCGAGGGGTATCGCAATAGCCTGCACCAGAATGATCTGATTACCACCACCACCTTCCAGGACTTGCAGGCAGGTGGGAAGATGATCATTGGATCCTTGACAGGACTCAATTTGATCAACAACAAGATCAAAGAAGAGTTGACCTCTTGAGTTGAAATCACATGATCAGCAATCGGGCAAGAAATAGTTTTGACCAAATGATCATGCTGGGCATCAAGGCCAGCATGGGCGGCACGACGCCTGAGACCTGTGAGATAACAACACTGGCAGATCCCAGGGAAATTCGTGAAACCAAGGTCGTCATGCTGACGGTGGCCTCGTTTTTGTTCCGTTTGTCGGTACTGATCTATTTTTCTTCGGACGAAGCAACCCAGGACCACTTTGCCCGCATCAACAATATTGAACCATCCGAGATGAACGACCAGGCTTTTTTGGACGCCATCCGGGAATGCGGCAACATTTGCTGCGGCACCTTAAACCGAGAGCTGGCACGTGTTTGCCCGCATGTGGCCATGTCGACCCCCAACATCATCGAGCGGGAGTGTGTCAACCATCTGGAATCTTTGAACGGTGGGCACCTCCAACATTTTCGAGCGACAGTCGATGGCGGCAAGCAGTTTCATGTGAGCTTGTGTGTGCGTGACTATGCGGACATTGATTTTGACTGGACGATGATCGAAGAAACCACTGCTGCCGGCGAAATGGAGTTTTTTTAGAAGAAGATTGCGTATCCAATGAGGAGCAAAAAATGACGGAACAGGCACAGATAGTTAGCAAGGTGTTGGTCCTTGACAGCAATACGGATTGTTTCGACCGAATCAAGGCTTTTTGCGATGCCAACGGTCTGGTCGGGCTCAAAGTGCAGCCTGACAATGTCATGGCCGTGTTGAGGTCCAACCTGGATTTGGGCGCCATACTGCTCTCCGAAACCTACGCCGACAATGCCCAAGGAGGCACCGGATTGGCTCGCAAAATTCACGCGGTCCGCCCTGAACTACCCATCTTCTTGCGCCGAGAGGCTTCAGACAGTTTGGATGACTTTCCCGAGCGCGACCGGCTGCTGTTCAGTGCCGCATACACCATTGGCACCATTTCCAATCTTCAAGCGGTTATTGAGGAGTTCATCTTCAGCCGTTCGTACCCGAATGCGTTGGTCCGCGGCATTACGGAAATTGCTATCCCTGCGCTGGAGAGTCAATTCAAGTCCATGCGCGTCGAGGTGGAGGCACCGTACCTTGTCCGGGACCGTTTGATCTTCGGAGAGATATTCACCCTGATACCCCTGGAAAGCAGTTGGTGCAGGGGTTACATGATGCTGCAGACCGAAGAAGAGGCACTGATGCATCTGGTGAAAGCCGGGCGGACCTTTGTCAACCCCGAAGAAGCTTATGACTTTCGCAATCTCAATGGGCTTCTCGGTGAAATTACCAACCTGATTTGGGGTGCGATCAAAAATCGCTACCTGTCCAGCGTGCGCGAAGGTGAATACCTGTCTCAGGTGCCGATCATCATCAACAATTTGCATCGCTATATTTCATTTGGATCGGACAACCCGCAGCTGTGTTTCAAGTACACCATATCCGATGGCGATGATGCGTCGTTTCGCCCCTTGGTGATTCAACAGAAATTCGTTTTCAATTTAAGTTGGTCCCCGGAGGATTTTTCTGAGAACCTTACATCGGTAGACGAGTTGGTTTCTTCGGGTGAGTTGGAATTTTTTTAACCGTAAAGAGGTTTGACATGGCACAAATTCTGGTGGTGGATGATTCGAGTACCGTTCGCAATGAAGTGGGGGATTTCTTGCAGAAAAACGGACTGACGGTGGCCCTGGCAGTCGATGGGCGGGATGGTCTGGTCAAATTGAAAGCTGATCCCGGGATTAAACTGATCGTGTGTGACGTCAACATGCCGAATATGGACGGCCTGACGATGGCCGAAAAAGTCCGTAGCGAACTCAATAACAGTGCGGTCAGCATTGTCATGCTCACCACGGAGAACTCTCCGGTCATGAAGGAGCGGGGCAAGGCAGCGGGCATCAAGGGGTGGATTGTGAAACCCTTCAAAGGCGACGCAGTCTTGCCGTCGTTTAAGAAACTGGTAGGCGTGTAACCCCGCAGTCACGCCACAGCGGCTGGGTGGTGCGATGGCTCCTAGTCGTCGTATCAGTGCCCCAGAATCTTGGACAGAAAGTCCCGGCTGCGTTCACTCTGCGGGTTGTTGAAGAAATCGTGTGGATTGTTTTGCTCCACGATCTGGCCCTGGTCCATGAAGATCACGCGGTCGGCTACGGCCTTGGCAAAGCCCATCTCGTGCGTCACGCACACCATGGTGATGCCCTGACTGGCCATCTCAATCATCACGTCCAGCACCTCCTTGATCATCTCCGGATCCAGCGCGCTGGTGGGTTCGTCGAACAGCATGATCTTCGGCTTAAGGCACAGTGCCCGTGCAATCGCCACGCGCTGCTGCTGGCCGCCCGAGAGTTGCAACGGATACTTGCCGGCCTGTTCGGCAATGCGCACGCGGTTGAGTTGCTCCATGGCCTTTTCCTCTGCCTCTTTCTTGGGCATCTTGCCGACCCACATCGGGGACAGTGTCAGGTTTTCCAGCACCGTGAGGTGCGGGAACAGGTTGAACTGCTGGAACACCATGCCGACCTTTTTGCGCACATCGTCTATGGCGCGCACATCGTCGGTTAGCTCCACACCATCGACGATCAGCCGGCCTTCCTGGTGTTCTTCGAGCCGGTTGATGCAGCGTATCAGCGTGGACTTGCCAGAGCCGGACGGACCGCAGATGACGATGCGTTCGCCCCTGGCCACCGACAGGTCAATGTCGCGCAGCACATGGAAATTGTTGCCATACCATTTGTTGACGTTGTCGAAGGTGATGATGGGTTCGGACATGGCTTTCTTACCTAATCAGTTGAGGACAGAGCTTGTTCGCTTCGCGTAACTGCGGACTGTCCCGCAAATTTTCTATCTCGATTTGCTTTTGTTGACCTGCTTCTCGATCCAGCGGCTGTAGCGCGACATGGAGTAACAGAAGATGAAGTAGATGGAGGCAATGAACAGATAACCCTCGATCTTGAACGGTCGCCAGTCGGCGTCCGAGTTCAGCGCCAAGCCCATGGCACCGGTCAGCTCATAGAGGCTGACAATGGTGACCAGGGAGGTGTCCTTGAAGGTTGAGATAAAGCCGTTCATGATGCCCGGCACGACCATGGCCAGGGCTTGCGGTAGCACGATCTTGCGCTGGGTCTGCCAGTAGGACAAGCCCAGCGTTGCCGCGGCCTCGACCTGGCCCTTGGGTATGGCCTGCAAGCCACCGCGAATGACCTCGGCCATATACGCTGCGGCGAACAGCGTGATGCCCACCAGCACGCGTATCAGCACGTCGATGCTGAAGCCCTGGGGCATGAAGAGTGGGAACATGAAAGACGCCATGAACAACACGGAGATCAGCGGCACGCCGCGTATCAACTCCACATAAATCGTGCAGACACTGCGAATCGCTGGCAGGTTGGAGCGGCGCCCCAGCGCCACAAGCAGCGCAATCGGGAAGGCCATGGACATAGACAGTGAGGCCAGCAGAATCGTCAAGGGCAGGCCGCCCCAGCGGTCGGTCTCTACCTTGCTCAAGCCCAGCACACCACCAAACATGATGGCAAAAAAAGTGGTCAGCGCTGCAATCCACACAATGGCCAACCACGGTTTCCAGAAGGCGCGCATGCAACTGGCGACCAGCAAGGCCACCATCAGCACCGTGGCCACCAGCGGGCGCCACTGTTCTTCAAACGGGTAGCGGCCAAACAGGATCAGCCGGTATTTTTCGGCGACCACGCCCCAGCAGGCGCCGACGCCGTCTACGCGGCAGGCATCGGCATTCGGTGCCCAGGCCGCGCGAAACAGGGCCCAGCCCAGTATCTGCGGCACGGCCCACAGCAGCAGCCCACCCAGAATCAGCGTGCCAACCGTGGTCTGCCAGTTGCCGAACAGGTTGCTGCGTATCCACGGCAGCAGGCCGTCGGTCCTGGCCGGAGCGGGGCGTGCGGCTATGGGTTGAAAGGTTTGTTGTGCGGCCATGCTGTCAACGCTCCTTGATGGCCGCGCGGGCGTTGTACCAGTTCATCAGCAGCGAGGTCGCCAGCGAGGTGCTGAGGTAGACCAGCATGATGACCGAGATGCATTCGACGGCGCGCCCGGTCTGGTTGATGGCGGTGTTGGCAATCGATACCACGTCCGGGTACCCAATGGCCACCGCCAGCGACGAGTTCTTGGTCAGGTTCAGGTACTGGTTGGTCATGGGCGGGATGATGACCCGCAGCGCCTGGGGCAGCATGACCAGGCGCATCTCCTGGCCGCGGCTCAGGCCCAGGGCACTGGCGGCCTCGGCCTGCCCTGCGGCCACGGACTGGATGCCGCTGCGCACCACTTCGGAGACAAAGGCCGCGGTGTAAACGGTCAGCCCCAGCAGCACGGATAAAAATTCGGGTGTCAAGGAGCCACCGTTTTCAATCGCGAACTCGCCCTGCTTGGGGATGTCCAGCTCGGTGGGCGCGCCACCCAGCAGCCAACCCACGACACCAGCCACCAGCACGATCAGCAGCGGCACCCAGAACATGCTCGAGGGCTGGCCGGTGCGCTCAAAGGCCCGTACCGCGCGCTGGCGTTGCAGCCATGCCAGTGCTAGCCCTGCCAGCACACCGCACGCCGCCCAGCCATGGCCGTGGGCCCAGATAGGAATCGGAAAATTCAGACCGCCCTTGCTGAGAAACAGCGGCCCCAGCGTGAGAGGCTCCGTGGACACCGGCAACAATTCGGTGAACAGCAGGTACCACATCAGCAACTGCAGCAGGATGGGGATATTGCGAAACACTTCCACATACGTGGCGCACAGACCGCGCACCAGTGCGTTGCGCGAAAAACGGCCGATGCCAATCAGCGTACCCAGCACCGTAGTCAGGATGATGCCGACGATGGCGACCCGCAGTGTGTTGGTCAGGCCTATCAAAAAGGCGCGCCAGTAGGCTTCGCCGGAATCAAACGGGTACAGGCTTTCGCCGATGTCAAAGCCGGCCGCACTGGTCAGAAAGTCAAAGCCACTCTGGATGCCCCGCAGGCGCATATTGGTGGCGGTGTTGTGGGCCAGAAACCAGATGGCGAGTCCAATCACAGTCAATACCAGCGCTTGGTAGACCAGACCGCGAAACGCCTGGCTGCGCCACGAAAACTGCTTTTTCTTGGGTGGAATGCGTCTGGTCATGTCGCCAGCTCCTCATGAAACGGTCGGGCGCACACCTGCGCCCGACCTTGGCTCGGCGGGGAGGATCAGCGAACGGGGTAGGCGTACATGATGCCGCCCTTGTTCCACAGGTTGTTGAGTCCGCGTGGCAGTTGTAGCGCGGACTTGGGGCCTACATTGCGCTCAAAGATTTCACCGTAGTTGCCGGTGGTCTTGATGGCGCGGGCCAGCCATTCCTTGTCCAGGCCCAGCAGCTTGCCGGTGTCTTCCGTCGTACCCAGAATGCGGCCCACCACGGGGTCGGTGCTGGCCTTCATGGCGTCCACATTGGCCTGGGTCACGCCATACTCTTCGGCCTCGATCAGGCCGTAGACCACCCATTTGACGATGGCAAACCACTCGTCGTCACCGCGGCGCACCATGGGCCCCAGGGGTTCCTTGGAAATGATTTCCGGCAGGATGATGTGGTCGGCCGGGTTCTTGGCGGACTTGTTGCGCACCGATGCCAGGCCCGATGCATCGGTCGTGTAGGCGATGCAGCGGCCGGAGAAGTAGGCCCCTTCGACGGCTTCCAATTTTTCAAATACCACCGGTTTGATATTCAAGCCGTTGGTCTTGGAGTAGTCGGTCAGGTTCTTCTCGGTGGTCGTGCCGGATTGCACACACACGGTCTGTCCCTTGAGTTGTTTGGGGCTCTTGATCTTGCTCTTGACCGGCACCATGAAGCCCTGGCCGTCGTAGTAGGTCACGGCAGTCTGGTTCAGGCCCAGCGATGCGTCGCGGGTTAGGGTGAACGTCGTGTTGCGCGACAGCACATCCACCTCGCCGGACTGCAAGGCCGTGAAGCGGGCCTGGGCGGGCAGGGGTACGTATTTCACCTTGTCACCATCACCCAGCGTGGCCGCGGCGATGGCGCGGCAGATGTCGGAGTCCAGTCCATTCCATTTGCCGTTGGAATCGGCGGCAGAGAAACCAGCCAGGCCGGTGTGCACGCCACAAATGACCTGGCCCCGGGCCTTGATGCCGTCCAGCGTTTTGCCAGCATGTGCGGGTGCGGCCGCGAACAGGCCCAGAGATGCCACAAGAGCGGCGGCAGTTTTTACGGTATTCAATTTCATCTACAAGTACTCCAGTAAATTGCAAAAATTACCATCCAAAGGAAAACGCATCGACTGCGGCCTTTCGATTTCCGAAATTGACGGCTGCGTGAAAGCCTTGCCAACGCGGTGCAGTTTACGCCTGCCTTGTAGGCGTTTTGCGTACGTGCTCATGCACCAATGGCATATGGGCGAGCGTGCCGCATGCTAAGGCTTCGCTGTTACGACGATTGGTTCAGCAGCAGTCGACTCTTGCCGGACAGTGCCTGGCCAGTAGCTGATGGTGCGGCGCGCCCTGTGTAGACCGTTTCAGTGTGTTCAGGCTGGGAACGGCTGAGCCTGAAGGTGCTGACGATGTGCGTGAGGTTGCGGGCCTGCTCTTTGAGGCTCTCCGATGCAGCGGCACTCTCTTCCACCATGGAGGCGTTTTGCTGCAGCGTATCGTCGAGTTGCGTGACGGCATGCGAGATGGAGCCGATGCGACCACTTTGTTCACCGGTTGCGACCGCGATCTCGCCCACAATGGCCGATACATCTTTGACCGACTGGACCATGTCTTGGATGATGTGGCCGGCCTGCGCCACCAGCGCACTGCCGGCTTCGACCTGTTCACTGCTGTTGCCAATCAAGGTCTTGATCTCCTTGGCAGACGCGGCAGCGCGCCCGGCCAGGTTGCGCACCTCGCTGGCCACCACCGCAAAGCCCCGGCCCTGCTCGCCGGCACGGGCGGCTTCCACGGCAGCATTCAGGGCCAAGATATTGGTCTGGAAGGCAATGCCATCGATGACGCTGATGATGTCTGCAATCTTGCGCGAGCTGGCGCTGATGTCATCCATGCGCTGCACCACCTTGTTGACCACTTCACCGCTGCGGGTTGCGGTGTCCGAAGCGGCGGCCGCCAGACGATTGGCATTGCGCGCGGATTCCGCGCTGTTTTCCACCGTCGTGTTTAAATTTTCCAGATTGGATGCGGCGGACTGCAGACTATGCGAAGCCACTTCGGTGCGCTGGCTCAGGTCCAGCGTGGCGCTGGCCACTTCGGCACTGGAGGACTCGATGTTATTGGCCGTGATGCTGATATTGCCCACCAGCTCGCGCAGTTTTTCTTGCATGGTGGCGATGGCTTCGAGCAAACGGCCGGTTTCGTCGTTGATACGGACTTCCACCGCGGACGTCAGGTCCCCGGACGCAATGCGCTCAGCGACCACGACAGCGCGGCCAATAGGGGCGGTGATGCTCAACGTGATGCGCCAGGCAATGAAGGCGCCCAGTGCCAGCGCCACGGCCACCAGCACGCTACCGGTGACCAGGGCTTGTGACTGGGTTTGTTCCGCCAATTGGGTGGCTTCCTGGCTGCGGGCGTATTGCAGTTCCACCATGCCGGCCAGTTTTTGGTTCCACGCCAGCTCGCCTGGGTTGACCCGCACCATCAGTGTCATGTTGGCGGCCACCGCATCACCGTCCAATGACTGGCCCACCGCCTGCTGCATTTCGGGGCCGGTCTTGCGACTGATGTCGGCGATTTCCTGCAGCAGCTTTTGCTCATCGGGATTGACCTCGCCAGCCTGTACCAGCGCGGACAGTTCTTTTTCCTGGGTCTGGTAACGCTTGAAGCTTTCCTCAAACCGTTTGCTCTGCTCCTTGGAGCGGGCCGCATCCACGGCATCCAGCATCACGGCGGAGCGACTCTCAATGCCCAGCGCATTGACGCTGGCCAGCATGGCATTGGCCAGCTTGGTCTTGGTCGCATTGACGCCAGTGATTTCCTGCATCCGCTTCTGCACTGCCTTGGCCGAGATCTGTCCAACCACAGCAACGGCAATGAGCAAGATCAGGACACCACCAAAACCCATGGCCAATCGCGTGGAAATGGATCGGGTGTTGGCAGCGGTCATGCGTGTACTCCTTAGGGCATTCGTTCAGTGCTGCAGGATCTTGCTCAGGAAATCTTTGGTTCGGGGTTTGCGGTTTTCCGGGTGGCCAAAGAATTCTTCCTTCTCACAGTCTTCCAGAATATGCCCGCCCACGTCAATAAAAATAACCCGGTTGGCCACCTTGCGGGCAAAACCCATCTCGTGGGTCACGACCATCATGGTCATGCCTTCCTTGGCCAGACCGACCATGACGTCCAGCACTTCGCCCACCATCTCAGGGTCAAGTGCCGACGTGGGTTCGTCGAACAACATCACGATGGGGTCCATGGACAGCGCACGGGCAATCGCCACACGCTGCTGCTGACCACCCGACAATTGGCCTGGGAACTTGTCTTTGTGCGCCATCAGGCCCACGCGGTCCAGCATTTTCAAGCCGCGCGCCTTGGCCTCGTCAGCACTGCGGCCCAGCACCTTGATCTGGGCAATGGTCAGGTTCTCGGTCACGCTCAGGTGCGGGAACAACTCAAAGTGCTGGAACACCATGCCGACGCGGCTGCGCAGCTTGGGCAGGTCGGTGCGGGGATCGTTGACCTGTGTGCCGTCCACCGTGATGATGCCTTGCTGGATGGGTTCCAGCGCGTTGACGGTTTTGATCAGTGTGGACTTGCCGGAACCGGATGGGCCGCAGACCACGACCACATCGCCTTTTTTGATGCTGACCGAGCAGTCGGTCAACACCTGCACCGGGCCATACCACTTGGACACGTTCTTCATTTCAATCATTTTGGGTTCTCCAAATCAGTTCAATTCAGTTGCCGCCGGGCCGCCCCAAGGCAACTGCGGCCCCCCCCGGGGGGCAGCGCAGCACACGAAGTGGCAAGCGTGGGGGCCATATTTCTTTAGCGGATGATGGCGATCTTCTTGTGCAACTGCTTGACCGCGTAAGACAGCGCGAAGCAGATGACGAAATACACCACGGCGGCCAATAGATAGGCCTCAATCGGCCGGCCGTAATTCTTGCCGGCGGCATCAAAGCCCTTGAGCAAGTCATAGGCGCCGATGGCATAGACCAGTGAGGTGTCCTGGAACAAAATGATGGTTTGTGTCAGTAGCACCGGCAGCATGTTGCGGAAAGCCTGCGGCAAGATGATCAACTTCATGTTCTGCGCATAGGTCATGCCCACCGCCTGGCCGGCAAACACCTGGCCGCGCGAAATGGACTGGATGCCCGCGCGCATGATTTCGCTGAAATATGCCGCCTCGAATGCCACAAAGGTAATCACCGCGGAAATTTCCGAGCGGTAGTTGTCGCCCAGACGCCAGGGAATGGCCGCGTAGAACGATCCGGGCACCAGCAGGTAGAACCACAAAATCACCATCACCAGTGGAACGCTGCGCATGCCGTTGACGTAAAACGCCGCCGGTGCATCCAGCCACTTGCGGCCGGATAGTCGCATCATGGCCAGCAGCGTGCCAAATATGACACCCCCAATCGTGGCCACTACTGTCAGCAACAAGCTGAAGTAGAGGCCCTTGAGGATGAAGGTACGGATGAGTTCCCAGTTGTAAAAGGAGAAGTCTAAATTCATATCAGTGTCCCCCCCCGCCAGCCTTGACGATGGTTCCCGGTATCCGGGTTTTTTGTTCGATATAGGCCATGATGCGGTTGATGACGAAGGCAGAGACCACGTAGCAGCCGGTGACGGCCATGTAGATCTCGATACCGCGCGAGGTTTCCTCCTGCGCTTGCATCGCAAACATGGTCAGCTCGGAAATGGATACGGCAAAGGCCACGGAAGAGTTTTTGAAAATATTCATCGACTCGCTGGTCAGCGGCGGAATGACGATGCGATAGGCCATGGGCAGAATCACATAACGGTAGTACTGGGGCGTGGTGAAACCCATGGCCATACCGGCATAACGTTGTCCCTTGGGCAGGGCCTGGATACCTGCGCGCACCTGTTCGGCGATACGTGCGGATGTAAAAAAGCCAAGTGCCAATATCACCAGATAGAAGCCGTGGACTTCCTTCATAGGGGGAATCAGCGCCGGGATCACGTGGTACCACAAGAAAATTTGCACCAGCAGCGGGATATTGCGGAACAACTCCACCCAGACGTTGCCAAAGCGCACCAGCCAAGGGCTGTCTGGCAGCGTGCGCAGAATGCCGATGATGGAGCCAATGCTCAAGGCAATGAGCAACGAGAGTAGGGCGACCGAGACGGTCCAGCCCCAGGCCGACAACATCCACTCCCAATAGGTCGGGTGTTTGCCGCCGGGGTCCATCAGAAAGATTTCCCATTGCCAATTCATTCAGGCTGCTCCTCAATGTTGTATTGATTGTGTCGTGATTCACGCAAGATTCATACGAGAAATCTTGGCTGTCTGCAGCCAGCCACAAAAAAAGCCCGCCACCAGGTATCGGGCGGGCTTTGAAGGGCTAGCTTGGTGCGAGGGGCTTACTTCTTCGCGTAGTCTTCAGCGGGCTTGTCGTTGGGAGTAGCCCAGGCAGCCTTGGTGGCATCGCTTGCAGGCAGACCGACCTTGGTATTCTTCGGGGGAATTGGCTGCATGAACCATTTGTCATAGATCTTGGCCAGTTCGCCGGACTTGATCAGATCCTTCACGGTGTCGTCGCCCAACTTCTTGAATGCTGCATCGTCCTTGTGGATCATGATGGCAATGGGTTCAACATTCAGCACTTCGCCGACGATCTTGTAGTCGGCAGGGGTCTTGGACGTAGCGATGTTGCCAGCCAAAATCTGGCCGTCCATGACGAAGGCATCGGCGCGGCCGGATTCCAGCAGCAAGAAGCTGTCAGCGTGGTCCTTGCCAAAAACTTCCTTGAAGTCAACGCCGCTGGCGCGTTCATGTTTGCGCAGCAATTGCACCGACGTGGTGCCGGTGGTGGTGGCGACGTTCTTGTCCTTCAGCTGGTTGATGGAGGTGATGCCGGATGCGCCCTTGACCGCGATACGCACTTCTTCAACATAGGTAGTGACGACAAATGACACGTCTTTCTGGCGTGTGGAATTGTTGGTGGTGGAGCCGCACTCGATGTCCACGGTGCCGTTTTGCACCAGGGGGATGCGGTTTTGCGAGGTCACGGCCAGGTATTTGGTTTCCAGCTTTTTACCGGCCGCTTTTTCCAGATTGCCAATGATGCGTTGGCAAACCTCGACGTGGTAGCCGCCGTATTTGCCGTCACCCAAGGTGTACGACAGGGCGCCGGAAGAATCACGCACGCCCATGGTGACCGTGCCCGAAGCCTTGACTTTGGCGATGGTGTCCACAGCTTGCGCCTGAGCACCAAAGGGAATCATGGAGGCAGCAACTGTCGCAGCAGCGATGGCAAACAAATGTTTTTTCATGTCATTTCCTAATAAGTCTTCGGTTGATGTTGTGTCGAAAGCAAAGTACGCGTGAAAAACGTGGCCTGGACCAACCCACTGATGTTAGTCCCTCGCGGGCCGTTAGACCCATGGGTTTTTACGGGGACATCATGCAAAATGCGCATGCCCCAATACAGGCCGGGTTCTGGATGCGGTGTAGACCATGTGCAATTTCTGTGCCCAGCGCGTCGCCCAGGCGACTAAATCGGGGCCTTGTTGGGGCCTACCCGGATGCGTTTGCAGCATAGGGGCGGTAGTCTGGCGCCGTCACTTTGATCGAGGAGTTTCGGTGCGCGCCCATTACCAGTTCTGGCCCAAACGGCTACCCCATTCCATCACCCTGCCGGCGACCTCGCTGTGGGACAACCTGGAGACCAGCGCCCGCCGCTACCCCGACAAGGCTGCGCTGGTATTCTTTGGCACGGTGCTGACTTATGCTGAGTTGCTACAAAAAGCAGAGCGCCTTGCTCAATGTTTACGAGGGCTAGGGGTCGAAAAGGGCGACAGGGTTGTGCTGTGCATGCAGAACTGCCCACAACTGGTCATTGCCCACTTTGCAATTCTCCGGGCGAATGCCGTGGTGGTGCCGGTTAATCCGATGAACCGCGCGGAAGAGCTCAAACACTACATCACCGACCCCGATGCGCGGGTCGCCATCACCACCGCCGACCTGGCGCCCGAGCTGGCCCGCGCCAGCGATACGCTGGAGGCCAAGGACCGGCTGGCGCACCTGATCGTTACACACTTTGCCGATGCCTTTGACTCCGATGTGGTGGGGGACGACGCACCGCCGACCGCCTGGAGCCAATGGCTGTTGACCCGGCATACCCCGCCTGCTTTGCAGGGCGGCCAAGTGCTGGACTGAGACCAGGCGCTGGCAGCGGGAGGGGCGCTGCCGGTGTTATCGGTAGGCCCGGCCGACCTGGCCATACTGCCGTATACCAGTGGCACCACCGGCCTGCCCAAGGGCTGCATGCACCCGCACAGCAGCATCATGCACAACGCGGTGGCCAGCGGTTTGTGGGGCAATGGCTCGGCCGAAAACGTGGTGCTGGTCGTGGTGCCCATGTTCCACATCACCGGCATGGTCAGCATCATGCACACCAGCATCCGGGCCGGTGCCACCATGGTCGTCATGCCGCGCTGGGACCGCGATCTGGCCGGGCGCCTGATCTCGCGCTGGAAGGTCACGCATTGGACGAATATCCCCACCATGGTCATAGACCTGCTGGCCAGCCCACGTTTTGCCAGCTACGACCTGTCCAGCCTGGTCTACATCGGCGGTGGCGGCGCCGCCATGCCCCAGGCCGTGGCCCAGCGCCTGCTGGAGCAGTTTGGCCTGCGCTACATCGAAGGGTATGGCCTGACCGAAACGGCGGCTCCCAGCCACAGCAATCCGCCGGATGCACCCAAACAACAGTGCCTGGGCATCCCCTTCATGGGCACGGACGCCCGCGTCATTGACCCCGACACGTTGCAGGAACTGCCCCAGGGCGAGGCCGGCGAAATCATCATGCACGGCCCCGAGGTGTTCAATGGCTACTGGAAGCGCCCCGACGCCACGGCTGCCGCATTCATTGAAATCGACGGCAAACGTTTCTTCCGCTCCGGCGACCTGGGCCGGGTCGATGAGGACGGCTACTTCTTCCTGACCGACCGGCTCAAACGCATGATCAATGCGTCGGGCTTCAAGGTCTGGCCGGCCGAGGTGGAGGCGCTGATGTACCGCCACCCCGCCATCCAGGAGGCCTGCATCATCTCCACGCCCGACAGCTACCGCGGCGAATCGGTCAAGGCCGTGGTGGTGCTACGCTCCAGCCACCGCGACCTGGTCACCGAGCAGGGCATTGTGGACTGGTGCCGTGAGAACATGGCGGTCTACAAGGTGCCACGCGTGGTGCAGTTTGTCGACGCGCTGCCCAAGAGCGGCACGGGTAAAGTGATGTGGCGCACCCTGCAAGAGGCCGAAGCACAGGCATAGTCCCGCGTCATGAAGTGGTCCAGCACGCTCACCTTAAGGAATCGTCATGTTTGAAACCGCCATCGCCGGCAGCCTGCCCAAACCTTCGTGGTTGTCCGAAACTGAAAAACTCTGGCCGCAGTGGAAGCTGGCCGGGCCTGATCTGCAACAGGCCAAGGCCGATGCGACGCTGCTGTGGATCAAGGCGCAGGAAGACGCCGGGCTGGACATCGTCGGCGACGGCGAACAAAGCCGCCAGCACTTTGTTCACGGCTTTCTGGAGCAGGTGGAGGGCATAGACTTTGAGCACAAGGTCACGATGGGCATACGCAATAACCGCTACGACGCGCAAGTGCCCCAGGTGATTGCGGAACTGCGGCTGAAGGGCCGGGTGCATGCTTTCGAGGCCCAACTGGCCCGCGCCCACACCAAGAAGAAGCTCAAGTTCACGCTGCCCGGCCCGCTGACCATTGTGGACACGGTGGCCGATCGCTTCTATGGTGACAAGCGGAAGATGGCTTTCGCCTTTGCCGAGCTGCTGAACCAGGAAGCGCTGGCCCTGCAGGCCGATGGCGTGGACATCATCCAGTTCGACGAGCCGGCATTTAATGTCTATATGCAGGACGCCGCCGACTGGGGCGTCAAGGCGCTGGAGGTAGCGGCACGCGGCCTGACCTGTACCACCGCCGTGCACATCTGTTATGGCTATGGCATCAAGGCCAATACCGACTGGAAGGACACCCTGGGCCAGGAGTGGCGCCAATACGCGCAGGTTTTCCCGGCGCTGGCCGCCAGTTCCATCCAGCAGGTCAGCCTGGAGTGTTACCACTCCCATGTGCCGCCGGACCTGATGGCCTTGCTGAAAGACAAAGATGTGATGGTCGGCGTCATTGATGTAGCCAGCGACGTGATCGAGACGCCCGAGCAGGTGGCCGACACGATTGGCGTGGCCCTGCAACACCTGCCGCGCAACCGCATCTTCCCGTGCACCAACTGTGGCCTGGCGCCCATGAGCCGCGAGGTAGCCGTCAAGAAACTGCAAGCTTTGGCCCAGGGCGCGGCCTTGGCGCGCCAGCGTTATGGCCAGATGGGAACCGGCGCATGATGTCTCTGCACCCGCTGCCGCTGGGTTCGGCCAAGGACCTGGGCTTTTGCCCGCAGCGCACACGCGCCCTGGTCGAGGTGTTGCAAGCCGAGGTGGGCAAGGCCCGCCTGCCGGGCGCGGTGGTGCTGATCGCGCGCCATGGCCAGGTGCTGCTGCATGAAACCGTGGGCCAGCAGGACCCGGCGCAGGGCGTGCCCATGGCGCTGGACTCCATTTTTCGCATTTACTCCATGACCAAGCCCATTGTGTCGGTGGCGGTGATGCAGTTGATGGAGCGCGGCCAACTGCTGCTCAGCGATCCGGTCGCCAAGTATCTGCCGGAGTTTGCCGATGTGCAGGTCAGCACCGTGGTCGATGGCAAGCCCGTGTTGCAGCGTCCCAAGACCGAGCCCACGGTGCAAGACCTGCTGCGCCATACCGCCGGCCTGACCTACGAGATTCTGGGCAGCGAACCGATTCAGCGCCAGTACGCCCAGGCCCGTTTTGGCGCGCGCGAGCACAGCAACCGCGACTTCTCCAAGGCACTGGCCGCTCTGCCGCTGATGTTCGAACCCGGCACGGTGTGGGAATACAGCCGCGCCACCGACCTGTTGGGCGCGCTGGTGGAGGCCGTCAGCGGCCAGACGCTGGGTGCCTTCTTGCAGCACAACATCCTGGGCCCGCTGGGCATGGTGGACACCGCTTTTTCGGTGCCACCCGAGCAGCACCACCGCATTGCCGAACCCTTTGCCAAGGACCCGGACGGGGGCATCGCGCTACGCCTGATCGACATCCGCCAACCCGCGGCCATGGAGGCCGGCGGCGCCGGTCTGGCCTCGACGGCCGCCGACTACGCACGCTTTTTGCAATGCCTGTTGAGCGGCGGCGTGCTGGACGGTCAATGCATCCTGAGCCCCGCCACCGTGCGCTACATGACGGCCGACCACCTGGGCGGCATCGGTGTGCACCGTGCCGGACGATCCGGCGAGCTGCTTCCCCCTGGCCACGGTTTCGGCCTGGGTTTTGCCGTGCGCCTGGAGGAGGGCGTGGCCGCGCAGGCCGGCTCCAAGGGCCTGTACTTCTGGGGCGGCATTGCAGGAACCACCTTTTTCGTCGACCCGGCCAAGGATTTCTTTGCGCTGATGATGGTCCAGGCGCCGAACCAGCGGGACTATTACCGGCCGCTGTTTCGTAACCTGGTCTACGCGGCTCTGCTGGAATAGGTTTTAGCCCATGCGAATTCTTGTCAACGGCGTGCGCCTGTATTTCGATGTGGAAGGTGCGCAGCTGCGGCCCAACGTTAATGCCATGCAACAGCGGCCGACACTGCTCTTGCTGCACGGCGGGCCGGGCGCCGACCACTCGTTGTACAAGCCGGCGTTTTCCCAACTTGCGGACATCGCCCAGGTGGTGTACCTGGACCACCGCGGCAACGGCAGAAGTGACCGCGGAGCCCCAGACACCTGGACCCTGCGCCAATGGGCCGACGACGTACACGCGTTCTGCCAAGCGCTGGAGATTGAGAAGCCCATCGTGTATGGGTCGTCATTCGGTGGCATCGTGGCCATGGCCTATGCCATCCACTACCCGCAGCATCCGGGCAAACTCGCCCTGGTCAGCACCACGGCCCAGGCGCGTTCCCATGTGGCAGCCAAGGTGGCCATGTTCCAGCGCCTCGGTGGCCCGGAGGCAGGCGCGCTGGCGCGGCGCCGGTTTATCGACGGCGACACCAGCCCCGAAGTGCTGGCCGCCTGGCTGGCGCTGGCCTTGCCGTTGTACACCCAGTCACCCCACGATGCCGCTGCCACCGCACGTATTGCGTTCAACCGCGAGTGCACGGCATGGTTTAACCGCGTGGGCGGCGAGGGCCGGGACTTTGACTTCTTGGCCGATCTGGGCCACATACAGTGCCCCACGCTGGTCCTTGCCGGCGCCCTGGACCCCATGCTGCCCGTCGAATGCCAACGCGATATCGCCGCCGCCCTGCGGCCTGAGGTTGTGCACTATCGCGAGTTTGCGCAGTGCGGCCACGGCGTGGTGCCGGATGCACCGGACGAGGCCATGGCGGTCATACGGGAGTTCATGCAGAGGGAGTGAATGTGTTTCAAGCCTCTAGCCCTCGAAGAATATAGTTGTATAGCTATAAAAATAATAGCAATTGGATGGGCGAGCGGCACTTACTTCGCGTAATCAACCGCCGCGACATTGGCCAGCAAACGCTGATAGAAGCGGATCATCTCTGCATAGTTAGCCACCGACACCCGCTCGTCGGTGCCATGGAAACGCGCCAGGTCCTGGCTTTCCGCACGCACCGGTGAGAAGCGGTAGATGTTGTCCGTCAGATCCTCCAGGTAGCGCGAGTCGGTGGCGCCCACCATCAGGCCGGGTGCGACCACGGCGGTGGGAAACACCTCGCGGATGCTGCGGTTGATGGCGCGGTAGGCCGCCGAATCGGTGCGGGAGACGGGGGAGGCTTCCCAGCCCTTGCCCGAGACCTGAATCGCGTCGTCGGCAATGGCATGTTCGGCATGGCGGGTCACTGCCTGTTGTGTGTCGCCCGGCATCAGCCGGAAATTCACCAAGGCATTGGCTTGGCCCGGCAGCACCTGCTCCTTGTTGCCCGCATGGACCACGGTGGGTGCTGTCGTGGTGCGCAGCATCGCATGGGCGCTGGGCTGGCGCACCAACTGCCAACGCACCAACGGCTCAAACAGCCACAGGTTGGACAACAACACACGGTTGATGCCCGAGAACTCGGGCGCCACGGTGGCAAACATTTCGGCCGCCGCATCGCGAATCGTCGCCGGTATTTGTTGGTGCTCCAGCCTTGTGAGTGCGGTCGCCAAGCTGCCAATGGCCGTGCGTTCGTGCGGCATGGACGAATGCCCTGGCGCAGCATGGGCGTGTATTTCCAGCGTCATATAACCCTTCTCGGCAATGCCCACCAGCGCCACCGGACCGTCCAAGCCCTTCATGATGCCCTGGGTGACCAACAGCCCTTCGTTCAGTACAAAGTCCAGCTTGACACCCCGCCCACGCAGCAGCGCGGCGATGGCGCGCGCGCCGTCTTCGCCACTGCGCGTACCGGCTTCTTCGTCGTGGCCGAATGCCAGGTAAATGGTTTGCCGGGGTTGCACACCCTTGCTGACCATCCACTCCACCGCCTCCAGCATGGCCATCAGATTGCCCTTGTCATCCCACGCGCCGCGGCCCCAGATAAAGCCATCCTGCACCGCGCCGCCAAAGGGTGCGTGTTGCCAGTCTTTCTCGGTGCCGGGGGCAATCGGCACCACGTCCTGGTGTGCCATCAGCAGCACCGGTTTGGCGGCAGGGTCGCTGCCGGGCCAGGTGTAGAGCAGGCTGTATTGGTTGACAACTTCGCGCCTGAGCACGCGGTGCGCGGTGGGAAACTGCTGCGCCAGATAGGCATGGAATTTGAGAAACTCCGCGGCGCTGGTTTGCGTGGGTGTGTCGTAGGTGATGGTGGGGATGCGCACGGCGCCGGCCAGGCGCTCTGCGGCGGCCGCCGCGTTCAGCGCAATGGCCTCGACCGGTGCAACCTGCAGTTGTCGGGAGCCCTGCCGGGCCGTGTTGAACAGCAGCAGGGCCGCCAGCAACACGAGGCTGGTGGTGGCGATGATCAGGGAGTTTCGTACAACGGGGCGCACTATGATGCCTTTCATTCCAGTGAGGTAGAGGTTTCGAATGAGGCTATTTTTGTGAACATGAGCACCGTGCGCATTAACCCAGGTTCAAACCGCGCAGAAAGTCCTGCAGGCGCGAACTGCTCTGTTTGCATACCCGATTTGGACGGCTTGTTCGCACTCACGCCCGGGCTGGCAACTGCCTGGAACCGCCTGCCGCGACGCCAGCTGCGCAAGGGCGAGCACCTGCTGCAACTGGGCCAGCAGGTGAGTAGCATCTGGCGCGTTGAGCAGGGCTTGTTGCGCATGTATTACCAGTCTGGGCAGGGCGATGAGCGCAACCGTTCCTTCCATGCCGAGGGCCATTGGCTGGGTGCGGGCGCACCGCCGGTAGCGACGGAGAGCCCTTACGCCATCGAGGCGCTGGAAGACTGCCTGCTCGTCGAAGTGCCCTATACGCTACTGCAAGACCTGATGGCCCAGCATCCTACCGTGCGCGGCACCCTGCAAGACACCTTGGACGGCATCTTTGCGCGGCAAAACCAGCGCGTTTCGGAACTGCTGATGCTGGACGCGGCCGCGCGTTACCAGGCGTTCCTCAGCCTGTACGGCGACATGGCGCCGCGCTTGCGGCTGCACCATGTGGCCAGTTATCTTGGCATTACGAATGTCGCCTTGTCGCGGATTCGGCGCAGGGGTAAGTCCTAGAATTTTGTCCTCATGGGGACAAAAAACAAGTGAAATGGATGAAATTTTGAATAATTGTCCTCATCGGGTCAATCTATTGAAAATAGTCTTCATTTCAAACATAATCGACCCCATAAGATCAAAACTATGCAGATTCAGCTCCATTCCCAGCTATTGAATTCTTTGGCGCAACATCTGAGGCGGGAGCGCGTGGTCCAGAACCTGTCGCGCGAGCAGTTGGCCGCTGTGTGTGATGTCAGCCCCTCCTTTATTCGTGACGTGGAGAGCAACCCGGGTCGTTGTTCGCTGGAGCTGGTGCTGAGAGTCGTTCAAGGTTTGGGTTTAAGGGCAAGCGTAGGCGGATGGGAAAAGGACATCCGAACGGAGTCCGACAGCGACGCGTCCGCAGAAAGTCCTTTGGCATGATCCGACTGCGCGTGTGGGCCAGCCTGCGCCCTATGGGCTGGTTTGGCCACGCTGCGGGTGACTACTTTTTTGAATATGACCCGCAATGGTTGCAGCAGCCCGGTGGTTATGGTTTGGCTCCACAGTTTCCATTGCAAACCGCGCGGTTCACCGGTTTTCTCGTTCGCGGTTTTTTTGAGAACTTGCTGCCTGAGGGAGCTGCGCTGGAAGATGTGCTGGGTACATTGAACATACGCAACCCCAATACGCTGGAGTTATTGGGCCAGTTGGGCCAGGACTTGCCAGGTGTTTTGTCTTTACTGCCCGAAAACGTGCAGCCTGAATTGCTGCAGCAATACCGGCCGCTGAGCTTCGAAACACTGAGCGAACGGCTACGCAGCCGGCAGCCCCTGCTGGTGTCCAACGACCAGGCGACCATGTCATTGGCCGGAGCGCAGGAGAAGATGGGTTTGCGCTGGGATGCCAAGCGCGGCAGCTTGTCGGAGAGCGTGGGCCTTTCGCCGACCACGCACATCCTCAAGCCCGATACACGCCAGCCGCGCTACCTACCCAGCGCCATCAACGAATACGCCTGCATGAAGCTGGCCCGCGCGCTCAAGCTGCCAGTGCCCGATGTGTGGCTGCTGCGTGTGCCCGAGGCCGCTTACGTGGTGCAGCGGTATGACCGCGCCGAGCTTGCCGGCAATATCGTGGCGCTGCACCAGTTCGATGGTTGCCAACTGCTGGGCCATGGCTCAGGCTGGAAGTACCAGCGCCAAGGCGGCTTGGTCAGCATTCCGCGCCTTGTCGAAGCCCTGCGCAACCTGCCTGTGCGCGGCTCCGACCTGCTGCAAGTGCAACGCTGGGTGATGTTCAACTACCTGATTGGCAACGCCGATGCGCATGGCAAAAACCTGTCGGTACTGGTGGATGGCAATGGCTACCGCCTGGCGCCGTTCTACGACCTGCTGTGTGTCAAAGCCTATGGCGATGATGGCCTGGCCTTGTTCATCGGCGACGAGGAAACTTTCACCGCCGTTGGTGCGCATTCCTGGGAGGCCTTGTGCAAGGATTGCGGGTTCAGGCTGCCGGAGACGCTCAAGGGTTTCCGCAAATTGGCACAAGACTTTTTGCCTGCCTGGCGCAAGGTGCTGGACCGCACTTTACTGGAGACACAAGCGACAGCCGCTGAAGCAGCGGTGCTGGGGCGCATGACGCAGGTTTTTGAGGCGCACGCTGCGAATGCGTTGTCCATGACTGGGGGCATTGCCTCAAAAATTTAGGCCACTAGCGCCCGGGGAATACACGTAGATAGCTACTAAACATGCAGCAACCCATGCAATACCTCGCGCGAAGGTGCGACTTAGAAAGGATTGGGGCTGTCTCCTGCGCGTGTGCTGGTGCGATACTCGACCGAAAGCGGTTGAGCTTTCAATGTTTAACTCGCATGGTGTGCAACGCCGCCCTTTTTGTCCGCGATTGTTTTTTGCGCAGTAAATTGGGGCTGGTGTACCTAGAAAACTCGAAGCGGAGGGATCATGAAGTTCACGCAGTTTTGGGTACGGTGCCTTGGGGTGTTGGTCGCGATACTTCTTTGCACTACTGTCTATGCCGAGCAAGCAGTCAATCGGTCAACAACACACAGATCCGCAGTTGTACCTAAGCAGATTGATTCCTCACCATCTATCGCTGACTCGTCAGCAGGCAAAGACGATTCCGAACTGAAAGACAAGATCAAGACGCTGGAGGATCGCGAGCGGTCTGTGTACGCCATGGTGTTGGAAGGCCAGCGCAAGAGCATGGATTGGTGGCTGAGCATTTTGGGTCTTGCGTTCACGTTGTTTGGGTTGGTTGCTGCTGTCGTCGGCGTCGTGATTCCGGTGTACTGGCAACGCCGCGAGCGAGAGCGTTTGAACGAGGCGCAGGCCCAAGCAGAAACGATGTTGAGGAACGCCGAGCAAACATTGGTGCGTATCCAATTGCACGAAAAGGATGCCGCGACCGCTCGTGACGGCGCGAGAGAGAGTGAAGCAAGTGCGCAGCAAGCGGCAGAGCGTTTGACTACGTTTAAGTCGGATGATGCAACGGACGCGAAGAATAAGTCCGAATCGCAAG
Source organism: Pseudomonadota bacterium (assembly GCA_040384785.1). Taxonomy (GTDB): domain Bacteria; phylum Pseudomonadota; class Gammaproteobacteria; order Burkholderiales; family Burkholderiaceae_C; genus Allorhodoferax. The sequence continues at coordinate 42,714 of JAZKIR010000044.1, forward strand.
CGGATGCTAATACGGTGTTGGCAGATCCGGTGTCCGACGATTTGAGCAAACTTCGCGCCTTGGCGGTTAAGGCAGCGGATGGCAATGAAGCTATTCAGGCGGCTGCTCTTTGGAGAGCGGTCGCAGCACAGGCCCCGGAAGATGCATTTGCCCAATTCAATGCCGGGTATTGGCTACAACATGAGTTGACGCGTGAGTCAAGTACATTCCCCCAAGACTGGCGGAAGGTGTCAGCTTATTATGCGCGGTACATGGCCTTAGATGCCCAGTCGCATTGGGGATTGAACAACTGGGGAGCTGCCTTGGATCAAGAGGCTCAGGCGATGTCCGCGACGGATTTGGCCGCCGCGAAAGCACTTTGGGCTCAAGCGGCCGAAAAGTATGCGCAAGCCCTGCGCATTAAGTCTGACAAGCACGAAGCCGCCTACAACTGGGGCAACGCTTTGGGTGGTGAAGCACAGGCGGTGTGCGCGACGGATTTGGCCGCCGCGAAAGCACTTTGGGCTCAAGCGGCCGAAAAGTATGCGCAAGCCCTGCACATTAAATCTGACAAGCACGAAGCCGCCTACAACTGGGGCAATGCTTTGGGTGGTGAAGCACAGGCGGTGTGCGCGACTGATTTGGCCAGGGCGAGAGCACTGTGGACTCAAGCGGGCGAAAGGTATGCGCAGGCACTACGCATCAAATCCGACAGGCATGAAGCTGCTAACAACTGGGGCAACGCCTTGGATCAGGAAGCGCAGGCGCTGTACGCGATCGATTTGGCCAGCGCGAGAGTACTGTGGGCCCGAGCAAGTGAGAAGTACGCAGAAGCCTTGCGCATCAAATCCGATAAGCATGACTCCATTTACAACTGGGGCAGTGCCTTGAGTCGTGAAGCGCAGGCGTTGTCTGTGACCGATTTGGCCGGCGCGAGAGTACTCTGGGCCCAGGCGTGCGAAAGGTATGCGCAGGCCCTATGCATCAAATCCGATATGCATGAAGCTGCTAACAACTGGGGCAACGCCTTGGATCAGGAAGCGCAGGCGCTGTACGCGATCGATTTGGCCAGCGCGAGAGTACTGTGGGCCCGAGCAAGTGAGAAGTACGCAGAAGCCTTGCGCATCAAATCCGACAAGCATGACACCGTCTGCAACTGGGGCAGTGCTTTGAGTCGTGAAGCGCAAGCGCTGTCTACGACCGATTTGGCTGGTGCGAGAGTACTCTGGGCTCAAGCTGGCGAAAAGTACGCGCAGGCCCTTCGCATCCGGCCCAACATGTGTGGGGCCATCGTTGGCTGGGGCATTGCTTTGCACAACGAAGCCCAGGTGCTGTCAGCGACCGATTTTGCCGGCGCGAGGGCACTGTGGGGCCAAGCGGGCGAGAAGTACGCGCAAGCCCTGCGTATCAAATCCGACATGAATGAAGCCGCTTTTGGCTGGGGCGTTGCTTTGCAGAATGAAGCACAGGCGCTGTCCGCGACCGATTTGACCGGTGCAAGAGCACTGTGGGCCCAATCAGGCGAGAAGTACGCGCAAACCCTACGCATCAAATCCGACATGAATGAAGCCGCTTTTGGCTGGGGCGTTGCTTTGCAGAATGAAGCACAGGCGCTGTCCGCGACCGATTTGGCCGGTGCAAGAGCACTGTGGGCCCAAGCAGGCGAGAAGTACGCGCATACCCTACGCATTAAATCTGACAAGCATGAAGCCGCTAATAACTGGGGCAGTGCCTTGGATCAAGAGGCGCAGGCGTTCTCTGTGACCGATTTGGCTGGCGCGAGAGTACTGTGGGTCCAAGCAGGCGAGAAGTACGCGCAAGCCCTGCACATCAAGCCCGACAAGCATTACGCCGCTTTTGGCTGGGGACTTGCTTTGCACAATGAAGCGCATGCGCTGTCCGCGACCGATTTGGCTGGCGCGAGAGCACTGTGGGCCCAAGCGGGCGAAAAGTACGCACAGGCCCTAGACATTAAATCCGACATGCATGAAGCTGCTAGCAACTGGGGAAGTGCCTTGACATACGAGGCACAGGCTTTGAAACGCGCTGGGTTTGCTGACGATGCCAAACTAGCGGCGGAAAAGGCTTGCCACTTGTTGGAGAAACACAGTACTTATAGCGAACTGATGAGTGGCATATTGGCATTCAACCTAGCATGCGCGTATGCGATCCAAGGTCGAACGGACGACTGCGTTGCTTCTCTGGAAGTCAGTCGTTTGGCAGGAAAACTGCCTGACCGAGGGGACCTGGAGTCCGAGGAAGACTTGAACGCAGTTCGTGAAAAGGAAATCTTCCGCGCCTGGTGGCAACAGCATTTCTTTCCTGAGCAAGTGGAATGTACTGGCGTATCCCCAGGAGTGTCGTAAAAATGTGAGTACGGTTTCATTGGGATAGGCACAATGAAAAGTTGGCCGCTAGCCCTCGTCAAATATGCGTAAGGCACTACAAAAACCGTAGCGCCCTCACGCAACCCGCTCTCAAGAAGAGACTCAGTCCTTCGCCACTTCCAACACCAGCTTGCCAAAGTTTTCACCATTGAACAACTTGAGCAGCGTGTCGGGGAAGGTCTGCAGACCGACAACAACATCTTCCTTGCTCTTCATCTTGCCGTCCCGGATGTAGCCGGCCATCTCGGCCACGGCCAGGTGGTAACGATCGGCGTAGTCGAACACCACAATGCCTTCCATCCTTGCACGATTGACTAGGAGACTGAGATAGTTCTTCGGGCCTTGCACGGCGGTTGTGTTGTTGTACTGGCTGATGGCGCCGCAGATGATGATGCGTGCACCGCGGGTGATCTTGGCCAGCACATCGTCCAGAATTTCGCCACCCACATTGTCGAAGTAGATGTCCACGCCCTTGGGGCAGTGTTCCTTCAAGCCCGTGCGCACTGCGCCGGGGCCGGCCTTGTAGTCGATGCAGGCGTCAAAGCCCAACTCCTTGACGACCCAGTCACACTTGGCCGCACCGCCGGCAATGCCGACCACGCGGCAGCCCTTGAGCTTGGCGATTTGGCCCACGGTCTGACCGACGGCACCGGCCGCGCCCGACACCACCACGGTCTCTCCGGCCTTGGGCATGCCGACATCCATCAGGCCAAAATAACCGGTCATGCCGGGCATGCCCAGCACGTTGAGCCACTGGGTCACGCTGCCTGCGCGCTGGTCGATCTTGAAGATGCCGTTGCGTTTGAATTCATCGGCGGCGAGTGTCACGTACTCCTGCACACCCAGCGTGGCACTGACCAGATCACCAACCGCGAATTTGTCGCTTTTGGATGCGATGACCTTGCCCACGCCGCCGGCGCGCATGACTTCACCAATGCCCACGGGAGGGATGTAACTCTTGCCTTCGTTCATCCAGCCGCGCATGGCCGGGTCCAGCGACAGTGCCAGGGTCTTGACCACGATGCCGCCCTCTCCTGGCTCGGCGACCGCCTCGGAGGTATGGTTCCAGTCGGTGGACTTGGGCATGCCCACGGGCCGTGCGGCAAGGCGGATCTGGTGGTTGACGAGGTTGGCGAGTGACATGGGGTAAATCTCCGCAGTGGGTCAATTGGGAGCAACCGGCAAGCGGGTTGCGTAGGAGGCGCATCCTAGCGCGGCCTGCGGCGGCTACGCGTAGCCTAGGCGACAGGCCCTGCGCGGCACAGTGGTTTGATTGCGTCTATGCTTCGCCCAAAGGAGAAACCATGGTTTCCAAAAGAAAATACGATGTGGTGTTATACGGCGCCAGCGGTTTTGTCGGCCGCCAGACGGTGGACTACTTTGCCAAACACGCCGAAGTCAAATCCTCGGGGCTGACGTGGGCACTGGCCGGGCGCTCCGCCGACAAGCTGGAGGCCGTGCGCAAGGCCAGCGGCGCCAAGCAGGCCGGCATCGTCGTGGCCGAGGCCCATGACGCCGACGCCATGGATACGCTGGCCCGCAATGCCAGGGTCGTGCTCAGCACCGCGGGACCCTTTGCGCTGTATGGCAGCGAGCTGGTAGCGGCCTGCGTGCGCCATGGCACCCACTATGTGGACATCACGGGCGAGACGCCGTGGGTCAAGGACATGATTGACCTGCACCACGACGATGCACAACGCAAGGGTGCCCGCATCATCCCGTTTTGCGGTTTTGACTCCATCCCTTCGGACATAAGTGTGCACTTGGCCAACCAGGCCATGCAGGAGCGTTACGGCGAAGCCTGTATCAAGGCCAAGGTGGCGTTCAGCATACGCGGGGGCTTCAATGGCGGCACGCTGGCCTCGCTGTTCAATATGTTGGCGTCGGGCCAGTCCGATGCCATGGCCGATCCTTTCCTGTTGAACCCCAGCGGCACGCGCCCGCCCAATGCAAAGGCACATGCTGACCCCTTGGGTCCGCGCCTTGACGCCGATTTTGGCGCCTGGCTGGGCCCGTTCATGATGTCCACCATCAACACCCGCGTGGTGCGGCGCAGTGCGGCGCTCTTGGGTTATGCCGCGGGTTATTCCTACCAGGAGTATTTGCGCCTGGGCAAAGGCCCAGTCGCGGCGCTGGCGGCCACCAGCCTGAGTGTGGGCTCGTTCACGTCTCAGGCGGCCCTGCGCCTGGCCCCCATCCGCAAACTGGCGCAAAAATTTGCACCGCCGCCGGGGGCGGGTCCGTCCGAGGCCAGCATGGACGGCGGCTCGTTTCGCGCCCTGTGGGTGGGCCACAGCGCCAGCGGCAAGACCGTGCGCGGCATGGTTGCCGACAAGGGCGACCCCGGCAACCGCGCCACCACCAAGATGTTATGTGAATCGGCGTTGGCCCTTGCGCTGCAACTGGACACACTGCCAGGTGGGCGCAAACACGGCGGCCTGCTGACACCGGCCAGTGGTCTGGGTGATGTGCTGGTGCAGCGCCTGCGCGCGGCCGGCATGACGCTGCAGGTTGACCCCCTAAAGTCCTGAGTGCTTCTGTTCCACCCCAACCCAAAGGTACAACATCCATGGTCAAGAAAACGACAGCCTCCAAACCCACCGCGTTGATTACCGGCGCATCCTCGGGCATTGGGGAAGCCTTGGCGGGCTGCTTTGCGGCTGCCAAGCACGACGTGATTCTGGTGGCGCGCAGCGAGGGCAAGTTAAAAGCGCTGGCCGAGAATCTGGCCCGCCAACATGGCGTCAACGTGACGGTGCAGCCATCCGACCTGTCCAAGCCCGGCGCTGCCGCGCAGTTGTTGGCCGCGTTGACGCGCAAACACAGCAGCGTGGATGTACTGGTCAACTGCGCCGGGGTGCTGGAGCAAGGGGCGTTCACGGCCATAGACCACGCCAGCCACCAGAACATCATTGACCTGAATATCTCCGGGCTGACCGCCATGCTGAGCGCCTTTGTGCCGGGCATGGTGGAGCGTGGCAGTGGAAAGGTGCTGAATGTGGCATCGATCGCAGCGTTTCAGCCCGTACCTACGCTGGCCAGTTATGCGGCCAGCAAGGCCTATGTGTTGTCGCTGTCCGAGTCCCTGGCCGAAGAGTTGCGCGACACCGGCGTCACCGTCACCGCGTTATGCCCCGGCATCACTGCCACCAATATGCTGACCCAGGCGGCCGGCGCCAATGACAAGCTCGGCCAGTTGCCGGGATTTTTGGTCGCCGAGGTGCAGGAGGTGGCCGATCTGGCCTTTGCCGCCACCATGAAGGGCGACGCCATTTGTGTGCCCGGCATCGTCAACCAGGCGGCCATGATTGCGTCGCGCGGCACGCCCAAATGGCTGGTACGCCGTATTGGTGGCCTGCTGGGACGCAAGGCGCTGTAGCCAGTCGGTAGCCTCCGTTCGGGCTGAGCCCGTCGAAGCCCTCGCAAGCCCTTCGACAGGCCTGTCCAGAACTGGGCCGAAGGGATTCGGACGAACGGAAGAGTTTGTGAGCCCCAGTTGTTGAGTCAGCGCAGCATGCGCAGTGGTGGAGCGTGGGTCTTGTTAAGCTATAGGCATGACGACCAGTAGCTTTTTGCCGCCTTGCGTGCCGCCCAGTGACCTGATTCAAAGCCTGCGCCGGCAGGGTTATGCCCTGCTCAATCCCCAAGGCGTATCCGTCCTCTGCAATGTGGCCCCGGAGCAGCTCAACGCCCTGGTCCCGAGCTGGAACGATTTGCCGCCCGACCAGTACCTGAAGGACGGCGGCCGCTACCGAAGGCGCCGCCACGCCAGTTACCAGGTGCACGGCGACACGGTGCAAGCCGTGCCACACCGTGCACATTGGCAGCCGCTGGACTACAACGCTCTACACGGCGGCATGCAGCGCTGGTTTGAGCCGGTCAGTACCGACACGGCCATGCGGCCCGCGTGGAACGCGCTACTGCAGGCGCTGGGCACACTGGCGTCGCAGCTCAAGGGCGAGCAGCCCTGGTTTGTCGAAGCGCACCAGTTTCGCATCGACACCACCGACGGCATTGGCCGCCCGACCCCCGAGGGCGCGCACCGCGACGGCGTGGATCTGGTTGCCGTTTTTTTAGTGGGCCGCCAAGGCGTCAAGGGTGGTGAGACACGGGTCTTTGAGGCCGCCGGTCCGAATGGCCAGCGCTTCACGTTGACCGAGCCCTGGTCGCTGCTGTTGCTCGACGATGCACGTGTCATCCACGAGTCCACACCGATCCAGCCGCTGGAGGCGGGCGGGCACCGTGATACCCTGGTAGTGACATTGCGCAGCGGTGGTTTTCAAGACGATAGGCCCCCTAAAATATCCGCAGAATCGGATAAACCGGTCTAGAGGAAACCTATGTCGTGTTCGCCCGCTGAGCTGAAAAAGAAAAGCGACGAATTTCTATCCAAATGGCAATCGTGCAAAGACCATCCCGGCATTGACACATTCGTCGAGTTTGCCGTCGCGGTCTCCAGCTTTACCGAATTTCTGGATGCCAAGGGCCTGCCCGGTCTGCACCAGACCGCGCGCGCGGTCGAGCAGCAGGTGTTGTCGCAATTTGACCGCTGGAACAACGATCCGCTGCCCGATGCACCCATGGGTGACCTGGACGGGCAGATTACCGAATTCAGCGTTCGCATCAACGCATTCATTGAAGAAAACGACGACCCCAATCCCGAGCGCCGCCTGCACCAGGAGAGCGAGGTCATCAACGACCTGTTGCCGGTCAAGAAAATCTGGCTGGTGACGGCGGAACCGGAGGCCTGGAAAGAGGTGGTCACGCAGGCCGGCTACTTCAACATCCGGGTCGAGGTCTGTGGCCCGGTCTACGACCAGAAGGCCACGCAGGACCCGACCATCGTGCTGGTTGACGCCAACGGCCTGCAATCCACCGCCTTCATCGTTCGGGTGCAGGCTCTGCGCGGCCGGTTTTCGGCCAGCAGCATCATCGGTCTGAACCTGCCCACCGATTTTGAAGGACTGAAACTCGCGTTGCGCGTGGGTTGCGATTTCTGTTTCCCGGTGGGCACGGCCCAGTCCACGGTCATGGCCCGCATCGTCAAACTCTGCGGCAGCGAAGAAGAGCCACCCTACCGCGTGCTGGTGGTCGAAGATTCCAAGACCGCCAGCACACTGATCCAGCGCACGCTGAAGGAGTCCGGCGTGGAGTCCATGGCCATTTCCAAACCCCAGGAGGTGCTGACGGCGCTGGCCAAGTTCCAGCCCGATCTGGTGTTGATGGACATGTACATGCCGGGCTGCACCGGGGTTGAAGTGACCCGCGTGATACGCCAGCACGAAGAATTTTTATCCACGCCGGTGGTGTATCTGTCGGCCGACACCAGCATTGCGCTGCAGGTGGATGCGCTGCGCCTGGGCGGCGACCATTTCCTGACCAAGCCCTTCAACCCGGTGATATTGAATGCGGTGGTGAAGAGCAAGATCGACCGCTACCGCATCCTGCGGCGTTCGATGTACCTGGACAGCCTGACCGGCCTGCTGAACCACACCACATCCAAGCAGCGTGTGGATGCCGCTGTCAGTACCGCATTGGCGGACGGTTTGCCGCTGTGTGTGGCGATGCTGGACATCGACCATTTCAAGAAGGTCAACGACACCCACGGCCATCCGATGGGTGACCAGGTCATCCGCAGCGTGGCCTGGCTGCTGAAGCAGCGCCTGCGCAAGACAGACGCCGTGGGGCGTTACGGTGGCGAAGAATTCCTGGTGATACTGCCCCAGGCCAATGCGGACATGGCGCGCCAACTGCTGGACCGCATCCGTATCGACTTCTCGCAATTCCACCATCCGGTGGACGCCGGTTCGTTTGCCTGCACCTTCTCCTGCGGTATTGCGGAACTGACTCCGGGCGTCAGCGCGCAGGCCCTGGTCAAACAGGCGGATGAGGCGCTGTACCAAGCGAAACATGGCGGGCGCAACCAGATTGTTGTGGGCGGGTGAGGGAGTAGCTGCGGTCGAATCACTTATGTAAAATCGGCCGCTAGCCCTCGAATAATAAGAACTATGCGCTATCAATAACATAGCGTTTTGGATATGGAGCGCAGTTTTACCACAGTAGGCACAGCAGGGTCAGGGTAGCGCCATGGTGACTGTTGTATCAATCGGGTAGCGGGTTTTGCTCCGTGTCCCCCGCAGAGGGCCAAGGCCCTCTGCTCCTCCTTTACCTGCGCAAAACCCACAACCCGATCGATACGGCGCGGCTTGGTCTGCGCCGGTCGATTGAAAGAAAAAAACCCTTTCGTATCAACCGTCCCGAACTGATCGAGACGTACCAGCCATCGCGCAAAGCTTCGAGCAGAACGGCCACCCCGTGCCTGTTGCGGGCGCACAGCCTAAACGCATACCGTAAAAGAGCGTGGGGCCATGTTTCAGCGCCGGGCCGCCCCAAGCTGAAACAGCCCCCTTGGGGGGCAGAGAGCCACACGCAGTGGGCGAACGTGGGGGCCAGGTTTCAGCGCCGGGCCGCCCCAAGCTGAAACAGCCCCCTTGGGGGGCAGCGACCCACACGCAGTGGGCGAACGTGGGGGCAACGTTTCAGCGCCGGGCCGCCCCAAGCTGAAACAGCCCCCTTGGGGAGCAGAGAGCCACACGCAGTGGGCGACCGTGGGGGCCAAGCTTTTTACATGCGTTCGAAGATAGCGGCAATACCCTGGCCGCCACCTATGCACATCGTCACCAAGGCATAGCGGCCCTGGATACGTTGCAGTTCATACACGGCCTTGACCGTGATCAGTGCACCGGTGGCACCGATGGGGTGGCCCAGTGAAATGCCGGAGCCATTCGGGTTGACCTTGGCCGGGTCCAGACCCAGATCGCGTGTCACGGCGCAAGCCTGCGCGGCGAAGGCTTCGTTGGCCTCGATGACATCCAGGTCGTTGATGGTCAATCCAGCTTTCTTCAGCGCCAGTTGTGTGGCGGGCACCGGGCCAATGCCCATGTATTTGGGGTCCACACCGGCGTGGGCATAGGCCACCAGCCGAGCCAGCGGCTTGGCGCCGCGCGCCTTGGCGGCACCGGCTTCCATCAGCACCAGGGCCGCGGCGGCGTCGTTGATGCCAGACGCATTGCCGGCAGTGACCGTGCCGTTTTCTTTCAGGAAGGCGGGTTTGAGCTTGGCCATGTCGGCCATCGTGGCATTGGCGCGGAAGTGTTCGTCGGTCGCATAGGCCACATCACCCTTCTTGCTCTTGAGCAAAACCGGCATGATCTGCTCCTTGAAGTAGCCCGCCTCGGTGGCGCGCTGGGCGCGGTTGTGGCTCTCGACCGCAATGGCGTCCTGCTCTTCGCGGCTGATGCCCCACTTGGCCGCGATGTTCTCGGCCGTGACACCCATGTGGATGGTGTGGAAGGGGTCGTGCAAGGCGCCGATCACCATGTCCACCATCTTGCTGTCGCCCATGCGGGCGCCCCAGCGCATGTTGAGACTGGAGAACGGGCCCCGGCTCATGTTTTCGGCGCCGCCACCGATGGCGATGTCGGTGTCGCCGAGCAAAATGCTCTGGCTGGCCGACACAATGGCTTGCAGGCCGGAGCCGCACAGGCGGTTCACGTTATAGGCCGGTGTGCCTTCGCCACAACCGCCGTTGATGGCAGCTACGCGGCTCAGGTACATGTCCTTCGGTTCGGTGTTGACCACATGGCCAAACACCACATGGCCCACGTCCTTGCCTTCCACATTGGCACGGGCCAGGGATTCACGCACGACCTGGGCGCCGAGTTCGGTAGGAGAAATATCCTTCAGGCTGCCGCCAAAGGTTCCAATGGCGGTGCGCACGGCGCTGACAACTACAACTTCACGGGTCATGAAAGGCTCCTGCTAAAAAAATGTTGAAAGTGGGGACAAGGTTTCCCCGCCGGGCCGCCCCAAGGGGAAACAGCCCCCTTTGGGGGGCAGCGACCCGCGAAGCGGCGGAGCGTGGGGGCACAGTGTCTTTTAGGTTTGCGCACCTTCCACGAGAAAACGCACGCGCCGCACACCATTCCACTCATCGGCATCCAAACGGAACGCCAGCGTCACCTTGGCGGGCAGAGGTTCGGTGTGGCCAAACCAGATGCCGTCCACCGGTTGGCCCTGGTGTTTGAGTTTTAAAGCCAGGTGTTTTTCCCCGACCAGGCGCTGCGACAACACCTCGACCTCTTCGCTGAAAGTGGGGGCGGCAAAGCCCTGGCCCCAGACCTCCTTGTGCAAGGTGTCGACCAGGTCGACGCGGCGGTACTCGGGCGCCAGCGGGCCATCGGTTTCCAGGCGGCGGGTCAGCGTGGCGGCGTCCAGCCACTCCTGCGCGACGGCAATCAGGCCCTGCTCAAACGTGTCCAGGCCGTCCTCGTGGATGGTGCAACCGGCTGCCATGGCGTGGCCGCCAAAACGCAGCAACACGCCGGGGTGGCGCTTGGCCACCAGGTCCAGCGCGTCACGCAAATGGAAACCCGGAATGGAGCGGCCCGAGCCTTTGAGTTCATGCTCCTTGCCCGGCGCGGCGCTGGCGGCGAACACAAAGGCCGGGCGGTGTAACTTGTCCTTGATGCGGCTGGCCACAATGCCGACCACACCTTCGTGGAAGTCGGGGTCAAACACACAAATGGCGGGTGGCGCCTCGTCACCTTCTTCGAACAGCGACTCGGCAATCAGCATGGCCTGCTCGCGCATATCACCCTCGATGACGCGGCGCTCGCGGTTGATGCCGTCCAGCGTCTTGGCCAGTTCGTCGGCGCGCGCCGGGTCGTCGGTCAGCAGGCATTCAATGCCCAGCGTCATGTCGCTCAGGCGGCCGGCCGCGTTGATGCGCGGGCCCAGTGCAAAGCCAAAGTCAAACGTGGTGGCGACCGGTGCGGAGCGGCCGGATGCTACAAAAAGGCTAGCGATACCCGCAGGCATGGCGAGGGCTCGCACCCGTTTCAGCCCTTGTGCTACCAGGCGGCGATTGTTGGCGTCGAGCTTGACCACGTCGGCCACGGTGCCCAGCGCAACCAGGGGTAACAACACGTCCAGCTTGGGTTGGGTGGTCGCGTCGAATATGCCGCGGGTGCGTAGTTCGCTGCGCAAAGCCATCAGCACATAAAACATGACGCCGACGCCGGCAATCGACTTGCTGATGAACCCACAGCCAGGTTGATTGGGATTGACGATGACGTCAGCTGCAGGAAGCTCGGCTGCCGGCAAATGGTGGTCCGTTACCAGCACCTGCAGACCCAGCGCACGGGCATGCGCCACACCGTCCATGCTGGCAATGCCGTTGTCCACGGTGATCAGCATGTCGGCGCCGCTGTCCTTGACGCGTTGCGCAATCGGTGCGGTCAGGCCATAACCGTCGACGATGCGGTCGGGCACGATGTAGGCCACGTGTTGCGCGCCCAGCAGCTTCAGGCCACGCATGGCAACCGCGCAGGCGGTGGCGCCATCGCAGTCGTAGTCGGCCACGACGCATAGCTTTTTGTTCTGCGCAATGGCGTCGGCCAACAGCGTCGCCGCTTCCGGTAGGCCCAACATGCTGGACGGTGGTAGCAGTTTGGCCAGCGCGTCGTCCAATTCCTCGGTGCCGGTCACGCCGCGTGCCGCGTACAGGCGGGCCAGCAGGGGGTGTATGCCCGCTTGCTCCAGCGCCCACACGCTGCGCGGTGGGATGTCGCGCGGGATGATGTTCATAGGGTCTGCAACAGCTGCTGTGGCGACGCGGCGGTGAAATGCTGCTGTATCCGGCTCCACCAGGGCTTGTCCTGGGGCGCCAGCGTGATGGCCATGCGTTCGCCGCAGACCGTCAGCCGCGCGGGCTTGCCGGACTTGGCGCGTTGCAGCAGCTCGGCCAGCGGACCGCTGTCCAGCGCCTGCCAGGCCTGGGTCCATCCGTAGTCATCGTCGCGCAGGGCTGATTTGCGCAGGTTGTCCACCTGTTCCAGGCGTTCCGCCGTGGCTGTTGACGGCGTTGCAGCGGGGGTGCCGGTGCCGCTGATCCAGAAGGCATTGATGGTGGCCAGGCCGCGTGTGGTGCGCGCGTCGTTGACGGCGTGGGTATAGAGCAGCATCTGCATTTCGTTTTGCAGGCGCCGCAGGTGTTTGGCGTGTTCCTGCTGCGGCATCCAGGGGTCAATGGCGTTGCCGGCGACACGTTCCAGCGAGGCCGTGGGCAGGTCCTTGAAGACCGGTCCAAAGGCCAGCCAGGTGCCGTTGGACAGGGGGTGCAGCGTGATGCCGTCTTCTTCGAAATAACGCTTCATCGCGGCGCGCAAGGTATCGCACTCCTGCGTGCTCAGGTTCAGCTCCAGCGGATCGTCCATCTGCACCTGGTTGGACTGTGCGGTCAGGTGGCAGGGCGTGATCCAGGCCCAGCCCGCATCGCCATGGATCTTGGTCAGGCCCAGATGTTGCGCGTCCGTGGCAGCCCAGGGGACCAGCCCGTCGGGTCCCTGCAGGCCCAGGCTGTTGGCGCGTACGCGCTCGGACAGGGGGGTCAAGGTGTCTGGCGAGCCCAGCAGGGGCGGCGAGGGGGTCAGCAGGCCGAGCAATTCATGCAGATTCGGCAGGACCAGTTGGGGGATGGCGGCTTGGCACTGAAGGCCAGTAGGTGCGGCGTGGGAAATAAACAAGTGCATGGGTCGATTGTCCTGCATGGATGCCACAATCCGGGCATGAAGCAATTTCCTTATGAGCTGATCATTGGTTGGCGTTATACCCGGGCCGGGCGAACCACCCGACGCAACGGTTTCATCTCGTTCATCTCGGGTGTCTCCATGCTGGGTATTGCGCTGGGCGTAGCGGCGCTTATTATCGTACTGAGTGTGATGAACGGATTCCAGAAAGAGGTGCGGGACCGCATGCTGGGCGTGGTGTCGCACATCGAGGTGTATGCCGGCGGCGGCCAGGCGCTGCCGAATGTAAACCAGACCCTGCAACAGGCAAAGGCCAACCCCGAGGTCATAGGCGCTGCACCTTTTATAGCATCCCCGGCCTTGGTAGCGCGGGGTGAGGACATGAAGGGCGTCATGGTACGGGGCATTGACCCGGCCCAAGAGCATGCCGTGACCGATCTGGCCAACGGCGCGCAGGCCGCCGTGCTGGCCAAGCTGCTGCCCGGCGAGTTTGGTGTGGTGCTGGGGGTTGAGCTGGCCCGTTCCCTGGGCGTGCGCATGGGTGACAAGGTCACACTGGTGTCGCCCGGCGGCCAGGTCACACCGGCCGGTGTGGTGCCGCGTCTGAAACAGATGACGGTGGTGGGCACCTTCGATTCCGGGCATTTTGAATACGACTCGGCGTTGGCCATGGTGCATGTGGACGACGCCGCGAAGATTTTCCGGCTTGAAGGCCCGTCCGGCGTGCGCCTGAAGCTGCGCAACCTGCATGACGCCGGCCGGGTCGCCAAGGAACTCAGCCGTACCATGAGTGGTGACTTGGACCTGCGCGACTGGACACGCCAGAACCGCACCTGGTTTGCGGCGGTACAGGTGGAAAAACGCATGATGTTCATCATCCTGACGCTGATCGTCGCGGTGGCAGCCTTCAACCTGGTCAGCACGCTGGTGATGACGGTGACCGACAAACGCGCCGACATTGCCATCCTGCGCACGCTGGGCGCCAGCCCGGGAAGCATCATGGGCATTTTTGTGGTGCAGGGCGCGATGGTGGGTGTGATCGGCACACTGGCCGGGCTGTTGTTGGGGCTGGGCGTGGCCTTCAATATCGACGTCATCGTCCCGGCCATCGAACGGGTGTTGGGCGTGGCCTTTCTGGACTCCAGCATTTACCTGATCAACAAGATGCCTAGCGAGCCACAGCAGGCCGACATTCTGCCGATTGCGGTGATCTCCCTGGTGCTGGCCTTTGTGGCCACCCTGTACCCCAGTTGGCGCGCAAGCCGCGTCAACCCTGCCGAGGCCCTGCGTTATGAGTGACAAAGTGACAAGTTTGGACCTCGCGCCAGCGAATGGTGCCGGTCGCCCCGAGGCCTTTGGTGCGGCACAGTACCGTATGGTGGCCGGGTTGAAACCCGCAGGCACGGCTGCATCGGGCAAGAATGGTGAGGTGGTCTTGAGCGCCAAAGGGCTGACCAAACGTTTCAGCGAAGGCCGGCTCGACGTCACCGTACTGCATGGTGTGGACCTGCAGGTGCGCGCGGGGGAAACCCTGGCCATCGTCGGCGCCTCGGGCTCGGGCAAGAGCACGCTGTTGCATTTACTGGGTGGACTGGACGCACCGACCAGCGGGTCGGTCCAGTTGCATGGACAGGACCTGGCGGGCCAGAGTGCGGCCCAGCAGGGCCGGCTGCGCAACCAGCACCTGGGTTTTGTCTACCAGTTCCACCACCTGCTGCCGGAGTTCAGTGCACTGGATAATGTTGCGATGCCATTGACGATTCGGCGTGCAGCCCGCGAAGAATGTATGCGGGCCGCTATGGAAATGCTGACAAGTGTGGGCTTGCGGGACCGCGTGCACCACCGCCCCGCCGAGCTGTCGGGTGGCGAGCGCCAGCGCGTAGCGATTGCCCGGGCGCTGGTCACGCGGCCGGATTGTGTGCTGGCCGATGAACCCACCGGCAACCTGGATCGCGGCACCGCCGATGGTGTGTTCGACCTGATGCTGGAACTGGCCCGCGTACACGGCACGGCCTTTGTGCTGGTCACACACGATGCCACGCTGGCGGCGCGCTGCAGCCGGCAGCTGACGCTGGTGTCGGGCCGGTTGGCCGTTGCGGGAGGCTAGTAGTTGGTGCCCCCACGCTTGCCACTGCGTGTGCTGCGCTGCCCCCCGTGGGGGCTAAGTCACCTTGGGGCGGCCCGTCGGTGACTTGCCGTGCATACGGCGCGCGCACCTGAAACAATGGACCGATGCGCTGGATAGACACCCACTGCCACTTGGATGCCCCAGAGTTCGCCCATGATCGCTTGGCGGTGCGCGAGAAGGCCCGCGTACTGGGCGTGGCGCACTGTGTCATCCCGGCAGTTGAGTCGGGCAACTTCGACGCCGTGCGAACCTTGGCCCATGCCGTGGGCGACGCCTACTGCCTGGGTATTCACCCGCTGTGCACGCCCAACGCAACCCTCGACGATTTGCTGACACTGCGAGCCCAGTTGCAGGCGCACCGTGACGATCCTCGTTTGGTTGGGGTGGGCGAGATAGGCCTGGACTACTTTGTTCCCAAGTTGTCGGAAAGCCCACTGCGCGAAAAGCAGGAGCATTTCTACCGGGAGCAACTCAAGCTGGCCCGTGAATTCGAACTACCCGTGGTGGTACACGTGCGCCGCTCGGCCGATCGCTTGCTCAAGCATCTGCGCGAGTTGTCCAAATCCGGCCCGGCGTGGTCCGGCATTGCGCACGCCTTCAATGGCAGCGAGGTGCAGGCCCGGGAATTCATCAAGCTCGGTTTCAAGCTGGGTTTTGGCGGGGCCGTGACCTTTGAGCGCGCGCTGCAGTTGCGCCATTTGGCGCAGACGCTGCCGCTGGAGTCCATCGTGCTGGAGACCGATGCACCCGATATTCCCCCGCACTGGCTTTACACCACCGCCCAGGACCGCTTGGATGGGCTTGCCCAAGGTCGCAACGCGCCGGGTGAATTGCCACGCATTGCGGCCGTTGTGGCCGAACTGCGCGGCATCCCGTTGTTGGCACTGGCTGAAGCCACTACCCACAACGCCTGCCAAGCCCTGCCGAAACTGCGCGCGCTGCTGCGCCTGAAACCTTGCGGGACAGACCTTTAGGTTTCACCGCCGGGCCGCCCCAAGGTGAAATGCACCTCCCTCGGGGGGCAGCGCTGCACACGAAGTGGCAAGCGTGAGGGCCGATCTCACCCAAGTGATTTAATACCCCCATGGCAAGAAAAGAATCCCTCTATTTACCGGAAGTCAATTTCTCTGACGACGGCCCCATTCGGCACCTGCACCTGGACAGCATCTGGATCCAGGGCTCCATGCTGGTGGATGCACCGCTGGTGCTGGTGCATGAATACATACAGCGCATGAACGCCTGGCTGTTGTTTGTCGACCCCGCTGGTGTGGGCAAGCGCCAGGCCCTGCAACTGGGCCTGGGTGCCGCATCGTTGACCAAGTTTTGCCACAAGGTGTTGCGCATGCAGACGGCCGTCATTGAACTCAACCCGCAGGTCGTGGCAGCCTGCCGCGGCTGGTTCAAACTGCCGCAAGACAATAACCGTCTGCAGGTTGTGCTGGCCGATGCCGAACAGGAGATCAAACAGCCCCGCTGGCAGGGCGCGGTCGATGCCTTGCAGGTGGACCTGTACGACCAGGAGGCCGCGGGCCCGGTGCTCGACAGTGCAGAGTTTTATGTCGATTGCCGCAACACGCTGACCGATGACGGTTGCATGACTGTCAACCTGTTTGGCCGCTCATCGAGTTTTCAGCGCAGTGTGGACAACATGGCCACGGCCTTCGGCAAGGAGGCCCTGTGGACTTTCAAGGCCACGCGCGAGGGCAATACGGTGGTGCTGGCACAGCGCACGCCCACCCGCCCAACACGCTCCCTGTTGCTGGAGCGGGCCGATACCATTCAACGCCACTGGGGCCTGCCGGCCGATAAGTGGGTTCGCGTCTTCAAACCGGTGTATCCATGACTACCAAAACACATTCCTCTGTTATGTCCAAGCATGCCAATAGTGGACCGATAGACTGGCGCCGCCTGGTCGAGTGGTTACACGCCGACGGTGTGATTTCGGAAGAGCAGGCCACCAAGACCATTGCCCGTTGCGCGCAGGCAGAAAGTGTGCAGCACCCGCTGGTGCGCCTGGCCGCAGTGTCCATGCGCCGCATCTCCGATAACAAGCCCTTGGACATCGAGCTGCTGACCCAGTGGCTGGCCGAACGGGTCGGCATGACGTATTTGCGTATTGACCCCTTGAAGGTCGATGTCAGCAAGGTGGCCGATGCCATGGGCGCGGTCTATGCTGAGCGGCACCGCATTTTGACTGTGGTGGTCAACGCCAGCGAGATCACGGTGGCCACGTCCGAGCCGTTTGTTGTGGACTGGGTCGCCGAGGTGGAGCGCCAGTCGCGGCGCACCGTGCGCCGTGTGCTGGCCAGCCCACAGGAGATCCACCGCTACACCGCGGAGTTTTACGCGCTGGCCAAATCGGTCAAGGCTGCCAACAAGGCCGGCAATAACACGGGCGCCAGTTTTGAGCAACTGGTGGAACTGGGCAAGTCCAACAAACAGCTCGATGCCAACGACCAAAGCGTAGTGCAGGTGGTGGACTGGTTGTGGCAATACGCCTTTGACCAGCGCGCCAGTGATATCCATTTGGAGCCACGGCGCGAGCAGGGCGTGATCCGCTTCCGCATCGACGGCGTGTTGCACCAGGTCTACCAAATGCCCATGGGTGTGCTGAATGCGATGACGGCGCGCATCAAGCTGCTGGGCCGCATGGACGTCATCGAAAAACGCCGCCCGCTGGACGGCCGTATCAAGACGCGCAACCCCAGTGGTGATGAAGTTGAAATGCGTATCTCGACGTTGCCCACCGCCTTTGGCGAAAAAATGGTGATGCGTATTTTTGACCCCGACAACACCGTCAAGGACCTGGAAGCCTTGGGCTTTTCCAGCCATGACGGCCCGCGTTGGGAGGGGCTGGTCAAACGGCCGCACGGCATCATTCTGGTCACCGGTCCCACGGGTTCCGGTAAGACGACGACGCTGTACGCCACGCTGAAACGTGTGGCCACCGAAGAGGTCAACGTCAGCACCGTCGAAGACCCGATTGAAATGATTGAGGCGGCCTTCAACCAGACGCAGGTGCAGCCGCAGCTCGATTTCGGTTTTCCGCAGGGCCTGCGTGCGCTGATGCGCCAGGACCCGGACATCATCATGGTCGGCGAAATCCGTGATCTGGAGACCGCTGAGATGGCGGTGCAGGCGGCGCTGACCGGGCACTTGGTCTTTTCCACCTTGCACACCAATGACGCACCGTCGGCGATCACCCGATTGATGGAGTTGGGCATACCGCAGTACCTGATCAACGCCACGCTATTGGGCGTTCTGGCCCAGCGCCTGGTGCGTACGCTGTGCAAGAACTGCAAGGTGCGCGACGAAGAAACCAGCCGCGATGCACTGGCCGAAATGATCAAGCCGTGGAACATCAACGGCGGTTACAAGCCCTACAAACCGGTGGGCTGCGTGGATTGCCGCATGACAGGCTTCATGGGGCGCATGGGTCTGTATGAGTTGCTGGTGGTGTCCGATGCCTTCAAGGCCAAGGTGACGGCAGACCCGAGTATTGACATGCTGCGCAAACAGGCTGTTGCGGACGGCATGCGTCCATTGCGGCTGGCTGGCGCCTTGCGCGTGGCCGAAGGTTCGACCGTTATCGAAGAAGTGCTGACCTCCACACCACCCTTGACCTGAAGAGACGCGGCTCAGGGTCTTGCAGTCTTGGCCAAGCGCTGGGTCGGAAGGACCTCAATCCGGCGCTATGCCCTGCTTGCGGTCGATCGCCTGGGTCAGCAAGGCCGGCAGCATGTCCAGCATACGTTCGGCGTGGCGCCCCGGCGGTGTGGCGCTGGCGTGGTAGGTGTATAGCGGCAGCACCGGCAGATCGTGTAATTCCACTGCCACCATGGTGGTCGGGTCCAGATTGCTGGCGGTTAGAAAGTCCACCACGGTCCAACCCATGCCTAGACGTACCAGTTCCAGCGCCAGACGGGAGGTCTGCACCTGGATGCCGGACGCCATGTTGACGCCCAGGCGCTGCCCCAGTTCATCGATGACCACACGCATCGGGTCGTCGCCGACCAGCCGTATCAACGGCGTGTTGGACATGAAGGAAATCGGGTTGTCGCGCTTGACCCGTACCGCGCGCAGCCAGATCTCGCGTGTGACCGCCAGGTGCAGGCGCCCGCTGATCAGCAAACGGCTCACCAATTGTGGATGTGGATGCGGGTAAAACCCCAGCGCAAAGTCCACGCTGCGGTTCAGCAAAACACTGACCATCTGGTCCTGGTGCAGCGTGCGCACCTCCAGATGCACATGCGGGTGGCGCGCCGCATGTTGTGCCAGCACCGTCGGTAGAAATTCGTGTGAAATAGAGGGAATGGCAGCCAGGCGCACCTGGCCCTGGTCGACCTCGCGCAGATTGACCGAAATGCGGCGCAACTGCTCCAGCTGCGTGTGGATATTGGCCGATTCGGCAAACAAAACCTGGGCTTCGGGTGTGGGCACGAGCGCACCCTTGCTGCGCGTGAACAGCTTGTAGCCCAGTTGCAGTTCGGTATGGCCTATGGTCTTGCTGATCGCCGAGGGGGTGATGCAGATCAGCCGCGCCGCCGCGCTCATATTGCCGGTTTGCATGACCGCCTGAAAAACTTCGAGCTGGCGCAGATTCATGCACGGATTGTCGCGGCAAATGGGGGCGTGGAGGGCAGGGTGTGACTTTTGCTCACACCCTGCACCCGATTATTCCGCACTCCGCAGGCCATAGGCTTTTTACCATGGGCCACCCTGCGACACCACGTGCAGGGCTCAACCTAAAAAATAACTGGAGATCCCAATTGCTTCCCGAATCCAAACTTAAGAGTCTCGTTGCTGGCCTGGTGTTGACTGCCTGGGCCACCTGCGCGCTGGCGCAGGCCGCCAAACCCAATGTTGTGGTCCTGGCCACCGGCGGCACCATCGCCGGTGCGGGCGCTTCCGCCGTCAACAGTGCCACCTACGCCGCCGCCAAGGTGCCGGTGGACAAGTTGCTGGCCGGCCTTCCGGAGTTGTCCAACGTGGCCAACGTCAAGGGTGAACAGGTGTTCCAGATTGCCTCCGAGAGCTTTACCAATGACAACCTGATGAAGCTGGGGCGGCGTGTTTCTGCGCTGGTCAAGCAGGCGGATGTGGATGGCATTGTGGTGACCCATGGCACGGATACGCTGGAAGAGACCGCGTATTTCCTGAACCTGGTGATTCGCACGGACAAACCCATCGTGGTGGTTGGCTCCATGCGCCCGGGCACGGCCTTGTCGGCTGACGGTGCTTTGAACCTGCTGAACGCGGTGGCGGTCGCCGCCAGCAAGGACGCCGCAGGCAAGGGTGTGCTGGTAACCATGAACGACGAAATCCAGAGCGGGCGCGACGTCAGCAAGACCGTCAACATCAAGACCGAGGCCTTCAAGAGCCAATGGGGCCCGCTGGGCATGTCGGTGGAAGGGCGCAACTACTGGTTCCGTGCACCGGTCAAGCGTCACACGGCGCAGTCCGAGTTCAACATCGACGACATCGACACCCTGGCCGCGGTGGACATTGTCTACAGCTATGGCAATGTTCCGCGCACGCTGTTTGACACCGTGGGCAAGTCCGGTATCAAGGCGCTGATCCATGGCGGACCCGGCAACGGTTCGGTGGCCGATCGCATTGTTCCGGCGCTGCAGGAGATACGCAGCCAGGGCGTGCAAGTCATCCGCTCATCCCGCGTGCCAGACGGTTTTGTGTTGCGCAACGCCGAGCAGCCCGATGACAAGTACGACTGGGTAGTGGCGCATGACCTGCGTCCGCAAAAGGCCCGTATCCTGGCCGCCGTTGCGCTGACCAAGACCAATGACACGAAGGAACTGCAGCGCATTTTCTGGCAGTACTAAGCGCTTTGTGATCTGCCGCCGGCCTGTGTCTTATGGGCTTGGTCGGCGGCGGAGTGTATGGTGGCTTCCCACACCGATACACTCAGCGCACAGAGGGCGCATCGCCTGTTGGGAGCTTGGAATGGATAAAACAGTTCGTGGCATGTATTGCCTGCGCTGCAGCAGCAAGCAGGTGGTGCGCGGCTCGCTAGGAGAGTCGGCGCGGTTTTATCCGCTGCGCGGATTCTTCAAGGCGATTTTGGGTAAGCCGGTTTTTATCAATGACCAGTACTCCCATGCGTGCCTGGACTGCGGTTTGATCTGGAATGAACTGGATACTGGCAGCCTTCGAAAAAATATTCGCACCTTCGGATTGGCACCTCACAGCACGGGCGTGATGCGCGTCGTGCAAGGGGATGGTGCACAGCAGCAGGAAGGCTGACAAAAGTATCACATGAGTTTGTTCACCGCTTCTGAGTTGTGCAACGCTGCACTTGAATTTCATGACTCCAACGTAGCAGTGGTGAAGTCTGTAGACGGTGGCATCCAAATATCCTTTGCGGCGGCGTATGTACACCGTTCAAATGGAAGCCCTGGGGTGGATGCTGGCAGTGGTTACATCCAGGCAGTTGAATGCGTGCTGCGTGAAGCCACTTGGAATGGTGCCCTTGAGGAGTGCATTGGCAGACTGTTGGATGGCAAGCTAAAAGTCGATGGGCGCTCCATCAATCTGGTGCCCTTGCCGTTTCAAGGCGAGGGCCATGTCACTTTTCACCTGGAGTTTTCCAATGGCGCGGTGCTGTCGGTTTCAGGTGCGTCGGTCCATGTTTATCAAAGCGGCCCAGCGCAGTTTGTTGAGAAGTATGCGTGTTAATGGGTTCATCTGCGTCTGAACCGTCCGCTTTGCGCTCGGTGCAGGTAATGGATACTTGGCGTCCATGAACTTACTCGCGATTCTGGTTCTTGCCTGCGCTGTGGCCATTGCCTCGTACCCGGTGCTGATGCTGCCGCCGCGCCCGCGCTGGGTGCTGGTTGGTGTCATGTGTCTTGGCCTTGGCGTGACCCCGCTCCTGCTATCTGACAAAGATCCGCTGGGCCGCTTCGTCATTGCCTGTTTCGTCCTCACGTTATGGATGAAGCACTTCGACATCCAGGTGGACCAATACCGTGGGTGGCGCGTGCAGTGGCGGTCTTTCGCCGCGTTCATGCTGCAAGCGGGTGGATTTGTGCGGCGGCGATTGGTGGATGAGCGACACATGACGCGGGCGGACGCATTGCGGCGACTGGGCTTGGAGTTGCCGACATTGGGTTTGGGGCTTGCGCTTGCGGTGCTGGTGTCGTATCCGATATGGGACGGCACACCTTTTTTGCTGGAGCACGCGGCAAAGGTCACGGCGTTCTATTTTGTGTGCATCCCCTGCGTCAATTCGGTAACGACCTTGGTACGGCTGTGTGGGGGCGGTGATTGTCGCTACCACATGGAGTATCCCTTGGCCGCCTGCACCCCAGCGGATTTCTGGCGACGCTACAACCGAACCGTGCAGCAATTTTTCTGGGAAGATGTATTCAAACCGCTCGGTGGAATACGCACCCCGATTCGCAGCACACTCCTGGTGTTTGCCTTGTCCGCGTTGATTCATGAATACGCCTTTGACATTGCCGTGGGCCGCGTACAGGGCTACCAACTGGCTTTTTTCATGCTGCAGGGCTTGGCGGTGGTTGCCACTTGGAGGATCAAGCCCAAGGGGTGGACAAAACCCATCTGGTGGACGGCAACCTTGGTTTTTAACTTGCTGACTTCAGTTCTGTTCTTCGCCAGTTTCAACGGGTTGGTGTCTTTTTACTCCCGTGGCTTGCCGGCTTGGTTCGGATAAAACCGGCCGCTAGCCCTTGTAAAATATAAGTAAGTTGCTACTGTTTGTGTAGCATAAAACAAAAAAGGTCGGCTACTCCACGGTCAGCCCCATACGCTCCCAGCGCACACCGCCTTCCGGGTCTATGGAAAACCAGATCTGCATGGCCTTGCCCACGATGTCCTGCAGTGCCACGGTGCCGAAATTGCGGCTGTCCTGGCTGCCGTTGCGGTTGTCACCCATCACAAAGGCCTGGCCCGGCGGCACCACCACGTCCACATCGGGGACCCGTGGCGTGCCCACCGTCCACACCACTTTCCAGCTGCGGTTGTCATACCGTTCGGTCAGCGCTGCGTTGCGCAGAGTGGGCCGCTCCGTCTTTTGCAGCAGCTTGCCGTTGACCAGCACGTCCGGACCGCGGATCTGGACACGGTCGCCGGGCAGGCCGATCACGCGTTTGATGTAGCTCATGGTGCGGTTGTTGGGATAGGTGAAGATGGCCACGTCGCCCCGCTGCACGGCCACCTGGCAGCCCGGGCAGTTATAGCGCATGTCGGCAAACAGGTAGTCACCGGGCAGTATGCCGGGCGACATGCTGCCCGAAGGTATGCGGTAGGCCGCAACCTGGTGGACCCGCACATAGGCTATGACTGCCGGCAGGGCCACGGTGTTGCAGACCAGGAAGATCAGCACATACACGCCGCTGAGCTGCCAGGCCTGTGGTGTGTAGTCGGCCTGCCGCTTGGCAGTGCGCCATGCGTCAACCATGCCATAGATCCAGATGGCCAGTGCGGACAACAGACTCTGGGCCGACACCAGCACGGTCCACGGCGCCGGCAGGTACAGGGCGGCCACGGCCAGACTGGGCCCGCTGAGGATGACGAAACCCAGAAACAGGAAAATGCCCCGGTTGGCGCAACCGTTGTAGATCTGCCCAAACCCCGGCAGTACCAGCGACATCAGCAGTGCGCGCAGCGGTTTGCGGGGTTGGTTTGGCGTGTGCATGGCAGGTTCTCCCAAATACGCCCCCACGCTTGTCGCTGCGCGTACTGCGCTGCCCCCCAAGGGGGCCGTAGTCGTCTAGGGGCGGCCCGGCGACGACTTAAAAGCTGGTGCCAGAACATTCCTGCTGGTTAAATTGGTCTCTAGCCCTCGTATATATTGCGTATGTTGCTATTATTTACATAGCGCATTGAAAGTAATCAGCTTACTTCAAATGCCACCAATGGTGCCTTGTCCGCGTCGATCTGGCAACCCAATGACAACTGGCCGAAGCCGACCAAAAAACATTCGGTGCGCCGCAGTGCGACGGCTTCGGCCTGGTTGCCAAAATACACCCAGGTGCCAAAGCTCGACGCATCGGCCAGCACAATCTGCCCGCCGCGGCTGCGAATGGTGGCGTGCACCCGCGAGACACGCGGGTCCAACACCGGCAGCGAGGCCTCGGTGGAGCGGCCTATGGTGATGCCGCTGGTCGTCAGGGGAAAGACTTGTGTGCGTCCCAGCAGCGTCAGCGACAGTGTCTGGTGCTGATTCGGCGTGTACATGGACATGCCCATGGCCGTGGCGTCCATATCGCGGTCGGTTTGCCACTCCACGCGGTAGATGTGTGAGGTCTGCGTCTTTCCACGCAAGTGCATGGGGCCCAGACTGCGCAACAAGGGGCGCTGCGCGGCCACTAATTCTTCCCATACATGTTGCGTGGTCAGGATCTGGTCGGCACCGGCCAGGTCGGCCAGGCGCGAGGCGCTGTTCACCGCATCGCCGAAACAGTCGCCGTCAATCTCGACCAGCTCACCGGACTCCACACCCATTTGCATTTGTATGGGCGGACTGCCGGGGCCTGGAATGACGGGTTCTGTCTTGAAGCGGGATTGCAGGGTGACGCAGGCGCTGACGGCGCTGCCGGCATTCGGGAAAACGGCAAACACACCATCGCCCAATAGCTTGACGACACGTCCCTGGTGCTGCTCAAAGACCTTGCCCAACAGGTTGGTCAGCCGGTTCATCAGCAGCGAGGCGTTGGCATCGCCCAGTTGCTCGAACAAACCCGTGCTTCCAACAACATCGGCAAAGACAACGGTAGGCATCAATGGACTTTCGACAGGGACCTGTAAGGCGCCTCACGCCTACTCGGGGAGGTTTTGGAGATCGTATCCGGTTCAACTGGCCCGCGCAATAGAACGCAAAGTGCCTCGGATTTAACAAGTACAGGTGGTTGCCGGTCTGCTAGCATGGCCCTACCGGTGCAGTTCTCCAGATGTTTCTCTGGTTTTCAAGCGGAATATGGCGGAAATTGAAAAATTAGGCAGATACGACATTGTTCGCGTGCTTGGCAAGGGCGCGATGGGTGTTGTCTATGAAGGCCGCGATCCCAACCTCGACCGGCGGGTGGCCATCAAGACTATACGCATGCAAAGCCTGACGCCCGAGGCCGCGAAGGAGTATGACGGGCGCTTTCGCACCGAGGCCCGTTCCGCAGCCCGCCTGCACCACCCCAACATCGTCAGTGTGTTTGATTCCGGACAGGATGATGACATTTCCTATCTGGTCATGGAGTTCATCCAGGGCGACGATCTGAAACACCATCTGGAGTGCGGCGCGCGCTTTTCGGTGCGCTCTGCGATTGTGATGGTGCACGAACTGCTGATGGCGCTGGACCATGCGCACCGGCAAAACGTGGTGCACCGCGACATCAAGCCGGCCAATATGCTGATAGAGGCCAGCGGGCGCATCAAGCTGACCGATTTTGGTGTGGCCCGTATCCAGGAGCCCGACGAGACCCATTTGACCCAGGTGGGCGGTGCCGTCGGCACACCCAAATACATGTCGCCCGAGCAGGCCAAGGGCTTGCGCGGAGATTCCCGCTCAGACGTGTTCTCGGCTGGTGTGGTGCTGTATGAACTGTTGACCGGCGCCTTGCCTTTTGACGGCGAGAACCAGTTTGCGGTGATCCACCAGATCGTGGGCCAGGAGGTCAAGCCACCGAGCACACTCAATCCGGAGATACCGCTGGCGATGGACGCGGTCATGGCCCTGGCCATGGCCAAGAATCCGGATGAGCGTTATGCAACGGCGCGCGATTTTGCACTGGCGCTGCGCGACGTGGCCCAGCACATGAACGCAACCTTGGGCGTGCAAGCCGCCGATGTGGCAGGAGAGCTGGGCAAACACGTGGCCACCCGCAGCACACCAGGTGAACACGCGTCTCTGCGCGATGGCTCCAGCACCGGCATCTTTGGTCCCAGTGTCGAAGGGGCCATGGTCACTACGGTCAACCACGAGGCGGAATTGGCACTGTGGCACGAGATCAAGGATGCCAAGGATCCCAAGGACTTATTGCGCTACCTGGAGCGTTTTCCCGCTGGTATTTATGCCCGCCGCGCGCAGCAAAGAATCGACCAGTTGGCATTGGACAACACTTTTACTCGCTCCAAGACCTTGCCCCAGTTCCGGCCCCCACCGCTGGATCTAGAGGAAGAAGAGGATCTGGATTCGACGATTGGGCCTTATGCACCCACGGTGCCCATGGAAAAATCGCCTGAGCCACTGCAGCAGAAGCCACAGAAGAAACACAAGGACAAGAAGTCAGACAGCAGCGAGCGCGCAGCCGCACCAGTCGGCACGGTGGCGACTGCGGACGGCGCGGCGCCCCGTCGCAAGACCTGGCCCGTGCTGGCTATCGGCGGCGGTCTGCTGTGCGCCTTGCTGGCGCTGGGTGTTATTTTCAGACCCAGTAGTAGTTCAGTGCAGCCAGATATCAAGGAAACCCTGTCACCGCGTGAAGAGGTCGTGGTATCAACGGCGCATACCTCTGCACCCGTGCAGCCTGTCGTTGTGGCAACGCAGGCAACAACTACGCCAGCTTCGACTACAGAGGCACCTGCGACGGTTGGTGGTGCGTCCAAACCCGCAGCGGCCGCGTCCAGGCCTGTACCTGCAGTGGCTGTAGCCACAGCGGCATCTGCCGGCGCTTCGCGGCAGGTCAAACCCAAGGCCAGTGCACCTGTAGTGGAGGGATCGCCAGCCGCGCCGCGAGAGCCCGCACCGGTTGTCGCGTCTCCAAACACGGTTCCAAGCATTACGTCCAGTAATGGAGCGGGACCATCCGCTGCGGGTCAGGTCTGTGCGGAAAAAGTGTTTATTTTTCGCATCCCCTGCATTGCAGAGCAGTGCAAATCAGACCGCTTCCGGCAGACCGGTGAATGTCTGCGCTTCAAGGATATGGAGCGCAAACGGGAAGAAGAGCGCAACAACCACCAGCGTTGAGGCTTGGCCGCGGAACAGAACCGCAATGCCGAGTTGCGCCCGGCACGGCGCTACCTGCTATCTCTAGGGTTTGGCCCAGCGGAAACGGGTGGGCTTTGTGGCACACTGGGCCGCATAAAAAGTGTGACACCGTCGTTGACTTGAGGAGAACGCTGTAGTGAATATTAAAAGCCAAAAAGATTTTTTTTCCGGCCTCATGTTCATGGGGGTAGGTGTAGCCTTTGCATGGGGCGCCAGCAGCTACCCCATCGGCAACGGCGCAAAAATGGGGCCGGGTTACTTCCCGTTGGTGCTGGGCATTCTGTTGGCGTTTCTGGGCGGCATCATCACCTTCAAGGCGCTAGTGGTCGAAACGGTGGATGGTGACAAGCTGGGTAGTTTTGCCTGGAGGCCGCTGATCTTCATCATCCTGGCCAACCTGGTGTTTGGTGCCATGATTGGTGGCTTGCCCAGCATTGGTTTGCCGCCCATGGGTCTCATTGTCGGTATTTATGCGCTGACCTTTATTGCCTGCCTGGCGGGTGATGGGTTCAAGTTCATGGAGGCCTTGGTGCTGGCCACCATCCTGGCCATCTTCAGCTATTTCGCGTTCATCAAACTGCTGAATCTGCAGTTTCCCGTGTGGCCCGCCTTCATTGGCGCCTGATACTAGGACTCATCCATGGACTTGTTCAACAATCTGGCGCTGGGTTTTGGTGTGGCCTTCACACCTGTCAACCTGATGTATGCCTTCATAGGCTGTTTCCTGGGTACCGTCATCGGTGTGTTGCCCGGCATTGGTCCACTGGCGACCATTGCCATGTTATTGCCCGCAACCTATGCATTGCCGCCGGTGGCGGCCTTGATCATGCTGGCCGGCATCTACTACGGTGCGCAGTATGGCGGCTCCACCACGGCCATTCTGGTCAACCTGCCGGGCGAGTCGTCGTCGGTGGTGACCACGATTGACGGTTACCAGATGGCGCGCAACGGCCGGGCCGGGCCGGCACTGGCAGCCGCCGGTTTGGGGTCCTTCTTCGCGGGTTGTGTGGGTACTTTGATCCTGGCAGCCTTTGCCGCGCCGCTGACCGAACTGGCCTTCAAGTTCGGCCCGGCCGAATATTTTTCGCTGATGATTCTGGGGCTGATTGGTGCGGTGGTGCTGGCGTCCGGCTCGTTGATCAAGGCCATTGCCATGATCATTCTGGGACTGTTGCTGGGCATGGTGGGCACCGATGTGAACTCGGGTGTGCCACGTTACAGCTTCGGCATCCCGGAGTTTACCGACGGCATAGGTTTCATCGTTATTGCGATGGGCGTGTTTGGCTACGGTGAAATCATCAGCAACCTGGGCAAACACGAGAGTGAGCGCCAGGTCTTTACCGCCAACGTGACCGGCTTGTGGCCGACCAAGGAAGATTTCAAAAATATGGTGCCCGCCGTGCTGCGCGGCACAGCCTTGGGCTCCTTGTTGGGTATATTGCCCGGCGGTGGCGCCGTGATGGCGGCATTTGCCGCGTACACGCTGGAGAAGAAAACCGCCTTGAAACCCGGCGAAGTACCGCTGGGCAAGGGTAATATCCGCGGCGTGGCAGGACCTGAAGCGGCCAACAATGCCGGTGCCCAAACCTCCTTTATTCCATTGCTGACGCTGGGCATTCCACCCAACGCGGTGATGGCGCTGATGGTGGGTGCCATGACCATCCACAACATCCAGCCGGGTCCGCAGGTCATGACCGGCAACCCCGAGTTGTTCTGGGGCTTGATCGCCTCCATGTGGCTGGGCAACCTGATGCTGATCATCCTGAACCTGCCGTTGATCGGCATCTGGATCAAGATGCTCAGCGTGCCTTACCGCTGGTTGTTTCCATCCATCGTGCTGTTTTGTGCCATTGGTGTGTTCTCCACGAACAACGCCACCTTTGACATCTGGATGGTGGCGCTGTTTGGCGTCGTCGGTTACCTGTTCATCAAGCTGGGCACCGAACCGGCGCCCCTGTTGCTGGGCTTTATTCTGGGCCCGATGATGGAAGAGTATTTGCGCCGCGCGTTACTGCTGTCGCGGGGCGATTGGAGCGTGTTTGTGACACGCCCCTTGTCGGCAAGCCTGTTGGCTGGCGCGGTGTTGTTGTTGGTGATCGTGCTACTGCCATCGGTCAAGTCGAAACGGGAAGAAGCTTTTGTCGAAGACTGAAATATTGACCCAGCATGCGCAGCGGGTCGCGCTGCATAACGAAATCCACGCCAGGCCGCCCGAGGCCATGGACGTTCCGCTCAGCATCTCCCACGTGGTCATGGTCTGCGATGCCAGCCAGCGCGAAGCCAGTTGGGGCCATATGGCGGCCCTGGCGCGCGACCACCACCTACCCGAACCGGTGGCGGGCTCCACCCATGTGCGCATGGACATGGGCCCCTACCGCGTGCGCTGGGAGTTGCACACCGAGTTTGTGACATGGACCTTCATGCGACGGCTCAATGTGGACCGGTTTGGCGAACGCGAACCCGAAACTGCATTGGACGCCGTACCCCAGCGCTGGTTTGCCACGCTGCCGGGCGAATGCCTGGCCAACCTGCACCTGTGGGTGCTGCCCAGTGCGGCCTTTGAGTCATCCGGCGCGCTGGTCAAAAACGTGTTGTACGAAGACACGCTGGTGGCCTCCACCGTAGCCGACGGTTTTGCCGAGGTGTACACCGACTTTGCGGTGCATGCCGACGGCTTTTCGCGCATGGTGTTGCTGACAGGCGCCATGGCGCCACGCCGGTTGGGGCGCCTGGTGCAGTGCCTGCTGGAAATCGAGACCTACCGCATGGCGGCCCTGTTGGGCCTGCCCGCCGCGCGCGAAGCCTCCATGGTGCTGGCCTCTGCCGAACGTGAACTGGCCGAACTGGCGCAGGCCATACGCTCGGCCACACGCAACGATGAACCCATGCTGCTGGACCGGCTGACCCGCCTGGCAGGGTCTGTCGAAAGCCAGCACGCGGCCACACACTCGCGCTTTTCCGCAAGTGCTGCTTACTTCGAACTGCTGGACAAGCGTATTGCGGATATTGCCGAATCGCGCCTGGCTGGCATGCAGACCATTGGTGAGTTCATGGACCGGCGCCTGACCCCGGCGCGCAGTACCTGCGCGTGGTCGGCACGGCGGCAGGATGCGCTGTCGCAGCGCGTATCGCGCATCAGCAATCTGCTGCGGACACGCGTCGAGATCGAGCAGCAACAGAGCAGCCAGGCCCTGCTGGCGACGATGAACAGCCGCCAGGACATCCAGATCAAGCTGCAGGCCACGGTAGAAGGCCTGTCGGTGGCGGCCATCACCTACTACATCGTCGGCCTGGTTAGCTACCTGGCCAAGGGTGCACAACACTGGGGCTGGCCCTGGAGCCCCGAATTGACGGCCGCTGCGGCGATTCCTATAGTTGCGGGCGGTGTGTGGTGGTCTTTGCGCCGCATGCACCAGCGTGTCTTTCGGAGTTAATAGGTTTTAGCAATCCAAGTCATTGGATCAATCAACCCACCAAATGACCCAGAACACCTAAGATTCACCCTGTTCAGTTTCAGAACAACCATTCAAGAGGAAAAAAACCATGTCTTTGATCAATACCCAAGTCCTGCCATTCAAGAACGAAGCCTTCCACAACGGCAAGTTTGTGACCGTGACGAACGAAACCCTGAAGGGCAAGTGGAACGTGTTCATTTTCATGCCCGCAGCCTTCACCTTCAACTGCCCAACCGAAGTGGAAGATGCTGCCGAGCATTACGCCGAATTCCAGAAGGCCGGCGCCGAGGTCTACATCGTGACCACCGACACCCACTTCGCGCACAAGGTCTGGCACGAAACATCGCCTGCCGTGGGCAAGGCCAAGTTCCCGCTGATCGGCGACCCCACCCACGCGTTGACACGTGGCTTTGACGTGCATATCGACGAAGAAGGCCTGGCACTGCGCGGCACCTTCATCATCGACCCCACTGGCACGATCAAGACGCTGGAAATCCACTCCAACGAAATCGCCCGTGACGTCAAGGAAACCGTGCGCAAGCTGAAGGCCGCCCAGTACACAGCAGCCCACCCCGGCCAAGTGTGCCCCGCCAAGTGGAACGAAGGCGCGAAGACGATCACTCCTTCGTTGGACCTCGTCGGCAAGATCTAAATCTAGCGATTTTGGGGTCGGATCCGCGCAGCGAAGCGTAGACGGCTCTGACCCCAATATCGCGGGTCGGTGCAGATAACGGCCCCACAGTAAGCCGGACAGCGTCAAGACGTGTAACGCCTTGCCGTCCGGCTTTGTTGTTTGTAAAAACTGGCGCTAGCCCTCGTAAGACTTGGGTATAACGCTATCGAAATAATAGCAGTTGTAAAGGAAATCACCATGCTCGACCAAGAACTCAAGACACAGCTTGCCAGCTACCTGGAACGCGTGAAACTGCCGTTTGAGATGGTGGCCTCACTGGACGACAGCGAAACCGCACGCGACACGCTCAGCCTGTTGCAAACCATCCAAGGCCTGCGCAGCGACATGATCACGCTGCGTGTGGATGGCCAGGATGCACGCAAACCTTCCTTCAGCCTGCAGCGCACCGGCAGCGCCACCAATTTGCGCTTTGCCGGCCTGCCGCTGGGCCACGAATTCACATCCCTGGTGCTGGCCCTGTTGTGGACCGGCGGCCACCCGCCCAAGGTGGAGCAGACCGTCATCGACCAGATCGTGGCGCTGGACGGCGACTTCAGTTTCGAGGTCTATATGTCCCTGACCTGCCACAACTGCCCGGATGTGGTGCAGGCCTTGAGCCTGATGGCGATTCTGAATCCCAAGATCAAGACCACGGTCATTGAAGGCGGCGCCTTTCAGGATGAAGTAAAGGCGCGTGAAATCATGGCCGTGCCCATGGTGTTTATGAATGGCCAGATGTTTGGCGCTGGTCGCATGGTGCTGGAAGAGATCGTCGCCAAGCTGGACACCGGTGCCGCCGCACGGGATGCCGAGAAACTATCGGCCAAGGCCCCGTATGACGTGCTGATGGTCGGTGGTGGCCCGGCCGCAGCAGCAGCGGCCGTGTATGCCGCACGCAAGGGCATACGCACCGGCATCGTGGCCGAGCGTTTTGGCGGCCAGGTCAACGACACGCTGGCGATCGAGAACTACATCTCGGTGCTGGAAACCGACGGCCCCAAATTCGCCATGGGCCTGGAGGCCCACACCCGCGCCTACGACGTGGACATCATGAACCTGCAACGGGCTGATCAAATAGTGCCGGCCACGCAACCGGGTGGACTGATCGAGATCAAGCTGGCCAACGGCGGCTCACTCAAGGCCAAGACCGTGGTCCTGTCCACCGGTGCGCGCTGGCGCAATGTCAATGTGCCGGGTGAGCAGGAATACAAGAACAAGGGCGTGGCGTACTGCCCGCATTGCGACGGCCCGCTGTACAAGGGCAAGCGCACGGCGGTGATTGGCGGCGGCAACTCCGGTGTGGAGGCCGCCATCGACCTGGCCGGCATCGTGGCGCACGTCACGCTGGTGGAGTTTGCCGACCAGTTGAAGGCCGATGCCGTGCTGGTCAACAAGCTCAAGAGCCTGCCCAACGTCACCATCCACACCAACGCACAGACCACCGAGATCACCGGCGCGGATGGCAAGGTCAACGGCCTGCGCTACAAGGACCGCGCCACCGGTGAAGAGCACCTGGTGGAACTGGAAGGTGTGTTTGTGCAGATCGGCCTGGTGCCCAATACCGAGTGGCTCAAAGGCACGGTCGAACTCAGCAAGTTTGGCGAGGTGGTGGTGGACGCCAAGGCCCACACCAACCTGCCTGGCGTGTTCGCGGCGGGTGATTGCACCACCACGCCGTACAAACAAATCGTCATCGCCGCGGGTGACGGTGCCAAGGCCGCATTGAGCGCCTTTGACTACCTGATACGCACGCCGGCTGTAGTCTGAGAGCTTTCAAAAATTGTGACAAACATCTCGCAACCGTTCACCCTGAGCTGGTCGAAGGGCCCTTCGACCAGCTCAGGACAGGCTTCGACAAGCTCAGCCCGAACGGATTAGGTGCGTAATTTTCGGAAACATCAATAAGTGGCCATCTACTTAGCCCCTATGGAGGGCCTGCTGGACTTCGTGTTGCGTGACATCCTGACCCGCGTGGGCGGGGTGGACCGCTGCGTCTCCGAGTTCATTCGCGTGACCCACACCTTGCTGACCGAGCGCACTTTTTTGCGCATCATGCCCGAGCTGACCAACGGTGGCTACACGCCATCCGGCGTGCCGGTGCGCGCGCAGTTGCTGGGTTCTGACCCGGTGAGCATGGCCGAGAACGCGGCCCGCTTGGCTGAGCTGGGGCCGCACGGCATTGACCTCAACTTTGGCTGCCCGGCCAAGGTCGTCAACCGCCACGGCGGCGGCGCCATGTTGCTGCAATTTCCTGAACAGCTGCACAGCATCGTCAGCGCCGTGCGCCGTGCCGTGCCCGCGCAGATGCCGGTGACGGCCAAGATGCGCCTGGGTTTCAATGATGACACCCGCGCCGTGGAATGTGCACAGGCGTTGGAGGCGGGTGGGGCGGAGGAACTGGTAGTGCACGCCCGCACCAAGGCCGACGCCTACCGTCCTCCGGCCTACTGGGAACGCGTCAATGACATCCGTCTGGCGGTGAAGATTCCCGTCGTGGCCAATGGTGAAATCTGGACCGTGGACGACGCCCGCCGCTGCCGCCAAGCCTCGGGTTGCAACAGCATCATGCTGGGCCGCGGCATGGTGACCGACCCTGGTCTGGCCCTCGCCATACGCCGTGGTCTGGATGGTGATGCCGCACCGCTGGTCCCGTGGGCCGACATATTGCCGCTAATGGGTGGCTTCTGGCACCTGGTCGTAGCCCGCCTGGAGCGTCGCCAACAGGCCGGGCGCTTGAAGCAATGGCTCAACTTCATGCGCCACCGTTACCCCGAAGCGCAAGAGGCCTACGATGCATTGCGCACGCTGCACGAACCGGAGTTGGTGGCGCAGTGGTTGACGCGGCAGGGGGCGCTGGATGTGCAGTCGCTACAAAACTAGTAGCTACTTAGGTATATTCTACGAGGGCTAGCGGCAGATTTCTCATAAGGTTCAGTGCATCAGTGCACTGAGCGCATCCAATGGGCTCGCTGTGCCGCCCGCCGCCACCTTGAGTACATGGGTGTAGATCATGGTGGTGGAAACATCCGAGTGACCCAGCAACTCTTGCACAGTGCGGATGTCGGTGCCTGCCTGCAGCAGGTGGGTGGCGAATGAGTGGCGCAGCGTGTGGACGGACACCGGTTTGTGAATGCCTGCCTGCCCCACCGCTTGTTTGATGGCCCGTTGTAGCCGCTGCTCATACAAGTGGTGCCTGCGCTCAATGCCAACAGACCGGTTACCCCATCCATCAAGGCAAGCAAGCTGCCGACTTCTTCACGCGTCAACACGGATGGAATCCGCTTGGTCGGCACAGGCCGGCCAATCTCT
Organism: Pseudomonadota bacterium; assembly: GCA_040384785.1. Taxonomy (GTDB): domain Bacteria; phylum Pseudomonadota; class Gammaproteobacteria; order Burkholderiales; family Burkholderiaceae_C; genus Allorhodoferax. Next base: position 77,196 of record JAZKIR010000044.1, read on the forward strand.
TGCAGCCAGGGCAGCTCTAGCGACAGCACTTCCTTGTAGAGATACAAAATAGCGCTCAAAGCTTGTCTGTGGGTTGAGGGTGCAGCTTTACGCTCATTGGCCAGCATGGTCAAAAACTGCTCGACCTCAGGCCGGCCCAATTCACGGGGATGGCGCAGGCCATGGAATCTGATGAACCAGCGCACCCAATACAGGTAGGTTTTCTCCGTACTCAAGCTGTAATGCATGTAACGCAGCCGCTCCCGCATATGGTCCAAAAGCCGCTTGGATTGCAGTGGCGGGTGGGCCACTGTAGTGCCGGGTTTTGCGAAGTTCTATAACTGTTCATAAAAACAGTATATTGCTGCAAGCCAATGAATTCAAGGGTTTTCAGTGGTCTTCCGGTTTTGTTCAACAGCAGACTGGTGGGGTAATCGGCGACTTTGCAGGGTTTGTGGCCGTTTTATGGATGGACCTCGGATGGGCACTCTGGCAATCCTGTTATAAACCGACCACTTACAAAATTTTGGGGGTGAAATCATGATTCAAGGCGACGTTGTTCATAAGCAAGTTTCACTTAGATAACACGTTAAAGCACATCCTTATGCCACGCATCAACACTGCAACACGTAAACGAATTGCGCGGGCGCGACGACGACGACTACGGGAAGTTGGCGTGCGTACTCCTACACGCAATAATTTTCCGTTTCGCTTTGATGCATCGCTACGAATAGCTGGGGTCGGAGTGCATCACGAAGGCATTTCAATCGAGACAGGTCTCGTCCCATCTTATGTACACAGGGCAGGTGATCGCCGCAGTATCAGAAGTCCGAGCCTAGGTGTGTGGCCAGAGGATATCTGGGTACTCGAATCTCCGTTGGGGGAACGAGCATCTCTCGAAGAGCATCTCAATTGGCTGTGGAGAACTGTTGCTCCGCATAAGGCATACTTTGAGCAACTTGTAGCCAAGGCTGCTTGGGCAGATGTTTGTCTGGGTTGCCTTTCGGACAGCGTCTATCCATTTTGGACCGTTCCCGCTAATTCTCTAGACATCACAAGAGATTTGAATTTGGGTTTGTCGTTTAACTTCACGCTCACATAGGCCCTATGTGCCTTAACATTTTGCTCGACTCGGAAACACAACTGAAGGCTGCGGCTTCGCCGCGTTGGTTGTGTTCCGGTCAGCGTCGACGTTATCCATGACCAAGCGCAACGCATCTTTAACACCGCCATCGCGATTGATGGTGGTCGGTGCGTGGGTTGGCGGCATCGCTTCTGTAGGCGGCTTGGTCGCGATGATCCTCCTTGCGATCAACAAGGTCAGTGCCGGGCATAGCCTCGACACCTATCGAACCCAGTGGATGGTTGAAGACAATTGGATCGGCTTTCTTGTCTTTGCCGTCGTGACGACCGTCGTGGTTTTGGTGGCGGCAATAATTGGGTGGTTTCAGCGGCGAAGTGAGCAGCGCGAAGTTCAACAGCTTCAAGCGAAATATTCGGACCGGCATCATGGATAACAGGTTGATCGATTGGACCAGCAACGGCGGCCTATGCCCTCGCCATTCTTCGGCTAGCAATGCGCCGTTGTCGTCCAATCATCGCCAAAGTTAAAGTTCTTATGGCCAATCAATCTTCTGCTGAGGTCTGGGTTGGGTTCCGCACAGCGGCCGAGGGCGGGCGCATGTCCGCTGCATTTCTGGGCGACGGAAGGTACCGCCCACATTTCCGCGTTGCGGGTGGCGAATACCTCGGAGTTGCTTTCGTTGGTTTTCCGGACGCACTTGTGCAGCCGGGGGAAAGCAGCATGGCTACGGTCGTCTTTATGTATGAGCCCGGGGTTGACTACGCAGCCTTGGTTGAGGGCGCCCAATTCGAGGTGCTTGAAGGGGCAAGAGTCGTGGCAACTGGGCGCATCATTCATCTCAAAAACATTAAGGCAGAGGCATGAGCGTCAGAGCTTTAACAGGCCACTGCATCCGACCGCCTTTGGCGTCGGCTGAGTGGCGACGTTAAGCATCATGGATACTCACCGAGTCACAACCGTCCGGTATGTTCTACGGG
>JAZKIR010000045.1:0-17921 GCA_040384785.1 Pseudomonadota bacterium
AGCGTCGGTCTCCAAAACCGAAGGTTGTAGGTTCGATTCCTACTGCCCCTGCCAACCAGTTGCGGTAAAACTGGTGGCAATCAAGCCCGCTACGCAGTAGCGGGCTTTGGCGTCTTGAGCCGGGTGAGTTTGAATCGATTGAGAAACGCGAATTACTAAAATTATGGCCACGTCACAAATTCAAACCGTCAATACGGGGGCAGACAAGGCCAAGCTGGCTGCTGCATCGGCCCTGGTCGTGGCAGCCTTGGTTGCATTTTATCTGCTGGATAAGCAGGGTCCATTGATTCAATGGGTGGCATTGCTGTTGGGTCTGGGTGTTGCTGTTGGTGTTTTCTTTACATCGGAAGCCGGTAAGCAGCTCATCGCATTTGGGCGGGACGCTTGGCGTGAAGTTAGAAAAGTGGTTTGGCCGGCGCGCAAAGAGGCCATGCAAATCACTGCCTATGTTTTTGGATTTGTGTTGATCATGGCCATGTTTTTGTGGCTCACGGATAAGACTCTTGAGTGGTTAATCTTTGATTTGATTCTGGGGTGGAGGAAATAATGACTGATGCCGTAGAAACCCCGGTGGCCGATTCGTCGAACACTCCGCCAGTCAATCCCGATTTGCGCTGGTATGTTGTACACGCCTATTCTGGCATGGAGAAAGCGGTAGAGCGCAATATTCTGGAGCGCATTGCGCGCGCAGGGATGCAGAGCAAGTTTGGCCGCATCCTTGTGCCCATGGAAGAGGTCGTTGAGATTAAGAATGGCCAGAAGAAAACGACCGAGCGCAAGTTTTTTCCTGGTTACGTGCTGGTTGAAATGGTCATGGATGATGATTCCTGGCATCTGATCAAGCACACCAACAAGGTGACGGGCTTCGTCGGTGGTGCCAAGAATCGTCCTGCGCCTATATCCGAGGCCGAAGTGCTGAAGATTGTCAATCAGATGCAAGAAGGTACCGACAAGCCTCGCCATAAGGTGGAGTTTGTGGTGGGTGAGTTCGTTCGGGTCAAGGAAGGTCCTTTTACCGATTTCAACGGTTCGGTTGAAGATGTGAACTACGAGAAGAGCAAGGTGCGGGTGTCCGTTACCATCTTCGGTCGATCCACTCCGGTTGAGCTGGAGTTTTCTCAGATAGAGAAGACATGATTCTTGCTGGTCGGGCCACTTAAGAAGCAGTGTGTTCTGACCCCATCTGATTAAGGTTGTTGTTTGCATTTTTCAACTCGGTGCGAACAGTAGAAAAGAGTTGTTAACCCCGGGAAGCCCAGGTCTGAATGGTTCAGTTCCCAGGCGTTATGACCCGTAAGGAGAAATCATGGCGAAAAAAATCGTCGGTTTTGTCAAGCTGCAAGTGCCAGCTGGTAAGGCCAACCCATCCCCCCCCATCGGACCTGCTCTGGGTCAACGTGGTTTGAACATCATGGAATTCTGCAAGGCATTCAATGCGCAGACCCAAGGTGTTGAGCCAGGTCTGCCTTTGCCCGTGGTGATTACCGCGTACGCAGACAAGAGCTTCACGTTCATCATCAAGACGCCGCCCGCGACTGTTTTGATCAAGAAGGCTATCAAGCTGGACAAGGGTTCTGCCAATCCATTGAAAGATAAGGTCGGCAAGATCACCCGTGCCCAATTGGAAGAAATCGCCAAAACTAAGATGAAAGACATGAATGCCGCCGATCTGGAAGGCGCCGTTCGCACCATCGCTGGTACTGCCCGTTCCATGGGCGTGAATGTGGAGGGCGTGTAAATGTCCAATCTGACAAAAAAGCAAAAGACACAAGTCGGCAAGATCGACAGCAATAAGCTGTACCCCTTGGTTGACGCTTTGGGTCTGGTGAAGGAGTTTGCCACCGCCAAGTTTGATGAATCCATCGACGTTGCTGTGCAACTCGGCATCGATGCCAAGAAGTCGGACCAAGTGGTTCGTGGCGCTGTCGTGTTGCCCAATGGCACCGGCAAGACCAAGCGTGTCGCGGTTTTTGCCCAAGGCGCCAAGGCTGAAGAAGCCAAGGCCGCCGGTGCGGACATCGTTGGCATGGATGATCTGGCTGCCATGGTAAAGGCTGGCGACATGCCGTTTGACATCGTGATCGCTGCACCAGACGCTATGCGTGTGGTTGGTACTCTGGGGCAAATCCTGGGTCCACGCGGTCTGATGCCTAACCCCAAGGTTGGCACCGTCACGCCTGATGTGGCAACTGCCGTGCGCAATGCCAAAGCTGGTCAAGTGCAATTCCGTGTCGACAAGGCCGGTATTATTCACTCGACCATTGGGCGTCGTTCGTTCGAAGCGGCTGCGTTGAAGGGCAATCTGGCTGCATTGGTCGAAGCTTTGAACAAAGCCAAGCCAGCTTCCAGCAAGGGTGTGTATTTGAAGAAGGTTGCTGTTTCGTCGACCATGGGTGTTGGTGTCCGCGTGGACCTGCAATCCATCTCGGCGTAATCGCAAGAATTTGAAAGTCTCGCAAGAGATTTTCGATGTGGTGGGCTGTTGAGACTCGAGGGTTTCGACAGGTCATCCAAGACCGTTGGCGTACAGCTTGACTGTACTTAAACCATCAGCCAACGCAGATGGCGATCCCGCTGCAGATGGAATGAGAATTTCTGTTAACAGTTGGTCGCTGCAATGTGGAGCGTAACGTGGTGCAAACCGCAATGCGCATTTAAAGGAGTAGACCTTGAGTCTGAATCGCAGTGAGAAAGAAGCGGTCATCAGTGATGTGACCGGCCTCGCCGCTAAAGCTCAAACGCTCGTGATCGCGGAATACCGCGGCATCACGGTCGCTGACATGACCAAACTGCGCAATAACGCGCGCAGCAACGGTGTGACCCTTAGTGTGTTGAAAAACACGCTGGCTCGCCGTGCTGTTGCAGGTAGCGCATTTGAAGTTGTGTCCGGCCAGATGACCGGTCCTCTGATCTATGGCTTTTCTGTCGACGCCGTGGCTGCCGCAAAAGTGGTTGCCGAGTTCGCGAAGACCAACGACAAGTTGGTCATCCGTGCTGGTGCATACGGTGGCAAGGCTCTGGACGTGAACGGCGTGAAGCAATTGGCAAGCATCCCTTCCAAGGAAGTGTTGTTGGCGCAGTTGTTGGGCTTGATGCAATCCCCCATTTCGCGTACGGCACGTGTGCTGGCCGCGCTGGCGGAGCAACGTGGCGCTGGTGCAGCAGTAGAAGAAGCCGCCCCCGCAGAGGCAGTTGCCGCTTAAGCGCGCACTGTCTGTAGTAACCAAAATTGTTAGGAAATAAAAATGGCATTCGATAAAGACGCATTTTTGACCGCGCTGGACAGCATGACGGTCATGGAACTCAACGACCTGGTGAAAGCCATCGAAGAGAAATTTGGCGTGAGCGCTGCAGCTATGTCTGCACCCGCAGCTGGCGGCGGTGCTGCTGCTGCAGTTGCAGAAGAGAAAACAGAATTCAACGTCATGTTGCTCGAAGCTGGCGCCAACAAGGTGTCCGTCATCAAGGCCGTGCGCGAAATCACCGGTCTGGGCCTCAAGGAAGCCAAGGATCTGGTTGATGGCGCTCCCAAGGCTGTCAAGGAAGGCATCGCCAAGGCTGACGCTGACGCTGCTTTGAAGAAGCTGGTGGACGCAGGCGCTAAGGCCGAACTCAAGTAATTGAGCCGTCTACAAGGGCTGGGGGTTCCGATAAGGGCCTCCAGCCTTTGGTGCTTGTGAGAGTGCACTAAAAAGTTGCGTGACAACGCAATTTCTTAGTGTCTTCTGATCCCGACTGCAGAAGATGCCTTGGAACGGGTTGCGTGCAACGCGCAACCGTCCGCCAATGATTGGTAGTGGCCAATCGCCAAGAGAAGCCGAGCGTGATGATGCTTGGTACGACAGTCGCCTAGGACCCCCAGGATTCCTCAGTCTTTGCCCGGAGATCTAATGGCTTATACATACACTGAACGCAAGCGGATTCGCAAAAACTTCGGTAACCGCGATAGCGTACTCGAAATTCCATACCTGTTGCAAATGCAGAAGGATGCCTACACGGCGTTCTTGCAGGCCGACATGGCGCCCAAAAAGCGGACCGCCGAAGGGTTGCAGGCCGCGTTTGAAGCGGCTTTCCCCATCGTCTCGCACAACGGTTTTGTTGAGATGAAGTACCTGGAATACAGCTTGGCCAAGCCCGCATTCGACGTGCGCGAATGCCAGACCCGCGGTCTGACCTTTGCCTCCGCCGTACGCGCCAAAGTGCAACTGATCATTTATGACCGTGAGTCGTCCACTTCGCAAAACAAGGTGGTCAAAGAGGTCAAGGAACAAGAAGTCTACATGGGGGAAGTTCCGCTCATGACGGGCAAGGGCTCCTTCATCATCAATGGTACTGAGCGCGTGATCGTGTCCCAGTTGCATCGTTCGCCTGGTGTGTTCTTTGAACATGACAAGGGCAAAACCCACAGCTCGGGCAAGCTGCTGTTCTCCGCGCGCATCATCCCTTACCGTGGCTCTTGGCTCGATTTTGAGTTTGACCCCAAGGACTTGCTGTATTTCCGCGTTGACCGTCGTCGCAAGATGCCGGTCACGATTCTGCTGAAGGCCATTGGCCTGACCAACGAGTCCATTCTGGCCAACTTCTTCGTCAACGACAACTTCCGTCTGATGGACAGTGGTGCGCAGATGGAATTTGTGGCCGAGCGCCTGCGTGGTGAAGTCGCACGTTTCGACATCACCGACAAGGGTGGAAAAGTCGTTGTCGCCAAGGATAAACGCGTCACCGCGCGCCACACCCGCGAGTTGGAACAGTCCGAAACATCACATATCAGTGTGCCGGAAGACTTCCTGATCGGCCGTGTGGTCGCCTGCAATGTGATTGATGGCGACACCGGCGAGATCGTGGCCAAGGCCAACGAAGAACTCACCGAAGCCCTGCTGAAGAAACTGCGTTTGGCTGGCGTGCAGGATCTGCCTTGCATTTATACGAATGAGCTTGACCAAGGCGCCTACATCTCGCAAACCTTGCGTACCGATGAAACGGTGGACGAGTTCGCTGCCCGCGTTGCCATCTACCGCATGATGCGTCCTGGCGAGCCACCAACAGAAGACGCGGTGCAGGCTCTGTTCCAGCGCCTGTTCTACAACCCCGATACGTATGACCTGTCGCGCGTGGGTCGTATGAAGTTCAACGCCAAGATGGGCCGTTCCGAATCGACCGGCCCCAAGGTGTTGACCAACGAAGACATCCTGGCCGTGGTCAAGATTCTGGTGGATCTGCGCAATGGCCGTGGCGAGGTTGATGATATCGACCACTTGGGCAATCGCCGCGTGCGTTGCGTCGGCGAGTTGGCCGAGAACCAGTACCGTACTGGCTTGGCGCGTATTGAAAAGGCCGTCAAAGAGCGTCTGGGTCAAGCTGAGCAAGAACCTTTGATGCCACATGACCTGATCAACAGCAAGCCGATCTCGGCTGCACTGAAGGAATTCTTCGGTGCATCGCAGCTGTCCCAGTTCATGGACCAGACCAACCCATTGGCGGAAATCACCCACAAGCGCCGCGTATCGGCCCTTGGCCCAGGTGGTTTGACGCGTGAACGTGCCGGTTTTGAAGTGCGTGACGTGCACGTGACCCATTACGGTCGCGTCTGCCCAATTGAAACGCCAGAAGGTCCAAACATTGGTCTGATCAACTCGTTGGCTTTGTACGCCCGACTGAACGAATACGGGTTCATTGAAACCCCGTACCGCCGTGTTGTCGACAGCAAGGTTACCAACGACATCGACTACCTGTCGGCCATCGAAGAAGGCAAGTACGTGATTGCCCAGGCCAATGCGGCCTTGGACAAAGACGGCGTGCTGACCGGCGACTTGGTGTCTGCCCGTGAAAAAGGCGAATCCATTTTGGTGGGTGCCGAGCGCGTGCAATACATGGACGTGTCTCCCGCACAGATCGTGTCGGTGGCGGCATCGCTGGTTCCGTTCCTGGAGCACGATGATGCGAACCGCGCCTTGATGGGCGCCAATATGTCCCGTCAGGCCGTGCCTGTGCTGCGTCCGGAGAAGCCCATGGTGGGCACCGGTATCGAGCGCGTGGCCGCAGTTGACTCCGGTACCGTGGTCGTGGCAACACGTGGCGGTCTGGTTGACTACGTCGATGCAACTCGTGTCGTGATCCGTGTGAACGACGCTGAGGCGCAAGCCGGTGAAGTGGGCGTGGACATCTACAACCTGATCAAGTACCAGCGTTCCAACCAGAATACCAACATCCACCAGCGCCCCATCGTCAAGAAGGGCGACAAACTGTCCAAGGGTGATGTGATTGCCGATGGTGCGTCTACCGATCTGGGCGAAATCGCCATCGGTCAGAACATGTTGGTGGCGTTCATGCCATGGAATGGCTACAACTTCGAAGATTCGATTTTGATCAGCGAGCGCGTGGTGGCGGAAGACCGCTACACCTCGATCCACATCGAAGAGCTCGTGGTGATGGCGCGTGACACCAAGTTGGGTGCGGAAGAAATTACCCGTGACATCCCCAACCTGAGCGAACAGCAACTGAACCGCCTGGACGAATCCGGCATCATCTACGTGGGTGCCGAAGTTCTGCCAGGCGACACACTGGTTGGCAAGGTCACGCCCAAGGGTGAAACCACGCTAACACCAGAAGAGAAGCTGTTGCGTGCCATCTTCGGTGAGAAGGCCAGCGACGTCAAAGACACATCGTTGCGTGTGGACCAGGGAAGCTCTGGCACCGTCATCGACGTGCAAGTCTTCACCCGTGAAGGCATTACCCGTGACCGCCGTGCCCAGCAGATCATCGACGATGAACTGAAACGTTTCCGCCTGGATCTGAATGACCAGTTGCGTATCGTGGAAGCCGATGCCTTTGACCGTATCGAAAAACTGTTGACCAACAAGGTCGCCAATGGCGGCCCGCAAAAACTCGCCAAGGGTACAAAGATCGACAAGGCCTACTTGGCTTCGGTTGAGAAGTTCCACTGGTTTGATATCCGTCCCGCTGATGACGAAGTGGCTACGCAACTGGAGAGCATCAAAAACTCTCTGGAGCAAACCCGCCACAGCTTCGACTTGGCCTTTGAAGAAAAGCGCAAGAAGCTCACACAAGGCGATGAGTTGCCTGCTGGCGTGCTGAAGATGGTCAAGGTCTACATCGCTGTCAAGCGTCGCCTGCAGCCTGGTGACAAGATGGCTGGTCGCCACGGTAACAAGGGCGTGGTCTCCAAGATCACTCCGGTGGAAGACATGCCTTACATGGCTGACGGTACACCCGTGGATATCGTGCTGAACCCGTTGGGCGTGCCCTCGCGGATGAACATCGGCCAGGTATTGGAAGTGCATCTGGGCTGGGCCGGCAAGGGCTTGGGTCACCGCATCGGTGACATGCTCCAGCGCGAAGCTGCTGCAGCCGAGATCCGTGCTTTCCTGGAGCGCATCTACAACGGTACCGGTCGCAAGGAAGACCTGGGCCAGTTGTCGGACGATGAAATCCGCAGCATGGCGCAAGAGTTGACACACGGTGTGCCGTTTGCCTCTCCCGTGTTCGATGGTGCCACCGAAGCAGAAATCGGCGACATGCTGCAACTGGCCTTCCCGGATGACGTAGCCAAGGCCAAGGGCCTGACCGCCGCGCGCACCCAGGCCCAGTTGTATGACGGCCGCAGTGGCGACGCCTTTGAGCGCACCACGACGGTTGGCTACATGCACTACCTGAAGTTGCACCATTTGGTGGACGACAAGATGCACGCCCGTTCAACCGGACCTTACTCGCTGGTCACGCAGCAACCGCTGGGTGGTAAAGCCCAGTTCGGTGGACAGCGTTTCGGTGAAATGGAAGTGTGGGCGCTGGAAGCTTACGGCGCCTCTTACACCCTGCAGGAAATGCTGACAGTCAAGTCCGACGACGTGCAAGGCCGTACCAAGGTGTACGAGAGCATCGTCAAGGGCGAGCACTCCATCGAAGCCGGCATGCCGGAATCGTTCAATGTGTTGGTCAAGGAAATCCGTTCCTTGGGCATCGACATCGAACTCGAACGCTCTTAAAGACAAGGGAAAGAACTCACATGAAATCTTTACTCGACCTGTTCAAGCAGTTCACGCCCGATGAGCACTTCGGTGCTATCAAGATCGGCATGGCTTCGCCGGAAAAGATCCGTTCGTGGTCTTTTGGTGAAGTGCGCAAGCCTGAAACCATCAACTACCGCACGTTCAAGCCCGAGCGTGACGGCCTGTTCTGCGCCAAGATTTTCGGACCCATCAAGGACTACGAATGCCTGTGCGGCAAGTACAAGCGCCTCAAGCACCGCGGCGTGATCTGCGAGAAGTGCGGCGTTGAAGTCACGCAGACCAAGGTGCGCCGCGAGCGCATGGGCCACATCGACCTGGCCGCGCCCTGTGCGCACATCTGGTTCCTGAAGTCGCTGCCGTCGCGCCTGGGCCTGGTGCTCGACATGACGCTGCGCGACATCGAGCGCGTGCTGTACTTCGAAGCCTACGTGGTCACCGACCCCGGCATGACGCCGCTGAAGAAGTTCAGCATCATGTCCGAGGACGACTATGACGCCAAGCGCAAGGAATACGGCGACGAGTACGTCGCCAAGATGGGCGCCGAGGGCATCAAGGACCTGCTGGAAGGCATCGACCTCGACATCGAGATCGAGAAGCTGCGCGGCGACCTGACCGGCTCCGAAGTCAAGGTCAAGAAGAACGCCAAGCGCCTGAAGGTGCTGGAAGCCTTCAAGAAGTCGGGCATGAAGCCCAACTGGATGGTGATGGAAGTGCTGCCCGTGCTGCCGCCGGACCTGCGTCCGCTGGTGCCGCTGGACGGCGGCCGCTTCGCGACCTCCGACCTGAACGACCTGTACCGCCGCGTCATCAACCGCAACAGCCGTCTGCGCCGTTTGCTGGAGCTGAAGGCGCCGGAAATCATTGCACGCAACGAAAAGCGCATGTTGCAAGAAGCCGTGGACAGCTTGCTGGACAACGGCCGCCGCGGCAAGGCCATGACGGGCGCCAACAAGCGTGCCCTGAAATCCTTGGCCGACATGATCAAGGGTAAATCCGGTCGTTTCCGCCAGAATTTGCTGGGCAAGCGCGTGGATTACTCCGGTCGTTCCGTGATTACCGTGGGCCCCACGCTCAAGCTGCACCAGTGCGGTCTGCCCAAGCTGATGGCCTTGGAGTTGTTCAAGCCCTTCATCTTCGCGCGTCTGGAAGCCATGGGCATTGCGACCACGATCAAGGCTGCCAAGAAGGAAGTCGAATCCGGCACGCCCGTGGTTTGGGACATCTTGGAAGAGGTCATCAAAGAGCACCCCGTGATGCTGAACCGTGCGCCCACGCTGCATCGTTTGGGTATCCAGGCCTTTGAACCCATTTTGATCGAAGGCAAGGCTATTCAACTCCACCCACTCGTTTGCGCGGCATTTAATGCCGACTTCGACGGTGACCAGATGGCCGTGCACGTGCCTTTGTCGGTGGAAGCACAAATGGAAGCCCGCACGCTGATGCTGGCATCCAACAACGTGCTGTTCCCCGCCAACGGCGAGCCTTCCATTGTTCCTTCGCAAGACGTGGTGCTGGGTCTGTATTACACGACCCGTGAACGCATCAACGGCAAGGGCGAAGGCCTGATTTTTGCCGACACCGGTGAAGTGCAGCGCGCGTTTGACGCGGGTGAGGTCGAGCTGAACGCCCGTATCAACGTGCGTTTGACCGAATACACCAAGGACAAGGAAACCGGTGAGTTCACCGCATCGACCAAGCTGTGGGAAACCACGGCCGGCCGTGCGCTGCTGTCCGAGATTCTGCCCAAGGGCCTGCCTTTCTCCAACATCAACAAGGCGTTGAAGAAGAAGGAAATCTCCAAGCTGATCAACGTGTCCTTCCGCAAGTGTGGATTGAAAGAGACCGTGGTGTTTGCCGACAAGCTGTTGCAAAGCGGTTTCCGCCTGGCAACCCGTGCCGGTATTTCCATCTGTATCGACGACATGTTGGTGCCGCAGGAAAAGCACGCCATCATTGCCCGTGCCCAAAAAGAAGTCAAAGAAATCGAACAGCAGTATGTGTCCGGTCTGGTGACCTCTGGCGAGCGTTACAACAAGGTGGTGGATATCTGGGGCAAGTCGGGTGACGAAGTGTCCAAGGTCATGATGGCCAAGTTGTCCAAGGAAACGGTCACCGATCGCCATGGCAACCAGGTCCAGCAGGAATCCTTCAACTCCATCTACATGATGGCCGACTCCGGCGCCCGGGGCTCCGCAGCCCAGATTCGCCAGGTGGCCGGTATGCGGGGTCTGATGGCCAAGCCGGACGGCTCCATCATCGAGACACCGATTACCGCCAACTTCCGCGAAGGTCTGAACGTGTTGGAGTACTTCATCTCCACCCACGGTGCCCGTAAGGGTCTGGCCGATACGGCCTTGAAGACAGCGAACTCCGGTTACCTGACCCGTCGTCTGGTCGACGTGACGCAAGATTTGGTCGTCACCGAACAAGATTGCGGAACGCACGGTGGTTACCTGATGCGCGCTATCGTCGAAGGTGGTGAAGTGATCGAGTCCCTGCGTGACCGTATCCTGGGTCGTACTGCGGCTGAAGATGTGTTGCATCCAGAGAACCGCGCCGTGCTGGCTGATGCTGGTGCCATGCTGGACGAGGACCTGATCGACGAGCTGGAATTGGCCGGTGTTGACGAGGTCAAGGTGCGCACCGCACTGACCTGCGAGACCCGCTTTGGTATCTGCGCCAAGTGTTATGGCCGTGACTTGGGTCGCGGTGGTCTGATCAACGGCGGCGAAGCCGTCGGTGTGATCGCTGCACAGTCCATCGGTGAACCCGGTACCCAGTTGACGATGCGTACCTTCCACATCGGTGGTGCGGCATCTCGTGCGGCCATCGCCTCCAGCGTGGAAGCCAAGTCCAACGGCAATATTGGCTTTAACGCCACGATGCGTTATGTGACCAACAGCAAGAAGGAACTGGTTGTGATTGCCCGCTCCGGCGAAATCATCATCCATGACGAGCATGGCCGTGAGCGCGAGCGCCATAAGGTGCCGTACGGCGCGATCTTGACCGTCAAGGCCGACCAGTCCATCAAGGCTGGCGCCATCCTAGCCAACTGGGATCCGTTGACACGCCCCATCATTACCGAATTCGCCGGCAAGGCGCATTTCGAGAATGTGGAAGAAGGCCTGACGGTTGCCAAGCAGGTCGACGAAGTGACCGGTTTGTCCACCATGGTGGTCATTGATCCCAAGCGCCGCGGTGCGACCAAGGTGGTTCGTCCTCAGGTCAAGCTGATCGACGCGACTGGTAATGAAGTCAAGATTCCGGGCACCGACCACTCGGTGACCATTGGCTTCCCCGTCGGCTCGCTGATCCAGGTGCGTGACGGTCTGGAAGTGGGCCCTGGCGAAGTGCTGGCCCGTATCCCGATCGAAGGCCAGAAGACCCGCGACATTACCGGTGGTCTGCCACGGGTTGCCGAACTGTTCGAGGCGCGTACGCCCAAGGACAAGGGCACGCTGGCCGAGATCACGGGTACCGTGTCCTTCGGTAAGGAAACCAAGGGCAAGATCCGCCTGCAGATTACCGATCCCGATGGCAAGGTCTGGGAAGATCTGGTGCCCAAGGAAAAGAATATGCTGGTGCACGAAGGCCAGGTGGTCAACAAGGGCGAGTCAGTGGTGGACGGCCCAGCCGATCCGCAAGACATCCTGCGCTTGCTGGGCTCCGAAGAGCTGGCGCGTTATATCGTCGACGAAGTGCAGGACGTTTACCGCTTGCAAGGCGTGAAGATCAACGACAAGCACATCGAAGTGATTGTTCGCCAGATGTTGCGCCGTGTGGTGGTTGAGAATGCAGGCGACTCCGGCTACATCAATGGTGAACAGGTCGAGCGTTCCGAGATGCTCAACACCAATGATGCGCTGCGGGCCGAAGGCAAGATCCCGGTCACCTTCACCAACTTGCTCTTGGGTATTACCAAGGCTTCCTTGTCCACCGACAGCTTCATCAGCGCGGCTTCCTTCCAGGAAACCACCCGCGTGTTGACCGAGGCCGCCATCATGGGCAAGCGCGACGAGTTGCGTGGTCTGAAGGAAAACGTCATTGTGGGTCGTTTGATTCCAGCCGGTACCGGTCTGGCGTACCACGAAGCCCGCAAGGTTCGGGAAAACATGGACGACGCTGAGCGCCGCGCCATTGCCGAAGCCGAAGCTGCGGAACTGGCAGGTGATGCCGAAGCCGTTGCCGAGCCGCACGACAGCGAAGGTGCAGCCAGCGAGTAAATCCGCTCCGCTACACTAAACGTAGCACCCCAAGTCCGTTTCACGAGGGGCTTGGGGTTTTTCTTTATGTGGGGAAGCCATGGATGGATCATTGTTGTTGTGGGGTGGACTGGCGCTGTGCGTGTTTTGGGGCGTTGGGGTGCACAACCGCCTGATGCGCATACGGGCACGCGGGCTGAGCGCGTTGGGATCGGCCGAAAAGCACGTTCGGGTCTACGCTGATCTGGCGCACGAAGTCATGACCAGTGTCCCTGCCGGCGGCGCGCACCCACAAACGCCAGTTGCGGGCGCTTCATTGGATGGCTGGGCGCGCCTGCAATCTGCGTGGCAGGCCCTGGATCAAGCGTGGAAAGATGCCAAACCCAGCCCCCTGGCGGTTGAACCATTGGCCCGCGTAGCCCAAGCATTCGACCACCTGCAGGATGCCTGGCGGCAGTTGAACGATGTGCCGCCAGACCTCGCCGGGCCGGTTGTACCCGCCACGCTGCGCACCCAATGGGAGGCCATAACGCAGCGCGTTGAGACCGCACGTGGTGGTTTCAATCAGATTTCGATTTTGTACAACGAGGCCTTGGACCAGTTTCCGGCCAGCCTCGTGGTCAGATTCATGGGTTTTCAACCCAGCGGCCGACTCTAAGGACAGCATGAACCCCAAAGATGATGACCCCATTCCCCTGTGGCGCCAACTCAGCGCAAGCGCAGCAGTCATACGGGCCGTGCGGGATGGTGCCTCTGGCACTGCCGCCGTGGACAACGTGCCATCTGCACTGCGTCCTGGTGTGCAGGCCCTGGTATTCCATGTGTGGCGCAACTTGGGGCGAGCCGAGGCTTTGCGCAGAAGGCTCGCGGCCAAACTGCCCCCACCGGGAGCAGACGCGCTGTTGTGCGTGGCATTGGCCCTGGCCTGGAATGATGCGGATGCACCGTATGACATGTTTACGCTGGTCAACCAAACGGTCGAGGCCGCCAAACGTGACGCATCCACCAAGGCGCAAGCCAATTTTCTGAATGCCTGTCTGCGGCGATTCTTGCGTGAGCGGGATGATCTGGTGGCCGGTACCGATGCCGATCCGGTGGCACTGTGGAACCACCCCGGCTGGTGGATCAAGCGCTTGCAGCATGAGCAACCCACGCAATGGCGTGAAATTCTGCGGGCTTCCAACCGACAGGCACCGATGACCCTGCGCGTCAATGCGCGCAAAACCAACGCCGTCGACTATTTGGCGACCTTGTCGCAGGCAGGGATTGCGGCCAGGGCCAGCAGTGGCGCCGCCATTGTGTTGGAGCGCGCGGTTGGTGTGCAACGCCTTCCGGGGTTTGAACAGGGCCTGGTATCGGTGCAAGATAGTGCCGCCCAGATGGCTGCACCCTTGCTGCTGGAGGGTCTGCAGCAGGGACCTAGCTTGCGCATACTGGACGCCTGCGCGGCGCCAGGTGGGAAAACGGGACATTTGCTGGAACTGACGGATGGGCAGGTGTTGGCCCTGGAAATTGATCCCGCCCGGACCGAGCGGATCGCCCAAAATTTGGCGCGGTTAGGCTTGCAAGCCCAGGTCGTCAGTGCCGATGCGGCCCGTCCCCAGGATTGGTGGGACGGCCAGTTGTTCGACGCCATACTGCTGGATGCGCCGTGCACCGCGTCGGGGATCGTGCGGCGTCACCCCGACGTGCGCTGGCTGCGCCGTGAGTCCGATGTGGCACAACTGGCCGCGATCCAGAAACGCATGTTACAAAGTCTGTGGGGTCTGCTGCGCCCCGGCGGGCGATTGCTGTACTGCACGTGCTCGCTGTTTCTGGCAGAGGGCAGTGGACAGGTACAAACGTTTCTCACACACAACACCGATGCGGTTTTGCTGCCATCACCAGGGCATTTAATACCCCGAAATGTCGCCAAAGGCGATGTGCTCCCGGACAATGCTCCTTGTGACCACGACGGTTTTTATTACGCGCTGCTGCACAAACAAATGGCTTGAAAAGGCTTTGCGTCAGCTATGCCTTTGGGCAATGTTGGTGTTGGGAGGGCTGTGCCAGGCCCAGATTGCGACCGATATCTCCCAGTACCAGGTGGAACGCCTGGACGATGAGATTGTTGTCTCGGCGCAAGTCGTTTTTGAACTGCCCGCGGCGGTGGAAGAGGCCTTGCTCAAAGGCATCCCCATGTTTTTCGTCACCGAAGCCGATGTGATGCGGGAGCGTTGGTATTGGTACGACAAGAAAATTGTCTCGGCCCAGCGCCATATGCGCTTGGCCTACCAACCGCTGACACGGCGCTGGCGGCTCAATGTGACCCCCGGATCAGGACGAGACCTCAATCTTGGGTTTACGTTGAACCAAAGTTTTGAATCCCTGGAGGAGGCACTTGCTGCCATCAAACGAATCTCTCGCTGGAAAATCGCAGACGCTGCCGAGCTGGACAGCGGTGTCAAGTACAAAGTGGGTTTCAGCTTCCGGCTGGACCAGAGTCAACTGCCCCGGCCGTTGCAAATTGGCGCACTGGGACAGTCTGATTGGGATATCACGGCGACTGCCAGCACCACCCTGATGCTCGCAACCCTCAAATGACGAGCGAATGGCGCAATAGCGAACCGGACGCGCCCACGCTGCAGAGTTCCCGCGCCTTGCGCTGGACGGTGGCTGCTGGCGCTGTTGCCATGGTCATCATCGGCTTGGTGCTGCTCTTCCTGCTGATGCAGGCCACCAACAACCGCGAAATGAACGAGCGCAACTACGCGCGGTTGTTCATCGTGAACGTAGTCGTCGCGTCCGTGCTGTTTGGTGCCATTGTCTGGGTCGGTTATCGCTTGTTCGTGCGCCTGCGGCAGGGTCGGTTTGGTAGCCGACTATTGGTCAAGCTGGCCACCATCTTTGCCCTGGTGGGTGTGGCGCCGGGATTGTTGGTTTTTGTGGTGTCCTACCAATTTGTGGACCGCTCCATCGAATCCTGGTTTGACGTCAAGGTCGAGGGGGCTTTGGAGGCTGGCTTGAATTTGGGGCGCGTGACGCTGGACACCCTGTCCAATGACCTCAGCACCAAGACACGCGCGGCCGCTTCGCAAGTTTCAGAGTCCACCGACGTCAGCGTCGGTCTGTTGCTGGATCGGTTGGTCGAACAATTGGGCGCTGCCGATGTGACCATCTGGAGCGCCTCAGGGAAGCTGTTGGCCAGCGCTGGCCTGCCCCGTGTGCAGCTGTCACCCGATAAGCCCACCCCTGCGCAGTTTCGTGCCGCAAAAGCAGAGCGATCACTGTCCTGGGTCGAAGGCCTGGATGACACGGGCGCGGCTAGCCCGAGCGTCGTGCGGGTCAAGGTTCTGGTCCCTCTATCGAGCACCGTGCTGGGGCTGACGCCCGAAAACCGTTACCTGCTCGTATCGCGGGTGCCGCCGCCCAATCTGGTGTCCAACGCGTTGGCAGTGCAAAGTGCCAACCGTGAGTACCAGGAGCGTGCCCTGGGCCGTGCCGGCTTGCAGCGCATGTATCTCGGTACGCTTATCCTGAGCCTGTTTCTGGCGATTTTTGCGGCGGTGCTGCTGGCGGTTATTTTGGGCAACCAAATTGCACGTCCGTTGTTGATGCTGGCCGAAGGTGTTAGCCAAGTCGCAGCGGGCGATCTGACGCCCAAATTGGCCCTGCGCGGAAAAGATGAGTTGGGTGGACTGACGCGGGCCTTTGCGTCCATGACCGAGCAACTGGCGGATGCGCGCCAGGCGGTGCAGCAAAGCATGACACAGGTCGATGCGGCACGTGCCAATTTGCAGACCATTCTGGACAACCTTACGGCGGGCGTCATCGTGCTCGATGCACGAGGCAACATTCGATCGTTCAACCCCGGGGCCACGCGTATTCTCAAAGTGCCGCTGGCAGACTATGAGGATAAGCCTCTCTCGGACATTGAAGGGCTACAGGATTTTGGCCGAGCGGTGCAATCTCAATTTGCGGACTTTCTGGTCCAACGCGCGGAGCAGGGTCTGGACCACTGGCAGAAGTCCTTTGAACTGGGCGCCGGTGCGGTGTCCATGCATGGCCCGTTTGACCGTACGCTGACCCTGGTCGCGCGCGGTGCGGAGTTGCCAGGCGATGCCCGGCTGCTGGTGTTTGACGATATCTCTGACATCGTCTCGGCGCAGCGGGCTCAAGCCTGGGGCGAAGTGGCGCGGCGACTGGCGCACGAAATCAAGAATCCGCTCACGCCGATTCAGTTGTCCGCCGAGCGCTTGGAGATGAAGCTGTCTGGAAAACTGGTTGCCGCCGACCAGGCTGTCTTGACCAAATCCGTGAAGACGATTGTGGACCAGGTGGAGGCCATGAAGCGCCTGGTCAATGACTTTCGCGACTATGCACGATTGCCCGCTGCGGAGCTGAAACCGGTGGACTTGAATGCGCTGGTGCAGGATGTATTGCACCTGTATGACGACGAAGGTTTGAACGTGCCGGTACGCACGGAACTCGACGCCGCTTGCCCCAAGGTCATGGGCGACGCCCAGCAACTGCGCCAAGTCATACACAACTTGTTGCAGAACGCACAGGACGCCAGCGAATCCAGTCAGGCCAGTTCCTCCACCGAGGACCGCAGTGTTGTCATACGCACGCATTACCAGCGTGCGCCCGGCCGGGTGCGCCTGAGTGTGCTGGACTGTGGCGGCGGTTTCCCCGAACATATTCTGCGGCGCGCCTTTGAACCCTACGTCACGACCAAGGCCAAGGGTACCGGTTTGGGGCTGGCCGTCGTCAAGAAAATTGCCGATGAGCATGGCTCGCGGATCGATATCGTTAATCGGCTGGTGGACGGTTCAGTGGTAGGCGCTCAAGTGTCGTTATCATTGGCTGTCGACAGCAACGCTACGGCTTGAACGCAACACACTGATAACAAAGGGACAACGCACACACCATGGCAAACATTCTGGTAGTTGATGACGAGCACGGCATTCGGGATTTACTTTGGGAAATCCTCAATGACGAAGGTCACAACGTCGAGCTCGCAGAGAATGCCGCGCAAGCGCGCTCTGCCCGGTCGCGTGAGCGCCCGGACCTCGTGCTGCTGGATATCTGGATGCCCGACACCGATGGTGTGACGCTGCTCAAGGAATGGTCTTCCACCGGCTTGTTGACCATGCCCGTGATCATGATGAGCGGGCACGCCACCATTGACACTGCGGTTGAAGCCACCAAGATTGGTGCGCTGGCCTTTCTGGAAAAACCCATCACCTTGCAGAAACTGCTCAAGGCGGTGGAACAGGGTCTGGCGCGCAGCAGCCTGCACAAGACCACGCCCGCGGTGGTAGTTCGCCCCTTGGTTGCTCCGCTGGAAGCGCTGGGCGGCTACGTGCAACCCATGGTAGCCGGGCCGGTAGAGGCGGGCTTGCAAGCCACACAGAATTTCGTGCTCGACAAACCCTTGCGCGAGGCCCGGGACGAGTTTGAAAAAGCCTATTTTGAATACCATCTGGCCCGGGAAAACGGTTCCATGACACGGGTCGCCGAAAAAACAGGGCTCGAGCGTACCCACCTGTACCGCAAGCTCAAACAACTGGGTGTGGACCTCACGCGCGGCAAACGCAGCGGAATTTGATGGTGTGTTGAAGATCAGGGAAATCTTCCTGCTATAATTGAAGGCTTAGGCCCGGTAGCTCAGTCGGTAGAGCAGAGGATTGAAAATCCTTGTGTCGGTGGT
>JAZKIR010000046.1:0-9786 GCA_040384785.1 Pseudomonadota bacterium
GGCACCACCATCTTCAGCGTCATGTCGGCGCTGGCCGCCCAGCACAAGGCCGTCAACCTGGGCCAGGGTTTTCCGGACTTTGCCTGCGACCCGGCCCTGGTCGACCAGGTGACGCAGGCCATGCAAGCCGGCCACAACCAGTACCCACCCATGCCGGGTGTGCCGCTGTTTCGCGATGCCATTGCTACAAAAATAGAAGCACTTTACGGCCATTCTTACAGGGCTGCGGACGAAATAACCATTACCGCCGGGGCTACGCAGGCCATCATCACCGCGATCCTGGCCGTTGTGCATCCGGGTGATGAGGTCATCGTTTTGGAGCCCTGTTACGACAGTTATGTGCCCAACATCGAGCTGGCCGGTGGCACCGCGGTGCGTGTGCCC
This sequence comes from Pseudomonadota bacterium, assembly GCA_040384785.1. Taxonomy (GTDB): domain Bacteria; phylum Pseudomonadota; class Gammaproteobacteria; order Burkholderiales; family Burkholderiaceae_C; genus Allorhodoferax. Next base: position 385 of record JAZKIR010000046.1, read on the forward strand.
TTGACGCCTGGAACCTTCAGGCCCAACTTTGATGCCATAACTGCCGCCATCACATCCAAGACCCGCGCCATCATCGTCAACAGCCCGCACAACCCCAGCGCCACGGTATGGACACGCCAGGACATGCTGCGCCTGCAAGAGATACTGGCCCCGACCAACGTGCTGCTGATCAGCGACGAGGTTTACGAACACATGGTGTTTGACGGTGCGCCGCACGAAAGCGCCGCCCGTTTTCCCGGCCTGGCCGAACGCACCTTCATCGTCTCCAGTTTCGGCAAGACCTACCACGTGACCGGCTGGAAAGTGGGCTATGTGGCCGCGCCTGCCGCGCTGATGGCCGAGTTCCGCAAGGTGCACCAGTTCAATGTGTTCACTGTCAACACCCCCGTGCAATACGGCCTGGCCGCCTATATGGCCGACCCCGCGCCGTACCGGGACCTGCCTGCCTTCTACCAACGCAAGCGTGACCTGTTCCGCACCGGCCTGGCCCACACGCGCCTGCGCCTGCTGCCGTCCGAGGGGACCTACTTCCAATGCGTGGATATTTCGCAGGTCAGCGACATGGGCGAGGCCGACTTTTGCCAGTGGCTGACGGCTGAGATTGGCGTTGCGGCGATTCCGCTATCGGCCTTTTATGGCAATGGATTCGACCAGCGCGTGGTGCGCTTCTGCTTCGCGAAGCAGGACGCCACGCTGCACGCGGCGCTGGAGCGGCTCAAGGCGCTGTGACGGCGACCGGCGGGTAGATCTTGCGAAACCAGTCGTAGTAGTGCTCCACCAGGGCGTCCCCGGGTGTCCTGGCAACCAGTTCGCGGTACAGCCGCTCCTGCGCGTCGATGTCCGACGTGCCGGTATAGACATCCAGCAAGCGCCAGCGTATGTCGTCACGGGCCGGGGCCAACTGCAACACGCGCTCGTACAGCGGGGCAGCGGCCTCCAGCCAGTACAAATCGAAGTGCAGGGCTTCGGCGAGTTTCAAGATATTGTCGACATCAGTGGGTTGTGCCGCCAGCCGGTCTTGCCGTTGCCGCAAATACCCCTGCAGCGCAGCGTCATCCTTCAACAACGCAGGCGGCATAGAACGATCCGCATACAAGCTAGCAACGGGCGCTTGACCGGCAGCCGGTGCAAAAGCCAGCACATACGGAAAATTGCTGAACTTCTGCACCGCCGCCCCGCCATGCTCCGGCAGCACAAAATAGGCCTGGCCCTTGGGCTCATCGACCAGCCACTGGCCCTGCGCATTGCGGCGCATGAAGACGGGCAACACCGGATGCCCGGGCCGGAAGACGGCTACCGCTGTGTCCCCCTGCTGCCAGATCACAAACGGCAAGGCCTTGTCGTAAAACTGCGCCAGGCGCTGGGCATAGGCCGTTGCGACGGGTTTCTCCATGCGGTAGTAGCGACTGCCCTGCGTCAATAACGGCAGCATGGGCGAGCCCAGGCCTTGGCGCAACGCACGCAGGTACAGCGTGGCCGTGTCGGCGGGTGTTGCCTGGGCTTGGTAGTCTTTGACCACAGCGTCTGGCAGTTGGATCTGCAAGGCCTGGGCCTTCTCCAACACGCTCGCATAGTCGCGCCCGACGATGCCGGCCCCACCCGACAGGTGCGCCGACAGGCCATAGGCACCGCCGTGCGCGGGAACCCTCAGATCGGCAGCGGCATTGCCACCCTGCGCTGCCAGGTAATGCAGACGCATGGTCACCATCAGCTCGGTCAGAAAATCGCGCCGCGCATAGGGATTCGAGGCCAGCATATAGCCGCGGGCCGCCTGTTCCAACTGGTGGCACAAGAGGTCGGGAAACACGGCCTCCAGTTCGTACGAAACCTCGATCTTGAACTGGCGCTCGGCCTCGGACCACAGGAACAACATCGCCTTGCCTTGGAAGCCTTTGCCACTGCCATACTGCGGAAAGAAGGCCGCCGCTTGCCCTTCAATCGTCTGGCCGGGTGGCAGTTTGTCCTGCAGCACAACGGCCAGGCCAATGCCTGTGGCCTGTTGGAAGATGCGGATGGACGCCAGCAGGGCGCGGTCATAACGTTTGAGTGGCGTTTCGTTAACCAGCGATGCGGACAGCGGGCCCAGCTGAGCATGGTACTGACCGGCCGACCACGCGTTATAGGCAAACCAACCGCCGAACACCAGTGCCGACAGCCCTGCTGCAACAGCCCATTCAAACCGGCTGCGTATCAAAGGAAATCCAGCGCACACAGGTGGTCAAAAAATGCCTGGCGGTTGCGCGCCGTTTCATCGGGAAACGCGGCCATCAACAGGCTATAGGCCTGGCGCAGCTTTTGGCTGGACTGGTGCACATCCGCGGTAAAAACCGCGTCCAACCGCGATCCGCCGTTGCCGGCCTGCAGCTTGGTTTCAAAGAAGCGCTGCTGTTGCTGCACCGCCTGCGCAACCAGTTCGGTGGCAGCGCGCGTCTGTTGCGTGGGGCGGAGTTGGCGCAAGGCTTCCAGCAACGCGGCATAGTCGCGCACCACGGCACGCACATGGGACGCGTCGGCGCGCTGCAGGCCTTGCAAGGCATCAACCCGCAAGACCGTGCCACGGTCCGACAACTCAAACAGTTGTTGCAGTGCCTCGGCCTGCCCCCGGGACAGGCGGCTGGCATCGGTATTGAATGGCGTGCGCTGGTGCGGAATGGCGGCATAGGCCTGGTCCACCGTCAAGGCCGACGCGGCACACGGCAGGATGACGAGTATGGCTAGGCAAAGGGACTTGATCATCATCGGGATTCTGCCAGAGAGAGGCGGTGCAAGCGGCAAATTACACCCAATTTGGGTATTTATCCACGAGTCATATGGTAAACCGGGCTCTAGCCCTCGTGAAATCAGAAGAGGTAGCTATTAAATATATAGCACCCTACCCGCTGGCAACTGCTAAAATTCAAGGCGCGGCCAGCCTCCACCAGCTCGGCAACAAGGCACGGTAACGCGCCTGGCGGTAGCGGTCATCCAGCAGCAGCACCGTGCCGGTGTCGGTGGGTGTGCGTATCACGCGACCGGCAGCCTGCACCACCTTTTGCATGCCGGGGAACAAATAGGTGTAGTCATAACCGCGGCCAAACATGGCCTGCATGCGCTGGCAGATGGCCTGGTTGAGATCGTCAAACTGCGGCAGCCCCAGCGTCGCGATAAAGGCGCCAATCAAGCGCTTGCCGGGCAGGTCCACACCCTCGCCAAACACGCCGCCCAGCACCGCAAAACCTATGCCCTGGCCCTGGGCATCAAACTGCTGCAAAAAAGCGTGGCGGCTGGCCTCGCCCATCTGGCGCTGCTGCGCCCAGACCGGCAGGCCGGGGTGGCGCACTTGCAGCCGCGCCAGAGCCAGTTCCAGGTAATCGAAGCTGCTGAAAAAAGCCAGGTAGTTGCCACGTTGTTGCTCAAACTGCGCGGCCATGGTGTCGACCAGTTCATCCAGCGATGCCAGCCGGTCATCACGCCGCGTGGACAGCGGGTGGACGGCAACGGTCAGTTGTGCCGGGTCGAACGGGCATGGCACATCCATGGACTGCGTGCTGTCAGGCAGGCCCAGCAGGTTGATGTAATAGTCGGCCGGGTTCAGCGTGGCCGAGAACAGCACCAGCGAGTCGGCGGCTTCAATACGAGGGCGGATGAAATGGGCCGGCACCACGTTGCGCAGCGTCAAGGCGCCTGCCTCGCCGGTGCCTGTTGGTGGTGTGTCGTCGGCAAGCAAATCGATTTGCTGCTTGCGGCTCTCTGCGTTTACCTGCGCTCCGCCCAGGTTCAGCTCGCACAGCGAATGCTCGCCAAACTCTTCGGCCAGTGTCGCAAAGGCCAACGTCTTGAAGTAGAAGACCAGCCAGGCGCCAGGCGTTTCCGTGGCGTGGTCATTCAGGTATTCGCCCACCGCACTGTTGAAACGCTGCACACTGCGCAGCCAGGCCTCGGGCACCTCATCTAACAGACTCCAGGTCTGGACTGGTTCTTTGCGCTGCGCCGCCATGGTGAGCAGGTCCCACTGGTTCAGCATCTCGTGCACGCGGCTGCGCAGTGCGTCCGGCAGCTCGGGAGCCACAGCCACTGTTTCGGCCTGCGTCACATCACCGCTGTACATGCTGCAGGCCCGGCTGTACAGGTTGTGTGCCTCGTCCACCAGCACGCTGACGCGCCAGGCGTTGGTACTCGTCAGCGCATACAGCATGGCGCTGCGGTCAAAGTAGTAGTTGTAATCACCCACCACCACGTCGGCCCAGCGCACCATCTCGTGGCCCAGGTAATAGGGGCAGACCGTGTGCTCCAGTGCAACGGCACGCAGATTCTGCTGGTCCAGCCAGCCGCGCTGCGCGGCGGCGCGCCGGGCCTGTGGCAAGCGGTCATAAAAACCCTGGGCCAGCGGGCAGGACTGGCCGTGGCAGGCCTTGTCCTTGTGCTCACACGACTTGTCCTTGGCCACCAGCTCCAGCACCCGCAGTGGCAGGCCTTGGCGCGCGCCGCGCACGGTGTGCAAGGCCTCCAGCGCCACCTGCCGCCCAGGCGTCTTGGCGGTCAGGAAAAACAGTTTGTCGACGCCACGCTCCGGCATGGCACGCAGCGCGGGGAAGACCGTGCCTATGGTCTTGCCTATGCCGGTAGGCGCCTGCACCAACAAGGGCCTCGATTGCACACAGGCGCGGTACACGCCCCCTGCCAGATCGCGTTGGCCGGGGCGAAACGGCAACTGCGGAAACTCCAACGCCTGCAGTGCCGCATCACGGCTGCGCCGGTGCGCCAGTTCGCCCTCTGCCCAGCCCATGAAACGTGCGCACAGCGCATCAAAAAAAACCTGCAGATCCGTGGCCGACCAGTCTTCGGTGATGGGGTGCTCGGACTGCTCGATGACATCAAAGTAGACCAGGCTCAGCGTGATATGGGTCAGCGCGCGGCTCTGGCACATCAGCCAGCCATAAAGCTTGAGCTGGGCCCAGTGCAAGGCACGGTGGTTGGGCGCGATGGCCGAGACCGAGCCGCGAAAGGTCTTGACCTCTTCAAGCACATTGCTGGCAGCGTCATAACCATCGGCACGGCCGTTGACGCGCAGGCTGGTTATTGCATCGCCACTGCCAGTGGTGTCGGTATAGGTGCCGCTCAGCGTGACTTCGGCTTCGTGCCCCGGCGCTCGGCGGCTGGCCACCAGTTGATGCCCTTCCCTGCCCTGCTGCGCGCTGGGTGATGGCGTAAAACGCAAATCCAGATCACCGGCCTTGGCCGCAAACTCGCACAGGTTGCGCACCGACACGGAATAGATTGCATCACTCACGGCAAGGCCTCAGGGGGCAGATCCGGCGCATGCTCCAGCAGCGGGGACTGGTCCGGCCCGTCCGTGCCCAGATCAACGTGGGCACGCAGGGGGGTGGACTTGGCCAACACCATCCACAGCGCAAACGGCAGGTCCGCTATTGCGCGCTTGGGTGCATTGCGCGCCACCTCGAGCCGCTCACCCTGCAGCACCAAAACGCCGCACTCCACAGGAATCTCATCGGCCTGTGCAATCGGTAGGCCCTTGCGGTCACAGCCCAGCACGTACCAGCACTGGCCACCGGCGTCCAGGTAACCGTCTCGCTTGTCCTTGGACTTGAGATCGCCCAGCAGATCGGCCCGGCTGACCTTGATCTCATGCACCACCGGCTCCAGATAACCCGCCACCGTGGTGTTGCGGATGGAGAACACGTCGGGCATGCAGATCTTCCAGCGCGTGCGCTCTTCGGGCTCGGACGGCAGCCGCGCGCGAATGCTCAGGTCGGTCCAGACGATGCGCCCGTCACGCAGCATCTGTTGCGCCACGCGGTCCACCAGCATGTCATGCGCCGAGCGCGCCTGGCGGTTGTTGTGAAAGGCTTCGGCCAGGAAGGAAATGCCGGTATCGGTGAGCCGCACCTTGTCGTGCCCGCTGGGCTCCACCAGCCGCTCCAGCAGGCCCGCCGCCAACAGCTCCACCTCCACACTGTCCTGGCACGGCCAACCGGCAGAACGGTACACATCGCGCAGCCGCCGGGCGTGGGTGCGGCTCAGAGCGATGTTGTTGATGACGGTGGTGCGGGGCATGCAGGTTTAGCGAGTGCAGACAACAGGATACTGTACAAGAAACCAGTACTGCAAGTCCTAAACGGTTTGTCCCTATCCTGCGGTCCAACCGTTCTGTCCGCCTTTCAGCCGATAAACAACCGGGCGCTCCAGCGTGCGGCCTTTTTTGTCCACACGCTCCCCCAAATAGCTTGGCCCGTCTATTTGGGCTTCGGTGCAGGTGCAGGCACCGCCGGCGCAGGTGGCGTGCCATTGGCTTTGGCTCTGGCAGCTGCTGCGGCTGCGGTGGCCGTCTTGGCGTTGGTGGATGCAGTTGCTGCGGCGGCCTGGGCATTCGCAGCGGCCGTCCTTGCAGCCGCAGCCGCAGCCTTTGCCGTTACGGCCGCCGCCGCCAAGGACTTATCTGCACTTGCGGCAGCTGCTGCGTCAGCCTTGGCTGCTGCCGCTACTGCGGCATCAGCCTTGGCAGCCGCTGCCGCGGCATCGGCATTGGCCGCCGCAGCAGCCGCATCTTTAGAGGAAGCATCTGCTTGTCTTGAGCCGGCCGCAGCACGCTGCAGCGCCTCAGCCTCTTCGGGCGTCAGGGCACGGTCAGCAGAGTCAGCCGGCTTGGCAGGCTCGGGCTCCGACGCTTTCTTTGCACTGCGCGCGGCAGCCGCAGCATCGGCCGCTGCCTGTACCCGCGCATTGGCAGCAGCGTTTTCAGCCGCCCAGTCCCGGACTGGGCCATTGGAGGCGGGCGCTTTCTGGATGGGCACCACAACTTCCTTGGCGCCGTCAGTCGGACACGGCTTCTCGGAATAACTCGTCTTGCCATCGGCGGTGGTGCACTTGAACACTTCTGCTTGTGTCACCAACGGTGGCAAAAACAAAAGCGGACCAAGGACTAGCAAGGTGATAGGTGACACATTACGCATGATTTTTTAACTCCCACTGTCTTTAGAAATGGTTTTGAAACCAGGCGATTCAAAAAAGGTTTCAAACTGCCTGGGTTTGACATACCGCTTAGCTATTCGATTATGCGGTCTTCAATGGCCTGACCGCAAACCCGGTTTGTTCCCGCCATCGCCCGCCTGGGTATTCGGCAGATCATCGCGGCTCTCTGCGGCACGGTGATCGATGCGATACGCACTATCGTTTTTATAGCGATTGGCGTTTATTTGACGAGGGTTAGAGGCTTGTTTGTTCCAAACCCTATTTTGGGTAATTAGGGTGTGCAAAGCGATGGTTGAACTCAACTGGACTTTGTAGCCAATCGGACTAATATTGCCAATAGTCATTTTCGAAGATGTAACTCACGTTAACGAGGTGGTGCTATGAAGAAGCTGCTGGTGCTTGTTCTATGGTTGCTGTCGTTCCCCTCGTGGGGCGATCTAACGGTCAATCTCACGCAGACACCTTCCCAGACGGATCCGCCCGGCACCTTATATACCCTCTCGATTCCTGTTGTAGACCAAATGAAAGCCGCCGCGCCGGCGGGTCAGCACGTGTATGTGTTTGTCGGCGTGCTGCATGCGGAGAGCGCCGGCAAGATCCCGGCCGATATGCTGAGTCTCAATTCGACCCCCTACTCGGCGGGTGCGGTTTCTGGTTTCGGCGTCACGGTGACCCCCTATACGTTTGATCCGAACGCGTTCACCAGCCCGCCGGTCAACGTGTCCACCCCGAACAGCACTGCCGGGCTTTCGATCGCGATGGATCAAAGCACATTTACGACCGGCAATATCTCCTCCGTGTTGGCCGGCATGCAGGCCGGCGACGCCATTTGGGTGGTGGCCGGAACGGGCGCCAACGCTACAGATGCGCTGGCCAATGGCATCCTCAGTGGCAACACCGCGGAGGTGTACAAGAAGCCGCTACTCTTCAGTGCTACGCCCACCGCACTGTCGAACAACCATACCGTAGGCTCGACCGCGTGTCCGCAAGCCGTGGGCACCGTTACCGTGACCAACCTGCTGGGCGCTGGACCGCTGTTGAATGTAAGTGCGACAAGCTCCAACCCGGCTTTCAGGCTGAGCTGGCCTGCCGCCAACAACGTAAATGCGTCCACTTTCTGCGTGCCAGGCGGCACTGCCGCGCCCATTACAGTGACGTTCGACTGTACCGGCAGTCCTCCGCAAAGCGGAACGATCACGCTGGTCGGCAGCGCCGCCGGTGTGGGGTATACGCAGACCTCCACGATCACTGTGACGCTTGCTGGGCGGTGACTAGACGAAGAAGGCTGCGCACTGCGCCATAAAGAACAGGCCAAAAAGCGTTGCAAAAGCCGCGGTCAAGGTGGGGCGCGGCAAGACGGCGTAGCGCGCCACCCAGCGGCTAAAAGAAGAAGCCACCCCAACCCCCACAGCTTTAGCGGCTGGCAGGGTTTGTGGATGGCTTTTTTACTTTAGAGATAGAAGGAAACTGGCTGCTATCCGTCAACAGTCAGTATCAAATTTTGTCAACGCAATGCCGCATTGATGGCGCTCGACTAGATCAACTAAGTTCTCACGAAAAGTCGATGTCATGTCGCGGTTGTCATAAATGAGTGCCACCAAGTATTCGGCTGTATCCATTAAGTTCGCAATATCTCGGTACTCCTCCTTCTGAGAGGCCATGGCCCTCGCACGCACTAGAACAGCTTGCAAGGCTTTCAGCGCCGCGATTTCTTTGCTTTTGACAATCATCTTGCACCCCCAGTTGTATCAAACTTAATATCTTTCACAGAAACACCACGATTGCCGGGAGTCACGTCAATGCGCGGGATGTCATCTCCTTGTTGCATGCCCTTTTGAACGCTCATGTAACGATCCACGTTGATCTGATTGCTCATATCTACGCTGTCCTTGTGCGGTGAACGCAACGCGCTAATAGGAATGTCACCCTGGCCTATGAGTTTCCCATCAGGGCTGAAGATGTTGGCTGGTACGGTTTTCTTGCCCAGCAACTCGGCCGCTTTAGCCCTTCTAACGCCATCACTGATTTCATAAGTTTGCTCTGCCGCAGCCCTAGAAGCCTTGATGCTCAGCCCAGCAACCCCAGGCACACCCGGAAGCGCAGCGCCCGCGATGTCGGCAAGCATACCAACACCATCCGTAATTGCCGCCATGGTGTTGCCCGCGCGCATGTTTTCGCGCAAGCTCATGTAGCCTACCGAGAGGCTCACCACCTCTATCGCCAATTCGGCATACCGGCCATCCCGGTCAACATACTTGTACGGGTTGTTGTTCGCGTAGGCGTAGCGATTGAACGAATGGACATTGGCCTCCTGAAACGCCACAGGATCAACGCCCCTAAACCGTCCCAACACCGGGTCGTAGTACCGCGCCCCCATGTAACTCAAGCCCGTAGCCGGATCAAACTGCTTGCCCGCAAAGCCCAGCTTGTTCT
>JAZKIR010000047.1:0-46949 GCA_040384785.1 Pseudomonadota bacterium
GCTGGGCCAAGCTGCAAAAGGGTGAGTGCCATGTCATGCCCTACCCCAACCCCGCCGACCTGGACGCCATCCGCAAGGACGCCAACGTGACCGTGCTGGAGCAGCCTGGTTTGAACGTAGGTTACCTGGCCTACAACACCACCAAGAAGCCGTTTGACGACGTGCGCGTGCGCAAGGCCCTCAACATGGCCATCGACAAAAAAGCCATCGTGTCGGCGGTCTACCTGAGCACCGGCATTGCGGCCACCAACCCGATTCCGCCTACCCAGTGGTCTTACAACAAGTCCATCAAGGATGACGGTTTTGACCCCGCAGCAGCCAAGAAGGCACTGGCCGCCGCCGGTTACCCCAACGGCTTCACCACCGACCTGTGGGCCATGCCCGTGCAGCGCCCCTACAACCCCAATGCCAAGCGTATTGCCGAACTGATGCAGGCCGACCTGGCCAAGATTGGCGTCACGGCCGAAATCAAGAGCTTTGAATGGGGCGAGTACCGCAAGCGCATGCAGGCCGGTGAACACCAAATGGGCATGTTGGGCTGGACCGGTGACAACGGAGACCCAGACAACTTCCTGAACACCTTGTTGGGTTGCGATTCGGCCAAGACCAATGGCTCCAACGTTGCCAAGTTCTGCTTCAAGCCTTTTGAAGACCTGGTGCAAAAAGCCAAGGTGGTCTCCAACCCCGCAGAGCGCACCAAGCTGTATGAGCAGGCACAGGTGATCTTCAAGGAACAAGCCCCCTGGTTCACGATTGCCCACGCGGTGCAACTCAAGCCCGTGCGCAAGGAAGTCATTGACTTCAAGCTGAGCCCGTTTGGACGTCACACGTTCTACGGCGTGGATATGAAGTAGTTGCGTTAGTTGTTAGAGGTTCTCAAAAAGTTTAAAGGCCGGTGTGAACCGGCCTTTTTTTTGTGCAGATCAGGAGTCGCTATGCGGCGCGATACTTGGGACTTACAGAAACGAAAGTGCCTCGCATGTTCCTCCAGAGCTGCCCCTCGATAACTAAGCAAAGCTGCTCACCAAACCGCCCTTCCGGTCAATGTTGGCCGCATCTCGGGACAGCGTGGCATTGGTGTGCTCGGGCAATCCGGCGTGTCGCCTTGGCAGGAGTGGTACTTGCCGCTTTGCCGGCACAGGCGTCCAGGGAGGGGTCTTTCTCGATGGACCTGTTTTTTCCCCCTGGGAGCGCTACCGTGACGCGGGAACAGCAAGTGCGCATTCAGGAATTTGCTTGTCGCGTGGAACAGCGTCGCCACGAATACGTCATTACCGTCGGGCATACCGACAACCGGGAGCGGGCAGTCAAGGACCTTGCGCTGGCGCGCGCACACAATGCGCTTGCGGCGCTGGCAGCCGCAGGTGTTCAAGGCACGCAGAGCGCAGCCGAGGGCAAAGGTGCGGCTCAACCAGTCGCCGACAACAAAACACCCGAAGGCCGCTCAAAGAACCGGCGCGTGGAAATCGAAACAATGTCGCGCAGCACGCCGGAGAGCAAGGCGCTTGACCCGGGGAGGTGCTCGCCGGCGTGGAAGGCGCAACTGTTGTCGTTAGACGGTGCCACCGCGTTGGCATTCGCACGAAATCAAGCACGTGAAGGCTGGGTATCACCACAAACATTGATGCGAACCGTGATTGAGGCCAGACGGCTAGATCTGTTCGAAGCGTTCTGGCGTCCGCGCATCGGCTTGCCGCTTGACCGTGAGCAGCGCCGCAGTGTTTTTCTACACGTGTTGATGCGGGGCACCATGCCCATGGTCAAATCTGCGCTTGAGGCTGGATGGCCGCTCCTGCGGTCGCATCGGGAACCGCTGGAGTCCGCAATTTGCCACGGTGCTGCAGGGGCCGACGTTGTACGTTTACTGATTGCCAGGGGTGCGCAGGCCAGCAAGACACCAGCGGGCGAGCTACCTTTGCTCAAATGCGCGGTTCCACATAAGGGCTTGGCGGTGGTCCAACAACTGCTTGATGCCGGGGCAGATCCGCACGAGGTACAAGGTATCGTCGCCCTGGCTTCAATCGATCGCACAATGATTGATCGCCTGCTAGCCGCTGGCGCCAACCCGCTCGACAAATTGCCAAAGTCCTACGGTGGTGGCACGTTATTCCACGTGATGCCGATTAAAGAGACTGCCGATATCCAGTGGCTACAGAGCCTCGGCTTGGATATCAATGAAAGGGATGCAAGTGGCAGAACTCCATTGGCCGACAAACTTCGCAGGGCGGATGAAAAATTGCTTGATACCATGATTGAAGCTGGCGCGACCCTCGACGAACCGGAATATGGCCTGCTGCACGCGGCCATAGGCAATGTGCCGGCGAGCCTCTGGTTATTGCGACATGGCGCTTCGCTCACTCGGTATCCGGGCCTGACGGTCTCTTGGGTGCGCCAGGGCGACAAAGCCCTTCCCGTGATGGAGGCTTATCGCGCACGCGGTGGGGACATGAATGCGCGCGACCACCGCGGGCACAGCGCGTTGTCGGAAGCAATCGCATCCTTGCAGCCGACGATGATCACCTTCTTGTTGGGCGCTGGAGCCGATGCATCCCAAGTGGCACCTGGGGTCTCCGCGCAGGCGATGGCCGAAGCCATCGATGTGCGCCCACTCCTCGTTTGCGGGGTCGTTTGCATGCCTGCAGCGCCGCCGGGCACCGTAGATGCGACGCGGCAGGCCGCAAAAATCGAGATACTGCGGTTATTGCGAGAAGCATCAGCTGTCAAGGGATGACAGAGCCAGTCCCGTCAAGATCACAGAAGACCTGGTGCAAAAAGCCTGGTAACCTCCACCCCAGCCGAGCGGACCAAGCTGTACGAACAAGCCCCCTGGTTCACGATTGCCCACGCCGTGCAACTCAAGCCTGTGCGCAAGGAAGTCATTGACTTCAAGCTGAGCCCATTTGGCCGTCACACCTTCTACGGCGTGGACATGAAGTAATCAGCAGTTAGCGTTTCTCAAAAAGTTCAAAGGCCGGTGTGAACCGGCCTTTTTTTATTGCTGAGTGATGCGTTTGTTTTACAAGGGCTGCATAGACGCACTCCCCGGTTGCTGCACGATCGAGTCATCGCTACCACCATACGAGGTGGTTATCAATACTATAATTGTAAGTTTTTGTGGAGTCCGCGTGCGAAAACTGATCTATACAACACTGCTACTGGCCGGCAGTGTCCACGCGCAGGACTTCATTCGTTCCGAAACATTCGCCCGGCCAATCGATCAGTCGGCCGATGGTCGGGAACGAGCCCAATACGTTCTCGGGACACCTAGTCGCAAATGGAGTGGCGGGTTCGTCAAATGGTACTACAACCCATCGTCACAGCCTGCCAATTTGACGACCGATGAGGTGGTCTATGCCATGAAGGTGGCGGCAAAGCGATGGAGCGATATGTGCCGGGTGACTTTTCTCTACATGGGTCTTACCAATGCCGCACCGTACATGGGCAGCGTTGCATCCCTGCTGGACAATAAAAATGTCTACGGCTGGGCCTCCACCGTTACAACGAACTCCTTGTATGACATGAACAGGTGGTTCGATGTCTTCAATAACTATACCGATGTTGACATCGCGTTGAATGGCTTGCTTCCATGGAACGCTGCTGGCGTGGACGCGGCGATGACATCTGCCATCGGTTTTTCGATTGGCTTGAAGACATCGGATGTGAGTTCCGCCGTCATGGCGAACGTTCCGTCCAGGGACCTCGCCTATGACCGAACCCTGCGAGGGGACGACATCGCCGGCTGCGCTGCGTTATACGGCGCCAACAGTTTTTATGCGGACTCTAATCGCGCGTTCAATTGGGCGGAATCTGCCTATTCAAATATTCTCTGGCCAAGCCCAGCGGAGTCCAGCAGCTACAACGGCTACTACTACCGTTACTACTCCGGCACGGACAGCCTTGTGGCTACTAAAGATGACACGGTGTATTACGTCGGGCCAGATGGTGTCCTGCAAAACCTTGGCCCGCTGGTCAACTACAAGAACCAGGTGCAAAGCGCCGGGTACTGAGTACGCGGTGCAATAAGCATTGGGGCTCTCTCAATTAGTTTAAAGGCCGGTGTGAACCGGCCTTTTTTTGCGCGTTTGCATTCCGGGAATGCCCCCAACGGGGCCAGGCTTCATTGCCTCGCGGAGAATCAGCGATCCATCAAACAAGCAACAAAATTCAGGAAATGGCTGACATGAAAACCCAGGGTGAAAAAGCAACCGAGTTCGCCAGGCTGCATGCAAAAGGCAGTTGTTTTGTCATACCCAACCCCTGGGACATTGGATCAGCAAGGCTGTTGCAACATATGGGCTTCCAAGCGCTGGCATCCACCGGTGCCGGATACGCCTTCTCGCGTGGCAAAAGCGACTTGAGCGTCAACGCAAGAGACATGCTTCCCCATCTGGCCGAATTGGTGCAGGCAACCGACCTGCCTGTTGCCGCAGACCTGCAAAATGGATTTGGGGATTCTCCCGAAGACGTTGCACAAACCATTCTTGCAGCGGCAAAGACGGGCATCGTCGGCGGCTCGATTGAAGACGCAACCGGCGACGCGGCCAATCCCATTTACGACATGGGCTTGGCGGTGGAGCGCATTCGCAACGCGTGCGCAGCGGCTAAATCGCTGGGTTTCAAGTTCACACTGACCGCGCGTGCCGAGAATTACTTCTACGGCCGACCGGATCTGAAAGACACCATACTGCGGCTGCAGGCATTCCAGGAGGCCGGCGCGGACGTACTCTTTGCGCCTGGCATCCAGTCCAAGGAAGATATCAAATCCATTCTGCAATCCATCGATAGACCCCTGAATGTGCTGATGGGTTTTGCAGGCGCCCAGTTCACGGTTGCGGAGCTGCAGGACATGGGCGTGGCCCGCATCAGTTTGGGTGGCTCACTGGCACGGGCGGCGTATGGAGCGCTGATGCGTGCCGCCGAGGAGGTTCAGTCTTCGGGTACTTTCAACTATACGGGTGCGGCCATTCCTGGGCAGCAGATGAATAGTATTTTCTCGAAATGGAAAAACTGAACAACGAATATCTCTACCGTCGGTGTGGCCACTACTGGCAGCGCTGGCTTAGGTACCCCGCCGGAACTTGCGGGGTATGTCCTATCTTGAACCTTTAGGGCTGTGGTCCGTCATACCCTTCCACAATGACCAGGTCCATCGTGGCAGCGGCGTGTCGCAACGCAACGGCGGCCTGGTATTCAGGCGAATTCCAACAATCTATCGCCGCTTGATACGAAGGAAATTCAACGACGGTGTTGCGGGCACGGTGTGTCCCCTCGGGGTTTTGAAGCTGCCCGCCTCTGACTAAAAAGCGTGCGGCGTGTTTCTTCAGCGCCTGACCGTTGGACATGACGTATTTTTGAAATTGCTCCGGTTCCGTTACATCGACCCGCACAATCCAGTAGCCTTTATTCATCTAACATTTCCTCTGTTTAAACTTTTCATGTAAAAGCGCCAATTTGCATTGACGACGCCAGTTTGTGATGTTTGGACGCAGATGCCTATGATTGCTGTCATGTCGAAAACATACACACCGGAAACGAAACCACTGGAAGAGGAATTTCTGCTAGCCCGGCTATCACTCCGGACTTCATCCGAACTTCGATCGGTGCAAGGCAAGGCCGGGCAAGTATTGTTCAGGGCTGGTGCGAAGCCGCAGTGGCTGTACTTCGTTCGCCACGGAGAAGTGAGGCTGCAGCGTGTGACCACTGCTGGTGCACCTGTGTTACTTCAACGGGTCACGCACGGGGTATTTGCGGAGCCCAGTCTCACCAGCGCTAGCTACTACTGCGAAGGGGTGTGCCATGTCGACACAAATTTGATGGCCATTCCCATCAAAAGCATGCGAGATGCCATTGACGGCGACTCGGCGGTGCGTTGGCACTGGATAGAGGCACTCGGTGCCCAGGCTCGCCGCCAAAAGGCTCGGGCTGAGCGCTTACAGCTCAAAACGGTACGTGAGCGACTGGTCCATTTGATTTTGACGGACGGCCCTGGCGACGGTAGTTATCAACTGCCTAGTACGCGGCTGAGCCTTGCAGAGGAACTGGGTGTCAGCCCTGAAGCACTGTATCGAACGTTGGCTGCTCTACAGGCCGCCTCTTTGCTCGCTATTGATGGTTCGATTTTGCAATGGACAGAATCCGAAAACAACAACAGCAAACGCAATCCACGTCCATAAAATCTGGTGTTGTTGCCCAACCCCAGATCTTGTCACGCCTCACTTGCGGTTCATCTGCCAACTCATTAAAACTTACGCTCAAACTTCACCAACGCATCTTCCAACTGCCACTGCAATCGGGCCTTGGGGCTTTGCTCCAGGTACCTCTCGCAGCGCGCGTTAACCTTCATAATTCCCGGCCGATTGCCCGCACACTCCGCGACAGCCCGCCCCCGCTCCACATCCTTCCACAGCGCCCCACCCTCTACAAACGCATACTGCAAGCTATTGCGCGCCATGGTCTTCAGCTGACGGTAGCTGATGTTCTGCTCCTGCACCGCCTTCACGTATTCATGCGTCATCTCCGAACGCGACACACCTTCGTCGTCGGTGGCCAGTGCGGTGGGGACGCCGTATTTCAGATACGTAGCCAGCGGGTGCTGGGTGCCGCTGACGCCCAGAATGCCGGTGTTGCTGGTCAGGCAGATCTCGACCATGATCTTGTCGCGCGCCATGCGTTTGAGCAGGCCAACGGCATCGTCTTCCTGCATGATCGCCACGCCGTGGCCGATGCGTGTCGCGTGGCCCTGTTCGATGGACTGACGGATGTGGAAGCGCAGGCCCTCGGGCGGCACCAGACCGGGCGCCAGTTCACCCGCGTGTAAAGTGACCTGGACCTTAGGGTAGACGCTGTGCAGATAGTCCAGCAAACGCATGTGCAGCGAGAAGTCACGCATCGGCACCAGAGCGTCTTCCGGCATGACCAGGTTCAGGCCCACCACCTGCGAGTCCGCACGGCTGGCCAGCTCAAAGCCCGCCAGCATTTGGGCAAAAACGATTTCCTTGGGCAGGCCCCGCAGCACCTGGTACAGGTACCGCAGGCTCACCGCGCAGCCGGGCGCGGGCTGTGCGGAGCCACAGCGCAGCAGCTCAGCCTTGCGTGCCTCGGCACGTTTCAGCTCATCTGAGGCCGCCTTGGTGGCATCGACCATGCCGTTCTCCAACATGGCCGTGCGCATCTTGGCGAAATCGTCGTTCCAGCCGGCCTTGGTGGCCACCTTCGAGACCTCCGACCCACCAGGGGTCAGCATCAGTTCCAGGTAACTGACATTGCCGCCAGCGGCACGCGACGCCACCTCGGCCAGCATGTCACCACCACGGTTCTTGTTGGCAGCGCCAAACTTGCCAAAGCTATCGAAAAACTGGTCGTGGCCGCTCAGGCCCGAGGTCTGCGCGTTGCGCATGGACCAGGCGTCGATCATGCGGCGGTACGTCAGACCGTCAAGCTGTGCGTCTTTGGCGGCGACCAGACCGGGCGCAGCGTCACAGGGTGGCTTCACCACGGTCAGTGTTTTGGTGTCCACACACAAGCCGTCTTCGGCCGCCCAGCCAATCATCGATTCAGCATAGATGGCGCCGGACAGATGGCTGTGCAGGTCGCCGCCCTTGGGCATGTCCTTCAGAAAGGCCCACAGTTGGGGCGGCTGTGCACGGACGGTCCGGAAATGCGCCTCGGTGCGCTGCTGCGCGCTGATGCCCGGCTTGGATTGCGCGAGGACGGGGGCACCCATGCCGGCAGCAGCCAGCGCCAGCCCCATGCAAAGCGCCTTTAGTGTGTGGATTTTTTTCATGGCATTCCTCTTGTTGTTTTAAGCAATGGATGTCGCAGACTAACGCACAGCGTCGACGGGGATTCACGGCGCAGAAAAAGAAAAACCCCAATAAAGGGGTTATCTTGTCCGCCGCGCAACCGCTACTTCTTGGGGACTTCGCCGCTGGTTGACGGGGTTTTCTTTTGGTTGAACCGGGCTGCCACCTCAGCCTGCTTGCGCTTGCGCTCGGCGTTGGTACGCTCAAGCTGCTCCTGGTTGGTTTTCTTCATGTTGGGATCTTTGCCGAATACGCCTGCCATAGTGATGACTCCTTCGTTTCAGTCTAACTGAAAATTTGCAGGACTGGCCCATGCCAACGCTAATCGGGTGGATACCCATCGCCACTTCTGACGCATGCGCAAAATGCTACATATTTGATAGCGAGGTACGCAAATTCCACGAGGGCTACAGGCCAGTTTTCTTTAAGGACCCAGAAAAACAGCTCCAATCTACCTATTTTGGGTAGATTTTAGGTGCTGTCCCGCACCAGCAACTCATACCCCAGATCCACACAGGGCGTGGCCACCTCCTCACCCCGCATCAGCGTCAGTAACATGCCAGCTGCTGCATGGCCAATCTCGGCGCGGGGTGTGCGCACCGTGGTCAGGGGCGGCAGCATCTGGTCGCTGCCGGTCAGGTCATTGAAGCCGGCCACGGCCACACGATCCGGTACGGCAATGCCCAGACGCAGGGCCGCGAGCAAAGCACCCTGCGCCAGGTCGTCATTGCAAAAAAAGATGGCGTCCACGGCCGGTTGCTGACCCATGATTTGTTCGAACATGCGTGCGCCCAGCGAGATCGATGAAGGGGCCGGGTTCAGCCATTCGAGTGTGGTGTCGTACAGGCCTGCTGCGAGCAATGCCTTGCGCCAGCCGTCCAGGCGTTGCAGGGTGCGGGGGTCCAGTTGCGCCGCGGCAAAAGCGATGCGCTTGTGGCCCCGGCCCAGCAAATGGCGGGTCAACTCTTCACCCGCATCACTCTGCGAGAAGCCCACGCAATAGACGCCGGCCGCACCCGATGCTTCCATCACATGCACACAGGGCACACCGCTTTGGGCGATCAGGGTGCGGGTGGCGTCGTTGCGCTCCAGCCCCGTCACGATGAGCCCTGCGGGGCGGTGCAGCAGTTGCTCGCGCAGCAGCGTTTCTTCTTCGGCCGGATCGTAGTGCGTGACACCAATCAGCGTCTGGTAACCACCGTGGCGCAGCTTGCGCTGCGTGGCCTCCAGCAGATCCACAAACAAGGCATTGGACAACATGGGGATCAACACTGCCACATGCGAGCCCACGCCCGATGCCAACGCGCGAGCAGCAGGGTTGGGCAAATAACCCAGTTTGGCCACGGCGGCTTGCACCCGCGCCACCAGCTCGGGGTCCACCGCGCGTTCACCACGCAAGGCACGTGAGACCGTGATGGGGCTGACGCCAGCTGCATGGGCCACATCGGCCAGGGTGATGCGGCCGGTGGCACGCGAATGGAGGGTATTGGATTTCATGTTCCGTGCCCCCACGGTTGCCCACTGCGTGTGGCTCCCTGCCCCCCGAGGGGGCGCGTTTCACCTTGGAGCGGTCCGGCGGTGAAACCTAGCCCCCATGGTTGCCCACTGCGTGTGGCTCCCTGCCCCCCGAGGGGGCGCGTTTCACCTTGGAGCGGTCCGGCGGTGAAACCTAGGGAAAGTACTGAGTTCATGTTTGACATATTCGCATAGGATAGCGCTATCCAGCAGCGAGTAGCAGGTGGATAACCCTGAGGCAGCAAGAATATTTCTTCTGCTGCACAGGGCTGACAAACCTGCCACTCGCCTTTTTATTAACTCACTCGGATAGCGCTATCCAGATCTTTCAAGATATGAACTCGATGGTGATCATGGGTGTGGCCGGTTGCGGCAAATCCAGCCTGGGGGCCGCGGTGTCGCGTGCCGCGGGCCTGGAGCTGGTGGAAGGCGACGACCACCACAGCGCCGCCAACCGCGACAAGATGGCGCGCGGCGTGCCACTGACCGACGCTGACCGAGATGGCTGGTTGGCCACGCTGTGTGACCAATTGCGCAAGCACCCCCAAGGCGTGGTCCTGACCTGCTCGGCGCTCAAACTGGCCTATCGCACCCGACTGCGTGAGGCCGCGCCGGGCTTGCGCTTTGTGTTTATGCAGATCCAGCATGCGCAGGCCTTGCAACGCGTTGCGGCTCGGGGCGGCGCGCACTTCTTTTCCACCACCCTGGTGGACAACCAATTCACGACACTCGAAGATCCGACCGGCGAGCCCAGTGTGCTGACCGTCGATGCGATGGCGCCGCTGGCGCAACTGCAAGTGCAGGTCAGCCAATGGCTTCTCAACAACAAGGAACCTGTATGAGCACCGAAACGCACAGCTCCGCGTCGCCGGGACGTTTCCAGCGCATCACCAACACCCTGATGGCGGCCTGCCTGGGCGTGATGGCCCTGTCCGTGTTTATCAACGTCGTGCTGCGTTACGGCTTTGGCAGCGGCGTGGCGGCCAGTGAGGAACTGTCACGTCTGCTGTTTGTGTGGATGGTGTTCATAGGTGCCACGGCCGCCTACCCGGCGGGTGAACACATGGCCTTTACCAGCCTGGTTGGTTTGCTCAAGAACAAACCGCTGCCCCTGCGCCTGATGACCGTGCTGATACGCGCGGCCGTCATCCTGGCCTGCGCGCTGGTCGGTTGGGGCGCGTGGCAACAGGTGGTCGTGGGCCTGGACAGCACATCCGTGGTGCTGGGTTACCCCACCGCCCTGCTCCCCCTGCCCGCCCTGCTGTGCACCGTATCGATTGGTGTCATGGCCTTCATTGAACTGATCAAACAAACACCGCTGGACCTGGGTCACGGCGCCGAATTGGAATGAAACCAAAATGAGCAACGAAGGCCTCGCCTTTATCGTCTTCTGCGCAGGCATGCTGCTGCTGATGGGCATTGGCATGAACATGGCGTTGGCACTGGTGCTGACGGGCGCCGGCATGGCCTGGGTGTTGGGGTTTTGGGACACACAATTGCTGGCGCAAAACCTGGTAGCGGGCGTGGACAGTTTTGCGTTGCTGGCAGTGCCCTTCTTCATCCTGGCCGGTGAACTGATGAACACCGGTGGCATCAGCCGGCGCATCATTGACATGGCCCAGGCCTGGGTCGGGCATATCCGTGGTGGTTTGGGTTATGTGACCATTGGCGCGGCGGTTCTGCTGTCGGCCATGTCGGGCTCCGCGCTGGCGGATGCCGCCGCGATGACGGCCATCCTTTTGCCCATGATGCGCAAACACGGCTACCCACTGGCCAGTTCGGCCGGCCTGATTGCGGCGGGCAGCGTCATCGGCCCCATCATTCCACCGTCCATGGCTTTTGTCATCTATGGGGTGACGACCAACACCTCGATCTCGTCCCTGTTTGTATCGGGCATTGTGCCCGGCCTGATCATGGGCGCCGCGTTGGTGGTGGCCTGGCGCCTGATGCTGAGCGGCATGGACCTGCCGACCGGAACCCCGCTACCCATGCGGCAACGGCTACAGGCCACCGGCCGCGCGGTCTGGGCACTGTTGATGCCGGTGATCATCATCGGTGGCATGAAGAGCGGAGTGTTCACGCCGACCGAAGCCGCCGTGGTGGCGGCTGTGTATGCGCTGGTCATCGCCCTGTTTGTGCACCGCGAGATGCACTGGGCCGAGCTGTATGGCGTACTGGTCCGGTCCGCCAAGACCACCGCCATCGTCATGTTCCTGTGCGCCGGTGCCGCGGTGGCGAGTTACATGATCACGTTGGCCGATTTGCCCGCCACGCTGACCGGCTGGCTGGGGCCGCTGGTGGAGCATCCACGTGTGCTGATGGCGGCCATGATGATTGTGCTGGTATTGATCGGCACCGCGCTGGACCTGACCCCCACCATCCTGATTTTTGCCCCGGTCATGCTGCCCATCGCCGTCAAAGCCGGCATTGACCCGGTGTACTTTGGCCTGATGTTTGTGCTCAACGGCGCCATCGGCCTGATCACACCACCGGTGGGCACGGTGCTGAACGTGGTGGCCGGCGTCGGCAAGCTGCCATTGCACCAGGTCATCAAGGGTGTGAATCCCTTCCTGTTGACCTACACCGTGATCCTGCTTTTGTTTGTGCTGTTCCCGCAAATCGTCACCGCGCCGGTGGCGTGGATGCGATAAATATTTTTTTCTAAACCAGGAGACTCCCATGCGCTTTCTTCGTCGAACCCTTATCGCGGCTACCACCGCCGCCCTGCTGGGCGCATCCTTCTCGGCACTGGCCCAGGACATCAAACCGCGCCTGATCCGCTTTGGCTACGGCCTCAACGAACAAAGCAACCAGGGCCGCGCGGCCAAGGTCTTTGCCGAGGCCGTGGACAAGGCCTCCGGCGGCAAGATGAAGGTGCGCGCCATCGGCGCCGCCGCGCTGGGCCCCGACAACCAGATGCAGCAGGCCCTGATTGGCGGCGCGCAGGAAATGATGGTGGGCTCCACCGCCACGCTGGTCGGCATCACCAAGGAAATGGCCTTGTGGGACACGCCCTTTTTGATCAGCAACACCAAGGAGGCCGACACGCTGCTGGACGGCCCCATTGGCGACAAGATCCGCGCCAAGCTGCAAGACAAAGGCCTGGTCGGCCTGGTGTATTGGGAAAACGGCTTTCGCAACCTGACCAATAGCAAACGCGCCATCACCAAGATGGAAGACCTGGACGGCGTCAAGCTGCGGGTGATGCAGAACAATGTGTTCCTGACCAGCTTCCAGACGCTGGGCGCCAACGCCATCCCCATGGCCTTCTCGGAACTGTTCAGCGCGCTGGAAACCAAGACCGTGGACGGGCAAGAAAACCCGTTCAACACCATCCTGTCCAGCAAGTTCTACGAGGTGCAGAAGTACATGACGGTGACCAACCACGTCTACAGCCCCTGGATCGTCACCGTCAGCAAGAAGTGGTGGGACCAGTTGTCCAAGGACGAGCAAAAGGTGTTGATGGACGCCGCCAAGCTCAGCCGCGACTTTGAACGCAAGGACACCCGCGAAGAAGCCGCCAAGGCCGTGGGCGACCTGAAGGCCAAGGGCATGCAGGTCAACGAGTTGTCCCCCGCCGAGTCCGCCCGCATGCGCGACAAGCTGACCAAGGTTTATGCGCTGATTGGAGCCGACATTGGCATGGATTTGTGGAATGAAACGCAGGCCGAGCTGGTGAAGATACGGGCCAAGAAGTAGGGGATTGGAGCCGGAGTGGCAGCTCCCCGGGGAATACCCTAAACCAAAGTGACAGCCAAACCGGCCAGGATTTGGCACACTGGTGACACCGATATTCCCCACTTTTTTTGCGAGAGTTGCCCCACCATGAAACACCTCAGCGGCGTAGATTCTGCGTTTTTACATCTGGAATCGCCAGAAATGCCCATGCATGTTGGTTCGCTCAATGTGCTCGACCTGCCCGAAGGTTATAGCGGCGACTTCTTCGAGGACACCAAGGCCTATATCCAGCAGCGCATGCACCTGGCGGAAGTTTTTACGCGCAAGCTGGCGCTGATGCCTCTGGACCTGTCCAACCCGGTCTGGGTGGAAGACGAAGACATTGACCTGGATTACCACATCCGCCACGTCACCTTGCCCAAGCCCGGCAGCAACCGCCAATTGCAGCAGTACGTGGCGCGCCTGCACTCCAGCCTGCTGGACCGCAGCCGCCCGCTGTGGGAGTTTTTTGTCATTGACGGCCTCAAGAGCGGGCAGGTAGCGCTGTACAGCAAGCTGCACCACGCCGGTATCGACGGCCAGGCCGGTGTGGCTGTGGCCCAGGCCATGTTTGACCTGGCGGCCACCGGCCGTGTCATCAAGCCGCCCCGCCCCCGCGCGCGGCGCAACCAGTACCAGTTGGGCATCGCCGAACTATTGGGCGCGGCCGTGCGCAACACGCTGCAGCAGTCGGTTGGTCTGGTGAAATCGCTGCCGCTGATTGCCCGCTCGGCCAAGAGCGCCCTCGTCCCCGAGAAGGATGCTTTTGGCAAACGCGACTGGTCGCTGCCCAAGGATTTCAAACTGTTTGCGCCCCGCACGTCGCTCAATGTGGCCATCACTAACCAGCGCACCTTTGCCGGGCGCACCGTGCCGCTGGCCGAGGTCAAACAGATCGCCAAGCTGCTGGGCGTGTCGCTGAACGACGTGGTCATGGCCACCACGGCCGGCGCGCTGCGCACCTACCTGAAGGAGAACAACGAGCTGCCCGCGCAGTCGCTGTCCGCCGCCGTACCGGTGAGCCTGCGCCCCGAGGGCGACACCACGTCCAACAACCAGGTCAGCATGGTTACCATGAGCCTGGCCACCGACATCAAAGACCCGCTGGCGCGCATCCGCAAGATCAATGAGTTGTCGGCCAGCACCAAGGCCAAGATGAGCCGCTTCAAGGCCGCCATCCCCACCGACTTTCCGCTGCCCGCTGCGCCCTGGCTGATGTCGGCCGTGGCCTCGCTGTTCAGCCGCTCGCGCCTGGCCAATGTCATGCCACCCATTGCCAATCTGGTCATCTCCAACGTAGCCGGCATTCCGGTGCAGCTCTACTTTGCCGGCGCCAAGGTGGTGAGTTATTACCCGGTATCCATCCCGGCCCACAGCATGGCGCTGAACGTGACGGTGCAAAGCTACAACGGCCGCCTGGA
Organism: Pseudomonadota bacterium; assembly: GCA_040384785.1. Classification (GTDB taxonomy): domain Bacteria; phylum Pseudomonadota; class Gammaproteobacteria; order Burkholderiales; family Burkholderiaceae_C; genus Allorhodoferax. Next base: position 14,456 of record JAZKIR010000047.1, read on the forward strand.
CTACGGGCTGATCGCCTGCCGCCGCGCCGTGCCCGATGTCAACGACCTGGCCGATTCGCTGCTGGCCGAACACCGAAAACTGCTGGAGCTGGCATTGGCACAGGCGCCTGTTCCGGCTGCGGCTCCACCGGCGAAGGCCGCTCCCGCTACGGCGACTGCTGTTGCCGCACCTGCGCCCGTTGCCGCCAGGCAAGCACCGGTGAAAAAGCCGGCCCCCCGTGTTGCCGGCAAACCCGTCAAGGCCGCCAAGCCCGCGTTGCGCCTCGCGGCATCGACTCCAAAACCGGCCCGCAAGAAGGCCGCACGGGTTGCCGTGGCGGCCTAACCAGTCACGGCTTAGCGCAGCCAACGCCCCCATAAGGTCGAAGCAGTCGTGCGCTGGCGCGCCCACTAGAATGCGAAGCTCTAAAAAAGACGGAGGGCAGTATGGGCAAATTGGTCGCGATGGTGGGTCTGGCGTGCGCAGCAGCGTGGTACTACTTTGTCGGCGGTGCCAAGCTCGATGAAGACATGGTCCGGCAGTTCTATGTAGAGGAAGCCCACGCCACGCTGGCGCGCAAGCCGGAGGCCTTGTGCGCGCTGATGTCGTCCAAGCTAGTGGTCACGCAAGAGACCCGTGTGCTGGGTCAAACCAATACAGAAACCTTGAACAAGAAACAGGCCTGCGAAGCGCAGCACCAGGCCTTCCAGCAATTCAAGGAGATGGGCGACAAGGCTGACGCCATGCTCACCATTGAGTATGACTACACGATTGACAGCATAGACATATCCCCCAACCGCAAGCAGGCAGTGGTTCAGGTCTCAAACACGCTGAAGATGGGTGGGCAGTTGATGCAGTTTCGCACCGCGTCTACGGACCAGCTTCGGCGCGAGTGGGGTATGGTGAAAATCGCCAAGGCCGACTCCAAAACCCAGGTGCAAATGCACCTGGCGGGCATGCAAGATCCAGCCAAGTATTTGCAGTCGCGGTAGGCGGCCCACCGGCCACACGCCCGTCCGTGTGCCGCCAAATTCTCCCGCCACAGCCCCAACCCCGGTGCTATGCTTTTGCCGTGTCCTTTCGCATACTGTTCAACCTGATCCTGGCCGGCTGTTTTGGCCTGTTCTGGCTGTGCAGCACGCTGTTTTTTGATTACAAGATCAACTACCTCAGCACCGATGCCGTCAGCGCCGAGGCCAAGCTGCACATGCAGGCCTCGTTGGCGATCCGCGAATACACACAAGAGCATGTAAAACCGTACTTCGACAAACGCCCCGAGCTGGGCTTCGAGACCATCAGCCTGCCGGCGTTTGCGTCCATGCAGACACTGGACCTGCTGTACCGCCACTACCCCGGCTACCGCTACCGCGAAGCCGTGCTGAACCCGACCAACGCCAAGAACCTGGCCCAGCCCTGGGAACAGACGCTGATAACGCGTTACCAGCAGTCCCCCGCAGGGACCGACCAGGTCGAATTGCTGCCGTCGGAAGACGGCCTGTCGCTGCATGCGGTCAAGCCCATACGCATTACCAACGCCACCTGCCTGATGTGCCATGGCCGGCCGCAGGATGCCCCTCCAAACGTGCGCGCGCACTACCCCGGCTTGGGTGGCTTTGGCTGGAAGATGAATGAAGTGGTTGGGGCGCAGATCGTGACGGTACCCAAGCAGGACCACCTGGCGCGTTTTCAAAGCGTGCGCCAGAGTTTCAACCTCGCCTTTCTGGTTATTTTTGGTTCACTCTTCGTGCTGCTGAATGTGCTGTTGAACCGCTTTGTGCTCAACCCGCTGCAGTCCAACAACAGCGCGCTGAGTTCCATGGCCGCGACCGATGCGCTGACCGGTGTGGCTAATCGCCGAGCCTTCGACCATGGTTTGACACGCGAGATTGAGCGCGCACGCGCCAGCGGCCAGCCGCTGTCCATCGTGCTGCTGGACATAGACCACTTCAAGCGTGTCAACGATACGTTGGGCCACGGCGTAGGCGACGACGTGCTGCGCCAACTGGCGCGTGAACTGGCCAGAAAATTTCGCAGCAACGACCTGTTCGCACGCCTGGGTGGCGAGGAATTCATTGCCATGCTGCCGGCCGTGGCCCTGGCTGACGCGCAGCACCGGGCCCAGGTCCTGTGTGACCTGTGCGCCACGCTGGACTTTGGACTGGGCCGTCCGCTGACTATCAGCATTGGCGTCGCGCAATGGAACGGCACCGAGACCGCTAACGAATTAGTCGCCCGCTGTGACGCGGCGCTGTACCGGGCCAAGGACCTGGGCCGTGACCGGGTTGAGATCGCAAGCTGATAAGCAAGGCCTCAGCGCGCTCCCGGTTGGCCGTAAAACACATCCAGGGTTGGAAACTTGGGATCTTCCGTCAGGCAATCCCACAGGTAAATGGCAAAGCCCAGGTCCCCGCTCCACAGCGAATACTGTCCCTGGCCATAACGGGCATGGTCGGCCTGTGTTTGCGCGATGCCGTGCATCGCAAAGGCCCGTGCGCGCTGCAGCCATAGTGCATCACCGGTGCGCTGGTACAGCTTCAAAAAGGCGTAGCCATTGCCGCCCGTGCCGTGGCACAGATTCGATCCCTTGGTCAGCGGCCCGGCCACCCAGGTGGCCTCGCCAGCACACAACAGCAAAGTGTCCAGCGCAGTGCTGGGCAAGTCCGCCAAACAGATGATGAAACCCGGCGCGCCATGGCAAAACTGCATCAACATGCGCGGTTGCCTTCCAACGGGCGGAATCAAGTGGGAGCGCCAGCTTGCCAGCGCGCCCTCTTGTGTTGCCGTATTGGTGATGGTCTGCACAAAACACCGCTCCCATCGCGTCCAGTCCTGCGCGGCCAACAGATGCTGCCCCTTGATCAACACGCAGGCCGTGGCCACAAAGCCGTGTACAGCGTCCAGGTAGGTGCTTTGCGTGCCGTACAGGTCCTGCGTCCAGTAATGGCACTGGAATTCTTCGGACCACAACAACTGTGCATGCAGCTTGGCGGCAGTCTGCACAAACAGCTCGGCCCAACGGGAATCACCGCTGTGTTCATGCAGGAACAACGCGGCCAGTAACGTGCCCGGCGAACCCCACATCAGTTCGCGCGCGGGATGGTTGATGTTGGCGGAAATCAAGCCGGCCAGCTGATCTGCATAAACCGCCGGGTCCGCCGCATGTGCCCACTGCTGCATCAGAAAAGGCATGTCCCCCATCAGGTAGGACGCGGCGGCGGCAGCGTCGTCCTCGCCCAGCCACTGCTGGTTGTGTGTGCGCATCGACGCCAGGGCCGGGATGTAGCTTCTTTGCAGCGTGGTCGCGCCGATGTCCTGCAAGTAGTGCAAGGCCCACACAACACCACAGGCGCCGTGGTACAGCGGCGTGACACCTACATCGCCGCGGTCCGCCGCGTCCCTGTCCCGCGGGTGTGCGGGCCACAGGTGCTCGGCGTCAAAACGCGCCTCGGTGTCATCCACGATGTGCCGTATTGCCGTGCGCGCGGCCTCGGCGTCCCAGTCCAGGGCGCGCAAGGGCTCATGGCGGGCGGGATCAAACAGTGTGGGTGTATCAGCCATGTTGTGCACTCCATGCCGCCATCAGCCCGGCAAAGTCGGGCGGGTTTTGCGGGTACTGCAACGCGCCCTGCGCCAGTTGAACCCAGGGTTGTTTGCTGTCGGTCCAGATGTGGCCCACCGGCTCCAGCCAGCGTGTGTTGTTCAAGGTTCCGGGTTTGATGCTGAGAATCTGCGCTTGCCCCTGCACCTGGTGGAACAAACGGGTGCCGCAGCTCGGGCAGCTGCTGCACGCCATGGTTTTGCCCGATGGCATGCTGCGCGTCCACACCGCCAGTTCGCCACCTTCCACGTGAACCTGGGGCTCGCGCACCCACAAGGCCATGCCAAAGGCGCTGGCCGTCTGGCGCTGGCATTCGGTGCAGTGGCAGGCAAACAGGGTCAGCGGTGTGCCGCTCACGCGGTACTGCAACGCGCCGCATTGGCACTGGCCATGGAAATCCTGAGGTTGCTGGCTCATGTTGGCTGCGCCTGCACAAGGTCCCACAAATTGCCGTACAGGTCCTGGAACACCGCGACGGTGCCGTAAGCCTCTTCCTTGGGTTCACGGACAAAAACCACGCCCCGTGCACCAAAGGCCTTGAAGTCGCGCCAAAAATCGTCCGTGTACAAGAACAGAAAAACCCGCCCGCCGGTCTGGTTGCCGACCCGCGACAACTGCGCTTCGCCCACGGCGCGCGCCAGCAGCAGGCGGCATTCACTGCCCGGTGGCGCAAGCACGACCCAGCGCTTGTTTTGCGCCGGCATGGCAGTGTCCTCAACCAGCGTGAAGCCAAGCTGGGTGACATAAAAATGGATGGCCTCGTCGTAGTCGCGTACGACCATGGCAATTTGACCTAGCGATTGTTTCATGGGGACGATCATCTCCTTCATGCAGGCAATCGTAACCCGGGTCAAAAATACGCCACTGCTTCGCAACAAATGAGGCTGTAGCCCTCGTCAAATATGCGCAAGTCGCTCTTCTATTCATAGCAATGCAGAACCGCGACGGGCAAACACGGCGGGCGCATCGCCAGTGCAGAGCCAGCCTCTGAAGAGAATTCCAATAAACACGCCTGCATATGGTTAAATCACACAAAAGAAGTCGTGGATGTCGTTGGATGTGGTTAGTGCGGGCACGCGCGCCTAACCGGGGGGTGCGGTCGTGCGTTTGGACCCTGGGTTTAACGAATGAAGGGCAGGATGACTTCGAACTTGACCGAACCGTTGTGGGACCACCACCCCGACGCATTGATTGCCATCTCGCCAGATGGCTTGTTGATGCGTTGCAACCCTGCGGCAGAAGCCATGTTCGGCCGCACGGACATGGAGTTGCAGGGTCAACCAGTGCAAATGCTGCTGGCGAGCCTGTGCGACCAAAACGCGCACCAGCGGCTGGAGCAGGCCTTGCATGACAAGGACGCCGAGCTGAAAAATGCGGCTCTGGCACAAGAGCAGCTTTTCATCCGCCTTTCCCACGACTTGTGCAACCCCCTGAATTCCGTCATTGGTTTCACCGGCACGCTGCTGATGAAACTTCCGGGCCCTCTGAACCCCGAACAAGAAAACCAGTTGCGCATCATCCAGACCAGTGCCAGGCGCATGCTGACACAGATCAACACCCTGCTGGGCCCAGCCGAACGGGAGGAAACGACCCCGTACCCGAAACGGGCCGAGGAGTAATACACCATGCAGGCACGCATTCTCATCATTGAAGACGACAGCTTTAGCCGCGACCTGGTGGCCTATTTGCTGCGCTCCGCTGGCTACACCGTGCTGGAAGCCAAAGACGGCAGCGTAGGCCTGCGCATGGCACTGCAAGAGACGCCGGACCTGATCATTTGCGATTTGCAGATGCCGGTCATGAACGGCTACGAGGTGGTGCGCGGTCTGCACAAGCAGGCGGACTGGCGCAAGGTGCCACTGATTGCCGTCACGTCGTTCGGCATGCCGGGCGACCGCGAGAAGGCCTTGAACGCCGGCTTTGATGAACATATAGGCAAACCGGTGTCACCCGAAACCTTCATCGCGCAAATCGAGACCTTTCTGCCACCTGCGCTGAAAGCCCGGCACCACCTGCGCAACTAACACCAAACAGGAACCCGACCTTGGCCAAGATACTGGTGGTTGACGATGATGCCGACGGGCGCTTGCTGGTCAGGACTTTGATCGCCAGCCGCGGCCACCAGCCGTTCGAGGCATCCGATGGCGCCGAGGCGCTGGCCCTGGTGCACAGGGAGCACCCCGACCTGGTCATTTCGGACATTCTGATGCCGACCATGGACGGCTACGAATTCGTGCGCCGGTTGCGCACAGACCCCAATCTGGCCGGCACCGGTGTCATTTTTTACAGCGCCTACTACCGCGAGCGGGAAGCACGCAATCTGGCCCGAGACTGCGGCGTCGCGCATGTGCTGATCAAGCCTTGCGAACCACAAGACATCCTGCTGGCCATAGACCAGACGCTGGCACATGCCGCACATCAGCCCCAGCCGGCAAACGTGCAAAACTTCAGCAGCAAACACCTGCGCCTGATCACCGACACCTTGTCAGAAAAGGTCGCGGAGCTGGAAGCCGCCAACCGACGCCTGGCCGCACTGACCGATCTCAATCTGCAGCTGGCATCGGAACACAGCCCGCGCCTGTTGCTGGAAAAGGTATGCCAGGGCGCACGCGACTTGATTGGCGCGCAATACGCCGTGGTCTGTGCCAACGGTCAACTCCAAGGTGAGGATGTCTTTGCTACCAGCGGCATAGGTACCGTGCTGGCCAGCCAACTGAAGCGCCCCGCTATCGACAACGGACTGCTTGGTGCGACTGTTGCCGAGCGTCAATCCCGCCGCATCACGATAGCGGACCGCGACGCCAGCGTGATCGGTCTTCCACCGGGCTATCCCTCCATGCGCAGTGCGCTGATGGCACCAATCGAGTCACTGGCCAAGGCCTATGGCTGGATCTGCCTGGCCAACAAATTGGGCGAAACGGAGTTCAGCTCCGAGGACCAACACATCCTGACCATTCTTGCCGCACAGGTGGGCCGGGTCTACGAAAACGGCAGCCTGTTTATCGAGGTGCAGCAGCACGCCGAGCAATTGCAGCGGGAGACCTCCCAGCGCAAGCGTGCCACCAACGAGTTGCGGGCCAGCGAGGCGGGCCTGCGCCGTGCCCAGAATTTGGCAAAACTCACGCATCTCATCATCGCCCCCGACGGTGCATTCGAGAGCTGGCCACCCACCATGCCCGAGATGCTGGGCCTGGCCCCCGAAAATATGATCCGCAGCACCCGCGAGTGGCTGAAGATTGTTCACCCCGACGACCACGCACTGGTCCGCAGCAACGCCATCGACGCCGACCCCGCATCTCCGCGCGTGGACTTTGAATACCGCTTGCGGCGTGCCGATGGTGCCTGGCTGCACATTCGCCATGTGATGGAACCCATCCATGACTTGGGTGCCACCAACGGCGGCCTGCAGTGGTTTAACACCCTGCAGGACATCAGCGATCAGAAGCGTGCCCAGGACGCGCTGCGTGAAAGCGATCGGCGCTTCCGTGACATGCTGGGTAATGTGGAGTTGGTGTCACTGATGCTGGACTGTGATGCCCGAATCACTTACTGCAACGATTACCTGTTGCGCCTGACCGGCTGGGTGCGCGAAGAGGTGCTGGAGCGCAATTGGTTTGAGCTGTTTGTCCCGCCCGAACTGGAGGTCGTGAAAACCAATTTCGTGGAATTGCTGACCAAGAAATCGTCCGCGGGACATTATGAAAACGAAATTCTGACCCGCACCGGCGAGCGCCGGCTCATCCGATGGAGCAATACCGTGCTGTGCGACCCGTCGGGCGAAGTCACAGGGGCGGCCAGCATCGGTGAAGACATCACCGACCACCGGGAGGCAGAACGCAAGATCCGTCGGCTCAACCGCGTCTACGCCGTGCTCAGCGGCATCAATACACTGATCGTGCGTGTGCACAACCGCGATGAACTGTTCCGCGAAGCCTGCCGCATTGCCGTCGAGCAGGGTCAATTCAAGATTGCGTGGATAGGCATGGTGGACCCGAACACGCTGACCCTGACGCCGGTGGCGTCGGCCGGCGCGGAGCCGGAATTTCTGGATCTCATCAAAGGCAGTTTTTCGCTACGCGAGAGCGCGCCCAGTGGCAACAGCATGAGTGTGCGAGCGATCCGCAGCAAAAAAGCCGTCATCTCCAACGACATCCGCGTGGAGCCACGGCCGGCCTTTGCCCAGGATCGCATAAACCGCGGCATCCTGTCCATGGCCTTTCTTCCCTTGCTGGTCTCGGACACTGCGGTCGGCGTATTAACGCTGTATGCCGATGAGGTCCAGTTCTTCGATGAAGAAGAGGTCACGCTGTTGACCGAGCTGGCGGGGGACATTGGGTTCGCGCTGGACCACCTCGACAAGGAAGAGCGGCTGGACTATCTGGCCTACTACGATGAGGTGACCGGCCTGCCCAACCGCACGCTGTTCCTGGAACGCGTCAGCCAGTTGCTGCGGGTGCGCGACAGCACCGCCAAAAGCACCAACGCATTGGCACTGATCGATATCGACCGCTTCCGCAACATCAACGACACACTGGACCGCCAGGCCGGAGACGAGTTGCTGAAACTGCTCGCGCAGCGTCTCCAGCTCAGCAAGATCGGCTTTGACACGGTGGCACGTGTCGGCATCAACTGTTTTGGCGTGGCGTTGCAAGACCCGCGCGATGTCGGCAATGTGGCGCTGAGCCTGGAGCAGTTGCTGCGCGAGTGCTTCTCCAAACCATTTCATTTGCGCGGCACCGATTTGCGCATCGCGGGCAAGGCCGGCATTGCGCTGTACCCCATTGATGGCGAAGATGCCGAGTCGCTGTACCGCAATGCCGAGGCGGCACTCAAGCGGGCCAAGGGATCGGCCGAATCGCTGATGTTTTATGCACCGGAAATGAACACCCGTGTGGCCGAGGCATTGAACCTGGAAAGCCGGCTGCGCACTGCGCTGGACATGGACCAGTTCGTGCTGCACTACCAACCCAAGGTCAGCCTGAGCAGCGGAAAACTGACCGGCATTGAGGCGCTGATACGCTGGAACGATCCCGAAACCGGTTTGGTGCCGCCCGCGCAATTCATCCCGATTCTGGAGGAAACCGGACTGATCTACGAAGTGGGCCGCTGGGCGCTGCACAAGGCGCTGGAAGACAATTTGCGCTGGCGTGCTGCCGGCCTGACACCCGTACGCGTGGCCGTCAATGTGTCGCCACTGCAGTTGCGCCACCGGGGGTTCGTTGATGAGGTGCGCAAGGTCGTCGCCATGGATCCGGATGCGGCGGCCGGACTGGAGCTGGAAATCACCGAGAGCCTGATCATGGAGGACGTAAACCAGAACATTGCCAGCCTGCACGAGATTCGCGCCATGGGTGTCACCATTGCCATTGACGACTTTGGCACCGGTTTCTCGTCGCTGAGCTACCTGTCCAAGCTACCGGTAGACACGCTGAAGATTGACCGCTCGTTTGTCATCGACATGACCCATGGCCCCCAAGGGCAGGCGCTGGTGGCCACCATCATCAGCCTGGCGCATGCGCTGCAACTCAAGGTGGTGGCAGAAGGCGTGGAAACCGAAGAGCAGGCAAGCCTGTTGCGTGCGCTGCGTTGCGATGAAATGCAGGGCTACCTGTTCAGCAAACCGGTACCCGGCGCCATTCTGCAGACCCGCTATCTGACGCCCATGCCCTCAAAAGAAAAGGCTATCTAGCCCTCGTGAAATAAGCTCATATAGCTATAAATTAGATAGCAACTCGCAACCAACACCCTATCCGCGCTTGAGCGCCGCCTGCGTAATGCCGGCCAGCGAGACCCGGGTGCTGATCAATTCGGGCTCCAGCATCACCTCGATCAGCGTGCCCTCGGGGCGGTCCAGCGCGGCCAGCAGTTCGGCTTCAAAGTCGGCCGTGCGCTGGATGCGCACACCCGCGTAGCCATAGGCGCGGGCCAGCGCAGCAAAGTCGGGGTTGTGCAGTGCAGTGCCGGCACCGGCCACGTGCTGCGGGTATTCACGTTCCTGGTGCATACGGATGGTGCCGTACATGCCGTTGTTCAGCAGCAGGATGATGGTCTTGGCGCCATGCTGCACGGCGGTGGCCAGCTCCTGGCCATTCATCAGAAAGTCACCGTCACCGGCAATCGTGAACACCACCCTGCCCTGCCCGGCCGCCGTCTGGCTGGTCTTGCTGGTGATGGCCGCCGCAATGCCGGCTGGTACACCATAACCCATCGCCCCATTGGTGGGTGCCAGTTGCGTCTTGAAGCCCTTGGCCAGGCCGCTGTAGCGGTAGAAGCGGTGCAGCCAGCTGGCAAAGTTGCCGGCGCCGTTGGTCAGCACGGCGTCTGCTGGCAAATGCTTTTGCACGGTGGCGATGACGCTGTGCATGTCGACTAGGCCGCGCTCGGTATCGGCCGGTAAATCCTTGATGGGGCTGGCCTGCAGGTTGGCCACGTAGTCGGCATTACATGCCTGCGCCCAGGCTTCCCACACCACATCCTTGGGGGCAGCCAGCACTTCCAGCGAGCGGGCGGCAGCGCGCATGCTGGCGTGGATGGCCAGGTCGGCCTGGTAGACGCGGTTCAGCTCTTCGGCGCTGGCGTGGATGTGCACCAGGGTTTGTTTGCTGCGCGGGGCCTGTAAGAGCGTGTAGCCACCGGTGGTCATCTCGCCCAGGCGCGGGCCGATGGCAATGACCAGGTCACTCTCGCCAATACGCTTGGCCAGCGCCGGGTTGATGCCAATGCCGACGTCGCCGGCATACAGCGGGTGGTGGTTGTCAAACGTGTCCTGGAAACGGAAGGCGTTGCCGACCGGCAGGCGCCAGGCCTCGGCAAAACGCTGCAAGGCCTGGGCGGATTGCGGTGTCCAGCCGCTGCCACCGGCAATCACAAACGGGCGCTGGGCTTTCATCAGCATCTCGCGCAGCGTGCGCAAGGCGCCGGGATCGCTCCAGGCGTCCGATGGCTCCACACGGGCCAGGGGCGCAGGCACAACGCCGGTTGCAGGGTTGGCCTTGACGGCCTGCGTCAGCATGTCTTCCGGCAACACCAGCACCACGGGGCCGGGACGGCCATTCATTGCGGTGGCAAAGGCGCGCGCAATGTATTCGGGGATGCGGGCCGCATCGTCAATACGCTCTACACGCTTGGCCATCCCTAGGGCACTGGGGCCGAACATCACGCGGTAGTCCATCTCTTGAAAGGCTTCGCGGTCGCGCTGGTCGCTGGCCACGTCGCCAATCAGCAGCACCATCGGGGTGGAATCCTGGAAGGCGGTGTGCACGCCGATGCAGGCATTGGTGGCTCCGGGGCCGCGTGTCACAAAACACACGCCCGGGCGGCCAGTCAGCTTGCCATGGGCCTCGGCCATGAAGGCGGCTCCACCCTCTTGCCGGTTGACGACAAACTGTATGTGTTCGCGGTACAGATGGAAGCCATCCAGCACAGCCAGATAACTTTCGCCGGGTACTCCAAAGGCGTGGGTAACGCCTTGTTCAATCAGGCATTGCACGAGCAGGTGGCCGGCAATGTGAGGAGCAGGTGTAGTGGGGGTAGGTGTTGAATGCATGGCCGTTATTGTCCATGCACACGGCACCCTTTTGCCCCCCACATTCCTCGGGGTTTACACCTTGATACCAGCCCCTACAGCACGTGCGCGGTGGTAGCTGCCGGTGCCGCGGTGGGGCACCACGTCGGTGGACAACACGTCGCCCGGCTGGTAGGTCGGGCCGCTGTCCAGGCGTGCGTAGTACGGCGCAAACTCGGTGTTGGCCAGGGCCAGCAGGTCGTCCAGCTTGTCCAGCACGAAATACGTTTCCTGGAAGTCGTCGATGCGGTAGTTGGTGCGCATCACACGTTCCAGGTCAAAACCAATTCGATTCGGCGAGTCGCTCTGCACGGAGAAGGTGCTCTCGGAGAACGACGACGCAATGCCTGCGCCATAGATGCGCAAGCCTTCCTTCTGCTGCACCAGGCCAAACTCCACCGTATACCAGTAGACCCGTGCCAGATTCGTCAGTTTGCCTAGCTTCTGGGCGCGCAAACCACCCTGGCCATAGGCCTGGATGAAGTCCGCCATGACAGGGTGCATCAGCATGGGCACATGGCCGAATACGTCATGGAACACGTCGGGCTCTTCCAGGTAGTCCAGCTCGTGTGCACCACGTATGAAGTTGCCGGCCGGAAAACGGCGATTCGCCAAGTGTTCAAAAAACACATCGTCCGGCACCAGGCCGGCCACGGCGACGATCTGCCAGCCGGTCTTGCGCATCAGGGTTTCTGACAGTTTTTCAAAATTTGGAATTTCGTCCGCCGACATCGGCAGGTGTTTCATGCCCTCGACAAAATCGTCGCAGGCCAGGCCCGGCAACAGCTTGGTCTGGCGCTCGTACAGCGTCTTCCACACCGCGTGTTCTTGTGGCGTGTAGTTGTCCCAGCCCTGGTCAATGGTCCAGTCGGCGCGCTGGGGGGCGGCAGAGGCTCCGGCGGCCAGGCCGTGTTTGACCTTTTCGGGTATTGCTTGCATGGTGCTTTCTCCCTCACTATGTAGCGGATGTGTATCCCGCAAAGGCCTGGTCACACATGCTGGCCATGGCAATGTCGTTGCTGCTCAGGCCGTGTACATCGTGTGTGGTCCACGTGATCAATACCTTGTTGTACACATTGCTCCACTCGGGGTGGTGGTTGTGTTTCTCGGCGGCAATCGCGACCTGGGTCATGAAGGCAAAGGCCTGCATGAAGTCGGTCAGCACGAATTCACGCGTAATCGATCCCGCCTTGGCGTCCAATGTCCACTTCGGCAAGTCACGCAGTTGTTCGGTAGCCTGTTCAGCGTTCAGTTTTTTCATGGCCATGTTTAATCTACCGTGATGACGCCGCGGCGCACCTGGTCACGCTCCAGCGATTCGAACAAGGCTTTGAAGTTGCCTTCGCCAAAACCATCGTCGCCCTTGCGCTGGATGAATTCAAAGAACACCGGACCCAACACCGTGGCCGAGAAGATTTGCAGCAGCAGGCGGCGGTCACCCTCTTTGCTGACACCGTCCAGCAGGATGCCACGGCTTTGCAAGGCGGCCACGTCTTCACCGTGGTTGGGCAGGCGGCCTTCCAGCATTTCGTAGTAGGTGGCCGGGGGCGCCGTCATCAGCGGCACGCCGGCCTTCTTCAGGCTGTCCAAGGTGGCGATCAGGTCATCGCTGAGCAAGGCAATGTGCTGTATGCCTTCGCCGTTGAACTGCATCAGATACTCTTCGATTTGCCCGGTCTTGCCCGAGGCTTCCTCGTTCAGCGGGATGCGTATCATGCCGTCGGGCGCCGTCATGGCACGCGAAGTCAGGCCGGTGTATTCACCCTTGATGTCAAAGAAACGGATTTCGCGGAAGTTGAATATCTTCTCGTAAAAACCACCCCAATAGGCCATACGGCCACGGTAGACATTGTGGGTCAGGTGGTCGATGATCTTCAGGCCGTGGCCGAAGGGGTGGCGGTCCACGCCGGGCAAAAACTCAAAGTCGATGTCGTAGATGGACTTGCCTTCTTCGAAGCGGTCAATCAGGTACAGCGGTGCGCCGCCAATGCCCTTGATGGCCGGCAGGCGCAGTTCCATGGGGCCGGGTTGAATCTCGATAGGCTGTGCGCCCAACTCCAGCGCGCGGGCATAAGCCTTGTGCGAATCGCGCACCCTGAATGCCATGCTGCAGGCGCAGGGGCCGTGCTCGGCCGCGAAGTAGGCGGCGTGGCTTTTGGGCTCGCGGTTGATGATGAAATTGATGTCGCCCTGGCGGTACAGGTCAACATCTTTAGAGCGGTGGCGCGCCACGTGCTGAAAACCCATTTGTTCAAAAATAGGCTCCATCACGCCGGGCGTGGGGGACGCAAATTCGACAAACTCAAACCCCATGAGTCCCATTGGGTTGTCAAAAAGATCGGCCATTGTGCTGCTCCTGTTTCCGTGTTTTGAATACTTTAGATTGTGGTCAAAAGCGCGCGCACGGTGTAAGCGAATTGCACCACCCAACAGCAAAGATATGCATAATTCATGCATGAATCAAGAAAAATATGACGATTTACTGCTCGACAAGTTCGATATCAGCTTGTTGGCCGCATTGCAAAAGGATGCCCATGCAACCAACCAGCAGGTCGGCGAGCAGATCCATTTGTCCGCCTCGCAGGTCAGCCGGCGCATCCAGCGGCTAGAGAGCACGGGCATCATCCGCCGCTACGTGGCCCTGTTGGACGCCGCCGCCATGGGCCTGGGCGTGCGCGCCATGAGTTATGTGACGCTGAGCCGCCACGGCGGTGACGAGGGCTCCGCGTTCGAGCGCGAGATCATCGCCATTCCCGAGGTGCTGGATTGTTATTCGGTGGCCGGTGAGTCGGACTACATCCTGCAAATCGTCGCTGCCGACCTGGGTGTGTTGTCCGACTCGGTGTTGCGCAAGATCATGCGCATCAAGGGTGTGGCCAATATCCGCTCGAATATCGTGCTGAACTGCATCAAGTCCAGCACCGAACTGCCGCTGGGCCATATCGGCAGAGCCGACGGTGCGGCGCGCAAGGTGCGTATAACGGGCTAAGCCTCCGACGGCGGAACAGCCGCATGCCTTGATAAAACGCAAGCCAACATGAAACCTTCTGGCAAAAATGGGTTTCCAAGGGCAGGCTTGGCGTGTCACCGCCAGCGCACAACTACATGCAAAAATTACTCAATGGGCGCAATGCCGCCTACATTGTCGGGGCGTTGATCGCCTGGCGTCTGTACCTTTCGGCATCACTGCAATTGCATCCGGACGAAGCCTATTACTGGTTGTGGTCGCGCAATCTTGACATTGGCTACTTTGACCACCCACCGCTGGTGGCCTATTGCATCTGGCTGACCACACTGTTTTCCAAGTCCGAGTTATGGGTCAGGCTGTCGGGAACCCTGGTATCACTGGTATTGAGCCTGCTGATCTGGCGCCTGGCCCTACAGATGTTCAAGAACATACAGGTTGCGGCCGGCAGCGTCATTCTGTTCAACGTGTTGCCACTGACCAGCATGGGCCTGGTGGTGATGACACCCGACACGCCGGTGTTGCTGTTCTGGTCCCTGGGGCTGTACCTGTTCTGGCAAACGCTGAACAGTGAAAAACATTGGCTGTGGTACGTAGTAGGCGTTGCGTTTGGCATGGCCTTGCTGTCCAAATACACGGCTATTCTGATGTTGCCCTGCCTGCTGCTGTATCTGCTGCTGTCGCAGGACCGGCGCTGGCTGAAGACCACCTACCCCTACAAGGCAGTGCTGGTCGGTTTTTTGTGCTTTTTGCCCGTGGTGTATTGGAACAGCCAGCACGACTGGGTGTCGTTTGAATTCCAGTTGAAGAATGGCCTGAACAGCGAGGGCTACTCGCTGGCCAAAGTCGGCGAATACATTGGCGGGCAGATGCTGGTGGCGGGTCCCATCGTCTGGCTGCTGGGCATCTGGGCCGCCGCGGTTGGCCTCTACCGCCGGGACAAGGCGTCACTGCTATTGGTCTGCGCAGCCATTCCCGTGATTGCCTTTTTTGCCTTCTCGTCGCTGAAAAAACCTGCCGGCCCCAATTGGCCAGCCTTTGCCTATGTAAGCCTCAGCATATTGGCCACCAAGTACTGCCTGGACAGTGGAGCATCCAACACGCGGCGCTGGCTGTGGTCGGCCGCGGTCGCATCCAGCCTGCTGATGTCGGCCATTACCACCCTGCATGCGCGTTTCAACGTGATCCCGCTGGACCGTTATTCCCAGCAACTGGCCGTCGCCGACGCCACCAACTATTTCTACGGCTGGAAAGAACTGGGCGCCGAGCTGACCAAATACCCCGCCAAGGGATTCGCCGTGACCCCCTCTCACCAATTGAGCGCCGAAATCATTTATTACACCAATGCCCATGTGTTGGCCAACACCGCCCGGTCGGCAAGACCGAGCCAGTTCAACCTGTGGAACTGGTCGAAAGATCTGCCGCGCAAGGAAGGACTGTATGTGTGGACCGATAGCGACTTCATTGGCCACAACGGCGATTATTTTGCCTCCCCCATGCGCAGCGACCTGGTGAACATCGTGCGGGACGGCAACATCGTGCGCAAGCTCCATTTGACCTCGGGCCAACGCAATAGCCTGGCCCACCCGTTTTCCGTCAACTAGGCGTCTGCGCGTTGCAGCCGACGCACTTCTGCCGCCCAGAGGCTCCTAGGGCTTGGGCTGCGCCCTGCTCCAGGCCTGCCGGCCGACATGGTCCAGCAAATACGCCGAAAACCGCTGGGCCGCCGGCGACAGCGGTCGGTCCTTGCGTGTAAAAACAAAAAACTTGCGCCGTACGACCGGGTCCAGCAGGGGGCGGCTTTGCAACTGGTGCAGGCGGATCAGGTTGCTGGCATAGGGCAAACAGGTGGTGACCCCCAGGCCGGCGCTGACCATCGCAAAGGCCGTGGTCATAAAGCCCACCTCATTAGCAGGGTTCAGCGCCTCGTCATGCAGTGACTCGTGAAGATCCGCGCGCAGCCGGTGCGTGAACTCACCCTTGAGTGCAATCACCGGATAACGCAGCGCATCGTCCCAGGTCACACGCTTTTTCTTGTTCAAGGGGTGGTCGGGACGGAACACGACCACAAACGGAATTTCAAACAAGGTCTGGGCTTCAATGTCGGCCGATGATTCGCGCTCGGGGCCAATCGCAAAATCCACCTCACCACTGTGTACCTTGGGCAGCACATGTTCGACCATGCAGTCCAACAGCCGGATCTCGATGTCGGGATACTCCTGTTTGAAACCCGCAATCACCTCCGGCAGGACCGAGGCCGACATCAGCTGTGGCGCGGCAATACGCACCAGCCCACGCTTCAAGGCCTTCAGATCGCTGATGGTGTCCAGCGCACCATCCAGGTCCTGCAGCAGGCGGGCCACCAGCGGATAAAACTCGCGCCCCACTTCCGACAGGCTGACCTTGCGTGTACTGCGGTTCACCACCTGAATGCCCAGCGTCAGCTCCAATTCCTTGATCAAACCGCTCAGGGCCGACTGTGTGACATGCAGGCTGGCGGCGGCATCGGTAAAGCTGCTCGTGTGGGCCAGTGCCACAAAGGCCCGCAATTGGCGCAAGGTGATATTCATCAGCTATTGGAATATATTCATCATAAAAATCTGTTTGAATGATAGATCAAAGTCTTCTCTAATACAGCCCATAGTCCCGCTTATTGCCCTGTCAGGAGAAAACATGACCATCAAGAAGATTCACCACGTCGCCTACCGCTGCATCAACGCCAAACAAACCGTGGAGTGGTACGGCAAACATTTGGACATGGGCTTTGTCTTGGCCATTGCCGAAGACGAAGTGCCGTCCACCAAGGCACCGGACCCGTATATGCATGTCTTTCTGGACGCGGGCAATGGCAATGTGCTGGCGTTTTTTGAGCTGCCCAACAGCCCACCCATGGACCGCGACCACAACACGCCCTCGTGGACACAACACCTGGCGTTTGAAGTCGGCAGCATGGACGAGCTGCTGGCCCACAAGGCCAAGCTGGAGGCCGGCGGCATCGAAGTCATTGGCGTGACCGACCACACCATCTTCAAATCCATCTACTTCTTCGACCCCAACGGCCACCGCCTGGAGCTGTCCGTCAACATCGCTACACCCGCCATGACCCAGGCGCTGGACGACGTGAAGTGGGACATGCTCAACGAATGGGACCGTACCAAGAAGGCGCCCAAACATGCCGCGTGGATGCACAACGGCCAAGGCATACCCGGAGCGGTTTGAAGCAATGACATCCATGAACGAAACACACAACCCCGAACTGCGTAGCTGGGTCGCCTCGGCCAATGCCGCAGGCACCGACTTCCCCATCCAGAACCTGCCCTTTGGCGTGTTCCGCCGTTATGGCAGCGCGGAAACCTTTCGCGTGGGTGTGGCCATTGGCGACCAGATCCTGGACCTGACGGCTGCCCAGAGCAAAAGCGTATTCACGGGTGAAGCCGATCTGGCCGCGCAGGCCTGCTGTGCGCCCACCTTGAATGGTTTCATGGCCATGGGATCACACGCCTGGTCTGCGCTGCGCCTGGCGTTGTCACGCGCGCTGCGCGAAGGTTATGCACTGCAGTCCGCATTGGGCACTTGCCTGGTCGCACAAGCCGATGCCGAGTTTGCCGTACCCGCGCAAATTGGCGACTACACCGATTTCTATACCTCGGTGCACCATGCCACCAACATCGGCAAGCTGCTGCGGCCCGACAACCCGCTGTTGCCCAACTACAAGTGGATTCCCATTGGTTACCACGGCCGTTCCTCATCGATTGGCATCTCGGGCCAGGACGTGCGCCGCCCGGTCAGCCAGGTCATGCGTCCCGGTGCGACCGAGCCCCTGCTGGCCCCCAGCGCGCGCATGGACTACGAACTGGAGATGGGAATTTTTATCGGCACCAGCAATGCGCTGGGTGAACCCGTGTCCATGCAGAAGGCCGAGCAACATGTGTTTGGCCTGTGCTTGTTCAACGACTGGTCGGCGCGCGATGTGCAGGGCTGGGAATACCAGCCGCTGGGTCCCTTTCTGGCCAAGAACTTTGCCAGCACGGTGTCGCCATGGATCGTAACCATGGAAGCCTTGGCACCCTATCGCCAGGCCTGGACGCGTGCCGAGGGTGACCCGCAACCCCTGCCCTATCTGAACTCCGCCGAGCTGCGTGAACAAGGTGCGATCAGCATCGACCTTGAAGTTTTCATCCAGACCGCCGCCATGCGCGAACAAGGCCTGAACGAGCACCGCCTGTCCCGCAGCAACTTCCGTGACGCCTACTGGTCGGTGTCGCAAATGGTGGCCCACCACACGGTTAATGGCTGCAATCTGCAACCCGGTGATTTGCTGGGCAGCGGCACACAGTCCGGCCCCACGCCCGATGAAGCCGGGTCGATGATGGAACTGTCCAAGGGCGGCAAGGAAGCCATTACGCTGCCCAATGGCGAGAAGCGCACATTTCTGGAAGATGGCGACACCATCGTCTTCAAAGGCGCCTGCACCGCCGCAGGTGCGGTGCGTATTGGTTTTGGCGAGGTGCGTGGCACGCTGTTGGCGGCACGCACGCTGACCTGAAAGACGCGACGCTCATGCTCCAGCTCTACACCTACTTTCGCAGCTCGGCCTCGTACCGGGTGCGTATTGCCCTGCACCTGAAGGGCCTGCCGTTTGAATCGGTGCCGGTGCATCTGCTGCAAGGCGGTGGCGCCCAGCATGCGCCCGCCTACCAACAGATCAACCCCGCCGAGCTGGTGCCCACGTTGGTTACGGATGATGGCCAGGCGCTGGGGCAGTCGCTGGCCATCATGGAATACCTGGACGAGACCTACCCCGAGCCCGCGCTACTGCCGCGCGACGCGCTGGGTCGCGCTCGTGTGCGCGCGCTGGCGCAATCAGTGGCCTGCGAAATCCATCCGCTGAATAATCTGCGCGTGCTGCAGTACCTGGAGCGCGATTTGAAGCTAGACGAGGCCACCAAGGCCGACTGGTACCGCCACTGGATCACGTTAGGCTTTACCGCCATCGAAGCCATGCTGGCCAACAGCGCCGCTACCGGCATGTATTGCCACGGCGACACGCCTGGTCTGGCCGACTGCTGTCTGATCCCCCAGGTCGCCAACTCGCGCCGTTTTGATACCCCGCTGGGGGCCTTCCCGACCATCCGCCGCATCGAGGCCGCCTGCCTGGCGCTGCCCGCATTTCAGAACGCTGCGCCGCATGTGCAGCCGGATGCGGTTTAGCCAGGTTTTTTTACGTATTTGGTGGTGACAGGGTTTGGGGCATTGGCCCCCGCCTCATGGTGTCAAAGGCCCACAAATCGGCGAGGACCAATGCCCCAAACCCTGCGACGGTACGCGGATTGAACAAGGCCGCATCGCATTGTCGTGATCAGACGTGCGTGCGCAATCCCTGCGCCAGCAAATCAACATACGCACCGCCCACCAGCTGCGACTTCAAGACTCCCAGCCGCTCCATGATGGCGTAGGCCTCTTGCTCGCCAAGTTCGACCGCTTCGCCATCCGCCAGCATGACTTCGAGCTCCAGGTAGTCACCCAGCCCTTCAACGCGGTCCAGGTGGATGCGCGTTCTTCCGAGTGTAAACAGTGTGCGGTGCTTTTTGACACGCCCCGACTGGCCATACGCCAGTGACAGCGTGTCGCGCAATGCGTCTGGGGAGTGGGTTGCCGCGGTGGTGAAAAAGCTCTCCTTGGGGCCTTTTTGGTCGACCCGCTGGTAGAAGATCAACACGCCCGTCCCGTCGGCAAAAGCGCGCAACTTCAGACGGCCCTCAGCGCAGGGAAAGAACGTGTCGTCCTGCAGAATGTCAACGGGCTCTCCGTCGCTGATCGACACTGCTACGGGTTTGAGCTGTTCCACGCTGTCGATGCGGGCTTTGATTTCGATATTTCGTGGCATGTAGTTATTGCAATGCTTGGATAGAGCGCAGCGGAACCTTGCTCCCATCGCTGAGGACGGCCAACGGGATCAGTTGCCCAGATGAACACTTGCCGTCAACTCCACCCCACGCGGCGCTACATAGTCGGCAACCAGCCAGGCTCGGCTCGGGTGAGCAGCGGCCTCCTGCAACAACTCCAGCAGCACGTCGACGGAGGCTTTGTCCAACGCGGCAAACGGCTCGTCCAACAACGTGACCGCAGCTCCACTGGCAAACGCAGCGGCCA
Source organism: Pseudomonadota bacterium (assembly GCA_040384785.1). Lineage (GTDB taxonomy): Bacteria > Pseudomonadota > Gammaproteobacteria > Burkholderiales > Burkholderiaceae_C > Allorhodoferax. The sequence continues at coordinate 34,716 of JAZKIR010000047.1, forward strand.
CAAAAACCTTGCGCTTGGTGCCGGTGGACAACATGTACAGCGACTTGGGCAGATGGGGTGCAATACCAAGGCCTTCCGTCAAATCGGCCAACAATGCATCGGAAAACGCCGGGTATTGCTTGCGCACGCCATCCCAATACGCCATGGGCGTGAGGGCATCGAATGCCTGGGTGCGCGGATCGACCCAGAACACTTGGCGGCGGTAGGCCTGGGCTTGATCAGCCAGCGCGACGCCGTTGATTTGCAGCGCGCCGCCCTTGGCGGGCAGCTCGCCCGCCAGTAAACGCAGCAGCGTGGTTTTACCGGTGCTCTCATCACCGCCAACCCATGTCGCACCGGGCGACAGGCTCAGCGACAAGCCGTTAAATACCGCCTGCTTGGTGTACCCAAAAACAAGCCCGTCGGCCCGCAGGACGACAGGCGGTTCGCTAGCAGGGTTGGTCATGCCCGGTGCCGTGCCGTCGTGTGCGGATCAGGCCTCGGGTGGGGTAACGGTCGCACGCGCCAGCATACGGCCCACGGCGCGCGGGTCCATGCCGTACATGTCGGCAAAAACCTCCAAAGACTTTCCGCTGGCCTTGAAGGCCTGCAGTAGCGCCTCGGTCTTGGCGGCGCGGGCCTCGGCCTCCACCATGGCCTCGTCCAGCACGGCATTCGCCGCCTCGTCGCGGCTGCGCACCAGTTCGGCATAAGCGGAGGGTGCCAAGTTTGAGGCCTCCCATGCCACAACGATGCGCTGGATCAGCTTGGGGCGCAGGTCTTCATTGCTACGGGTCTGGCGGCGGCGAAACACTTCCAGCAGCGCGTGGTGCACATGTTCGGGCGCCATGGCTTCCACTGGCTTGCCCTGCAGGTCGTGGCGGTCTTCACCCGATGCCACGGCGGTCAGGTAACGTGTGGAACGGGTGTGCAAAGAGAGCGCGGCCTTCAGGCTGTCGCGCTCAAAGACTTCGGGGTGGGCTTCCAGCAGGTCCTGGAAAATACCGCGCTTCATAGGCAGGAACACGGCGCCAAACAACTGGGGGTACAGCTCGGCCATTTTTTCCAGCACCGGAAAAACATCGGGCTTGGCAGGCCGCTTCGGTGCAACGGGGGCTGCGGGCGCATCGGCCATATTGGCCGCGTCGACAGCGACAGCAACGGCGACGGCAGGCGCTACGGGTTCAACCGGTTCGGAAGGAGAAGAAGGCGAGGTTGTTTCGGTCATGAAAAATTCGGGAAAAGCGGGCGAAAAAGCCCTCCATCATGCCAGCGATTGGATTTGACCGTTATCGCGGCACGGTTCGAAGCCCGACTCCCAGCGCCGCGCCCACGCTCAACAGCAACACCAGCGCGGCTCCCAGCAGGGTTGCACCGTACCAGCCGCGGTCCATGAAGACGCCAAAAACTATCGGGGAAATGGCGAATCCGGTGTCCAAACCCGAATACACTAGGCCATACACACGCCCCGTGGCGCCCTTGGGCGTGGCCTTCTTGATCATCATGTCGCGCGATGGCCCCCCAATGCCGACGGCAAAACCGGTCACGGCCAGCACCACCATGGTGGCAGTGGCGTCCAGCCAGCCGGTGCCACACAACGCCAACAACACCGCACCCGCAGCCATGGCCCAGGCCACCACGCGGTCGCTATTGGCGGCACCGGCCGCAATAAAACCGCCGATGAACATGCCCAGCGCGCCGCACAACATGTAGGCCGTCAGCGTGTAGGTCGCGGACTCAAAACTGATGCCATGCATCTCCTTCAAGATCGAGACCGAAAAGCTCTGCACCACGGCCAGTGTCATCGTAGACAGCAAAAAGAAGCCAAAACACCACCACACCACGGGCAGCTTCATGAAGGCCATGTCGTGCTCGGCGTCACCCTTGGCCACGGCGTGCGGGTCGCGGGGCTCCACCTGGGTCACCAGCTTGTCACGGTGTAGAACCAACAGCGCTAGCACGGCAACGTACATCAGCGCTGCCGCCACATAGGCATTACGCCAGCCCAGCATGGCGCCAAATCCGGCAAAAAACACCGGCGCCGCGGCCCAACCCAGGTTGCCGGTCAAACCATGGGCGCTGAAGGCGTAGCCCAGGCGCGGTGCGGATACACGCTGGTTCAGTATCGTGAAATCGACCGGGTGAAAGGTCGCGTTGCCCAGGCCTGCCAGCGCCGCCACCAGCAGCAGTCCGGTGTAGCCGGTCACCATGGATGCGGCCAGGCACGCGGCAATAAAGATGCCCAGCGCCACAAACATCAGTGGGCGGGCACCCAGGCGGTCCACGACAAAACCCGCGCAGGCCTGGCCCACGCCGGACACTACAAAAAAAGTGGTCATCAGCAGACCCAGCTCGGAGTAGCTCAGACCAAACTCTTTCATAAAAACCGGAAACATCAGCGGCAGCAGCAGGTGCCCAAAGTGCGAACTGGCATGCGCCAGTCCGACCAGGCCAATGATGGTCGCGTCCTGTTGCATGGGCACAGCCGGGGCTGTGGCAGGAAAGGTAGTGGTGTTCATGCGGCAATGGTAGGACGCGGTGCAACATGCGGGAATACGCCAAACAGACAATAATCGTCGAATACCAGCCAAACCGGGCAACACCCCCGCCTGCGCCCTCCAGCGTCGATTTAATAGGCCAGCATGAAACGCAAGACCGCACTCACCCCCATGCGCTTCGACGACTCCGCAGCGCGCGCGCCCAGTCCGCAACGCCCGGTGCGCAGCCGAGCCCGAGCCTTGGATATGGACGCACACATCGCGCCCCACTGCCACCCCTGGGTGCAGTTCACCTACTGCGCCAGCGGCCTGATGCAGGTTACTGTGACGCAGGGTGGCATGCAGACCACCTTCATCGTGCCGCCATCGCGGGCGGTGTGGATTCCTCCCTTTGTGCAGCACACGGTGGTGGTGCTGGAATCGGCCGAGTTGCGCACCGTGGATCTGGACCCGTGTGCCACGCCCAACGGCTGGGTGGACTGCCGCGTGTTGATGGTCAGCAAGCTGCTGCGCGAACTGATCCACGCGCTGGAAGATTCTGTGCCCGGCCCGCGTGAAGACGCGCTGATGGCGCTCACCGCCGACGAAGTCAGCCGCGCCACGACCCATGCGCTGGGCGTACCCATGCCCCACCCCGAGCATGGCGACAAGCGCCTGCGCGCGTTATGCGAGGCGGTGCTGCGCGACCCGGCGGAAAAATCCCAGCTCAGCGAATGGGTGGCAGAGGTTGGGGCCAGCGAGCGCACGGTGGCACGCCTGTTCCGCGAGGAGCTGGGCACCAGCTACCAGCAGTGGCGCATGCAGGCCGTGCTGGCCAATGCCCTGCCCCAACTGGCACGTGGTTTGCCGATCTCGCAGGTAGCTGCGGCCAGCGGTTATGCCAGCGATAGCGCCTTCAGCGCCATGTTCAAGCAGGCCATGGGCAAGGCGCCGAGCCACTTCCAAGGCAAACTACTATCAAAACAATAGCGCAATACCTATGTTTTACGAGGGCTAGAGGCCGATTTGCCTCAAGCCTCCTTGGACAAAACAGGTATCCGAGGGAACTTCGTGCCACGTGCCGGGCTCCATCCTTCTGATTTTCCACGGCGCTCCCCACCTCACCCATGCAACGCAGAACCCTATTGACCGCTCTGGCAGCACTTGCCAACCTACCCGGAGTTTCCATGACATCCATCGCAGACGCCGCCACACGTCCCTTGCTCCAGGCACTCAAGCCTTCACCCCGCATGCCCGTGCTGTTTTTAGGCCATGGCAGCCCCATGAATGCCATAGAAGACAACACCTGGCGTCGCAGCTGGCAGGCCCTGGGCGCCGAATTGCTGGCACGCGAAGCGGCACCGCAGCTGATTCTGTGCATATCGGCCCACTGGTTGACCCGCGGCGGCTGGCAGATCACCGGCATGGCCAAGCCGAAAACCATCCATGACTTTGGCGGCTTTCCACAGGCGCTGTTCGACCAACAATACCCGGCGCCCGGTGCGCCCGCGGTCGCCAGCGTGCTGGCCAGAGACCTGAAGTCGCCCACCGATGGCCGCCAGCTGGGCGTAGACACCGACGTGTGGGGCCTGGACCACGGCACCTGGTCGGTGCTCAAACCCATGTTCCCCAAAGCTGATATTCCGGTGCTGCAACTCAGCATGGACTACAGCCGGCCCGCAGCCGAGCACTTTGCGCTGGGGCAGCAACTGAATACTTTGCGCGAGCGTGGCGTGTTGATTGTGGGTAGTGGCAATATCGTGCACAACCTGCGCGCCATGCGGCAGGGCACCGCGTCAAACGAAGCCTATGACTGGGCCAGCGAATTCGACACGCTGGTGCAGCAGCAGATCCAGACCGGCCACCTCGACACGCTGAAAAACTTTCAGGCGCTGGGCGCCGTGGCCCAGCAGGCCCACCCCACGTACGAGCATTACCTGCCGCTGCTGTACGCCGCAGGCGCGGCCCGCAGCACCGACACGCCCCGTTTTTTCAACACCGGCTACCAGGGTGCTGCGATATCGATGCGCTCGGTACTATGGGGCTGAGCCTGGGGCAAGGCAATTTCCCGCCGGGCCGCCCCACGGGCTCACGGCCAGCGACCCGCGCAGCGTGGGGGCAAAGCAATTTCCCGCCGGGCCGCCCCAAGGGCTCTGAACCGCTTGGCGGTCAGCGGCGAAGCCAAATTCGCCCCCTCGGGGCTGATGGCTGCGGCTCCCGGCCTGCCTGCGCAGGGCGGGACAGCCAGAAGGGGCGATGCCTGTGGCAATGCCGCGGCCTGCAAGGCCAGCGACCCGCGCGGCGGCGGAGCGTGGGGGCGACGTTAGCTGAAGCTGAACTGCCCCGGCGCCAGGATGGTGTCCACACCCACGTGTATCGTGGACTTGGGCACAAATTTCCCTTCCAGCAGCAACCTGGACAAGGGGTTCTCGATGCGCTGCTGGATGGCGCGCTTCAAGGGCCGCGCACCAAACACCGGATCGAACCCCACCTTGGCCAGCTCGGCGACCGCAGCATCCGACACCTGCAGCGTCAAATCCATCTTGGCCAGCCGGGCCATCAACACCTGCAACTGGATGCGGGCGATGTCGGCGATATTGCTGGCGTCCAGCGAATGGAAGACCACGGTCTCGTCGATGCGGTTCAAAAATTCAGGGCGGAAGTGGTTCTTCAGCTCGCCGGTCACCGCGTCCTTGACGTCCTCATACTCCTCACCCACCATGCTCTGGATCAGGTGGCTGCCGATGTTGCTGGTCATGACGATGATGGTGTTCTTGAAGTCCACGGTGCGGCCCTGGCCATCGGTCAGGCGGCCGTCGTCCAGCACCTGCAGCAGCACGTTGAACACGTCGTGGTGGGCCTTTTCCACCTCGTCAAGTAATAACACGGCGTAGGGCTTGCGGCGCACGGCTTCGGTCAGGTAACCGCCCTCCTCGTAACCCACATAACCCGGAGGCGCGCCAATCAGGCGGGCCACGGAATGTTTCTCCATGAACTCGCTCATGTCGATGCGGACCAGGTGCTCTTCGCTATCGAACAGGAAACCAGCCAGGGCCTTGCACAACTCGGTCTTGCCCACGCCCGTGGGGCCCAGGAACAGGAAAGAGCCGGTGGGGCGATTCGGGTCGCTAAGGCCCGAACGCGAGCGGCGTATGGCATTGGCCACGGCGCCAATGGCCTCGTTCTGACCGATCACGCGCTGGTGCAGCTTGTCTTCCATCTGCAGCAGCTTGTCTTTTTCGCCCTGCATCATCTTGGCCACCGGAATGCCGGTGGCGCGGCTCACCACCTCGGCAATTTCTTCGGCACCCACCATGGTGCGCAACAACTGGCGCGCCACGCCCACACCACCCTTGGCCTTGTCGGACTCCTTGGCCTGGGCTTCCTTCAGGCGCTTCTCCATATCCGGCAATTTGCCGTATTGCAACTCCGCCACCTTGGCCAGGTCACCCTGGCGGGTCAGGGTCTCGATCTGTTGGCGCAGCTTGTCGATTTCTTCACGCACCTGGGCACTGCCCTGGGCCGTGGCTTTTTCGGCCTTCCAGATTTCGTCCAGGTCCGCAATTTCTTTTTGCAGCTTGACGATTTCTTCGTTGATCAACTCCAGACGTTTTTGCGAGGCCTCGTCCTTCTCGCGTTTGACGGCTTCACGCTCAATCTGCAGCTGGATCAGGCGCCGGTCCAGCTTGTCCATGACCTCGGGCTTGGAGTCCAGCTCGATCTTGATCTTGCTGGCCGCCTCGTCGATCAGGTCAATGGCCTTGTCGGGCAAGAAACGGTCGGTGATGTAGCGGTGCGACAGCTCGGCCGCCGCGACGATGGCCGGGTCGGTGATGTCCACGCCATGGTGCACCTCGTAGCGTTCTTTCAGGCCGCGCAGGATGGCAATGGTGGCCTCCACCGTGGGTTCACCAACAATGATTTTCTGGAAGCGGCGCTCCAGTGCTGCGTCTTTTTCGATGTATTTGCGGTATTCGTCCAGCGTCGTGGCGCCCACGCAATGCAGTTCACCACGCGCCAGCGCGGGCTTGAGCATATTGCCGGCGTCCATGGCGCCTTCGGCCTTGCCGGCGCCCACCATGGTGTGCAACTCGTCGATGAACACAATGGTCTGGCCTTCGTCCTTGGCCAGGTCTTTCAGCACATTCTTCAGGCGTTCTTCAAATTCACCGCGGAACTTCGCGCCGGCCAGCAGCGCCGCCATGTCCAGGCTCAGCACACGTTTACCCTTCAGCGACTCCGGCACCTCGCCCGAGACGATGCGCTGGGCCAGGCCTTCAACAATGGCAGTCTTGCCAACACCGGGCTCGCCAATCAGCACCGGATTGTTCTTGGTGCGGCGCTGCAGCACCTGGATGGCGCGGCGGATCTCGTCGTCGCGGCCGATCACCGGGTCCAGCTTGCCCATGCGGGCGCGCTCGGTCAGGTCTATGCAGTATTTTTTCAGCGATTCGCGCTGGTCTTCGGCATCGGCACTGTCCACGTTCTGGCCACCGCGCACCGCGTCGATGGCTGATTCCAGGCTCTTGCGTGTCATGCCGTTGGCGCGGGCAATGTTGGCGATCTCAATCTTGCTGTCCGACAGTGCCAGCAAAAACAGTTCACCGGCCACAAACTGGTCGCCGCGCTTGATCGATTCCTTCTCAGACGCTTGCAGCAGCACGCCCATGTCGCGGTCCACCGAGACCTGTTCCTGGCCCTGCACCTGGGGCTGCTTTTTCATGTAGGCCTCGGCCGACGACAGCAACTGCGGCAGGTTGACGCCGGCTCGCTGCAAGAGCGCCTTGGGGCCATCGTCCTGGCGCAGCATGGCCACCAGCATGTGGGCTGGGGTGATGTAGGCATGGTCATTGGCCAGGGCCAGGGTCTGCGCCTCGCCCAGGGCTTCCTGGAACTTGGTGGTGAGTTTGTCCATTCGCATAAGCTATTTCTCCGGTTGGTTCAGACCTTGGGGTTCCAGCATGTATTTCAACCCCTCATTGGTATTGCAGCTGTTGACTAGAATCAACGAATGGACATCCACCAGCTCTCAATCCGCTACGACGCGGACCAGGACCGTATTCTGGTCCGCATCAACACCAGCACCGGCGACGAGGTGCAGATGTGGCTGACCCGGCGCTTGGTGTTGCGGCTGTCGCCCCTGCTCAACCGTGTCGCCATGGACCACCTGGCGATACCGGAAAACGCCAAGTCCGACGGTTACGTAGACCTGTCCGCCATGGGGTCCAGCAGCCGCAAGATGCTGGCCGACGCGCGCAAACAGGAGGTCCTGCAAGGCGCAGATTTCAAGACTGCGTACCGAAGCGACTCGACGAACCGCCCACTGGGCGATGTGCCTCTGCTGGTTACCGAGGTCAATTTAACACCCAAGGACGGCGCGCACATGCAGATGAATTTCAAGGAATTGCTGCAAGAACCTGCTTCCAGCCGTGGCTTCCAACTAGACATTCCCGCGGACCTGGTGTTTGGTCTGATGGAGTTGCTGAACCAGGCGCTGCAAAAATCGGACTGGCAGATCGGCCATGCCGCATCGGCGCCGTTGCGGACGCTGGACGCCGAAGCGGAAGAAATTGACATGGCGCCGGATGCGACGCGCCCTACGTATTTGAATTGACGCACGCCGCGGCCGCTCTCCGGAGCTAGGCGTTTTTCACCTGTATGCCCCACTTGGCCAGGGCTTCGTCATCACTGACCCGTGCATCCACCCACTGGGCGCCCGCAGCGGTTTGCTCTTTCTTCCAGAACGGCGCCTGCGTCTTCAGGTAGTCCATCAAAAACTCACAGGCCTTGAAACTCTCGCCCCGGTGCGCCGACGTCACGGCCACCAGCACGATCTGGTCCGGCGGTTGCAGCAAACCGATGCGGTGGATCACGCGCGCGGCGAAGATGTCAAAGCGTTTAAACGCTTCGTCGATCATGTCCTCGATCGCCTTCTCGGTCATGCCGGGGTAGTGTTCCAGCTCCATCGAGAGAACGGGCCCTGTATCGGGAGCACTACCTTTGTTGCGGTCCCGCACGGTGCCTACAAAGGTACACACCGCTCCCACGCGGTGATCTTCGGCACGTAACGCATTGACCACGTGGGTTAAATCAAAGTCTTCCGTTTGAATGGAAACGCGGGGTGTTTGCGGCGTGCTCATGGGGCTGAATTGTGGCACTTGCGCACTGCTACACTCAAGCCATGCCCGCAAACCACTTCTGCAACCGTCCCATGGCCCACAGCCATGCCGAGTGCCGTGTTGTGGCCTGCGCCAGCAAACCGCAAAAACCCAAGCTCATCTGACCGGAGCTGTGGTTCCGTCCTCAGATGAGCGACGGAACCACCAAAAACAAACACCCCCACTTTTTTGGTTTTCGCGCGCATCCGATGACGGTTTTCCATCGGTCAATTTTTCGAAACAAAGGAAAAATGCATGCCTAACTCTGCCGACTTTTCTGGTCTCTGGATCGCGTTGATCACACCATTCCGGGGCGACGCGGTCGACCACCCTGCCCTGGCGCGCCTCGTGAAACACTACGCTGCGGCAGGCGTCAACGGATTTGTGGCCTGTGGCTCCACCGGTGAAGCGGCCGCGCTGGATAAAACCGAACAACTCGCTGTGCTGGACACCGTGTTAAAAGCCGCCGACGCGCTGCCCGTGGTCATGGGCCTGTCGGGCTACCACATGGGCCAGACCCTGGCCTGGTACAAGGAACTGGCGCTGCGCCCCGTCGCGGGCTTGCTGGTGTCGGCACCCCACTACGTCCGCCCCGCGCAAGCCGGCCTGGTGCAGTGGTTTACCGCGCTGGCCGATGCCTCCGACAAGCCGCTGCTCATCTACGACATTCCCTACCGTACCGGTGTAACCATGACGCTGGAGACCCTGTTGACACTTGCCGCGCATCCCAATATCCAGGCCATCAAGGACTGCGGAGGCGATGCTGGCAAAACACAGGCCTTGGTAGCTGATGGGCGCCTGCGCGTGCTGACCGGTGAAGATGCGCAGATTTTCAACACGCTGGCCATGGGTGGCGCAGGTGCCATCTCAGCCTGCGCCCATTTGTGCACGGCGCAGTTTGTGCAAGTGATACGCTGCTTGCAAAATGGTGACCTGCCGGGTGCCCGCACGTTGTGGCAGCCTTTGGTGCCTGTGGTCACCGCGGCGTTTGCCGAGCCCAACCCGGCGCTGATCAAGGCCGCACTGGCGCAACAAGGCTTGGTGCAAGGTGGCTTGCGTTTGCCGATGACAGGGGCCAGCGCCAGTGGCGCCCAACACCTGCAGGCGCTGCTGGACGGCTTGTCTACCCGCCAGTAACAGGCGGGAAAAATGCGATTTCCGCGCCCTCTAGCAGGGGCGCGGTTTCACCACTCAGGACCTGGTTGACGGCGATCCGTACGGCCTTGCCACGCGCCAACGCGCCGGCGTAAGCGCCACCCCGCGCGATCAGTTCGTCGCGCAGACCAGCTACGGTGGAAGCCTTGGCATCAAAGGCTTCACTGCCAGTGCCCAATGCCTCTCGAATGGAGGCAAAGTACTTGATCTGAATCTTCATGCCAACAACTCCGCAAAAGACACAAACTGCACCGTGTCGCCGGGTGTTATGGCGCGGCCGGGCGGATTGCTGACCAGGCCATCACCCCATACGGCCGATGTCAACACGCCTGAGCTTTGGTTCGAAAACAGCTCCAGACCACCATCAAACGTGCGGCGTACGCGCAGGAACTCGCAACGTTTATCGGCCTTGGCCCAGTTGAAATCTGCGCGAGCAGCTACGGTTTTCATAGCAACGTCGCGCATGCCTTGCAGTTGCAACAGAAAGGGCCGCACCAACACCAGAAAAGTCACGAAGCTGGACACCGGATTACCTGGCAGCCCCAGAAAGTGCGCGTCGGCAATGCGGCCATACGCAAAAGGCTTGCCCGGTTTGATGGCGATTTGCCACAGGTCCAGCGTGCCCAGTGTTTGCACCGCGGGCTTGATGTGGTCTTCCTCACCCACCGAAACCCCGCCACTGGTTAGTATCACGTCGTGCGACTGGGCCGCCTCACGCAGGGCCTGCACCGTGGCCTCGCGTTGGTCGGGGACTATGCCCAGATCGGTCACCACACAGCCCATGCGGCGCAGCAAGGCGCTTAAAAAATAGCGGTTGGAGTTGTAGATGGCGCCGGGCGGCATGTCTTGCGGCGCCACAGTGCCGGGCATAACCAACTCGTCACCGGTGGAAAACAACGCCACGCGGGGGCGGCGTGCCACGGCCAGCTCGGCCATGCCAATACTGGCGGCAAGACCCAGCTCTGCGGGGCCGAGGCGCTGGCCGCGGGACAGGACTACATCACCGTGGGCCACATCTTCGCCGGCGCGGCGGATATTTTGACCCGGCGCGGGCCGGACGTTTACCAAGACTCTTGGGATGTCAGACGCAGCATCGGCCGGCGGCACGGCCACGCAGTCTTCCTGCATGAGCACCGCGTCGGCACCCGGTGGAACCGGCGCTCCGGTAAAAATCCTGGCTGCCGTGCCCGCCTGCAACGGCAAGCCGCTGGTGCCGGCGGCAATGCGTTGTGACACCGGCAATATGCTCCCCGGCGCAGCGACATCGGCGCAGCGCAAGGCGTAGCCGTCCATGGCGCTATTGTCCTGTGGCGGCACATGCAGGGCCGACACCACGTCTAGCGCCAACACGCGGCCATCGGCATCGCCCACTGCCACGAACTCCATGGAGAGCGACGCGCTGGCACTGGCCAGCAGCCTGCCCAGGGCCTCGTCCAGTGGCAACAAGGGAGCGCGGGGTGAATTGGTCATGCGGGCATTTTCATTCTTTTACTATTCTATTGATAGCGCATCATGCAGATTTCACGAGGGCTAGAGGCTAGTTTCACCGCGGGGCCGCGCCAAGGTTAAACGCGTCTCCCACGGGAGGCAGAGAGCCACACGCAGTGGGCGACCGTGGGGGCTAATTCCTCTTAGACCAGCTGGCACTCCCGGGCAATCAGGGCCTGGATGGCGGCCACATCGGCCTCCATCACCAGCACGCGTTTGGGCAAGGCCTCTATACCGTCAAACTTGGCCGGCCGCTCGGGCTCACGACCCAGGGCTTCGACAATCGTTTCGGCAAACTTGATGGGCAGCGCGGTTTCCAGCACGATCATGGGACCGCCCCGTACTTCCAATCGGTTGCGGTGCTCGTGCGCCACTTTCAGGCCGTCGGCCGTGTGGGTATCGATCACCAGCGCGTGCTGATTCCAGGTCGCGCGAATGGTGTCCAGGCGGTCGGCGTGGGTGCTCTTACCGCTGACAAAACCATAACGGCTGGCGGCCTGCGCAAACGCAGGGTCGGCGCTCAGGTCAAACTGGCCCGTCTTGGTCAGGCCATCGCCAAACAGCGCCTTGATACGTGCGCCATCACGACCCAGCAGGTCGAACACAAAACGCTCGAAGTTACTGGCCTTGGAAATATCCATCGACGGGCTGGACGTCTCGTGGGTATCGGCACTGCCGCGCACGCGGTAGACGCCGGTGCGGAAGAACTCGTCCAGCACATCGTTCTCGTTGGTGGCCACGACCAGCTTCTCGATCGGCAGGCCCATCATGCGCGCCACATGGCCAGCGCAGACATTGCCGAAGTTGCCGGATGGCACGGTGAAGCTGACCTTCTGAACCACCTCTTTGCGGGGTGCCAGCGAGTCGCGTGGTCCCGGGGGTTTGGGTACCGTTTCTTCGGTGGCCTGCAGGTAACCAGCAAAGTAGTACACCACCTGGGCCAGCAAACGCGCCCAGTTGATGGAGTTGACGGTGCC
>JAZKIR010000048.1:0-5522 GCA_040384785.1 Pseudomonadota bacterium
GCACTTTGATGCCGCTCGCGCTGGGGGCGTCCATTCCATTGGCCCGGCGGTGAAATTGTTGCCCCCCACGCTCCACCGCTACGCGGGTCGCTGCCCCCAGCGGGGTCGTAACTTCTTGGGGCGGCCCGGCGGGAAATTGTTGCCCCCAAACAGTCGCTGGCGACGAGTTAGTTGCAGCTGCGCAGCGCACGGCCCAGCAAGGCTGGCTTGATGTCATTGAGCCGGGCTTTCATATCCGACGTCAACCCGGGCAGTTTGAGCTGGTTCTGATGCCCTTCCTGGCGTTCCTGTACGACCTTGGCGGTGCGAATACCGCGCAAGCTGAGTTTCGCGAGCTCCGCATTGGCTGCCTCCTGGGTATCAAATCCCCCCAGGGAAAGGCCCAACTCCAGATCCGGGTTGTGCAGGTTTTGGGGGACCAGGTTCATGGCCCCCAGCTCGCCGCGCTTTTTCAGCAGTTGTTCCGTATTGGCGAATTTACCCATGTAAACAATCCACCGCGCAGACACCGCGACGGAGTCGATCTGCCAGGTTCCCGGTGCCCACACGGACTCCAGCGCACGGCGCAAGGACGCAGCCTGCGCATCGTCAAAAGGTCCCGCCACCAAACATTCTCTGGGAACCAATTCGGCCTGCACCTGGGCTTCTACCCGTTTGAATTCGACAGGCGTCAACACGCGGATCGCCTCGGGCTTCATCTGTTGCGCCAAGCGTTGGGGTTCACGCTGCGGTGCAGGCGCAAAGCCGTAGGCGCGCAACATGCCTTCGCTCCAAGCAAAGTAGACACCATTGGCCAGAATCAAGATCAGTACAAGCAGTCGCAGCATGGGTTCACGGAAGGTTATCGGGCGGCAGCGGCACCGGACGGACGCTGACCTCCGCGCTGGTAATTTTCTTCAAACCACTGTCAGTATGGAGCAGCAAGGCCCCACCGGCGTCCACGCCGCGGGCCATGCCCGTGACACCGTCGTTGCACACGAGATCGCGCCCGTACAACAGATCCCGCGCATGGAACGCCGCCCGCAACGGGCCAAAGCCTTCGGCCTCAAACCGCAGAACGGCGTGGGCCAAGGGCGCCGCCACCCGCGCCAGCGCGGTAGGAGCGTCTACGTCCGGCAAAACCTCACACAGTCCAGCCGGTGGTGTGCGCAAGCCCTCTGCAGCAGGTGGCACGATGTTGATGCCTACGCCAATGACGGCATAACGCACGTCACCCACGCTCGCAGTTTCGATCAAAATGCCCGCCAATTTGCGGTCTTGAAGCCATACGTCGTTGGGCCATTTGAGCTTTAAATCGGGGTGCAGGCTTTCCACCACCGACAGGCCTACCGCCAACGACAGGCCGGACCAGTCCGCTGGCGACAACGGCAAGCCCAGCGAAAACGTCAAGGAGGGCAAGGACGCGTCGGCTGCCACCGCATCCCCCCCGCTGGACCACGTGCGCCCCAGGCGCCCACGCCCGGCGCTTTGGCGCTCGGCCACCAGCAGCACCGGCTCCAACTGGCCAGCGCGCGCGCGGCGCATCAGCTCGGTGTTGGTGGAGTCAATCTCGGGCAGGACTTCAACCGAGAACGCAGGCAGCACTGGCGACACCGCCTCCCATATCGCCTCCGCCTGCCAGCGCACTGTCATCTCAGCTACTCCTACGCACGGTGCGAGCGAAATGCCCTCTACCAGAAACGCCGTGGAACCGGCTTCGCCGGGCCACTGGTGTTGCCCCCTTGAGGGGCTGAGGACCGCGGCTCCCAACCTGCCTGTGCAGGTTGGGACGGTTCCGAAGAGCCGTTGTCTCTGGCTGAGGCACTGGGCGGCGACAGCCGACACAGGGGTGTTTCATCTCTTGCGCTTCGGGGCCAACAACGTGCCCCGGCAATTGGGCGAGCCGCACCAGCAGGGGTGCTCGGCCTTGAGCTTCTTGGTGTAACGCTCGTCCAGCATCAGGCCGTAGTCGTAAAAAAGCTCTTCGCCCGGCGCAATGTCGCGCAGCGCCTTGATGAAGACGCGGCCATCGACCTCGTCGGCTTCGCAGTTGCCGTCACACGAATGGTTGATCCAGCGTGACGAATTGCCGCCGACCTTGGCGTCAATCACATGGGTTTCATCAATATGGAAGTAGAACGTGTGGTTGGGGTCCTTGGGGTCGTGCGGGTGGCGCGCCAGGGCTTCTTTCCAGGTGATGATTTCACCCACGTATTCGATGATGGTCTCACCCTCGCCAATATCCTGCAGTGCGAACACCCCCTTGCCATGCACGCCGGAGCGCCGGGTTTGGATGCGGCGGTTGTCGCCAGGGGGCATGGTTTTGCTGCTGCTCACGTTTTGCTCTCTTTTCTGCACGTCTGGACCGGAACCCAAAAAATTTGGTATGGTGAATCGTATGGGCGCGCATGTGTGCGCCTGCGTGTGTGGGCGCGCACCTGCGCGCACGCGAGAACTGGATTGTAGTCAGATGAAAACATTAGTTATTGCCGAGAAGCCATCCGTCGCCCAAGACATCGTGCGGGCGCTCACGCCCACCGCCGGCAAGTTCGAGAAACACGACGAATATTTCGAGAGCGACACCTACGTCGTCTCCAGCGCCGTGGGGCATCTGGTGGAAATCCAGGCGCCCGAAGAATTTGACGTCAAACGCGGCAAGTGGAGTTTTGCCAACCTGCCGGTGATTCCGCCCCACTTTGACCTCAAACCGGTGGACAAGACCAAGACGCGCCTGAACGCCGTCGTCAAACTGGCCAAGCGCAAGGACGTAGACAAACTCATCAACGCCTGTGATGCGGGCCGCGAAGGTGAGCTGATCTTCCGCCTGATCGAGCAGTACGCCGGTGGCGCCAAGCCGCTGGGCAAACCCGTCAGCCGCCTGTGGCTGCAGTCCATGACACCCCAGGCCATCCGCGACGGCTTTGGCGCGCTGCGTACCGACAAACAAATGCAACCCCTGGCCGATGCGGCCCGTTGCCGTTCCGAAGCCGACTGGCTGGTGGGCATCAATGGCACGCGTGCCATGACGGCGTTCAACTCGCGCGACGGTGGTTTCTTCCTGACCACGGTGGGCCGGGTGCAGACGCCAACCTTGTCCGTGGTCGTCGAGCGCGAAGAACAGATTCGCAAGTTTATCAGCCGCGACTACTGGGAAATCCACGCCAACTTCGGCGCCCAGGCCGGTGAATACCCCGCCAAGTGGTTCAACCCCGCACACAAGAAAGACGCCGACGACGCCGAGAAAAAGGCCGACCGCGTGTGGACCCAGCGCGAGGCGCAGGCCATTGCTGATGCCGTGCGTGGCCAGCAGGCGACGGTGACCGAAGAAAGCAAACCCACGACGCAGGCATCCCCGCTGCTGTTCGATTTGACGTCCTTGCAGCGCGAGGCCAACGGCAAATTCGGCTACTCGGCCAAGACGACACTGTCCATCGCGCAAAGCCTGTACGAGCGCCACAAGGCCTTGACCTATCCGCGGACTGACTCACGCAACCTGCCTGAAGACTATGTGGCTGTGGTGAAGGACACCATGGGCATGCTGGCCGACAGCGGCATGAAACACCTGGCACCGTTTGCGGCCCAGGCCGTCAAGGGTGGTTATGTGAAGCCCAGCAAACGTGTGTTCGACAACGCCAAGGTATCGGATCACTTTGCCATCATCCCCACACTGCAAGCCCCCAGTGGCCTGTCTGAGGCCGAGCAGAAGATTTATGACCTGGTGGTGCGCCGCTTCATGGCCATCTTCTTCCCCAGTGCGGAATACCAGGTCACGACCCGGATCACAACTGTGACCCCCACGCTCGGCACTGGCGTGTCCTCGCTGCCCCCCGAGGGGGCTAATTTTGCTAGGGGCGGCCCGTCGCAAAATTCCGCGGCCAGCCACAATTTCAAGACCGAAGGCAAGGTGCTGGTCAAGCCGGGCTGGCTGGCCATCTACGGCAAGGAAGCCGCCGACGAAGTGGCCGACGCCAAGGACGGCGACAAGGGCCAGAGCCTGGTGCCGGTGCAGCCGGGTGAAAAGGTCAAGACCGAAACCGTGGACCCCAAGGGCCTGAAGACTCGCCCACCCGCTCGCTATTCGGAAGCCACGCTGCTGGGCGCCATGGAAGGCGCTGGCAAGACCGTGGAGGACGACGAGCTGCGCGAAGCCATGCAAGAGAAGGGGCTGGGGACACCCGCCACCCGCTCCAGCATCATCGAAGGCTTGATCGCCGAGAAATACATGCTGCGCGAAGGCCGGGAGTTGATCCCCACGGCCAAGGCCTTCCAGCTGATGACGCTGTTGCGCGGCCTGGATGTACAGGAACTGACCAAGGCCGAGCTGACTGGCGAATGGGAATACAAGCTGGCGCAGATGGAGCAGGGCAAGATGAGCCGCGTAAGCTTCATGGCCGAGATCGCGTCCATGACCGAACGCATGGTCAAAAAGGCCAAGGAATACGACCGCGACACCATCCCCGGCGACTACGCCACGCTGGCCGCACCCTGCCCCAACTGCGGCGGCATCGTCAAGGAAAACTACCGCCGCTACACCTGCACCGGCAAGAGCGGAACTGAAGACGGTTGCGGCTTCTCGTTCGGCAAATCCCCGGCCGGGCGCACCTTTGAGGTGGCCGAGGTCGAGCAATTCCTGCGTGACCGCAAGATCGGCCCGCTGGACGGTTTCCGCTCCAAGGCCGGCTGGCCCTTTGTGGCCGAGATGGTTATCAAGTTCGATGACGAGACCAAGAACTACAAACTGGAATTCGATTTCGGCGACGACAAGAAGGGCGAAGAGAGCGGCGAGATCATCGACTTCTCGGGCCAGGAGTCGCTGGGTGCCTGCCCCAAATGCGGCGGCGCAGTTTTCGAGCACGGCAAGAACTACGTCTGCGAAAAGTCGGTGCCCACACTGGCCCAGCCCACACCCAGCTGCGACTTCAAGACCGGCCAGATCATCCTGCAGCAACCCATTGAACGCACACAAATGGTCAAGCTGCTGGCGACCGGAAAAACCGATCTGCTGGACAAGTTTGTCTCCATGCGCACACGCCGCGCGTTCAAGGCCATGCTGGCCTGGGATGCCGAGGCCGGCAAGGTGAATTTCGAGTTTGCGCCCAGCAAGTTTCCACCGCGCAAGACTGCGGCCAAAACCACTGCCGCTACAAAATCAGTAGCGGGTGGCGCAGCAACGGCGAGGGCTGGAGCCAAGAAAGTCGCAAGCAAAAAAGCCGCAACCAAAACGGACAAACCCAAGGCTCCACGCAAGACCACCGCAGCCAGCGGCAAACTGCCCAGTGCAGAACTGGCCGCCGTAATTGGCACCGATCCGGTCGCCCGCACCGAGGTCGTCAAAAAGCTGTGGGACTACATCAAGGCCAATGGCTTGCAAGACGCGACCAACAAACGCGCCATCAACGCCGATGCCAAGTTGCTGCCGGTCTTCGGCAAGCCGCAGGTGACGATGTTTGAACTGGCCGGGATTGTGGGCAAGCATCTGACTTAACTGGCCCCCACGCTCCGCCTATAAGGACTTCCCCATATAGTCAAACGTTTTTTTCCTA
>JAZKIR010000049.1:0-158184 GCA_040384785.1 Pseudomonadota bacterium
CCATCAAAGTCTGAAAGTTTGACAAAACGGTGGCGTCCATATACGCCCCAAGGCGGGTTAGCCCCCTCGGGGGGCAGAGAGCTACACGCAGTGAGCGAACGTGGGGGCAAGTCTCTACGCAACCATGCCCAATTCAGCCTTGCTGAGCAAGGTTTCCATGTTCATGACGATCAGCATGCGTTCGCCGACATCGGCCAGGCCGAGTATGAAGCGCGAGTCAATCGCCGATTCGAACTGTGGTGCCGGTTTGATCATCTTGGCATCCAGCGTCACCACATCCGATACCGCATCCACCACGGCGCCGGTTACGGCACCTTTGAGCTTGAGGATGATGACCACCGTGAATTCGGTGTAGTCCACCTTGGAGATGTTGAGCTTCATGCGCAAATCCACGATAGGAACAATCACGCCACGCAGATTGATCACACCTTTGATGAAACTGGGGGAATTGGCCATGCGGGTCGGCTCTTCGTACGAGCGGATTTCCTGCACGCGCATGATGTCGATCGCGTAGTCTTCGTCACCCAAACGCAGCGTCAAATACTGGCCCGAATCTGCCGTTGCGGCAACCGCCGGTTTGGCCTTTTGGTCAAAGGATGACGGGGTGGGTGATGTTTGCATGGCTATTTCCTTAACTCAAAAAGCCAACTTCGCTCGCGTGGCGGCTGATGCTGAAGATCATACACGCCGTTGCCCTTGCGTTGTACAGAAAGTAGGCCCGCACAAACACCAACAGCCGCGATAGCGGCTGTTGGTGTTGGGTTGAGCCCCACGCGAAGCGTGAGGGCTATATCGTTCAGGCCTTCTGCTTGTTGTTGTAGTTGGCAATACCGTCCATGATTTCCTTTTTGGCGGCGTCAGGGCCTTCCCAGCCCTGCACCTTGACCCACTTGCCTTCTTCCAGGTCTTTGTAATGCTCAAAGAAATGCGCAATGGTCTTCAGGCGCAGAGGGTTCAGGTCTTCTGGCTTTTGCCAATGGGTATAGATCGACAGGATTTTGTCGATAGGCACGGCCAGCACCTTGCCGTCTTCGCCGGCTTCGTCGGTCATCTTCAGGATGCCAATGGCGCGGCAAGGCACCACAACACCGGGAATCAGGGGCACAGGGGTGATCACCAGCACATCCACCGGGTCACCGTCACCCGAGATGGTCTTGGGCACATAACCGTAGTTGGTGGGGTAGTGCATGGCCGTGCTCATGAAGCGGTCCACAAAAATGGCGCCACTGTCTTTGTCCACTTCGTATTTGACCGGGTCGGCATTCATCGGGATCTCGATGATCACGTTGAATGACTCGGGGGCGTTTTTGCCGGGGGTGACTTTATCAAGGGACATGGGCTCTCTCTAGGCTGTTAAAAAATGGTTGATATTGGTCAGTATTTACCCTCATTTTACTGACTCGACTCTTGCGAAGCCCAAAAAGCCAGTTTTTCCACGTTAAAGTCCGGCCGTTGGCCAATCATCTCCGTCACGCTCTGTTGGGCTGGAGCTTAGAGGAAGCAACGCAGTGGGGGCATCACTAGCGTTGTCCCTTTCTTCGCGAAACAACAGTTGAGGAGATGTTTATGACAGGCAACACAGCGCTGATTCTGGCGCTTGTCTGCGGGTTCATTGCCGTAGCGTACGGCTTCTGGGCACGCAGCTGGATTCTTTCCCAAGACGCAGGCAATGCACGCATGCAGGAGATCGCCGCGGCGATTCAAACCGGTGCTGCCGCCTATTTGGCACGGCAATACAAGACCATTGCGATGGTCGGCGTGGTGCTGGCCATTCTGATCGGCATATTTCTAGACCCACTGAGTGCCATCGGCTTTGTCGTCGGTGCCTTTCTCTCAGGCGCCTGCGGTTTCATCGGCATGAACGTATCGGTGCGGGCCAATGTGCGCACCGCACAGGCTGCGACCAGAGGCATTGGCCCCGCATTGGACGTCGCGTTTCGCGGCGGTGCGACGACCGGCATGCTGGTCGTTGGACTGGGTCTGCTGGGTGTAACTGGATTCTTCTGGTTTCTGGTGCCGGACGGTGTTGTCACTGCGGCCAAGCTCAACCCCCTGATCGGCTTTGCCTTTGGCTCCTCGTTGATTTCCATTTTTGCCCGTCTGGGCGGTGGCATCTTCACCAAGGGCGCCGACGTAGGCGCCGATCTGGTGGGCAAGGTTGAAGCCGGCATTCCGGAGGATGACCCGCGCAACCCGGCCGTCATTGCCGACAACGTGGGCGACAACGTCGGCGACTGCGCCGGCATGGCAGCTGATCTGTTTGAAACCTATGCGGTCACTTTGATTGCCACCATGGTGCTGGGCGCCCTGATGTTGACGGGCTCCAACGCCAATGCAGTGCTGTATCCGCTGACATTGGGTGCGGTGTCCATCGTGGCGTCCATCATCGGCTGCTTCTTTGTCAAGGCGTCTCCCGGCATGAAAAACGTGATGCCTGCGTTGTACAAAGGCTTGGCTGTCGCCGGGGTGCTGTCGCTGATCGCCTTCTATTTCGTGACGCAAAACCTGTTTCCAACCGCCATCACGTTGACCGACGGACGCGTCGTCACCAGCATGAACCTGTTCGGCGCATGCGCCGTAGGTTTGGTGTTGACCGCCGCCCTAGTGTGGATTACCGAGTTCTACACCGGCACGCAATACAGCCCCGTACAACACATCGCACAAGCATCCACTACCGGTCACGGGACCAATATCATTGCGGGTCTGGGTGTATCCATGCGCTCCACTGCATGGCCGGTGATTTTTGTTTGCATGGCGATCTGGTCCGCCTTCAATCTGGGTGGTTTGTATGGCATCGCCATCGCAGCAACCTCCATGCTGAGCATGGCAGGCATTGTGGTCGCGCTGGACGCCTATGGCCCCATCACCGACAACGCGGGCGGCATCGCGGAAATGTCCGAGATGCCGAAGAGCGTGCGTGACATCACCGATCCACTGGATGCCGTGGGCAACACCACCAAGGCCGTGACCAAAGGCTACGCGATTGGCTCGGCCGGTCTGGCCGCGCTGGTATTGTTTGCCGACTACACACACAAGCTGGAAGGATTTGGCAAACACATCAGTTTTGACCTGAGTGACCCCATGGTCATCATCGGTCTGTTTATTGGTGGTCTGATTCCCTATCTGTTTGGAGCCATGGCGATGGAGGCCGTGGGCCGTGCTGCGGGTTCCGTGGTGGTTGAGGTGCGCCGCCAGTTCCGCGATATCAAGGGCATCATGGACGGAACTGGCAAGCCAGAGTACGACACCGCGGTGGACATGCTGACCACGGCCGCCATCAAGGAAATGATGATCCCCAGCCTGCTGCCTGTCGTTGCTCCCATTGTGGTCGGGCTGGTATTGGGACCCGCCGCTTTGGGCGGTCTGCTGATGGGCACCATCGTGACCGGTCTGTTCGTGGCCATTTCCATGTGTACCGGCGGCGGTGCCTGGGACAACGCCAAGAAATACATCGAAGACGGTCACCATGGCGGCAAAGGCTCCGAAACCCACAAGGCCGCGGTCACCGGCGACACCGTGGGCGATCCCTACAAGGACACGGCCGGCCCAGCGATCAACCCCTTGATCAAGATCATCAATATCGTGGCCCTGCTGATCGTGCCCTTGATGATGAAAATCCACGGCTGATCAATAAACCCTCAAAAAGAGCCCGCGCAAGCGGGCTTTTTTCATGGGCGACAACCAGGGCCGCGCCGGCGAGAGACAATAGATACCATGTCCGAACGTTTCAGTCCCAAAGTTGTGCCGCTGATCGATTTGCGCGCGAGGACCCTGCAAGTCCCCGCAGCCGCTGCAATGCCGGGGGGTCGCATCCAGGCGCAAGGTTTGTTGACGGATACCCTGGGGCGCAATCTACGTGACCTGCGCATCAGCGTCACCGACCGCTGCAACTTCCGCTGCGGCTACTGCATGCCCAAGGAAATTTTTGACAAGGACTACGCCTACCTACCCCATGCGTCACTGTTGACGTTTGAGGAAATTTTTCGCATCGCCCAGCAGTTTGTAAACCATGGCGTGCAAAAGATCAGGCTGACAGGCGGAGAACCCCTGTTGCGCAAAAACATAGAAGTACTGATAGAAAAGCTGGCGGCATTGCGTACCGTTGACGGCACCCCTTTGGACCTGACGCTGACGACCAACGGTGCGTTGTTGGCACGCAAGGCCAAGGTCTTGAAAGACGCCGGACTGAAGCGCGTGACCGTCAGCCTGGATGCGCTGGATGACGCTGTTTTTCGCCGCATGAACGATGTGGACTTTCCGGTTGCCGACGTGCTCGATGGTATCCGTGCTGCCCAAGAGGCGGGACTGGGACCCATCAAGATCAACATGGTCGTCAAGCGTGGAACCAACGACCAGGAAATTCTGCCCATGGCCCGCTATTTCAAGGGCAGCGGCATGGTGCTGCGTTTCATCGAATACATGGACGTGGGTGCGACCAACGGCTGGCGCATGGACGATGTGGTGCCTTCTGCAGAGGTGATCCAACGCCTCCAGAGCGAATTGCCGCTGCTGGCCTTGGAACCATCCAACCCGGGTGAAACCGCCCAACGCTGGGGATTTGCAGACGCGTCAGGTGCCCACGACAAACTGGCCGGGGAAGTTGGTGTCATCAGCAGTGTGACCCAAGCCTTCTGCGGTGATTGCAACCGAGCCCGCCTGTCGACGGAAGGCCAGTTGTACCTGTGCCTCTTTGCGAACCAGGGTTACGACCTGCGCAGCATCGTCAGAAGTGATGCCAGCGACGTGGACCTGGCGTCTGCCATTGCCCACGTCTGGAGCGGGCGCAGTGATCGTTACTCGGAGCTACGCGGTGCCATGCCGGCTGATACAGGTGGCGGTGCGCGTCGCGTGGAGATGAGTTACATAGGCGGTTGAGCGCAGCAATCAAGAAGAAGCCGTAGTCGTCTCCGGCGTTGTGACCGGTCCACGGCCGCTGAAGCGGTCCAGCGCCAGATAGATTACCGGTGTGATGTACAGCGTCACGGCTTGGGAGAACACCAAACCACCTACCACCGCGAGACCCAGGGGCTGGCGCAACTCCGCGCCTGCACCGATACCCAGCGCAATCGGCAAGGCGCCCATCAATGCTGCAAGTGTCGTCATCATGATGGGGCGAAAGCGCAGCACACAGGCCTCATGGATCGCCTGTTCCGGTGTCATGCCGTGGTGGCGCTGGGCGTCCAGCGCAAAGTCAATCATCATGATGGCGTTCTTCTTCACAATACCGATCAGGAGCAGGATGCCGATCATCGCGATCACGGTCAGGTCCTGGCCACACAGCATCAGGGTTGCCAAGGCGCCCACGGCCGCCGACGGCAGGCCGGCCAAGATGGTTAACGGGTGGATATAACTCTCGTACAGCACGCCCAGCAGCACATAGATCACGAGCAAGGCCGAAATGATCAGCACCGCCTGGCTGCCTTGGGAGCTCTTGAACACAGCGGCCTCACCGCCATAGGTGGTGATCACCGAGCCCGGCAAGCTGATGTCAGCCTTGGCCTGGTCAATCCGGGCCGTGGCATCACCCAGCGCCGTGCCAGGCGCCAGGTTGAACGATACGGTGACGGCCTGTAGTTGCCCCACGTGGTTGATGGAAGTGGGGCCAACCGTTCGGCTGACCTTGGTAAACGCGGACAGCGGTACCAGCGCACCGGTGGAGGCGCGAACATAGATGTTGTTGATGGCGCTTTCGTCCAGTTTGGCCTCGGGCGCCATCTCCAGGATGACCTGGTAACTATCGGTGGGCAGGTAGATGGTCGACACCTGGCGCTCACCAAAGGCGCCATACAAGGCGGTGCGGATCGCTTCGATGGAAACGCCCAGGGCATTCGCACGGTCCCGGTCTATGTTGAGTTGCGCCTGCAAACCCCGCAACTGGGCGTCACTGGTGACATCGCGGAACAACGGGTCCGCACGCAATTTTTCCTGCAGCTTGACAGCCCAGTCGTTCAACTCGTCCGCCTTGACGCTTTGCAAGATGTACTGGAACTGAGCCTTACTGGGCCGGCCACCGAGTTGCAGGTTCTGAATGGGCCGCATAAAAACGCTGATGCCGGATACATCGCGCAATTTAAGCCGAAGGCCCTCCACAACATCCTTCATCGGCAGGCGTTGGCCGCGCGGTTTCAGCGTGATGAACATGCGGCCCGAATTCTGAGCACCTCCGCCGCCATTGAAGGAACTGACGTTGCGCACATTGGCGTCGGCCCGAATCACTGCTGCGGCCCGCTCCTGCAGGCGCACCATTTCGGCAAAGGAAGTGTCTTCTGCGGCCTCGGTAGTGGCCGTGATCTGGCCAATGTCTTCCTGCGGGAAAAAGCCCTTGGGAATGGCGTTGAACAACCACGCTGTCGCAACAAAGGTCACCAGTGCAACGCCCAGCACCAACTTGCTGTGCGCCAGCGCCAGATCGAGCGAGCGGGTGTACTGCTTCAGCACGGAATTGAAGCCGCGCTCAAAGAAGTTGATCAAAAAACCATGCTTCTGGCCGTGGGGTTCAGCCTTCAGAAAGCGGCTGGCCAGCATGGGCACCAACGTCAGCGATACAAAGGCCGACACCAGGATGGACAAGCCCACCACCACCGCAAACTCATGGAACAGCAACCCTATCACCCCCGGCATGAAGAAGATGGGGATAAACACCGCGATCAGCGAGGTGGAGATCGAGATGATGGTGAAACCCACCTCGCGCGACCCACGCAGGGCCGCATTAAACGGCTCTTCCCCATTCTCCACATGGCGCATGATGTTCTCCAACATCACGATGGCATCGTCCACCACCAGGCCCACAGCCAGCGTCAGGCCCAACAGAGAAACATTGTCCAGGCTGTAGTTCATGCCCCACAACAAGGCAACCGCGCCGATCAATGAAACCGGCAGCGACAACGTGGGGATCACGGTGGCCACAAACCGCCGCAGGAACAAAAAAATCACCAGCACCACCAGCGCGATGGTGCCCATCAGCGTCAGTGAGACATCATGCAAGGCCTCGCGCACGGACACGGACCGGTCGTTGACCGATGTCATGTTGATCGATTGCGGCATCTGCTCCTTCAACTTGGGCAGGGCCTCCTTGACGGCATCCACAACGCGCACGGTGTTGGCACCGGGCTGGCGCAAAATCGCCAGCGTGATGGATGGTTCGCCATTCAGATTGGCATAGGACCGGGTTGTCTCAATGCTGTCCTCCACCGTGGCCACGTCTTTCAGGCGCACCGTATTGCCATTGCGGCTGGCGACTATCAGTTCGGCAAACTCCTGGGCATTGCGCAACTGCTTGTTGGCCTGCAGCGTCAACAACTGCTTGGGGCCCTCCAGCGTGCCCACCGGTGTGTTGACGTTGGCCGAGCGCAACGACGCGGACAGCTCTTCCATGCTGATATTGCGCGCCGTCAGCGCCTCGGGCAACACCCGCACACGCACGGCGAAGCGTTTGGAGCCAAAGATGTTGACCTGGGCCACACCATTGATCGTGGACAAGGTGGGCGAAATCAGGTGTTCGGCATAGTCCTGCAGGTCGGACAAGGCCATGGACGGCGACGTCAACGCCACCAGCAACACCGGTGCATCCGCCGGGTTGACCTTGCGGTAGGACGGCAGCTGCGTCATATCCTGCGGCAGTGAGCGCTGTGCACGCAACAACGCGGCCTGCACGTCCAGGGCGGCGCCGTCTATGTTGCGGCCCTCTTCGAACTCCAGTGTCAAGGAGGTGTTGCCCAAGGTGCTGGTGGAACTGATGACGGCCAGACCCGGAATCGTCTGAAACTGCTTTTCCAGCGGCAAAGCGACGGACGTTGCCATCGTTTCCGGATTGGCACCCGGCAAAGATGCACCGACGTTGATGACCGGTGTATCGTAGCTAGGTAAGGCGGCTACGGGTATGCTGCGGTACGCAATCACACCCGCCACCACAATGGCCAAGTTCAGCAAAACCGTCATGACCGGACGGCGGATAAAGAGTTCCGAAAGGTTCATGGCGCGGAAGACGCGGCAGCGCGAGAGGCAGGAGCCGCAACGGCGGGCGCGCGTTCCACAACGGCCGCTTCGGGGCGCAGGTTCTGACGGCCCTCTATGACTACGCGGTCACCGGCCGATATACCGGTCACCGCAGAGTTCTCCCCTTGGGAGGCTAAAACCTTGACCGGGCGCAACGCCGCCCTACCCTTGTCCGCCACATACACAATCGATCCGCGCGTGCTTTGGATGATCGCGGCGGTGGGGATCACCATGGCATCCTTCAAAGTCTGAGAGACCAATGCAACTTTGACAAATGCACCCGGCCAAAGCTTGGCATCGCGGTTGTCAAAGCGGGCCTTGACCTTGATGGTGCCGGTTGCGGCGTCGACGGCATTGTCGACAAACTGCAAGCGGCCTTTGATGTCGCTTTTAGCATCCGGCAGCGTGGCGCTGACCACCGCCCCGCCAGATTTCAAGCCTTCCAGCACGGCATCGAGGTTGCGCTGCGGCAGGTTGAAGCTGATATTGATCGGATCCAGTTGCGTGATGGTGACCAGTGTGGTCTGGTTGGCCTGTACGGCCGTACCGGGGTACACGTTGATGGCACCCAGCCGCCCGGCTCCAGAGGCGCGCACGCTGTTGTACGAAAGGGCCAACTGGGCTGCGTCCAATGCGGCGCGGTCGGCGACCAGGTTTGCCCGTTGGGAATCGACCTGGGCCTGGCTCGAATCCACTGCGCCCTGCGAAATAAATCCCTTTGCCAGCAGATCGCGGTTGCGCGCCAGTTGGCGTTGTGCGTCATCCAGCACCGCCTGGTCCTTCGCCATTTGTGCACGCGCTTTGGCCACATTGGCTTCATCCGGTCGTGCGTCCAGTGTGAACAAGCGTTCGCCAGCCCTGACAAATTGCCCCTCCTTGACATGCACCTGCGTGACCACACTGTTCATCTGGGGTTTCACGTCAACGCTGGCCAAGGGGGTTACGGTGCCAATGGCGTCTATTGCCACATCAAAATCACGCTGAGCCGCTGGCACCGTGGTAACCGCAATCGGCGCACCGGGCGCGCGGTTGGCGGTAGCTGGCGCACTGGCTGCGCTGGCCGCTGGCGCCGACCCCGGATCTGCCTTGCCCCCACAGGCGGCCAATAGCAGGGAAACCGCAATAGCGCCTAGCGACAAAGGGGTTGGCAGTGTTCTGTTGTTCATGGTGAAGGCAGATTATCAGCGCCACATAACCAGCGGTTGAACCGTGGGACCGAACTTTGCATAACTTTAAGACCGCGCATTCAGCGCCGCAAGGCAAGCTCCACGCCGCGATTGGCCAAGGCATCCGCACGCTCGTTGCCCGGGTCACCGGCGTGACCCTTGACCCAGCGCCAATCAATCGTGTGACCACCATGCGCTACCAATTGGTCCAATTGTTGCCAGAGGTCCACGTTTTTGACCGGTTGTTTGGCTGCTGTCTTCCAACCCTTGGCTTTCCAGCCCACCAACCACTCGGTAATGCCCTTGAGAACGTATTGGCTGTCCAGATGCAAGGTCACGGTGCATGGACGCTTGAGCGCCACCAGCGCCTGGATCACCGCCATCATCTCCATGCGGTTATTGGTCGTCCCCAGTTCGCCACCAAACAATTCCTTTTCGCTGCCATCGGGCGAACGCAACAAGGCGCCCCAGCCCCCAGGCCCTGGATTGCCCTTGCAGGCGCCATCGGTGTAAATCACAACTTCGTTCAAGCTTTATTCTCCGTTTCAAATCCATTGTCGTGCGTGCGGTTGGCCACCGATACCGACTTACGCGGGCTGGCCGGAACTGTCTTCCAGGCCGGCCCCAGCAGGCGCACACCGCGCACACGCTTGACGGCCACCAGGAAATAGGCCGCGCCAAAAATCGGCCACCAGCGCGCGCCGGCCTTGTCCATCCACTCAAACCGCTGCAACCAGGTTTCACTGGACACGCTGGGGCGATAACATCCAAACTCGCCCACTTCCAACTCCAAGCCCAGTAGCCGCAGCCAGTCTCGCAGGCGCCAATAACCAATAAATTCTCCACCGTCCGGCAAGAACAAATTGCCAAAGCCCATTTTTCGGTACAAGTGACCGCGCCGTTGCCGCAAGCCCCAAAGACTGGCGGGATTGAGGCCACAAATCACCACCCGACCCTCGGGCACCAACACACGCTCGACCTCGCGCAACGTCGTGTGCGGGTCGGCGCTGAACTCCAGGGTGTGCGGCAATACCACCAAGTCCAGGCTGCTGGCTGGAAACGGCAGCGCAGAGAAATCGCACAAAACTGCCGCCTGTCTGAGCGGGCCACCATATTCCGCATGCACATGCTCGCTGGCCAGCCACTGGTGAGGCATGCGATTGGCCTGCAGGCCATGCAACTCCGGAACACCCAATTGCAGCGCGTGGTAGCCAAAAATGTCGACGACGGCGGTATCCACGCGCAACCGCTCCCACTCCAGCAGGTAGCGCCCTGCGGGAGTCTGAAACCAGTCATGCATACCTATAATTTGTTTGCTCATGAAGTTAATACCGCTACCCGCATTCGACGACAACTACATCTGGATGATCCACGATGGAGAACGGGCGCTGGTGGTAGATCCTGGGGATGCACAGCCGGTCATTGCGGCTCTGCGACACGAAGGCGTGCAACTACAAGGCATTCTAGTCACGCACCACCACCCCGACCACACGGGTGGGGTTGATGCCTTGCGCGATGCGACGGGTGCATCGGTGTTCGGCCCGATCCTTGAGCGCATGCCCGAACCACTGCAACGCTTGCGCGGTGGCGACGGGGCCCAGTTGCTGGGCCTGGACTTTCGGGTGCTGGAAGTGCCAGGTCATACGGCTGGCCACATCGCCTACTTTAGCGAAATCCCTGGCGAAACGCCGGTGCTGTTTTGCGGCGATACGCTGTTCAGTGGGGGATGCGGGCGCTTGTTTGAAGGCACGGCGCAGCAAATGCAGACCTCGTTGGGTCTGCTGGGCGCATTGCCGGGTGCGACTCGCGTATGCTGTGCCCACGAATACACCTTGAACAACCTTAAATTTGCCCGCGAAGTCGAACCCGACAACCTACGGCTGGCGGCTTACCAGGCCAGGTGCCAGGCGCTGCGCATGCGGAACCTGCCTACCCTGCCCTCCACCATAGACACGGAACGCGAGATCAACCCCTTTATGCGCAGTGAGCAGCCGACCATCATTGCATCAGCCCACAGGTTTGATGCCAACGGTGTCGCACTGCACGGAGTGTTTTCAACACTGCGCCAATGGAAAAACCAATACCGATGACACGTATAAAAATTTGGGGCCTTGTTGCTCTGTTGTGCCTGACCGGTTGCGCAACAACACAAGCGCCCTCAAACAGCACACCTGTGGCGGATGCCCCAGGCATCTCCTCTCAACCCACCCGCGACATGGGCTTAAAGCTGCCCATGCCGACCCGGCAATCCCAAACAAGCGCATCCAACGCGCTCCCACCATTCACGCCGCTGTATGCGCAGGAAACCAATTCCCGCTCTGTTACGTCGTTGGCGCCACCGGTCGACCTGTGGGACCGCATCCGCCGTGGCTACGCCATGCCCGATCTGGACAACGAACTGGTGCACGACCGCGAGCAGTGGTATACCACGCGCCCGGACTACATCTTTCGCATGACCGAGCGCTCCAAGCGCTACCTTTTCCACATCGTGGAGGAACTGGAACTGCGCAATATGCCCACCGAACTCGCTCTTTTGCCCTTTATCGAGAGCGCGTTCAATCCACAGGCGGTCTCAAGTGCCAAAGCCGCTGGCATGTGGCAGTTCATGCCCGCTACCGGCAAATATTTTGAGCTCAAACAGAACGCCTTCCGTGACGACCGGCGCGACGTGCTCGCATCGACCCGCGCTGCACTGGACTATTTGCAAAAGTTGTACGGCATGTTTGGCGATTGGCATCTGGCGCTGGCCGCTTACAACTGGGGTGAAGGCAGCGTGGGACGGGCCATTGCCAAGAACCAACGCGCAGGGCAGCCCATCGGCTACCCGGACCTGAACATGCCCATGGAGACAAGACTGTATGTACCCAAGCTGCAGGCGGTCAAGAACATTGTGGCCAACCCTGGCGCCTTCAATTCCAAACTGCCGCTGATCGAGAACCACCCCTATTTTCAAACGGTTACGATCCACCGCGACATCGACGTAGTACTGGCCGCCAAGCTGGCCGAGGTGCCGCTGGACGACTTCAAGGCCTTGAACCCGTCCATCAACCGTCCCGTCATCATGGCGGCCGGCACACCGCAGGTTCTGCTGCCATGGGACAACGCAGAGGTCTTTCAAAGCAATCTGGAGTCCTATGCCGGCGGTCGACTGGCGAGCTGGACGGTGTGGATTGCCCCCACCACCATGCGCACTGCCGACGCAGCCAAACGGGTCGGCATGAGCGAGGCGGACTTTCGCAGTGTTAATGCCATTGCGCCTCGGATGATGATCAAGGCTGGCTCGTCGTTGCTGGTGCCGCGCTCGAACACCGTGAGCCAGGACGTGGCCGTCACGGTGGCGGACAACGGTCAGCTCTCCGTGGCCCCGGAGGTTGTGCTCAAGCGCACCCAAATACGCGCCGGCAAGGGTGAAACGGTCGCCAGCGTCGCCCGCAAATACAAGGTGAGTGCGGACCAGGTGGCGCAATGGAACAAGGTAGGCACATCCGCCAGCTTCAAGCCGGGCCAGCAGATCGTCGTGTTTCTGGCCGTCAGCCAAACGCGCAGGAGCGGTGCTGGCACACACCAGACGGCTCGCAAGGCAGCTCCACGCCGCGTCGCCGCGAACCGCTCATCGGGCGTGCGCAAGACAAAACGCTGACCGCGGCTCGATGCCCGACGGGTCGAACGCCGGGCTAGCGATAACCAATAAACAGTATGGCGATATTGACGACCAGGGCCGTCGTCCACACAATGCTGCGCGCCTTGGCCATGCCGGCCACGTACATCATGACGTACAAAATCCGCAGCACCACAAACAAAAACGCCAGGATGTCCAGCCGCGCCTGCGGGGCGCCCAACTGGTGGGCGATGATGACGGCCGCCATGAAAAACGGCAGGGCCTCAAAGCTATTGGCCTGCGCGGCATTGGCGCGTGCGCGCCAGTCTTTCTGACGCGCCAGCCAGGCCCGTGGATTTCCGTTGTCAAAGCCGCCCTCGCGTTTGGGCTTGCCAAACATACCGGCCTTGGCGAGCGCGGCGCAGGCTATGGGCAACAGCGCAGCGATCAGCAGACACCAGTAGGCAACGGAAAAATAGACAACATGCATGGGAGAAAGGCTTTCTTATCTTCTGTCAACCAAGGCATGCGCGATGGTGCCCAGATCGACGTATTCCAGCTCACTGCCTGCCGGCACGCCGCGCGCCAGGCGGGTAACACCCAGGCCCCGCGCCTTCAGCGCCTCGCTGATGACGTGTGCGGTGGCCTCGCCCTCAGCGGTGAAGTTGGTTGCCAGGATCACCTCCTGCACCTCGCCGTCCTGGGCCCGGTCAAACAGTTTCTTCAGACCAATGTCATACGGGCCGATCCCATCCAGCGGACTGAGCTTGCCCATCAACACGAAATACAAGCCCTTGTAGGCCCCCGTGCGTTCCAGCGCCGACTGGTCAGCCGGCGTTTCGACCACACACAGCTTGGAATGGTCACGCCGCGGGTCCTGACAGGTAGCGCAAATCTGCCCCTCCGTGAAGGTGTGGCAGCGCTCGCAATGCCGGGTGTTGTCCACTGCCTGGTTCAACGCCCGGGCCAGCGCCTGCGCCCCGCCGCGGTCATGCTGCAGCAGATGGAACGCCATGCGCTGGGCCGACTTGACGCCCACGCCGGGCAGGCGCTTGAGCGCCTGGATCAGCGTATCAACTGATTGGGTATCAGACACAATGAACGAAGTGGTCGTGTGGGGCGTAGCGAGCACGCGTCAGGCTAGGTGCGGGTGGCGGGGAACCGGAACGTACTCCCTGTACGTGAGGATTGCCCGACGGGCCCCGCAACGACGCATCACGCTTGCGCAGTAGCCTCAGAATGGGAATTTCATGCCGCCTGGGAGGCCTGGCATCCCGGCCGTCAACTTGCCCATCTTCTCGGAGGAGGTTTCTTCCGCCTTGCGCACTGCTGCATTAAACGCG
Organism: Pseudomonadota bacterium; assembly: GCA_040384785.1. Lineage (GTDB taxonomy): Bacteria > Pseudomonadota > Gammaproteobacteria > Burkholderiales > Burkholderiaceae_C > Allorhodoferax. The sequence goes on from JAZKIR010000049.1 coordinate 14,103, forward strand.
GCGGCCACCAGGTCTTCCAGCATGTCTTTGTCTTCGGCCAGTAGGCTGGGGTCGATCGTGACGCGCCGCACATCGTGCTTGCAGGTCATCACGACCTTGACCAAGCCGGCGCCGGACTCACCGGAGACTTCGATATTGCCCAGCTCGTCCTGGGCCTTCTTCATGTTGTCCTGCATCGCCTGGGCTTGTTTCATCAGGCCGGCGAGTTGTCCTTTGTTGAACATGGGGTTTTCCTTTAACGTTGTAAAACTTGTGGGTCAGACCACTTGCGAAGCAATGTGCTATGACCCCAACCGATTAAGTGCATCAGTGCACTACAGAGGCTTGATGGAACCGGGCACGATTTTCGCGCCAAAGTCCCGCATCATGCTCTGCACAAACGGGTCGTCAAAAATAATCTTCTCGGCGGCCAGCTGCTTCTCGGCCGAGGCCGCACTGTTGCGCCGCGCCGGGCAATCGCTGACACGGCCAATTTCAACCACGAGTTTCACACCAAAACCGGCATTCTGCAGCGCCGTGGTCAGGCGGTCACGTGTACCGGCCTGGTTTAACGATTCGCGCTCCACCCGCAGAATCCACTGGTCGGTATCACGCGCCACCAATTGGGACTGCAGCGCCAGTTCCCGCACCATGGCATTGATGGCCTCGGCCTTGATCAGTTGCTGCACGGTGGCATGCCAGAAGTCACCTTCTTCGGTGGGCACCAGCGGGTGGGGTGTCTGCTGCGCAGTGACGTCGGAGCGCGACTCTGCCTGCGTGCGTACCGGAACTGCTACTATTTTTGTAGCGGTGTATGTAGATTTCACGAGGGCTACAGCCGAGTTCTGTATATCCGCATGGGCTAGATCGGGATCATCGTCGTCTAAGGAGTTCGCATCTCCGCCAGGTCTGGCGCTCTCACGCACGGGCAATACCTGGCCCGCTGGAGACGCTTGGCCGGATGCCGGCGGCACCCCCTGGTCAGTCGGCTGACTGTCCAAGGCTGCGGGATCATCTTCCCAGGGCTGGACCAGTTTGGTTTTGGCGACTGGGGCTGGCGACGGTGGAGTGGCAGCGGTCCTGGTGGCTGGCAGAGGTGTTGGTGAGGGCCCTGCAGCCTTAATTAGAGTTTTTTTTTCCGCCGTTGGCTGCACGCCCTGGGATTTGAAGGCCAGCAGACGCAACAGCACCATAGTCAACGCAGCATACTCATCGGGCGCCAGGCCCAGGTCGGCGCGGCCATGCAGGCAAATGCTGTACAGCAGTTGCGTTTCGTCAACTGGCATTAAGTCGGCCAGACGCCCGATATCCTGGGCCTCCGGATCGCTGTCGTCATCCACGGAGCCACCCATGGCCTGCACCACTGCCATGCGCTGCAGCACGGTAGACATTTCTTCCAGCGTGGATGCGGCACTCAGGCCGTTCAGGCGCAAGGCTTCGGAGGTTTCGACCACGGTCTTGCCGTCGCCGACGGCCAGCGCTTCGACCAGGCGGAATACATAAGAACGGTCCACACTGCCCAGCATCTGGCGCACCGTGGCCTCCTGCAATTGGCCCGAGCCGAACGCAATGGCCTGGTCGGTCAGCGACAGCGCATCGCGCATGGAGCCACGCGCCGCGCGGGCCAGCAGGCGCAGGGCCTGGGGCTCGGAGGCGACGTTTTCCTGCCCCAGCACGTAGGTCAGGTGCTCGCGAATGGTCTCCGGCGCCATGGGCCGCAGGTTGAACTGCAGGCAGCGCGACAACACGGTGACCGGCACTTTTTGCGGGTCGGTAGTGGCCAGCACAAATTTAAGGTACTCCGGCGGCTCTTCCAGCGTCTTCAACATGGCGTTGAATGCGGTATTGGTGAGCATGTGGACCTCGTCGATCATGAAGACCTTGAAGCGCCCCTGTACCGGTTTGTAGACCGCCTGCTCGAGAAGGGACTGCACCTCATCCACGCCGCGGTTGCTGGCGGCATCCAGCTCGGTGTAGTCGACAAAACGACCACTATCGATATCAGAACAAGCCTGGCAGACGCCACAGGGGGTAGCGGTGATTCCACCGTTGCCGTCCGGACCTTGGCAGTTCAGTGACTTGGCCAAGATACGCGATACCGTGGTCTTGCCCACGCCGCGGGTACCCGTAAATAGGTAGGCATGGTGCAGGCGTTGGGTCGTCAGCGCATTGGTCAGGGCTTGCACCACGTGGTCCTGCCCCACCATCTCGGTGAAATTGCGGGAGCGGTACTTGCGGGCGAGCACGAGATAGGACATGCTCTGATTCTAATTGGCACGGCGTCCCGCGCTTTTGCAAGCTTCCCCTGGCTTGACGGGTACTGCGCTAGACTGAAGACAAATTCACATCATGCCGATATGACCGACATGGCCAACCACACCCAGCGCTGCCGGCGCATGCTTTATGGCTTGGCATGGGCTTTTACCGCCTGTCTGGCGCTGGGTGCTCATGCACAGGGCACCTTGCGGGTGCTTACCTGGCCTGGTTATGCCGACCCTGACCTGGTCAAGGTCTTTGAGCAACGTACCGGTAGCAAGGTGGAGGTCACCTTTATCGATTCCGATGACGTGATGTGGCAAAAACTCAATAAGAACAAGGCGGCGGACTTTGACGTCTTTGCCGTCAACACGGCTGAGCTGCAACGCTATATCCGCGGCGATCTGGCGGCTCCGATCAACATGGCCAGTATTACCAACACCGCGACCCAGTTGCCGCGGTTTCGGGATCTCAAGGGCATACCGGGGCTGGTGCACGCCGACAAGGTGTTTGCCGTTCCCTACACCTATGCGGAAATGGGCCTGATCTTTGATCGCCGGCAGATCAAGCAACCACCGACCACGATCCACGCGTTATGGGATCCCCGCTACCGCGGCAAAGTGCTGCTGTACAACGGCGGCTCTCACAATTTTTCGCTAGCGGCCCAGGCGATGGGCGCGTCTTCGCCTTACAAGATTGCGACCACCCAGTGGCCGGCGGCCGTCGATCAACTGATAGCTCTGCGACGCAACGCCCAGGGCTTTTATAGCCAGCCGGACGAATCGGTAGAAATGTTCAAGAACGGGCGCTCTGCGCTGATGCTAGCCAACTACGGTTCGCAGCAGCTGCAATTGCTTAAAAAGGCCGGCATGGACGTGGGCTATATAGTGCCCAAAGAAGGCTCTCTGGCGTGGTTGGACTGCTGGGCCATCACCCGCGGCACCAAGAACACCAAGCTGGCCGAAGCCTGGATCAACTACTTTTTGGAGCCCCAGGCCGGCCAAGCACTGCTGACACGCCAGGGATTGGCCAACACCACTTCCGAGTCACCGTACTTGCGCCCGCAAGACCGCATCGTGTGGCTGGAGCCGGTTGAAGACGTGGACCGCCGTAGCGCCTTATGGGAGCGCATTCTGGCCGGTGATCGCGCCAGCAAGGTGCTGGCACCATGAAATTTGGCATTGCACTCAAGCTGGGCCTATTGTTGACCATGGTCAGCGTTCTGGCCTCTGGCTTGACCGGTTTTTATGCCTACCAGGCCAGCCGCAGCTTGCTGGTGCAGTCCGCCAAAGCCGAACTGCTGACAACCACCTTGGTGCTGGCCCGGCGGGTCACGCTGAGCCGCGAAGAGGTGTCGCGTAACCTGCAAGTGCTGAGCAGCCATCCGGCAGCGCTGGCTGCGGTAGGGCAAGCTGCCAGCGGCCAGGACGACCAACTGGCCGTCGTATTCGAGGCCATGATGCGTGCCAACCCGTCGTACTTTCAGATTCGGCTGATCTCCTCCAGCGACAACGGAATGGAGCGTGTGCGCGTAGACCGGGCGGACGACCACATTGTCCGTGTGCGCGGCGATGATCTGCAGGAAAAAGGCCATTTCTCTTATGTGTCGGGCACGCTGAAGCTGCCGGCTGGCGCCACCTACCTGTCACGCGTGGTCATCAACCATGAGCGTGGCGCGCACGCCGGCTTGGACCAACCCTCAGTGATCCTTGCCATGCCGGTCATTGACACCGCCGGCCAAGCAAAGGGCGCCGTCGTGATCAACGTGGACCTCAACAACATATTTGCGACCCTGGCTGCTGATTTGCCCAAAGACTACCAGCTCTTTCTAGCCAATGGCAAAGGCGACTACCTGATCCACCCCGATCCCACGCAGGCCTTCGGTTTTGACAAAGGCCGGCGTGTGCTGGTGCAGGACGAGTTTGCCGTCACCCGTGACCTGCTGGACGGAAAGGTCGGCAACGTGATGGCCGAAGTCAGTGATGGGCGCTACCGAGAGGCACCGGTCGTGGCCTCCTTTGTCGGCCGGGCGGTGAAGATCGGCAGCGACGAAGACAACTTCATACTGGGCCTGGCACAACCCTTGACCGAGGTATTGGAAGAGGCTAACAAGCTAGGCATGATGGTGCTGCAATTGGTGATTGGTCTGTGCGTGGCATGCGTTGCGCTGGCGGCGTTGGTGGCACGCGCGGTGACGAGTCCCATCAATTCCATGAGCGCCGCGGTACAAGGCTTTGCCCACGACCACCAGTCCGCACCGGTGCAAACGCCGGCTATTGACCGCCAGGACGAAATTGGCGTGCTGGCCCGCAGCTTCCAGCAGATGCAAAACGAAATCCGCCAACAGCTGGACGACTTGCAAGAGAACCGCGAGGAACTGGAACACATGGCCCGGCACGACGTGTTGACCGGTTTGCCCAACCGCCGGGCTTTCCAGGAGCGGCTGGAGCAGGCCTTGTCACGCTCCCAGCGCAGTGGCGAACGCTTCGCGTTGTTTTTCATGGACGTGGACAACTTCAAGAGCATCAATGACTCCTGGGGTCACCATGGGGGTGATGCACTGTTGAAGATCGTTGCGCTGCGCCTGGTCGCCACAACCCGAAAGGTTGATGCCATCGCCCGCATGGGCGGTGATGAGTTTGTCGTGTTGTTGGAGAATCCGGCACAACGTGAAGACATTGCGAATATTGCCGAAAAATTGCTGGAAAGCGTGCGCTCTCCGATTCTCCACCGTGGACAGGAGCTGCAGATCGGGTTCAGCATCGGCATCAGCCTCTACCCGGACGACGGGCGTACGTCGGCCGAACTGATGGCACGTGCCGACCAAGCCATGTACGAGGCCAAAAGTGCGGGACGCAACGGTTTTCGCTTCTCGTCCGGAAAAACCCATCCCACGTCACCGTCGCCTTTGTAGATCTGTGTGTTTTTCCCCTGCCGGGCCTGGTCATCAGTCAGTTCACACACCTGGCAGCGAAAAGGCCTCTGGCATGCGGCTACAATTCAGGCTGACGGGCCTTCCCGCATGGTAAAGCGGCCAACCGGGTCAGGTGGGGAACCAAGCAGCCCTAACTGTGGAGCCAGTGCCGGGGTCAAGGCTCGTCAACCTCATATTCAGTATTACTTGCTACTGTATCTATAGCGTAGATTACAGTATTGGCGAGGGCTAGCGCCCTATTTCGCTAGCAGGTACTCCACCACACCCTGCCCCGCACGCTTGCCACTGGCGAAGCAGGCTTGCAGCAGATAGCCGCCGGTGGGGGCTTCCCAGTCCAGCATTTCCCCGGCGCAGAACACACCGGGTACCGACTCCAGCATCAGCCCGGGCGTCAGCGCTTCAAACAACACACCACCCGCGGTGCTGATGGCCTCGTCAATTGGGCGGGCCGCGGTCAGCGTAATGGGCACGGCCTTGAGGGCGGCGGCCAGTTGGGCCGGGTCCGCCATGGCCTCTTTGGACAATACCTCGTACAGAATGCCGGCCTTGATGCCGTCGATATGCAGACGGCTTTTCAGGTGGCTGGACAACGACCGTGTGCCACGCGGATGGCGCACCTCGGCCAACACCTTCTCGGCGCTCATGTCAGGCAACAGGTCCAGGTGGAAGGTCGCACTGCCGGTTCGGATGATCTCGTCGCGCAGCAGGCTGGATGCGGCATAGACCAGGCTTCCCTCCACGCCCGTAGTGGTGGCCACAAATTCGCCTTTGCGCGCAAACTCCACACCCTGTGAGGTCTGGACCGCAATCTTTACCGTCTTGAAGGCTTGGCCGGCAAAGCGGCTGGAGAAATGTTCGCTCCAGCCTGCTTGGACATCAAAGCCGCAATTGGCGGGCAGCAACGGTGCCACGGCCACGCCGCGTGCGGCCAGTAGCGGCACCCAGGCGCCGTTGGAACCCAGCCGGGCCCAGCTACCGCCACCCAGTGCCAGCACGACAGCGGCCGCCTTCACCTGCACAGTGCCTTGTGGAGTGTCAAATACCAGTCCGAGATCTTCGGTCCAACCGGTCCAGCGGTGGCGCATATGGAACTGCACACCACGTACCAGACCGCTGCCGGGCCGCCCCAAAGCGGGCTCGCCCCCTTGGGGGGCAGCGCCGTACACGAAGTGACCAGCGTGGGGGCTATTTGCTTCTGGGTTGCGCAGACGCTGCAACCAGGCACGCAACAGTGGCGCAGCCTTCATGTCCTTGGGGAACACGCGGCCAGACGAGCCGATAAACGTCTCAATGCCCAGACCCGCCGCCCAGTCGCGCACGGCGGTGGCGTCCATGTCTTGCAACAGGCCTTCGATGGCCGCGCGCCGCGCGCCGTAACGGCCGGCGAAGGTGTCAGCGCCTTCGGAGTGGGTCAAATTCAGGCCGCCCTTGCCCGCCAGCAAAAACTTGCGGCCAATGGAAGGCATGGCGTCATACAGGTGCACGGGCAGGCCCGCATCGCTGAGCACCTGGGCGGCCATCAGGCCCGCCGGGCCGCCCCCGATCACAACAACAGGCAGGGACAACGACGGTGAAGGGGTATCAGCATTCATGGGGTTTTTAGTTCAATCAAAGTGCCAAAGGCAGTCAAAAAAGCGGCGCGGACCGACTGTCCGGCTTGGGCCTTGGCAACCGCAGCCTGGTATTCCAGAAGCTGCGCGCACAACTCGGGCTGCAACTGCGGTTGGGCGCTGGATTTGTAGTCCAGCACCCACCATTGTCCTTCATCGTCTGCACTCCCCTTGCGCTGCACCAGGCGGTCCAGGCGCAGCAGGCGCCCTTGGTGCACCAGGGCCACCTCATTGCCCTGCCACGCGAGTTGGGCGGTGTCCCAGGCCCATGCGCCCTCACCCTGCAGAATGCGGATAGCCATGGCCCGGGCGCTGGCGAACTGGGTCGCATCCAGATCAAATTCCAGTGCGACGCTGCTTAGCAGCGCGTCGGGCCATGCCGGGGCCTTGTTGGCCGCACCGTGTAACGGCGCAAAACGCTCCAGCAAGCGGTGCATGGCTTGGCCGATGCGGCTGTCCAGGCTATCGCCGACTTCTTGAGGGGCATCGGTTGCTACAAAATCTGTAGCGATATGTGCAAGTTTTACGAGGGCTAGCGGCATATTTGGCAAAACAGGCAGGGTGAAACTGCCCTCCTCGACACTTTCGGAGCTTGCCACCACCGCGCCCGTTCCCTGCCACGGCGCATCATCGGCATGGGCCTGCAGCCGCTGCCACCAACTGGCGGGGTTGCCAATATGCGGCTCTAGGCTGGACAACACCAGCGTGCGCTGTGTGCGGGTCAGCGCCACATACAGCGCGTTCAACTCTTCACGGCGCCTGGCGGCTTGCTCGACGGCCAACACGTCGGCCACGCAGGCCGGGGGTTTGGATTCGCTGGCAAGATAGACAAAACGCTGGGGATAGGCCGCCTCACCCGGCCAATCCACCAGCACACCCATGGTCTGCGCCTTCAGGGCCTCGCCATCGGTGTCCAGCAGTAAAACCAGCGGCGCCTCCAGACCTTTGGCGCCGTGAACCGTCAACAGCCGCACGGCCTGCGCATCGGCCCGCACCGGCGCCCGGATGCCCCCGGCGCGCAGGGCGCGCACCAGTGCATAGGCCGTAACATAGCGCCCGCCATCGATCTGCAGTGCCGCCGACAACAGTGCGCGCAGATTGGCCAGCACCGCTTCGCGCTGGTTGGCCGGCGTGGCGGCGGCAAAACGCGCCAGCACGTCACCGTCGTGGAAGATGGCGCTGAGTGCGTCGTGCGGCGGCAGGGTATCGACCCAGCTTTTCCACAGCGCCAGCACGGCACCCAGTGGTGCCAGAGCCGGCGGCAAACCGGAGGCTTGCTGCAGGACCTGATACCAACTGAGCCTGACGGGTGCTGCGGCTGGCGCGTCTGCATCATCAAACAGCGAGGCTTGCGCCTGCGAGCGGGCGGCGGCCTGCAGGGCGCGCTGGCGCAACACCAGTTGCACCAGGTCGTCATCGCTGACGCCAAACAGCGGCGACTTCAGCGCCCGGGCCAGCGACAAATCATGCGCCGGCGACACCAGGGCATCGAGCAGGCCCACAAGGTCCTGCACCTCGGGCATGTCGGCCAGCTCGTTTTTTTCGGGTTGCTGGGCCGGAATGCGCAGTGCAGCCAGTTCTGCCTGCATCAGTCCGAGGCGCTCGCGCTTGCGGGCCAGCACCATGATGTGTTGCGGTCTTAGGACACCAGCATGCAATTGCTGGGCCAGCCACCGAGCGGCCTGGCGGCACTCCAGCGTCTTGCGGGTTTCTTCGGCAATCAGCCGCGGCGTAGTCAGGGAATCGCGCCAGGCGGAGACGGGGTCGTCCATCGCGGTACCCTCTTCCAAAGCCCGCGCGATACGCGGCAGCTTGAAGATGGCACCAGCCTCCTGTGACTCGGTGCTATGTGCCCGAAAGCCTTCAAACTCGCGGGCCTCCTGGGCCTCGGCCATAACGGCATTGACGAGCCCCATGATGGCGGGTGCATTGCGCCGTGTGTGGTCACAGCTCAGCAAGTCGCCACCCAGACCATCGGCCACAAAGCGTTGCGCGGCCTTGAACACCTGCGGCTCGGCCCGGCGAAAACGGTAAATGCTTTGCTTGGGGTCGCCCACCAAGAACACGCTGGGCGCGTTGCCGGCGCCGGCATAACTGGACAGCCAGGCGCTCAGCGCCTGCCACTGCAGCGGATTGGTGTCCTGAAACTCGTCGATCAGCAGGTGGCGCACACGGGCATCCAGCCGCTCTTGCACCCAACCGCTGAGCACGTCATCCGACATCAGCGCCAGCGCAGAGCGCTCCAGGTCGCCCATGTCTATCCAGCCACGCTCGCGCTTGAGTTGGGCGTATTCCACAACCAGCAAACGCGTCAGGCGTGCCATGCGCTGCTGGTGCAGCCATGCCTCATGCTGGGCTTGCGCCTGGGCAATCTCGATCAGACAGTCCTGCGCCTGGCGCACGGTCTCAATGCCCACGACCTTGTCGCTGAGCTTGCGTGATGTTCCTTTTTGCGTGAGCAGCGCGTCTTGGGCAGCAGCCATGTCTCCCGCGGTGACGGCCTGCTCCAGCGCAGTAGCAGCCTCCAGGCATGTCTTCAGCGTAGACGCGCCCAACAGCCGGGCTGCATCCAGCAGCAGGCCGCGCACACGCGCACTATCCAGCAAGTCCTTTGGCGCAAGCACGCCGGCCAAGTCGGGAAACTGCTGCGTGAAGTGCAACACCGAGGCATCGACGATGCCGTGTTCATCTGCCAGCGCAAATTCCACACGCTTGTTTAACGCGGCTTCCAGCGCCTTCTGTGTCTGGTGGCGGCCATGGGTGGCAACGGCGTCCAGGTAGTCTTGGCGTGCGTCCGGTTCCGCGGCCACGTCGGCCTGAAAACGGGGCCAGACCAGTGCCACGGCCTTGGCGTCGTTTTCCAATAACTCGTATTGGCTTGGCAGACCCAGATCCCCCAGGGCCTGCAGTGGCGCGCTACGCAGCAGAGCTGCGAACCAGCTATGGAAGGTGCGTATCTGCACCGGCCGCCCGGTCAACAGCAAGGCCTGGTGCAGGCCACGCAGGGTGTGCAGTTGCGCGGCCGTGGGCTCCTGGGTCAGTCCGCGGTTGGTCAACTCCTGGCGGAGTTCAGCGTCGCTCTGCTGTGCAAAGTGCAGCAACCATTCCTGCAGGCGCTGGCGCATTTCGCCCGCCGCTTTTTTAGTGAAGGTGATGGCCAGAATCTCATGCGGCGCGCTGCCTTCCAGCAGTGCGCGGACGATGCGCGACACCAGCATCCAGGTCTTGCCAGCACCGGCACAGGCCTCCACCGCGACGCTGCGGCGCGGGTCGCAGGCGATGGCGTAGAAGCGGGCGCGCTCGACAGTGGCGCCGTTGTGTTCGAAGGCTGCTTGAGTCATGAGGTTTTTTCGCCGGGCCGCCCCAAGAAAAAATGCGGCCCCCTCGGGGGGCAGAGAGCCACATGCAATGGGCGACCGTGGGGGCTATTCATTTCCAGAAGTCTTTGCGGCACAGGCCACGGGCCTGGCAAAAGTCACAGGTGGCGCCCTCGCCAAGGGCCGGCAGGGCCGCACCTTGGGCAATACGTTCCATATCCTGCAGGATGCCGGTTATCAATGCATCCCGCGCCTCCACCACATCGGGCTGGGCGTAGGACTTGGTGGCGTCTTTTTCACCCACGTTGACATACGCGGCCTGCAAGGTGTCCTCTGGCAGCAAGGCGGCATAGAAGGCAAGCTGCGTGTCTTCCAACGGGTCCTTGATGCGGGTCGCCGTTTTGGCGCCGGCTTCGGTTTTATAGTCCAGCACCAGCACCGATCCATCGGCCATGTGGTCTATGCGGTCAATACGCCCTAGCAGTTTCACGGGCCCAACGCGCTGGGTTTGAGCAACTTCCGCGCTGTTGAATGTGGCACCGCCGGCTTCGTGGCGTGCCAGCCAACGCAAGTAGCCATCGCGCACGGTCGGCCAGGCCGCGGCAAAGGGCAGGAACTCGCCTTCGCCCAGACCCATGGACTCGGTGGTCGCCACGCTGGCATCGTTGAGCAGTTGCAGTTTCGTGTCCACATCGGGTTGATGGAGTGGCGCCAAGGCTTCATGGAATCGCTTCAGCACTTCATGCAGCCACAGACCAAAGTCCCGCTTGTCAACACTGGCATCCAGCTCGTCCACGGATTGCAGACCGAGCTGGCGCAGCGCAAAAAAACGGTACGGACAGTTGCGCAAGTCTTCGTAGGCGCTGGCCGACAAATGGCTGACCGGCAACAACTGCCCTACAGGTTGTGGCGGAGCCACCGGCGCGGACGCGACCGCCCGGCTCAGCCGGGGATCTTCGGCCCCGGGCGGATTACCGCTGGCCAATTGCACCTGCTGCACCAGGACGCTGGGCAGCAGGGTTTCACCCGCCTCATCGCTGCAGCGCCACAGCACGTCGCAAACAGGCGTTTGCAGTGCATGCTGCCAGGCCGCCAAGGCGATGGCCTGCAAGTCATCACGTGACGGTAGCCCCAGCGCGGCGCGCTGGGCGGCGGTCCAACCACCGGGTGGTTCGGGCGAAGGGTTCAAACGCACCTCGTCGCAGCCCGCCAGCACCACGGCCGCAAACGGGCGCCCCAACATCTGGCTCATGGGCAAAATGACCAGCTGTTCGTGCTGCGGGTAGGGAGGCGAGAAGCTGGCGCCTTCCAACGCCTGGTTCACCCACTGGGTGAATTCCGCAAGCTCCATGCGCCGCGTGGACCACAATGCCTGTTGCGCCAAGCCCGTCCACGCCTGCAGCGCGGGGCCTGCCAAACGCAGTGCCGCCAATACCGAGGTACCGGCAATATCAGTCTGCAACGGATCCCACATGCCGCTGGCTTGCAGCGCTGAGCGCAAGGCATCGAGCCACGAGGCCAAGGTACGGCTGGTTTGCAAGCCTGCACGCACGGCGTCAACATCCGCAAGCATCTGCACGCTGTTTGCCAGCTTCAACACGGTGGCCCCTCTGGCCACGCCACGCCAATGGCTGCTCTGGTCGCGCCGAATGGCGGGCTCCAGTTCCAAGGCAGCAGTCGCGAACGACGGCGCAGCCTTGAGCCAGGCCAGCACCGCGTCACTGGACGCGTTCCACACCGCCGCCTTGAGTACCGCCATGACTTGCGCCCCAGCAAGGCTGGTCGACAGCTTCCAGCCGTTCTCGTCACGGATCTGCACATCGGCGCTTTCCAGCATGGAGCGGACCCGGCGCGTCAATGCGCGGTCCGAGGACACCAGCGCCAAAGGGAAACGCCCAGCGGCAATATGCGCAATGGCACATGCCGCAGTACGCTGCGCCTCGTCTTCGGCGTCCTGGCAGGCATGCCAGGCGAGCACACCGGTGTCGCTGGCAGTTGTCGCGGACACGCTACCGGCTAACGCCAGACTGGCCATACGCTGCCCCCAAAACTGCTGCAGAGCCGGCAACAGGGGGTCCGCGGCCAATCCCTGCACCACCAGCAAACAATCCACACTGGACTGCACGCCGGCATCGAACAGCATGTCACTGGTATAGGCCGATTGGGCCGCCCATTCGACGGCGATACGCGCAAGAGCGGCCTCCGTCGCCAATGCGGGAGCCTCCATGCCCAAGACCGCATCACGGCGCGCTTCCAGCACCCAATTGCTGCGTTCGTGGGGGCCACAGGCCGCAGCGAGTGGTCCCAATTGGTGGGCGGCCTGCACCAGCAAGCCCGCCAACGCGTCGTTTTGCGCGCCCAGCCCCGCGGCGCGCAACAATGCCGACGCCGTCAACATGTCCTGCGCCATATCGAACGCAATATCTGTCGCCCCTGGTCTTGGCCAACCCAGGCTGGCACTCCAGTTCTGCGTGGTCTCAAACTGCGGGGCAAAACCGTCGGGGAAGCGTTGTGTCCACAGCCGCAACGCCACCGGTCGCAATTGCGCATAGGGCAGCAAAATCAGCGTGCGCGCCGGATGCGCTTGGCGTTGCCGAATTTCGTTCTGGAGACGATCCAGAAGCCCTTCACCGGGTCGTGTCCACAGCAGCAGAGAGGCGTGTTGCCCCGCCTGATCGGTCACCACTGCGGCCAAGGAATCGTTTTTTACTATGCCCGTCATAGCCAGCGGATACCTGGAAAGATCTTGGTTTCTGTCACAATGGCCGCCACTTTAGATGTATCGCAAACTCCAAAAGGAACCTCCATGGCCAGCGCCCTGATCAAACACGTAACCGATGCCACTTTTGAAGAAGATGTGCTGAAGTCTGCACAACCGATTTTGGTGGACTATTGGGCCGAATGGTGCGGCCCTTGCAAAATGATTGCCCCGATTCTGGACGAAGTCTCCACCGCATATGAAGGCAAGCTCAATATTGCCAAGATGAACGTGGACGAAAATCGCGAAATTCCGGCCAAATTTGGCATTCGCGGTATCCCCACGCTGATGCTGTTCAAAGACGGTCAATTGGCCGCCACCAAGGTCGGCGCCTTGAGCAAGGCCCAGTTGGTTGCCTTCATTGACCAACAGTTGGCGTAATCTTCCCGTCGCCACCACTGAAAAACAATTCCCCGCAGGGCCGCCCCAAGGGGAATTAGCCCCCTCGTGGGGCAGCGACCCGTGAAACGGTGGAGCGTGGGGGCAATTTCCTGTCATAATTCAAACCGTTTACCAGCAACCCACAAGGGCTGGTCCCGCTTCCCGGGCTAAGAACACCGAGGCCAAGTGACAGGTCTTGCCTCACCCCCCCTCTCCCCTGCATTTCTTCTCATTACTCCGAACTTTCGGTCATTTCCCCTACGGGACCCATTCCATGCACTTAAACGAACTCAAGGCACTGCACGTGTCGGAAGTCCTCAAGCAAGCCGAAGAGCTTGAGATTGAAAACACCGGCCGCATGCGCAAGCAGGAGCTGATGTTCGCCATCATCAAGAAGCGCGCCCGCGCCGGCGAACAGGTCTTCGCCGACGGCGTGCTCGAAATCCTGCCCGACGGCTTCGGCTTCCTGCGCAGCCCCGACACCAGCTACACCGCCAGCACCGACGACATCTACATCAGCCCCAGCCAGGTGCGCCGCTTCAATCTGCACACCGGCGACATGATCGAAGGCGAAGTCCGCACGCCCAAGGATGGCGAGCGCTACTTTGCACTGAACAAGCTGGACAAGGTCAACGGTGGTGGCCCCGAAGAGAATAAACACAAGGTGATGTTCGAAAATTTGACGCCTTTGTTCCCCAAGGTGCAGATGCGCCTTGAGCAGGATATCAAGGGCGAAGAAAACATCACCGGTCGCGTCATCGACATCATTGCACCCATAGGCAAAGGCCAGCGAGCGCTGATCGTTGCGCAGCCCAAGAGTGGCAAGACGGTGATGATGCAGCACATTGCGCACGCCATTTCCGCCAACTACCCCGACAGCTACCTGATGGTCTTGCTCATTGACGAGCGCCCAGAAGAAGTGACAGAAATGCAGCGCACCGTCAAGGGTGAGGTGATTGCCTCCACCTTCGACGAGCCGGCCGCCCGCCATGTGCACGTCGCCGAAATGGTGATTGAGCGCGCCAAGCGCCTAGTCGAACTGAAAAAAGACGTGGTCATCCTGTTGGACTCGATCACCCGTCTGGCCCGCGCCTACAACAACGTGGTGCCATCCTCCGGCAAGGTCTTGACCGGTGGTGTGGATTCCAACGCTCTACAACGCCCCAAGCGCTTCCTGGGTGCGGCCCGCAATGTCGAAGAAGGCGGCTCGCTGACCATCATCGCCACCGCTTTGGTCGACACCGGTAGCCGCATGGACGAAGTGATCTTTGAAGAATTCAAGGGCACCGGCAACTCCGAAATCCATCTGGATCGCCGTCTGTACGAAAAGCGCGTATTCCCATCCATCCAGCTCAACCGCAGCGGCACCCGCCGCGAAGAACTGCTGTTGCAGCCCGAAATTCTGCAAAAGACCCGCATCCTGCGCCAGTTTTTGTACAACATGGACGAAGTGGAAGCCATGGAAATGGTACTCAAGCAAATGCGTGCCACCAAGACCAATGGCGAGTTCTTCGACATGATGCGCCGGGGCGGCTGAACGGTGCCCCCACGCTCCGCCGCTGCGCGGGTCGCTGCCCCCCAGGGGGCTAATTTGCCTTGGGGCGGCCCGGCGGCAAATTGCCCCCACGGCTTGTAGCACACTAGGCGTGCATCGCACACCTTTGTCAATGGCGTCCGTACTGGATGGGTTATAATATTGGGTTTACGCGAAAAGTACGCTGGATTGGCCGGCGCGGCTGGCGCAACTGATGGAGATAGTATGAAAGAAGGCATTCACCCCAATTACCGTGAAGTGTGTTTCATGGACATGTCGAACAACTTCAAGTTTGTGACACGTTCTTGCGCCAACACCAAAGAGATGATCGATATGGAAGATGGCCGCAAGCTGCCTCTGTACAAGCTGGATACCACCAGCGAATCGCATCCTTTCTACACCGGTACACAAAAATCCGTGGACAACATGGGTGGACGCGTGGAGCGCTTTCGTAACCGTTTCGGCAAAACTGCTGTTACAGCGGCCAAGTAATTCGACTTCAGGTTTTGGCCTGAATCGTCACCAAAAAAGCAGCCCGGATTTCCGCGCTGCTTTTTTTATGCATCTGAATCCGTGAACCACCCCAATCCCGCCATCGTCACCCAGGCAGGTGCCAGACGCCTCCCGCGCTGGGCCCTGTTTCTGCTGTGCTTTGCTTATGCCTTGCCAGGTTTCCTGGGACGCGACGCCTGGAAAAGCGAAGACATGGCGGCTCTGGGCTTTATGGCAGAGTTGGTGCAAGGTACTTCCAATTGGCTGGCCCCCACATTGACGGGCATGCCCCCCGAAAACCCCGCGGTATTGCCGTACTGGTTGGGTGCGTGGGCAATGCAAATCGCCCCCGCTTGGCTCAACGCAGACTTCGCCGTCCGAATCCCATTTGCGATGTTGCTGGGGCTGGCCATGCTGGCCACCTGGTACGGAACCTACTACCTTGCACGCAATCCGCTAGCGCAGCCCGTCCCCTTTGCCTTCGGTGGAGAAGCCCTGCCAGCGGACTATGCACGCGCCATGGCCGATGGGGGACTGCTGGCCTTCATCGCCTGCTTGGGGCTAGCGCAACTTGCACACGAGGCGACACCAGCCTTAGCGCAGCTGGGATGTGCGTCGCTCTTCTTTTATGCGATGGGCGCACTCCCTTACCGCCGACGCGGACCCGCAGTCGCGGCTGCACTGGGTCTGATCGGTCTGACGCTATCAGGTGCACCCACCCTGGCAATACTGTTCGGACTTGGTAGCAGCCTGCTCCACTATGTTGACCGCTCAGAAGACATCCCCGATACGGCACGCAACCGCCGCATCACCAGGGAAAGCATCGCCATCGCACTGACCACACTGGTCAGTGCAACACTGGCTGTTGCCTTGGGTCTATTGCGTTGGAAAATTGAACTGCCGCGCGCGCTGTGGGGCGACTGGAGCGGCTATGTGCAGTTACTGGTGTGGTTTACCTGGCCAGCATGGCCCTTGACCCTTTGGACCCTGTGGCGCTGGCGCTACCAGCTGTTCAACCGCCGTATCAGCCGGCACATTGCGCTTCCGGCTTGGTTTGTCATTGTGTGTGTGGTGGCCACACTGATAACCGGCTCCTCCGACCGTACCTTGCTGCTCGCCCTGCCGGCACTGGCCACTCTCGCGGCCTTCGCCCTGCCCACCCTGAAGCGCCAGGTTTCCGCTCTGATTGACTGGTTCACATTGCTGTTCTTCTCAGGCTGCGCGTTCACTATTTGGGTAGTCTGGTTTGCGATGCAAACGGGTGTTCCCGCACAACCAGCAGCCAATGTGGCCCGCCTGGCCCCGGGCTTCGAAGCCAGTTTTTCCTTCTTCACCTTTGCTATCGCATCCGTTGCCACGGTCGCTTGGATGGGGCTGGTGAAATGGCGTGTCGGTCGCCACCGCGCTGCCATATGGAAGAGTCTAGTCCTGCCAGCCGGTGGGGCCACATTGAGCTGGTTGCTATTCATGACCTTGTGGATGCCTGCGCTTAACTATGCCCAAAGTTACACGGTGCTGGTACAGCGGACAAAGTCGCAATTGACGACGCCAGGTTGCGTGGAGACTCTAGGGCTTGGGCAGGGACAAATTGCAGCGTTTCAGTTTTACGGCAATCTCCATCTGTTGCCGATGCAAACCCGTGCGAAATGTCCTTGGTTGCTGGTCGAGCCGCTACCAGACCAATCTGCACCTTCCAATATCAACTTGTCAACATGGACTCTGCAAGAGTTCATAGAACACCCTGCCAACAAAGGCGAGTCGGTCGTGCTTTTCAAACGGCAGGCACCCGCCGCTAGTGAATAGCCGCTACCTCCAGCGCTAATCGGACCCGTTGCGGCGGAAATGTCAGCGAAAAAGTTGACCCCTTGCCGGGCACACTGTCGATCGTGAGTTCAGCCCCGTGCCGCTGGGCCACGTGTTTAACAATGGCAAGACCCAGGCCGGTTCCACCCGTTTCGCGGGAACGGCTTCTGTCAACCCGGTAAAAACGCTCTGTCAACCGCGGAATATGCTCTTGAGCAATACCAGCCCCCTGGTCCTTGACAAAAAACACGGCACCACCTTCTGACGTGGACTTGAAACCCACATCGATGCGGCGCTGTGACGGCGTGTAACGAATCGCATTGCCAATCAAATTCGACATCGCACTGTGCAGTTCCAGCGGGGAGCCAGCAATTTCGCAGCTCTGGGCACAGGCGAACCGCAAATCGTGCGACTCTGCCCATAACAAGTGCGAGAGATCCCGCGCATCCTGTTCACACTGCTGCATCAATACATCGCCAGATACCCATTCGTGCACCGAAGGCAGTGGGCTGCCTTCGAGGCGCGACAGCGTGAGCAGATCGCTGACCAATGTTTGCATGCGTGTGGCCTGCTGCGACATCAGCCCCAGGTAGCGCTGGCGCTCCTGGTCGTTCAACGGCAACGTCTGCAGCGTTTCTACAAATCCGGCCAGCACCGTCAACGGCGTGCGGATTTCGTGCGAAACATTGGCGACAAAATCGCGCCGCATGGCTTCCGCCTGCTCTACCGCGGTGATGTCCCTGGACAGCAGCAGCAAACGGCCATCGCCATATGGATGCAAATTGACTGACAGCGTTACCGGCTTTGCATTACTGCTTTCCCGGCCCGGCATGGTGACACCATGCAAAAAATCGCGCTCAGCCATGTATGCGGCAAAACCCGGGTCGCGCACCAGATTGCCAAAGTGCTGCAGCAGGTCACGCCGTGCATCAAAACCAAAGTGCTCCGCCGCGGTCTGGTTGAACCACTCGATGCGAGCCTCTGAATCCAGCAACACCACGCCGTTCGGCGACGCTTGCAACGCCGCCAGAAAATCCGTCAACCGGCTTTCGCTCTCAACGGTCAGACGGGAGCTGGCACGCAGCATGCGGCGCACGCGCTCATAGGCTTCGCCCCAGAGCCCGTTACCAATGGCCAGATCGGATACGGCCCCCGCCTGCAACCAGCGCAGCAATCGCAACCCGCGCACGCTGTCCAGCACAAACCAGAGGTAGCTGCCGCCCAACGTCATCGCCAGGGTCATCTGCCATTTATCCCCCTGCGGCGCAACCAGCCATCCCAGACAGGCAGCACCGGCCTGGCACAACACCAATGAAAAAAGCCGCCAGTACATGCGATATCGATAACGCGACTACGTGCCGGCTTTTTCAGCGGTGACCGGTGTTGGCACTGGCGTAGCGGTCAAGCGGTAACCGGCGCCCCTAACCGTTTCCACCATGGCACCAGCCGCATGCAGCGCCTCGCGCAAGCGCTTGACGTGCACGTCCACCGTGCGTTCCTCGATATACACATGGTCGCCCCATACCTTGTCCAGCAACTGGGCTCGGCTGTGCACACGTTCCGCATGGCCCATCAGGTAATGCAATAGTTTGAACTCGGTGGGACCCAGTTTCAACGGCCGCTCCTCAAATGACACGCGGTGGGTGCCCGGATCCAGCACCAAGGCGCCAATGCTCAGCACTTCGCCTGCCTGCTCCGGCGTTCGGCGCCGCAACACGGCGCGGATGCGCGCCAGCAGCTCTTTGGTGGAGAACGGTTTGGCGATGTAGTCATCCGCACCCGCGTCCAGGCCTGCAACACGATCGGCCTCGTCACCGCGTGCCGTCAACATGATCAATGGCACCGCCTGGGTGCGGGGGTCTGCGCGCCAGCGTTTGGCCAGCACCAGGCCGCTTTCGCCAGGCAGCATCCAGTCCAGCAGAATCAAATCAGGAAGACTCGCATCCAGGTCCCGCTGGGCCGTGACACTGTCACTGGCCCAAATGGGCCGAAAGCCGTTGTGCCGCAGGTTGACAGCAATCAGTTCCGCAATAGCAGACTCGTCCTCGACCACCAGTACAGAAGGCATGTTTCTCATGAAGCCTCCCGCTGGACCGCCCCAAGGGAGCGTTCAACCCCCTCGGGGGGACGCGATGACACAAAGTGCAGAGCGTGGGGGTTCATTTGACCACCGACTCAATTTTTTCCATCGTGGTGTGGCGCACATCCTCACCCTTCACGACGTAAATGATGAACTCGGCAATGTTCTTGGCGTGGTCACCAATACGCTCTATGGCCTTGGCCAGGAACAGCAGATCCAGGCTGGGCGAAATCATGCGCGGGTCTTCCATCATGTAGGTGATGAGCTTGCGCACAAAGCCATCGAACTCTGCGTCAATCAGGTCGTCTTCTTTCAAGATGGCCACCGCTGCCGCGACGTCGAGCCGGGCAAAGGCGTCCAGCGCCTTGTTGAGCAGGCCCGACGCCAGATCGGCTGCGACGCGCAGCTCCAAGGACGGCAGCGCCCGGGGCGATCCGCTCTGGATGATGGAGCGCACCATGCGGGCGATTTTTTCCGCCTCATCGCCTACGCGCTCAAGGTTGGCCGTGGTCTTGGAGATCGCGATCAGCAGGCGCAAATCGCGCGCCGTCGGCTGGCGCCGCGCAATGATGGACGAGAGATCGCGGTCGATTTCGATTTCCATGGCGTTGACGCGTGCTTCGTTGGCGGTCACCTCATTGGCGACCTCCACGCTGAACTGCGACAACGCGAAGATGGCACGCCGAATTTGCGACTCCACCAGTCCGCCCAACTCCATGACCTGGGATGAGACGGAGGTCAGTTCGCTATCGAACTGCGTTGATAAGTGTTTGTCTGCCATATGTCACCTTCCAATCTATTGACATCACATTCGGCCGCTGCATCGCTGCGGCCAGCCCCCTACATCAGCCAAAGCGGCCCGTGATGTAGTCTTCCGTCTCTTTGCGCGTGGGTTTGAAGAACATCTGTTCCGTCGCGCCAAACTCCACCAGATCACCCAAATACATATAGGCCGTGTAGTCACTGCAACGCGCTGCCTGCTGCATGTTGTGTGTGACGATGACAACGGTGTAGTCGCTCTTCAACTCGACAATCAACTCTTCGACCTTGGCGGTCGAAATAGGGTCCAGTGCCGAGCAGGGTTCGTCCAGCAACAGAACCTCGGGCTTGATCGCAATGCCCCGCGCAATACACAAACGTTGCTGCTGCCCACCCGACAGGCTGGAGCCGCTTTGGTGCAGCTTGTCCTTGACTTCGGTCCATAACGCCGATTTGCGCAAGGCCCATTCGACCCGCTCTTCCATGTCGGTGGTGTTGAGGGACTCGAACAACTTCACACCAAAGGCAATGTTGTCGAAGATCGACATCGGGAAGGGCGTGGGTTTCTGAAAAACCATACCGACCTTGGCGCGCAACAGCGCAACATCTTCCTTACTGGTCAACAGGTTTTCACCGTCCAACAGAATCTGGCCCTCGGCCCGCTGTTCGGGATACAGCTCGAACATGCGGTTGAACACACGCAACAACGTGGACTTGCCGCAACCGGACGGTCCAATGAAGGCGGTCACCTTGTTCTGGGGTATTTCGAGATTGATATTTTTAAGGGCGTGGAACTTGCCGTAGAAAAAATTCAGATCCTTGACGGCGATCTTGGTTTTCTCGGGTGCGGTAGAAATATTCAGCATGGGATGTTTTCGAATTTGTTTCTGTAACGGAACTTAAATCTTCGTGCGGGTCAGCACACGCGCCAGAATATTCAGACCCAGGACCGCTGCGGTAATGATGAAGACGCCAGCCCAGGCCAGCTTCTGCCAGTTTTCATAGGGGCTCATCGCGAATTTGAATATGGTCACCGGCAGGCTGGCCATGGGCTCGCTCAGGCTGCTGGTCCAGAACTGGTTGCTCAAGGCCGTAAACAGCAAGGGCGCCGTCTCACCCGCGATGCGGGCCACCGCCAGCAAGACACCGGTGATGACACCCGTTCTCGCCGCCTTGAGCGTAATGCTCAAAATGACCTTCCATTTGGGAGCACCCAGCGCGTAGGCCGCTTCACGCAGACCCGGTGGCACCAGCTGCAGCATGTTCTCGGTGGTGCGTATCACCACCGGAATCACCAGCAAGGACAGCGCCAGAACACCGGCATAACCGGAGAAGGACTTGAAGCGGGACACAACCACCGCGTACACGAACAGCCCGATCACAATCGATGGTGCCGACAACAGGATGTCATTGACAAAACGGGTCAACGACGCCAGCCAGCTCTTGGTATCGAACTCCGCCAGATAGATACCAGCCATCACGCCGACCGGTGTTCCCAATCCGGTTGCCAAGGCCACCATGACAAAAGAACCGTAAATCGCGTTGGCCAAACCACCTTCATCGTTCGGTGGAGGTGTCATCTGGGTAAACGTGGCAACTGATAAGCCGCCAAGCCCCAGGCGAATGGTCTCCCACAGGATCCAGAACAGCCAAAACAGCCCAAAGGCCATGGCGGTCAACGCCAAACCGGTTGCCAACTGGTTCACGCGTTTGCGACGCGCAAATTTGGACGCTTTCATGCGTTGTGCCCTCGCCGTCATGTCTTGGCTCCTTCGTTTTTGCGCAGTTGGGCAAGCAATAGTTTGGACAGTGACAGGATCACAAAGGTAATGAAGAAGAGCACCAGACCCAGGTACATCAGCGCCGCCTGGTGCAAGCCCTCGCCCGCTTCGGCGAACTCATTGGCCAACGCGGAGGTGATACTGTTGGCGGCCTGGAACAAACTCAAGGAGTCCAGTTGGTTGAAATTGCCGATCACAAAAGTGACGGCCATGGTTTCACCAATGGCCCGGCCCAGGCCCAGCATGATGCCGCCTATGACACCTGCCTTGGTATAGGGCAACACCACCTTGGAAACAACCTCCCACGTCGTAGCGCCCAATCCGTAGGCCGATTCTTTCAGCAAGGCGGGCGTTACCTCAAACACATCGCGCATCACTGCGGCGATGAAAGGAATGATCATGATGGCCAGAATGATGCCGGCCGACAAAATGCCAATTCCCACAGGCGGTCCAGACACAAACGCCCCCAGGTAAGGCACGCCAGAAAATGCGGCCTGCAAGGGTTGTTGGACATAGGTCGCCAGTACCGGGCCGAACACCAGTAAGCCCCACATGCCATACACAATGGATGGCACAGCCGCTAGCAATTCAATCGCCGTGCCCAGCGGCCGTTTGAGCCATGCGGGCGAAAGTTCGGTCAGGAACAGCGCAATGCCAAAACTGACGGGCACCGCGATCAAGAGCGCAATAAATGACGTGGCCAAGGTGCCATAAATCATCACCAGACCGCCAAATTCTTCCTTGACGGGGTCCCAGGTGGTGCTGGTCAGAAAACCCAGGCCGTATTTGCTGATGGCCGGCCATGCACTGATGGTGAGCGATCCCAGGATCGCAACCAGCATGCCCAGGGTGAGCAATGCAGCGCCTTTGGCCAGCCAGCCAAAAACAAGGTCAGCCCAGGGACCCGACCGGGCTTTTTTGGCAGGTGGAGGTTGAATCATTGCGCGAGCCGTCGAAATTGCAGAGGAATTGGAGGAAAAATCGTCGTGTGCAAGTGTAGTGGACATGGTTGTTTTCCCTCACAGATCCCTATTCAACCCCAACCGGCCTACTTGAACGCCACTGGCTTGCCAGCGGTGTCCTTGATCTCACCCCAGGATTTTTCAATTGCCGCAATCACGGGCTTGGGCATGGGCACATAGTCCAGGTCTGCGGCAGTCTTGTCGCCGTTCTTGTAGGCCCAGCTGAAGAATTTCAGCACTTCGGTCGCGTTGGCAGGTTTGTCCTGCTTGGTGTGCATCAGCACGAAGGTTGCACCCGAGATGGGCCACGCATCTTTGCCAGGCTGGTTGGTCAAGATTTGGTAGAAGGACTTGGCCCAATCGGCACCGGCTGCTGCGGCCTTGAAGGTGTCATCCTCAGGCTTCACATAGTTGCCCGCCGCGTTTTGCACCATGGCGTAGTTCATCTTGTTCTGCTTGACGTAGGAGTACTCCACATAGCCCATGGAATTGGGCAGGCGCGACACAAAAGCCGCCACGCCTTCATTACCCTTGCCACCCGCGCCGACAGGCCAGTTCACGGCCGTGCCCTCGCCCACTTTGGACTTCCACTCTGGATTAACCTTGCTCAGGTAGTTGGTGAAGATGAAGGTGGTGCCAGAACCGTCCGCACGGCGAACTTGGGCGATGGCCGCATCCGGCAGTGCCAAACCGGGGTTCAGCGCCTTGATCGCAGGATCATTCCAACGCGCTACCTTGCCCAGGAAAATGTCGCCCAACAACTGGCCCGTCAACTTGAGTTGGCCGGGCTCAATACCCTTGACGTTGATCACCGGGACCACGCCACCCATCACCGTAGGAAACTGCATCTGACCCTTGGCCTTCAACACCTCATCGGTCTGGGGCATATCGGACGCACCAAAATCCACCGTCTTGGAGTCGATCTGCTTGATGCCACCACCAGAACCGATGGACTGGTAGTTGACCTTGACGCCGGTGGCCTTGTTGTACTCCGCAGCCCACTTGGAATAGATGGGTGCCGGGAAGGTGGCGCCTGCGCCGGTGATCTCCTGCGCGCCAACCGCGCCGGCAAAGCCCCATGTGGTGGCCAGGATCAAGGACAACAGCGGCAGTTTGGAAACAATTTGCATGGATAACCTTTGTGCGATTGATGAAGGAATGGGAGAACTTTAAGAAGCTTTTATGACAGGTCTGTGACACATTACTTGATTTTTGACATGCCAGTCCCTCGGGTGCAGGGTCAGGAACGTGTCTCCAAACCTTCAAAAATCTGTCACATGTCCGTCATGAGACATTTCTACGCTACACCGTCTTCAACCAACGGAATGCACCATGTCGCAGAACAACACCTTCACAACCCTTCGCCGCAGCGCCTTCACAGCAGCCATCGCGCTGGCAATGGTCGGATGCGCCACAACGCCCACACCGGTCAACCTGGCCGACAGCGTGGCTGGCAATCCCTCCCTAAGCACCTTCAACACCCTGGTTGCGCAAGGCGGCCTGTCCGAAACTCTGAAGTCCGGCGGCCCGTTCACCGTGTTCGCTCCGACCAATGAAGCCTTCAAGGCAGTGCCTGCCGCCACCATGGACGACCTGCGCAAGCACCCCGAAAAGCTGAAGGATGTGCTCAGCTACCACGTCGCACCGGGCAAGCTGATGGCGGTCGATATCAAGAACAACAACACCAAGACACTGAACGGAGCGACTCTTGCGCTGGCCAAAGCCGGTGACTTCGTTACGGTAGAAAACGCTGCCGTGGTGGCAACCGACCTGGGCGCGACCAACGGCGTGGTGCACACCATCGATACCGTGTTGGTGCCACCCAAGAAGTAAGGCCCTTGCTTCGGTGGTCTTCGGGCCACCGGGCCTTGAATAAAATCAGGCGCTAGCCCTCGTGGAAACTGCGCTACAAGCTATCAAAACAATAGCATGGTGGGCGCTTGTCCGCCATGGCTTTCCCCATTTGGCCAAGGATCTCCGCCATGTCTTCTCCGCAAAACCCCCACCGCCGCGCTGTGCTGCGCACGCTGACCGGTCTCGGTCTCGCTACAGCAGCTCCCATCTGGGCCCAGCCCCTTAAAAATGGCCGTGCGCTTAGCGTTGCGCAAATCGTCGACATGTCGACCGGCCAGATCGACGTATCCAAAGACTTTCTGGTCGGATCGCGTGCGGCATGGCAGGAGATTAATGCCCGCGGTGGCCTGCAGGGCAACGCCATCAAACACCAGGTCATTGAAGTGGATGGCACCGCCGCAAGCCTGCGCGCGGCCGTTGAATCGCTCAAGAGTGCGCCCCAATGCGTGGCGCTTTTTGGCACATCCGGCGACCGGGCCGCTTCCCAACTGGTGGGGCTCATGGGTCGTGAATTGCCGGAACTGCCCCACGTCGCACCCTGGCTACAAAACGTCGAGGCACTGGCCTCACCCAACACCTTCACCATTTTTGCGTCGCGCCAGGACCAGATCGCCCACGCCATCAAGTCGCTATCGGTGATGGGTATTACCCAGGTGGGTGCGGTATATGGTTCTGCCGCGGAACACGCCGCCTATCGCGCCGATCTGGAGCAGGTGGCCAGGGCGCTCAAACTCTCCATCGTCTCCTACACCACGCCCGGCGATTTGCGGGATCTGGCCCAGTCGCTGCAGGTGGACAGTCCCCGTGTATTGCTGTTCGTGGGCGGGACGCCGGAACTGGTGCGTTTCTCACAGGGGGTCGAGAAACAGGAAGCGCAACGCTACATCATTGCCATGTCGGACGTGAACCTGCAAAGCATCCAGCAAATGGGCATGTCGCGTTTTACGCCCATGATTGCCACGCAGGTGGTGCCCATGGTCAACTCCAGTCTGCCCATCGTCAGGGCCTACCGTGCCACGCTGGGCCGCTTCTTCGACGAGCCGCCGACTCCGCTGAGCCTGGCCGGCTACATGGCCGCGCGTTATACCCATGAAGTGCTGCAAAACATGGACGGCCCTATCAACCGGTCTACCGCCCTGCAGGCCTTTGCACGGCGCAGCACAGTGGACCTGGGCGGCTTTCGTATCGCTCCCGACAACCGAAGCCGCGGCACGGCCTACGTCACGCAAAGCATGATTTCGGCTGACGGCCGCCTGGTTGGATAGGATGCCTGCGGTCGATCGGCAAAGGACAACGCCGGTGCTATGCTCGGGCCGTCGATCCATCCTTTACCGAACATTACCGATGCATATGGGAAATCGCCTGGCCGCCGTAGATTTGGGGTCCAATAGTTTCAGACTCGAAATAGGCCGCGTAGAGCATGGCAGTTTTCTGCGCACTGAATACCTGAAAGAAACCGTACGCCAGGGCGGCGGTCTGGACGATGACCGGAACCTGACGCCCCAGGCCATGCAAAGCGGCTGGGACTGCCTGGCCCGGTTTGGCGAGCGACTGGCGGGTTATAAACCCGGCGAAGTGCGTGCCGTGGCCACCCAAACCCTGCGCGAGGCCCGCAACCGGGATGTATTCCTGCAGCGTGCCAACACCATGCTGGGTTTTCCCATCAACGTCATATCGGGTCGGGAAGAAGCCCGCCTGATCTACCAAGGCGTGGCGCACATGCTGCCCCAATCCGACGAGCGGCGTATCGTGCTGGACATCGGCGGGCGTTCCACCGAACTGATACTGGGACAGGGCACGACGCCTCTGGTCATGGAGTCCTTCCGTGTGGGCAGCATTGCCTGGTCCAACCGCTACTTCCCGGACGGACATTTTTCCAAAAAATCATTTGCCGTTGCAGAGATAGCGGCCAAGGCGGTCCTGGACGAAGCGCTGGATGCCTACCACCCAGACCGCTGGGAGACGGCTTATGGCTCCGCCGGCACGGTCGGTGCCATTGCGGACGTGCTGGTAGCCTCTGGCTGGCCTGCAGGAACGGTGACACAGGACGGCCTGGACTGGCTGCTGGACAAATTGATCGCCGCGCAAAGCGCCGACCGGCTCAAGCTGCCCGGCATGCGCGAAGACCGCAAGGTGATCATCGGCGGGGGCGTCAGCATCGTCCGCGCAATTTTTGACCTCCTGGGCATCCATACCCTGCACCAGGCCGCCGGCGGCCTGCGCCATGGCCTGATTTGTGATCTGCTGGGTGCCAGCAACCGCAATGACGATCTGCGGGTCAATACCGTGCAGCGCCTGTCCAGCAAGTTTGGCGTGGATGGTGTACATGGCGAACGTGTGGGCAAGGTCGCCACCCATTTGTTCGGGCAGTTGATGGCTACTCCCGGCGCGCCGCCATCCGTTGACGGCGACCGCCATCTGCGCAAATTGCGCTGGGCCGCCCAGTTGCATGAGATTGGCAGCCACATCTCGCACAGCGACTACCACAAACACGGGGCCTATATTCTGGACAACGCCGACGCCATGGGCTTCTCGCTGTCCGAAATGCACCGCCTGAGCCTGTTGGTGCTGGGACATCGCGGCAAACTGCGCAAGATCGAAGCCAGCCTGGCGGACACTGACTTGTTGGCCCAATTGATGGCCTTGCGCCTGGCCGTCATCCTGTGCCATGCCAGACGTGATCCGGATATGGCCGGCATGGCGCTGCAACGTCTGGATGTGCAAGGCCGCACCATGCAGTTGCGTTGCCGCGCCGGCTGGGCCGATGCCTTTCCACAATCGGCACTGCTGCTGCGTGAAGAGGCGCAGGCTTGGCAAAAAACGCCCTGGTCATTAAACGTCCTAGGTTGTTAATCAAACTCCCAAGCTCACCCACTGCATTGGGCTCCCATTGCTCGGGGTGAAAGCCCGCAGGTATCATGGCCGCATGTCTGTAACGGTATCCCTGCATCGCTGGCTGGCGCAATCGGGCCGTGCAACCCAGCAGGTTTTTGTCGAATGGTGGCATCTGGTGCAACTCAGCGCCACCATTCTGGTACTGGCGCTCTCCCCTTCCAGCTACAACCGCGCAAACCGCGCGGTACTGACGCACCACATTTACACCAACACCGCACCCATTCTTCTCGGCTTTACCGTGGTCTGCGCCCTGGTGACCGTGGTTCTGACCCGCATTGTTCTGGTCACCGCGCAGAGTTACGGCCTGTCGCAATACGCCCTGCAGGTGGTCATTCGCGTGCTGGTTCTGGAACTGATTCCGCTGACCGCCGCGTTGTTTGTCGCGCTGCGCTGCACGATACCCGACGGCGCGGAATTGCTGGCCCTGCATGCCAACGGCCAACTCGGTGCGCAGCCCGAAAAAAACTGGGGCAAGCTGCAGCGTGAAGTGCTGCCACGTGTGGTGGCCGGTCTGTTTTCGGGCGCCACGTTGGCGACTCTGAGCAGTTCCGTGGTCCTGGTGGCTGCCTACGTGACGAGTTACGGTTTCACGGCATCGGGTCTGGCCAATTTTGTGCGCCTGTTCGGTCAAGTGTTCAACCCATCGGTGACGCTGATTTTTGTGCTCAAGACCGTATTCTTTTGTCTGACCGTATCACTCATCCCCATGGCCTCGGCGCTGTTCGGGATGCGCAGCCCCAGCGGCGTGCCCGTCAACACCGTGCGCACCAGCGCCGAAATGCGTGGCCTGGTGCGCATGTTCACCGTGATACTGTTGATAGAAACGGTTTCGCTGGTGGGCAACTATTACTGACTGAACAACGGACTCTGAACCCGTCACGACCCATTCCATGAACGACACCGAACCGTCCCTCCCGCCACCGGCGCCCAACCTGGAGCTCAAGGCCCGGCTGTTGATGCTCTTCGTGCTGGCCTTGCTGTGCAGTGCCGTTTTTTTTGTGCTGTATGCCCGTGGCGCGTTTGACGCCACACAGCGATTGGTGCTGATGGCCGAAGATTCCGAAGGTGTCGTCATCGGCATGGACCTGACTTTTTCGGGCTTCCCGATTGGGCGGGTGCGCCGCATTGAACTGGCCGAAACGGGCAAGGTGCGCATTTTGGTGGACGTGGCCCAGAAAGACGCACACTGGCTGCGCACTAGCAGCGTTTTCACGCTGGTGCGTGGCGTGGTGGGTGCACCCAATATCCGCGCCTACACCGGGGTATTGGACGACCCTGCGCTGCCTGACGGCGCCGTGCGCACCGTGTTGCAAGGCGACGTCAGCGCCGAAATACCCAAGGTCATCGCCGCCGCGCGGGAGCTGATAGAAAACCTCAACACCTTGACCGGCAGCGGTGGCACCGTGGGTGGCAGCCTCAGCAATATCCAGACGCTGACCGGCCGGCTCAACGGCCCGGGGGGCGCCCTGGGCGTGCTGCTGGGCAATGAGCAGGATGCCAAGAAGATCGTCACCACGCTGGACCGCACCAATACCCTGCTGGCCAGGCTCGATGGCATGGCCGCCAAGACCGATACCCAGGTATTTGGCGACAAGGGTGTGTTGCCCGAAGCCCGCGCCACCATCGTGCAGCTCAACACCTTGCTCGGTGAAGCCCGTGAAAGCATCAAGAAGGTGGATGTCGTGCTGCAGGATGCGCAGGCCATCAGTGCCAGCGCCCGGGGTGCCACAGCCGATCTCGGCGCGTTGCGGACCGATGTGGAGAGTAGCCTGCGCAAGATTGACGGACTGGTCAACGAAATCAACCGCAAATGGCCTTTTGCCCGCACTACCGACATCCAGTTGCCATGAATCCCGCGACCCGAAACCATTTGCCCGCCGCGCCGGCGGCCACCCGCAAGGCGACACGGATGTTGACCGTAGCGGTGCTGGGCGCAACGCTGTTGTTGCCAGCATGCTCCAACGCGCCCAAAACGCCCGACTGGCAACTCGAATCCAAGGGCGCCATGGACCGTGCCGTTGCGGCTTACTTCGATGGCAATGCCCGTGTGGAAACAGCAGAACTGGCGCGTGCACGTACGCAACTTTCACGCACCGGTCGCGTCGACACCGTGGCGGCCGCCGAACTGCTGCACTGCGCCGCCCGCGTAGCCAGCCTGGTGTTCGAGCCCTGCGCCGGTTTTGAGGCCCTCAGGCCCGATGCCACCGAGGCACAGCGCGCATATGCTGACTACCTGCGCGGTCAACTTGCCCCCTCCCGCATTCCTTTGCTGCCCACCTCCCAACAGGCGGCCGCGTCACGTTCGGCCAGCGACGCAAGTGCCTTGCAGGGCATGGAAGATCCGCTCTCGCTGCTGGTCGCCGCTGGCGTGTTGCTGCAAACCGGCAAAGCCAACCCTGCCACCACCAGGCAGGCGGTGGACACCGCGTCCCACCAGGGTTGGCGCCGCCCTCTGCTGGCCTGGCTGGGTGTGCAGATGCAACGGGCTGCACAAGCGGGGCAGACAGCTGAAGCCGAACGTCTGCAAAGACGCATCACACTGGTTCAAACCGGTCCGACTCCAGCCCCGACCACGACACCTTGAAAGTGGGATGTATCCGCGGCCGCGGGACGCCAAGGGTGCGCAGGCACATGTGCCAAATTGACCACTGCGCGTGAACCATATAAACTATATAAACCGTTTATTCAAGCCAATCCACATGACCATCGAAAAGAAAAAAGTCGCACGCAAGCCTTCGGCAAGTGCAACAACCCGTACAAAACCGCCGGCCAAACCCGCTGCCAAAGCGCTTGAAAAAACAGCTACTACCAAGGCGCAGACCAGCGTTGCGCCTGCCAAACCAGCGGCGCGGAAACCAGTCGTCCAATCGATTGCAAAACCCGTAGCACAACCCCCGAAAGCGGCAGCTCCGGCCAAACCCGCCAAACCGAAAAAGCCCAAGATGGTGCGGGACAGCTTTACCTTTCCCAAAGACGAATATGCAGTTCTGGATGTGCTGAAAATGCGCGCCGCCAAACTGGGAAGCCCGGTCAAGAAGACCGAGTTATTGCGCGCCGGCATCAAGGCCATTGCAGCCATGCAGGACGCAGCATTTGTCGCCGCGTTACAGGTCGTCCCCAGTCTCAAGACGGGGCGTCCAGCCAAGGCAAATTAGAACTGACTACAGGACTTCAGGAGATTGCACGGTGACGACCACCGTCTGGGCACCGGCCTCGCGCTCCCGGTGCCGCAGCCACCACAGCGCACCCTTCTTGACGGCGCATTCACTGGCATTCAGTCCCAGCAGGCTGGCAATGGTCTGGCCCAACGTGGGTTGATGCCCAACCACCAGTACACAACCCTTGGCCTGCGGCCACTGGACCAGCTCCAGCAGTTGTTCACAGGTTCCCAGCGGACTCAGGGCCGGGCTGAACCTGAATTTTCGGCCTAACGCATGGGCCGTCTGCTCGGTGCGCCGCGCCGGGCTCACCCAGATGCGCGCGCTGTCGGGCAATTGGCGGTCCAGCCAGGCGGCCATGCGCGCCGCTTGTTTCTCACCGCGAGGAGTCAACACCCGCGCCATGTCGTCGCCGTCCGGCCCGGCTTCCACCGCTTCGGCATGCCGCCACAGAATCAGGTCCATACGCTACGTGCCCCCACGCTCCACCGCAGCGCGGGTCGCTGCCCCCCGAGGGGACTTAGTCGCCTTGGGGCGGCCCGGCGGCGACTAGGCTCCGTCATGGTCTTTGCCGGTCTGTGCGTAACGCGCCATCAGAGCCGCCTGCGCACCATGCACCGCCTTCTTGCCGTCGCCCTGGTTGCGGGTGTATCTGCCGTCCGGCCCCAGGTCCCAGGCGTCGACACCGTCGTGCAGGTAGGCCACCAGGCACTCGTCGACCAGGCGCTGGCGTTGCACGGCATCGGTCACCGGCCAGGCCAATTCGACACGGCGCACCATGTTGCGGTTCATCCAGTCGGCACTGGACAGGTACAACTCCTCGACCTCGCCTTCGCGGAAATAGAAAACCCGTGAATGCTCCAGAAAGCGGCCAATGACGGAGCGCACGCGGATGTTGTCCGTATGTCCCGGTACCTGCGCCGGCAGCATGCAGGCGCCGCGCACGATCAGGTCAATCTTGACACCCTTGCTACCAGCCCGCATCAGGCTGTGTATCAGCGCATCGTCGGTCAGCGCATTCATCTTGACCACGATACGGCTGTCAATGCCGCGACCGGCCGCCAGGCCCAGCGTGTCGATGCGCGCGATCAGATTGCTGTGCAGGTGGAACGGTGCAAACCATAACTTGCGCAGCGGCGGCAAGCGGCTCTGGCTGGCCAGGTGCACAAAAACATGCTCCATGTCCGTGGTCAGCGCGGTATCCGCCGTGATGTGGCTTACGTCTGTGTACAGGCGTGCGGTGCGCGGGTTGTAGTTGCCGGTCGACAAATGGCCGTAGCGCTTCAGGGTTTTGCCCTCGCGCCGGGTGATCAACATCATCTTGGCGTGGGTCTTCAGACCGACGACGCCGTACAAGACCTGTGCACCGATGGACTCCAGCATCTCCGCCCAGTTGATATTCGCCTCTTCGTCAAAGCGGGCCTTGAGCTCCACCACTACAGTCACTTCTTTGCCCTTGCGCACGGCTTCGCGCAACAAATCCATCAGCTCGGAGTTGGGCCCGGTACGGTAAATGGTTTGTTTGATCGCCAGCACCTGCGGATCATTCACCGATTCGCGCAGGAACTCCAGCACCCCGTCAAAACTCTCGAACGGCTGGTGGATCAGGATGTCGCCGAGCTTGAGCTGTTCAAAGATCGACACATTGGAGTTCATCCGCGCCGGATAGGACGGCTTGTAGGGTGGGAAACACAGTTCCGGCCGGTCCACCAGGTCAATCATTTGGGTCAGGCGCACCAGGTTCACTGGCCCCTGCACCCGGTACAAGGCCTTGGCTGGCAGATCAAACTGCTGCAGCAGGAAATCGGACAGGTGCTCGGAACAACCTGCCGACACCTCCAGGCGCACGGCCTGTCCGTAGTGGCGGTGCACCAGGCCCTGGCGCAAGGCCATGCGCAAGTTCTGCACATCGTCTTCATCCACCGCCAAATCCGAATGCCGCGTGACCCGGAATTGCGAGAACTGCCCGACATGGCGCCCGGCAAACAACTCCGAAAGATGTGCGCGGATGACGCTGGACAGCGACACAAACAGCGTACGTGTGCCCGACACCTTGGCCGGCATGCGTATCATGCGCGGCAATACCCGCGGCACCTTGACAATGGCGATTTCGTTCTCGCGCCCGAACGCATCGCGCCCGCCCAGGCGCACAATGAAATTCAGTGACTTGTTGGCGACCTGCGGAAAAGGATGGGAGGGGTCCAGCCCCACCGGTATCAACAGGGGCCGCACCTCGCGCTCGAAATACTGCTTGACCCAATGGCGCTGTGCCGGGTTGCGGTCGCCATGGGACACAATCTTGATGCCCAGGCTCTCGAAGGCCGGCATCAGTTGTTCGTTGTACAGCGCGTACTGGCGGCCCACGATGTCATGCAGGGCGGTGGCCAGGCGTTCGAAGGAGTCGACCGAATACACGCCCTTGCGGTCGCCGGCCTGCATCGCAATCACATGGGGTTCGGCCCGCACTTCGAAAAACTCGTCCAGGTTGGACGACACGATGCACAGGTAACGCAGCCGCTCCAGCAGGGGCACGTCACTGCGCACGGCCCAGTCCAGCACCCGTTCGTTGAACGCCAGGATGCTGTGGTCACGGTCCAATAGTGCCAGGGCCTTGTCCGGTTCCTTGTCAGAGGCTTTCAATGTGGGGCTGCTCAGAGATGACAACATAGATTCAGGCTTCACTATGACACAACAATGACGGATTGTTTACGAACGCGATGACAGTTGTGTGACGGCGGCGTGAATCCCGAGTTCCTTGTCGCCGGATACGCCCGCGCGGGCCGGCACCAAATGTTCGAGGAAAAGCTGCGAAGCATGGGTCCAACTGAAGGACTGTGCCCTTGCCCTGGCTGCGTGGCGTGGAATGCCCAGCGCCTCGTACCAGGCGCTGGCCAGGTCCGCCTGCAACGCGCCTCCGCACGCAGGCTGACCCACCACCTCCAGCGGCCCGTCGACCGGAAAGGCGGCCACCGGTGTGCCGCAGGCCATGGCTTCCAGCATCACCAGGCCAAAGGTTTCGGAGCGGCTGGGCATCACAAACACATCGGCCGCGCCATAGACCTGGGCCAGCACATCACGCGGCAACACGCCCAGCCAGCGCACATGGGGATACCGTTCGCGCAGTCCCGCCTCAAGTGGCCCCACGCCGCACACCACCTTGGTACCCGGCACATCCAGCTGCAAAAAGGCTTCGATATTTTTCTCGTAGGATACCCGCCCCACAAACAGGGATACCGGCCGTGCCATGGTCCCCAGCGGCGCAAACACCTGCGGCTCCTCCTGGTACGGGAACAGGCCCACATCAACACCATGTGTCCAGTTGCGCAGATTGCGAAAACCGCGCGCTTCCAGCATGCGCAGCACATTCGCGGTGGGCACCAGCACCCCGGACGACGGTTTGTGGAAGTGCCGGAACAGTGCGTACCCTATCCACAGCGGCAGCTTGATGGCCGCCTTCAGGATTTCAGGAAAACGGGTGTGAAACGCCGTAGTGAATGCCAGGCCATTGCGCAGGCAGTAGCGCCGCGCGGCCCAGCCCAATGGGCCTTCGGTTGCGACGTGGATTGCGTCGGCGCCAATGGCATCCAAACGGCGTGCCAAGGCTTTGGCGGGCCGCACGGCCAAGTCAATACCGGCATAACCCGGGCAAGGGCGGGTGTCAAACAGGCCGGGGTGAATGACCTCGACCTGGTGGCCCAGCGCCTCCATTTCCCGCACCAACTCCACCAGGGTTGTAACCACACCGTTGACCTGGGGTAGCCAGGCGTCCGTCACCAGTGCCTGCTTCATGCGGCCACCTCGTGCGCGGCGCGCGCAAGCACCGTGCTGGTCTGCTCGGCATTCCAGTACAGCAACTCCAGGCGGCCATCCATATGCTC
The DNA here is from genome assembly GCA_040384785.1 of Pseudomonadota bacterium. Classification (GTDB taxonomy): domain Bacteria; phylum Pseudomonadota; class Gammaproteobacteria; order Burkholderiales; family Burkholderiaceae_C; genus Allorhodoferax. The sequence goes on from JAZKIR010000049.1 coordinate 48,535, forward strand.
GACCAGGGCGCTGCGGCTTTCCACCCAATCGCCATCGTTGCAGTACAGGATGCCATTGATGTCGCGCATCTCGGCGCGGTGGATATGCCCGCAGACCACACCATCATGGCCCAGCGAACGTGCGGCGTTGGCCACGGCCACTTCAAAATCGGTGACGTAGTTCAAGGCGGTTTTTACCTTTTGTTTGAGATAGGCCGACAGCGACCAATACGGCAGCCCCAAGCGTGCGCGCAGGCTGTTCAGGTGACGGTTCAGTCGGAGCGTGAACTCGTACAGGTTGTCGCCCAGAAAGGCCAGCCACTTGGCGCATTGGATGACGCCGTCGAAGTAATCACCGTGCGTGATCCACAGGCGCCGGCCATCCAGCGTGGTGTGCACCGCGTCTTCACGCACTGTTATGCCGCCAAACTCATGGCCCAGAAAACCACGCGCAAACTCATCATGATTGCCCGGGATGAAGATGACCTTGCAGCCCTTGCGTGCGCGGCGCAGCAGCTTCTGCACCACGTCATTGTGGGACTGCGGCCAGTACCAGCGCCGGCGCAGTTGCCAGCCGTCCACGATATCGCCCACCAGGTACAGGCAGTCGCTGGGGTGGGCCTTCAAAAAACCCAGCAATGCCTGGGCCTGGCAACCGGCCGTGCCCAGGTGGATGTCGGAGATGAAGATGGCCCGGTAGCGGCGCGCGCGCTTGTCGTCGTCATCATCCTCGTCATCGCCGTGCGCGCCGCCCAGCATGCCCTGCATCAGCGGAGCAAAGGCGTCAGGGCCGGCACGCATCAGGCCCCCAGAAAGTGTTTGCGGTAACGCGCAGGCAGGTCGTTGATGCGCATCAGCATCGGCAAGTCCGCCGAGTTGAAATCCGGGTCCCAGGCCGGTGGGCCCAGCACCTTGGCGCCCAGACGCAGATAACCCTTGATCAGCGCCGGTGGCTCCACATCGAGTGACGCGTCCAACCGCTCAATGGGCAGTGGCAAACGGGGGCGCACATGGTATTCAATCGGTGCCAGATGCGTGGCCTGCACCTTGCGCCAGATGCTGGCCGCCAGGTCACCGCTGACCACGCCGTTGTGCAGCATCGGTATGCTGGCGCAGCCTATCATGGTGTCCAGCTGGTTGCGCACCATGAAGGCGCCCAATGCCCCCCACAAGGCCATGATGACCCCGCCATGCCGGTAATCCTTGTGCACACAACTGCGGCCCAGTTCCACCATGCGGTCACGCAGGCTGCGCAAACGTGTCAGATCAAATTCGGTGTCGCTGTACGTGCTGCCCACGCGCTGGGCCTGCACCGGTGTCAATACGCGGTAAGTGCCTATGACCTGGCCGGTCGCCTCGTCACAGACCAGCAGGTGTTCGCAGAAGTTGTCGAACAGGTCGATGTCGTGGCCCGGCAGCGTGGTGCTCAGGCGTGCGCCCATCTCGCCGGCAAAAATGTCGTAGCGCAGACGCTGCGCCGCACGCACCTCGTCCAGATGTTGGGCCCAAGAGACCTTGATTGCCAGCGGCTGTGGCGCCAGTGTCTGTCGTCCGCCGGCGCGTTCGCCGCCCAGGGCATTGCCGGTTTCGTGCGCTGGGTGTGACGCGACGGTGTGGATCTGTTCTGCCATGCTCAGCTCCTGTGTTGGATGATGGTCAAGGACGTGTCGCGATGGCGCTCGGATAACGCATCCAGCCAAGGCTGGGTGCCGGCCTTGAAACGCAAGCCCCCTGGGCTGTTGGCCAGGGCCTGCGCCGTGCAGCGCAACACACGCAGGCATTGCTGCTCGAAGTCATGGCTTGGGCGGTTGGTGGACGTCGCCAATGACTTGCCGAACTCCACCGCCGCTTGCAGATGTTTTCCCATTTAATTCTCTCCATCGTGCTCGTTATGCGGCGATTCTGAGAGACGCACATGACGCGTTCACGTCAAATGCATGGCAGTTGTGTGACATCCCACACGGATGTTTGCTGTCCTATGGGCAAGAATGCCTGGCCATAGAATGGAGAGATGCGAATGAATACCCAATTTGGGTTTTTAAGCTGAATCCATATGAAAAATCAGGCCGTAGCCCTTGAAAAATAAGCCTGTACCGCTATTAAAAGTATAGTAAATAACACCACCGAAAGGCCATAAACGATGGAAATTGAACTTAAGCTGGCCTTGCCAACGTCCGATCCCGCGGGCCTGGCGCGCAGCCTGGCCCTGATACCGCTGCTGGCGCGGCGCAAGGCGGTGCAGCAGCAGCTGCACAACATCTACTACGACACACCCCAGCAGAGCCTGCACCAGCAACGCATCGCGCTGCGGCTGCGCCGCGTGGGCAGTGCGGCGACGGGCCAGTGGCTGCAGACCCTGAAGATCGGCGGCAACAGCGACTCGGCCTTGAGCCAGCGCGGTGAATGGGAAACGGCGGTTCCCCATCCCGAACTGGATGCCGATGCGCTGGCCGATACGCCATGGTCCACGCTGGACCCGCAGGGCAGGCTGTTTGCGGCTTTGGCGCCCTGCTTCACGACCCAGTTCACCCGCACCACGTGGACCGTGCGCCAGCGCGACGGAAGCGCCGTCGAAGTGGCGCTGGACATAGGCCAGATCCACGTGGACGGCAAGAGCACGGACCTGTGTGAACTGGAGCTGGAACTGCTGGCGGGCGACGCCAGAGCACTGTTTCACATCGCCACGCAGATTGCCGGCAGCGTGGCGACACTGCCGTTGGGCATCAGCAAGGCCGCACGCGGCTATGCGCTGGCCAGCAACACCTTGCGCACGCCCCAAAGGGCCAATCCCCCGGCGCTGGCGGACGACCTGGCGGTGCCCGGCGCAGCGTTGCGTGTATTGCGTGAAGCCTTTTCCCATTTCACGGCCAACCTGAATGGAGTATTGCATTCCGATGACCCCGAACTGGTGCACCAGGCCCGCGTGGGCTGGCGGCGCTTCAAAACCAGCTTGAAACTGTTCAGGAAGTTCACCGGCACCGGCGCTCCGGCCGAGCTGCAGACCCTGCGCCCCATGCTCGGGGCCCTGGGCGCGCTGCGCGATCTGGAAGTCGCCAGTTTGGAGACGCTGCCCATGCTGGCCAATGCCTATACCGATGGGGACCCCGCGCGCCAAGCCCATTGGCGCGCCATGGAACAGGCCTTGGCGCATGCCGCGGACCAGCAACGCGATACCCTGCACCAGGCGCTGTGCGAGCCCGGCGTAGGTGCGGCCCTGTTGGCCGTCACCCAATGGCTGGAAGTTGAGATGGCCGGGCAGGCACATGACGCCGTGGCCGACCCGGATGACAGCTTGCGGGACTGGGCCAGACGGCACACCACACGCTGGCATGCGCAACTGAAGACCGCTTTGGCCAAGGCCCACGATGCCGACAGCGCGCACCGTGCCCGCATCCTCGCCAAACGCCTGCGTTATGGTGTAGAGGCCCTGCGCCCGCTACTGCCCAAGCGGCGCGCCAAACACTGGCATCTGCAGGCGACCCGGCTGCAAACCGACATGGGGGCTACACGGGATGTGCTGCAGGCGCTGGCCATTGCCGCCCGCTTTGGCATCGACCCCAGCCTGGTGGAATTTTTGCGCGGGGTTGCCGTGGGCCAAAAGCAAAAACGCGGAAAAAACTAAGGTTGGCAACAGCCGCAGAACACTACACCACCATCGATGCCAACACCGCGCGGTTGCGCCCTTGCTTCTTGGCCAGGTACAGCGATTCGTCGGCCGCCTGCATCAACACTTCTGGCTCCTGGCCCTCGCGCGGCACCATGACGGCGACACCAATGCTGACCGTGACACAGCCATAGATGGAAAAGGCATGGGGTAGCGAAGCGGTGTGCAGCTCCTCGCACACCTTGTTGGCCATGTTGAGGGCACCTTCGGCATCGGTGGCCGGGGCAAAAAACACAAACTCCTCGCCCCCGTAACGTGCCACCAGATCACCGGTGCGGCATACCGTGGCGGCAAAGATCCGTGAAAAATTGCGCAGGCATTCATCCCCCGCCTGGTGGCCATAACAATCGTTGTATTTTTTAAACCAATCGATGTCCAGAATGGCCAATGCGATGGGTTGGCCCAGGCGTGTGCAGCGCAGCCATTCGTTGGCCAGCAACTTGTCAAAGTGGCGCCGGTTGGCAATGCCGGTCAGGGCGTCGGTGGTGCTCAGGGCTTCGAGTTTCTGGTTGAGTATTTGCAGCTCGTAGGTGCGCTCGGCCACCCGCTCTTCCAGAACTGCCTCGGACGTTCTCAGGGTTTCGACCAGCCGTTGTTGCGCGGCTTCCTTTTCCCGTCGTATCACGTTGTAGCGGTCCGCCAGTGCAAAGGACAACAGCAGCATTTCCAGCGCCGAACCTATCTGCGCGCCCGAACTGGTGAGCGCATTGGTCGGCACTATGCCCAACTGGCGCATGGACAGCAAAGCCAGCGCCAGCAGCACCACAACAAAGGCCGCCATGAAGTAGTAGGCGCTGCGTTGGCGCTTGACGGCACACACGGTGCCGCTGGCCAGCAGCAGCAAGGCCGTGATGGCGTAGTTGATAACGAACAGCCGAGCAAAGTGCTCAAACCACAGAACCAGCAACACGGGAAACACCGCGTTGACGACAACGAACAGCCTCAGAAAGCGGTCCAAGCGGGGCACCAGTTGCGCCGTAAAAAGCATGCGCCGTGTAAACAGCAGAAACGCGGTGAGCGCTATGGCCAATGAAATATTGGTGGCCCGCATCGTCAGCCAGGGACTGTCCCCCCACAGGTATTCGGGGCCAACGCCGACAAAAGCCGCAACGGTCAATGCGCTGAAGGCAGCCGACACCACATACAGCAGATAACTGCCGTCGCGCAGGGCCACGAACAGCATCAGGTTGTACAAAATGATCGCCATCGCGCTGCCGAAGTACAGGGCCTGGAACACATAGTCGGCCCGCTCGTGGGCGTGGAAGGCCCGGGGCTCCCATAGTTTGATGGGCAGGTTGATCGAGTTGGGCGAGGCGATGCGCAGATACACCACCTGGTCGGCATGCGCCGGCAGCGTCACAGGCAGCACAAAGAAGCGGCTGGCGTGCGGGCGTTCGGCAAAAGGCCGGTAATAGCCGGTTTGCACCGCCCGGTAGCCCAGGTTGTCGATCGGTTGGTAGAACTCCACGTCGGCCAGCAGCGGGTAGGCAATCTCCAGCATCCGTGCAACGGGTGCATCCGTCGTGTTGCCCAGGCGCAGGCGCAACCAGATGACCGACGCGGTATAGGCAAAGTTCAGGGATTCGCCCGAAGCGGTGGCACGCTGGAAACGTGCGGCGAATTCTGGTTTCTGAACGTCCTGTATGTCCAGGACCAGGCTAGTGTCTTCCAGAATGTCAAAGTATTCTGTCAGCGAGACCGGGGCGTTGACTACTTGGCTGGCATCCAGCGCTTGGTCGCCTGCATAGGCTTGGCCGGCCAATAAAAACAGGCCACAGAACCACAGCCACGCACGGCAACGGATCCGCTTGTTTGTTTGCAAGAGGTAGACAACCCAGTCTGCGGTCATGTGGAATGTCAAGGGTGGTGTGTGTGAAGTCCCATTATGGATGAACTGTCAGCAACGCAGTGGCGCAAAGCAGGTACGACTAAGCGCAGCGCCTTACACCAATGCAATCTCTTTCAAGGGCTTCAAGACACTGGAGGGCGTCATGCCAAACGTCTGGCGAAACAGGCGGCTGAAGTGGGACGAGTCCACAAAACCGGCGTCCAGCGCGGCCCGCGTCAACGTCGGGTTGACGCTCAGCGCCACCAATGCCGCGCGCACCTGCGACCAGACGCGGTAGCTGCGAAAACTTACACCCATCTCGGTGCGGAACACATGGTTAAAGCGCGAGGCCGACAGGTACGCCGCGGCCGCAGCAGCGTCGCGTCCCAGCGCCGGTTCGCCGCCTCGGCGCAAGGCCAGCAGGCTGCGGGCTACCCGGACATCAATGGGGACCAGCGCGGGACGACAGTCCAGCAGCAACAAAGATTGCAGATCAAAGCGGCGCAAGTAAGCATCCATGCTGCTGCGCGCCTGCACCGGCACCGCCGGGTCAAATATCACTCCGCCCTGTGCCGCAAAGTGCGGGCGCAGGCTGCGTGCCTCGGCGGAATCCGGCTCCAGATACATCAGCGCGACATGCTCGCCACAGGGGTCGAATACATGCTCCACACCGGTGTCTATCAACGCGCTGTGGCAGGTCTGCACACCACCCTGCGACAAGTGCACGGCAAAACGCCCCGACAAGCCCATCAGCAGCACCGGCGCGGCGTGGCAGTGCCAGCCCGTGGCCGGTACATCCCCCTGGTACAGGGCCCGGTTGGCACCCAGGGTCAAGGTATTGTTGATTACACGCATAGCCTAAACATACAAGTTTTTGGGAGTTGATTCACATAGCCTTGGGCTGCGCCGCAATAGCCCCATGCAAGCGCCTGGTTTTGCACCCATTTCTTATCCCCGGAGATTTCTTTGAAACGCATTGCCCTTGGTTTGACTATCACTTTATTGCTCATATTGTCCCCGCTCGCGGTGGCCTACTACAGCACGCCGGAACACTTCAAACAGCCGCTGCTGGATGTGAACCGGGCTCTGTCCGGTTTGTCCGAAAAAACGCTGGCGGTCGGGCCGCACCAGGTGCACTACCTGGATGGCGGCAGCGGCGAACCCCTGGTGTTGCTGCACGGCATTTTTGCCGAAAAAGACCATTGGGTTGACTTTGCGCGCCCGCTGACCGGCCGCTACCATGTCATAGCACCCGACCTGCCCGGTTTTGGCCATAGCGGCAGGCTGCCCGACCAGAGTTATGACTACGCTGCACAGACCGAGCGACTGAAGACCCTTCTGGATGCACTGGGCCTGCGCCGTGTACACCTGGCGGGCAACTCCATGGGTGGCACGATTGCGGCGCTGTTTGCGATTGCCCACCCAGAACGGGTGGCCAGTGTCGCGCTGATTGGCGCGCCACACGGCATACGCTCACCACAGCACAGCCGCATGGACGGCCTGGTGGACGCGGGCAAGACCCCGCTGATTGCGCACAACGCGGCCGAGTTCGAACAGATGATGGACCTGGTGTTTGCCCAGCGTCCGTTTTTGCCCTACCCCATCCTGCACGCCACGCAAACCGGCGCACTGCGCAATGCGGACTCCAACCTGCGCCTGTGGAATGCCCAGTTGAAAGACCGCTACCTGTTGGATACCCGCATTGCCGGGTTGCAACAACCCGCGCTGGTACTGTGGGGCGGCAAGGACCAAGTCTTCCATGCGTCCGGCGTGGCAGTGCTGCGCGAACGCTTGAAGAACCCGAGTATCCATGTGCTGCCCGGCGTGGGGCATTTGCCGATGATGGAGGCGCCGCAGGCCACGGCGCAGATGTATGCCCAGTTTTTGAGCGAACTGCCCCAACAGCCCTGAGTGGCATCTGTCAAATTGCTATATTATTAGTAGCATCTTGTTTAATCTGCACGAGGGCTAGCACGGGTTCTGGCATATGACCTAACCAGCTTGACGCGGCATTGTGAGCGGGCAGACATTGCGCCTGCAGCATGCGCACGGTGTCACGGCTGAACACGTTGTTTTGCGGCAGATACGCCGCCAGCCAGGCGCTCAGGTGCATCAGCCACCAGGGCGTGGGCAACCACAGCGCAGGGCCCTTGCCGGCCGCGCGCCGAAAACCGGCAAGCAGGTCGCGGTAGGACAGGGTTTCTGGACCTGCCAGCTCGATGGTGCGACGCAAGGCCTTGGGGTGTTTGCACAGGTTGGCCACGGCCTGCGCCACATCCTGCACACGGATCGGTGCCAGACGTGAGGCGCCGGGGTGCAGCAGACCCGGCAATCCAATGACTGGCAGGGAGGCCAGGAACTTGAACAACCGGGTGCTCGGACTTGCGTCATCCACCAGCAAGGCCGGACGCACGATGGCGTAGTCGACCGGGTTTGCCTGCAAGGCCTGTTCTGCGGCCAGCTTGCTGGCCATGTAGGCCCCGGGTATGCCGGTCCCCACACCCAGCGCCGAGATGTGCACGATGCGCGCCACACGGGCCTTGGCGCAGGCGGCGAACAGCGCGGCGGGGGCTGACACGTGGACGGACGCAAAACGGTTGTCACCGCGTTCGATCAGCACGCCCACCGCATTCACCACGATGTTGGCGCCTTGCAGCAATTCGGCAAAGGCCTCGGGCGTGGTGTCGTAACGGAAATCCACCGCCACGTCGCATCCGCTACGACCCGCAGTGGTGACGCTGTGGCCGGCCTGGCGCAAGCTGTCAGTTATGGCGCGACCCAGCACGCCAGCGCCGCCAAAAACGATGATGTTCATGGAGTGGTCCTTTCTGCATCGATGCGGCACTGCCCTTGGTGGCAGGCGCTTGCTGCATGTATGGCCTGCTGCGCAGCCTGCTCAAACCGGGCGGCACGGCGGCTGGCGCGGATGCGGCGCAGCCACTGCAATAGCGGCATGGCGGCACGTGACAGGCCGTAGCGGTTGCGGGCAAACACCGCGTAAGCCTGGTCCACCCACGGCTTCACCAGGGCCCAGTCGGTGGGCGCGGCCCAGTGTCCCAAACCCACCGCGCCATAGGCCAGCCGAAACACTTCCACCCCCATGACCAGGCTGCCATCGGGCCGCTGGGCGTGCAGCAGCCCGTTCAAGGCCTGCAGACTGACCCCGAGCGGCGCGGGATCGAAGGACGCTGTGCTGATGTCCACAAAGCGCAGCAGGCCTGCGGTGTTGCGCGCCTTCAGGTTGTCCATTTCCAGGTTGCAGACCGCGCAAGCACCGTCAAAGAACAGCGTCAGCGGGTAGTTGGCATTGGAAGTTTTTTCAGCCGTCATATTCAATCCTTTGTTTCTTTTATTTCTGTCTTAACAGAAACAATCTGGCAAAAAAAGGGCCACCCCGAGGTTCAAGGCCCTATCACCGAGCCCATGGCCTGTAGATCGGAGGGCGGCGCATGCGGAGCCGGCTTGGCCTCGGAACCGGTCGCATCTCCGCGTATCAGCCTTTGAATCTTGGCGCCTAATTTGAGGACCTTGGTCAGGGTCTCGGTATCGAGGCGCAGCATCTCGTCGCTCCATGCTGTCATGGTCTCCAGCATGGTCAGCATCTCACGCATGCGGTTGGCCCGCTCGACGCCGTCGAGCATGATTTCGGGGTGGTTCAGCAGCTCGCGCAGCATGACCATGGTAGGCATCAGCTCGCGCTCCTGGCGCTCCCGCACCACGGTGCGGGACAGTTCCCAGATGTCGGTGCTGGACTCGAAATGGTCACGCCGATCACCCATCACATGGACCAGCTTGGTCAGGTTCCAGGCCTGCAACTCGCGAATGGAGTTGCTGACATTGCTGCGCGCCACACTCAGCGTGTCGGCAATCTCGTCGGCTGGCAGCGGTTTGCCTGCCAGGTACAGCAGTGCATGGATTTGCGCCACGGTGCGGTTGACGCCCCAACGCGTGCCCATCTCGCCCCAATGGAGTATGAATTTTTGGCTGGTTTCGCTTAAGTGCATGGAGTGGGCCTTCTTGGAGACAACTATAGTTTTGTCTTTAATTTCTGTCAATACAGAAATTATTGAAAATTTACCCGCAATGGAGCTTGCCCCGGGGAAATCAATCCACTCCGTTCAAGGCCTTGGCTCGGACCATCTGGAGCTCGCCACTGGCCATCATCCTTGCCAACACCGTACCCAGGCGCAGGCCAAAGTCGCGGTGGCTGCCCAGCAGGTAGTGGTGCAAGGGAATCAACTGCAGCGCGGTGTCAGTGCGAATGGCGGCCTTGGCCTTGGCCAGGGCATGGGGCTTGTTGTTGGCCGGCTCGACGATCAACACCACGTCGGCCATGCCGCGGCCCAGCATGCGGAACTGTTCCGCAATACTGCTGCCTTCAAGGCGCTGGCTCGAGGGCGGAAGATTCCGCTCAACAACCAGCGCCCCGCGCTGGTACGCCACACGCAAGCCTGCCAACTGGCTCCAGGCGGCAGGTTTGATGCCGGGGTTCGTCACATAGGCGCGGATCTCCGTCATGCCTATGGGTGACTCCACGCGAAACAACGAGGGATGCTCTTCAGCCAGACTGGCGATACGGTAGAAGTTGCCATCCAGATCGCCGCTGAGCATCATGGCCATGGCGCGCCGAACGGGCAGTTCGACAAACTCCACCGGCTGCCTCAGCTCGCCATAGGCCTGGACCAAAATCGCTTCAGTGGCGATAACCAGTTGATCCGTCTTGCGGTCCCAGGAGCCTATGCGCAGCGTGTCCGCCTGCACCGCCGCAGCCCATAGCAGGCACAGCCCCATACACACAACACGCAGGCCCGGCAGCGACATGACTAGCCCCCATCAACACAAGCGATGGTCCCAATATACGCGCTAGCCGGAACTTATGGGCAGGCTTTTACACCGCCCTAGGTGTTTTTATACCCAAATTGGGTTAATAAACCACAACCAACGCTGGTATCAGGCTGCAGCCCTCGTCGAATATACGGTTTCCGCAATCAAAATGATAGCGACAAGGAGTGCCTTTCCAACTCCAACGCAGCCACGCCAGGGCCCCGAGGTTCAGGCGCGCAACCGCCACGCGTGGTAGCGTGAGCGTTGCAGCGCCACCAGCTCGACCAGACCCCAGAGCACGCTGCTCAGCACATAAAGGCGGCGCATGGCTCAGGCCTGCGCTGGTGTGACGAGAGCGTCGCCGAGCAACACCTCAGCCTCGCCACCGCGCTCGCTGGGCAAGCCCAGCCTGACCCATCCACCGTCAAACAAAGCATCCAGCTTCTTCTGCATTCCCAAGAGTTTCCAGATCATGGCGCCCTCCTAATGAGTCCGTGAATGAGACCTTAGGCTATCGCCCTCGTGTGACGGTTGTGAGTCAAGTACGAAAGCCCTTGGCAATGGGTATGCCATACGCCACGCCCGTCTTTGCGCGGCTATGCTGGACCCGTGCAAACCACCCATCTGCCTGAACTCGAAGCCCTGGAACGCATACTGGACCTGGGCGCACCGCACCTGCAGGTCAGGGTGGCGCATAGCGTGAGCGCGCCCTCGGGCGCCGCATTGCCGATTTACGCGATTGGCCTGGGCAACCCCAGCCCGGACGTTCCCGCCATCGGTTTCTTTGGCGGTGTGCACGGCCTGGAACGCATCGGTGCCGAGGTGGTGATTGCGTTTCTGCACAGCCTGGTGATGCGCCTGCAGTGGGACACCACGCTGCACCGGCAACTGGAATCGGTGCGGCTGGTGTTCATGCCCATCGTCAACCCCGGCGGCATGTTGATGGGCACACGGGCCAACCTGCAGGGCGTGGACCTGATGCGCAACGCACCGGTGGATGCCGTCGACAAGGTGCCGTTTCTGGTCGGCGGCCAGCGCATCAGCCCACGCCTGCCCTGGTACCGCGGCATGCCCGGTGCAGCCATGGAGGCGGAGAACCTGGCGCTGTGCGCCGAGGTGCGCACCGAGCTGTTGTCGCGCCCTTTCAGCATGGCGTTGGACTGCCACTCCGGCTTTGGCGCCAGCGACCGCATCTGGCTGCCCTATGCCCATACCCGCAAGCCGATTGCGCATCTGGCCGAGATGCAGGCACTGAAGGACGTGTTCTGGCAGACCTATAACCACCACCCCTATGTGTTTGAACCGCAAAGCCTGCAATACCTGGCACACGGCGATATCTGGGACTACCTGTACCTGGAGGCCTGCACCAAGCCCGAGCGGGTCTTTCTGCCGCTAACGCTGGAGATGGGTTCCTGGCTCTGGATCAAGAAGAATCCGCGCCAGATGTTTTCGCTGAAAGGCATTTTCAACCCGCTGATCGCACACCGCCAACACCGGGTATTGCGCCGCCACCTGTCGCTGCTGGACTTCTTGGCCCGTGCGGCCTGCAGCCACGCACGCTGGACGCCGACGCAGGACACCCGCGCCAGACTGCATGCGGATGCCCTCAGGAATTGGTACGACTAAATCAGATCGCCTTCTAGTCTTCCAGTTTCAGGGCTATGCACAATTCAAAATGGGAGAACGGTTTGTTCAGCGTGCCCACCACACGGCCCCCCAAGCCTTCAGCGACCATGCGCGCACTTTCCAGTGTGGCGTTGCCCCGCCCCGTCATGATCAGCAGTCCGATCTGGGGCACACGGTCCATCAGTTTCTGTATCAATTCAAAGCCATCCATGTCAGGCAGCGACAGGTCCATGACGATGGTTTGGTAATTGGGCAGCGCGTCGCTTTTCAGCAAGGCCAGCCCGCCAGAATAGAGCTGGGCGGGCAATCCACGGAAGCCCAGCATCTGAACCAGCAAGGCACCCATCACCGGGTCGTCTTCAACGATTGCGATCGGTCCTGGGTTGCCTGGAATATGCATGGCGCCTCCTGATTGCTGTGCCTACATCCCGTGTCTGGTGGCCTGTGTTCTAAACTGTTTTACCCAGGCTTTATCGCTCAGTCCAGCCATTTCTGCTTGATTCGTCAAACAGCCAGCGTATCAACAATGCGCTGAGCGCAGGTCTTGGCCAGCACCGCATCGCGCGCCTCCACCATGACGCGCAACAACGGCTCAGTGCCACTGGCCCGTATCAACACCCGGCCGGTGTCGCCCAGTTCGGCCACCACGGATCGGGTTTCCTGCTCCATGCGCACATTGGTCTTCCAGTCCTGGCCGGGTTTGAGCCGCACATTGATCAGGGTTTGCGGGAATAGCGTCACCTTCGCCAACAACTGGGCCATGGTCTTGCCACTGCGGGCCAAGGCCTGCAGCACCTGCAGGGCCGAGATCAGGCCGTCGCCGGTGGTGTGTTTATCCAGCGCCAGCAAATGGCCCGAACCCTCGCCGCCCAGAATCCATTTGTGTTTTTCCAGCTCTTCCAGTACATAGCGGTCACCGACCTTGGCGCGCACAAACTGCACGCCACGGGCCTTTAACGCCACCTCCACGGCCATATTCGTCATCAGCGTACCTACCACACCCGGTACATGCTCGTCGCGGCCCAGACGGTCGTCTGCCATCAGGTATAACAATTCGTCGCCGTTGTAGAGACGGCCATGCGCGTCCACGACCTGCAAGCGGTCGGCATCTCCGTCTAGCGCCACGCCAAAGTCGGCCCGGTGGTCCTTGACCGCGGCCACCAGCGCCGCCGGATGTGTTGCGCCGACGTCGTGGTTGATGTTCAGGCCGTCGGGCGAACAGCCAATGGCGATCACTTCGGCACCCAGTTCATGGAAGACCTTGGGGGCGATATGGTAGGCGGCCCCGTGCGCGGCATCGACCACAATCTTCAGACCCCTGAGCGTCAGGTCATTGGCAAACGTGCTCTTGCAAAATTCGATGTAGCGGCCGGCTGCGTCTTCCAGCCGGCGTGTCTTGCCTAGCGACGCCGAGTCGGCCCACACCGGCGGTTCTTCCAGAGCGGCTTCTACCGCAAGCTCCCAGGCGTCCGACAGCTTGGTGCCCTGGGCACTGAAGAACTTGATGCCGTTGTCGGCAAACGGGTTATGGCTGGCGCTGATGACCACCCCCAGCGAGGCCCGCTGCGCGCGGGTCAGATAGGCCACGCCGGGTGTGGGCAAGGGGCCCAGCAGCACGACATCCACACCGGCCGAGTTGAAGCCGCTTTCCAGTGCGCTCTCCAACATATAACCAGAAATGCGTGTGTCCTTGCCGATCAACACCGTGGGGCGGGATTCGGTCCTCTTCAGAACGCGTCCCACCGCATGCGCCAGGCGCATCACGAAGTCGGGGGTAATGGGAGCTTGGCCGACCGTGCCACGGATGCCGTCGGTGCCGAAATAGAGTCTTGTCATGTGCGTTTGTATTTTTTGAAATCTAAAACCATCGTCAGCATTGTTGCTGCATGGCACTGAACACCTTGAGCGCCTGCACCGTCTCTTTGACATCGTGCACCCGCACCATATGCGCGCCGTTTTGCACCGCAAGCAACGCGGCAGTGACACTGGGCACCATGCGCCCATGTACATCCAGCGTCGCCACCGCTGACAGGGAACGTTCGGTCACGGCGGCCAGCGAGGATTTGCGCGACCAGCCCGCCAGCACTGCATAACCCATGGGCAGCAGCGCCGCTTGCTGCGCCAGCAGCGCAAAATTCTGCTGCACGGTCTTGCCAAAACCAATGCCGGGATCGATACAGATGCGCATCGGCTCAACCCCCAGCCCTTGCAAATTATGCGCAGCTTGCTCCAAAAAGGATAACACCTGTGGCATTGCATCACCTTCCATTGGCGTGGCCTGCATGGTTTGCGGGTTGCGGTGCATATGCATCAGGCAAACCCCGCAGTTGCGGTGCTGGATCACAACATCGACGCCCGTTTGGCCGCCGGCATCACCCATCCAGCGCAGAGCCCACACGTCGTTGATGATGTCGGCCCCCAGGTCCAGTACGGCCTGCATGACCTGGGGCTTATAGGTGTCTACCGACACGGGCACACCCAGTGTGACCGCGTGCCGTACGACCGGCAGCACCCGCTCCAGCTCTTCTTCCACGGGCAATTCCTGCGCGCCGGGTCGTGTGGATTCGCCACCGATGTCCAGGATGTCCGCACCGTCTTTCAGCAAGCGCTCGCAGTGGGCCAGCGCAGCATTGCGGGTGGCATGTTGTCCACCATCCGAGAAGGAATCTGGTGTGACGTTGACGATGCCCATGACCTTGGGCGTGTTCAGCGCAATCAAAAAGCGGCTGGTTTGCCATTTCATATTCTTGTATCCCTCTCCCTATGCATTCCAGAAACAAGAAAACGGGGCACAAGGCCCCGTCTGCTTACTTAGCTTGTTTCAATCCATCAAGCAACGGTCGGCGTCGGATCTGCCGCCACTGCCGGTGCACCGCCGCTTCCGCCACCACCGGATGGGCCGGACGTACGCGGTGTCCAGTCCTTGGGTGGGCGTGGTTCTTTGCCAGCCATGATGTCGTCCAACTGATCGCTGTCTATGGTCTCCCACTCCAACAGGGCCTTGGCCATGGCGTGGATTTTGTCCTTGTTATCTTCGATCAGCTTACGTGCCAGCGTGTACTGTTGGTCAATGATGCGGCGCACTTCGCCGTCGACCTTTTGCATGGTCTGTTCACTCATATTGGTAGTCTTGGTCACCGAACGGCCCAGGAACACTTCGCCCTCGTTTTCGGCATAGACCATGGGACCCAGCGCATCGGTCATGCCGTAGCGCGTCACCATGTCGCGTGCAATATGCGTTGCACGCTCAAAGTCGTTGCTGGCGCCGGTTGTCATCTGGTTCATGAACACTTCTTCGGCGATGCGGCCACCAAACAGCATGCTGATCTGGTTCAACATGTATTCGCTGTCGTAGCTGTAACGGTCTTGCGCCGGCAGGCTCATTGTCACGCCCAGGGCACGGCCACGGGGGATGATGGTTACCTTGTGCACGGGATCACATTTGGGCAGAATTTTGCCTATCAATGCGTGGCCGGACTCGTGGTACGCCGTGTTGCGACGCTCTTCTTCCGGCATGACCATGCTCTTGCGCTCCGGGCCCATGAAGATTTTGTCTTTGGCTTTCTCGAAATCCTGCATCTCGACGACGCGCGCATTGCGACGGGCCGCCATCAAGGCTGCTTCGTTGCACAGGTTGGCCAAATCGGCACCCGACATGCCGGGCGTGCCACGGGCAATGGTGTTGGGATTTACGTCCTGGCCCAACGGGACCTTTCGCATGTGCACGGCCAGAATCTGCTCACGGCCACGGATATCGGGCAAGGTCACATAGACCTGGCGGTCAAAGCGGCCGGGGCGCAGCAGCGCGGCGTCCAGAATGTCGGGGCGGTTGGTGGCAGCCACGACGATCACGCCTACATTGGTCTCAAAGCCGTCCATCTCGACCAGCATCTGGTTAAGGGTTTGTTCACGCTCGTCGTTGCCACCGCCCAGGCCAGCGCCGCGCTGGCGCCCCACCGCGTCAATTTCATCGATGAAGATGATGCAGGGTGCGTTTTTCTTGGCGTTGTCGAACATGTCGCGTACGCGGGATGCACCCACGCCGACAAACATTTCAACGAAATCGGAACCAGAGATGCTAAAGAAAGGAACCTTGGCTTCGCCGGCGATGGACTTGGCCAACAGAGTCTTACCGGTTCCGGGCGGTCCGACCAGCAACAAGCCGCGCGGAATACGACCGCCGAGCTTCTGGAATTTGCTGGGGTCTTTCAGGAAGTCCACGACTTCCTTGACTTCTTCCTTGGCTTCGTCGCAACCGGCCACATCGGCAAAGGTCACGGTATTGGTGTTTTCGTCCAGCAGGCGCGCCTTGCTCTTCCCAAAGCTGAACGCGCCACCCTTACCGCCGCCCTGCATCTGGCGCATGAAATAAATCCAGACGCCGACTAGCAACAGCATGGGCCCCCAGCTCACCAACAGGGTTGTCAGCAGTGAGCCTTCTTCACGGGGCTTGACGTCGAATTTGACGTTGTTATTGATCAGATCGCCAACCAGGCCTTTGTCGAGGTAGGTGGCTGTGGTCCTGACTTTGCGCTCATCGGTGGTGATGGCAAGGATTTCGGTTCCGCCTTGGCCCTCTTGGATGATCGCATTTTTGACACGCTTGTTGCGCACTTCCTCCAGGAAGTCGGAATAGCCGATTGTGGTGGCGCCAGCGACGCCGCCCTTGTCAAACTGCTTGAACACGGTGAAAAGCACCAAGCCAATCACCAACCACACTGCAATTTTCGAAAACCACTGATTATTCAAGCGAAGCTCCAATAGGGGCACAGACTAGGACACTGTGCATATCTGAGTCGCATTTTAGGCGTTTCAAGATCAAGCGAGCGTTATTTTCAGGTTTTCCGCCACATATACAGCAAGGTTATGTAACCGTGAAGGCAACTACCGAGGCTCCGACGCCAGTTCTAGCGGGCCTGTTTCTTGAGGCCCAGCCCCACCAGAAAGGTCTCGGACGAGCGGTCGCGCGAGGCCTTGGGCTTGATCGGCTTGACCACCTCAAACGCCGCCTTGAAGTGCTGCACGATATCGTTGTAGCTGCCGCCGTGGAACACCTTGGCCACCAGCGCACCCTGCGGCTTCATGTGGTTTTGGGCAAATTCGATGGCCAGCTCGACCAGATGTTCGATGCGTGCGGCATCGGCCGACGCGATACCGGACAGATTGGGCGCCATGTCGGAAACCACCACGTCAGCCTGGCGGCCCTGCAGCGCCAGCTCCAACTGGGCCAGCACCTCGGCTTCCCGAAAGTCGCCCTGGATGAAGGTCACGCCCTCAATCGGGTCCATGGGCAGCAAGTCCAGGCCAATGATGGTGCCATTCAGATCGCCCGCGGCCGCCCCTGACGGAGACATCTTGCGCCGCACGTATTGGCTCCAGGCGCCCGGCGTACAGCCCAGGTCGACCACCAGATAGCCTGGCTTGATCAGCCCCAGGGTTTCGTCAATTTCCTTGAGCTTGTAGGCGGCGCGCGCACGGTAGCCTTCCCGGGTCGCCAATTTGACGTAGGGGTCGTTGATATGGTCGTGCAACCAGGCCTTGTTGACCTTTTTGTTGCCGGCTTTGGTTTTCATGGGTACTTTCTGAAGGAGCGGCTCTACCGCCCTGTTTCCGTTCAACCGATAATACAGGTATGCCCCTAATTCAACTGACCCCTGCCCAGCGCAAAGAACACCGTGCCGAAGCACACCACCTGGACCCCGTGGTCATGGTGGGCAACGATGGCCTGACCGACAACGTCAGAAAAGAGATCGACGGAGCGCTGAATGCGCACGGTCTGATTAAAGTCCGCGTCTTCTCGGACGATCGCATCGCCCGCGAGGCTATGTTCCAAACCCTGGCCGACGAACTCAGCGCCGCGCCCATCCAACACATTGGCAAATTGTTGGTGCTGTGGCGTCCCAAGGTCGACAAGGAAAAAACCGTCGACGAAGACCGCATGGCGGGTCCGCGTGACGTCAAGGTTTTGAAGTACAGCAAGCGCGCCGGTCAGCGACCGGAAGTCAAAACCCTTCGCGTGCTGGGAAACCAGCGTCTTACCGCCGGTGGAAATGTCAAACGGGCCAAGCCCAAGCCAAAGGTTAGTTTGAAGAAAAGAAACCAAACCTGATACTTGCGGGACAGACCGAAGCGTAGCGTAGCTCTGTCCTCAACCGATCAAGGGTGCTTTTGCGGGACAGACCGAAACGTAGCGTAGCTCTGTCCTCAACTGATCAAGGGTGTTTTGCGGGACAGACCGAAGTAGCCCAGCGCTGTCCTCAACTGATTGGATTCGTTCGGTTGTGCCAGCCTCGGCGGGCAATGCCGGGGCCCTCATGGTGCCAAATACGCACAAATCGGCCCCCGACATTACCCGCCATGGCGAGTTCGTGCTGCATTGGAACGCCGAAAAAATTCCAACTGCCGGGTTTCCGGATACTCAGATCCGCTTTGCCAACTTACCAAACACCACTGCGGCGCAAATCCACTGCACCACGTGCATCCCCATTCCCACCCCGTGCCACAAGGCCAGGTTTTCGCGGGCAACGATGCGTGGCGACACGCCGAACTCCACCAAGAGCGCCATCAACACCCCACCCACTACAAAAAGCGTAGCGGACTGAGCAACGTCTACGGGGGCTAGCGCCTTGTTTGACCTGAAGAGCATCAGCAAAACCAAGCCACAAACAGTCGAAATACTGGTTTGAGCGCTAAACAGTTTTGCAGCCATGCCGCCGGCCATGGCCGGGCTAGGCAGGTGCGCGAACAGCATCGGCACGACAAGAAATCCGAGCGTGCTCAGGCTGCCCCACCACACCGCGGCGACCCAGACGGGTAAATTGCGCATGTTTTGGGTGCGCGTCAGATGTACTGCACGGCCACGATTTCGTAGGCCTTGATACCACCAGGCGCCTGCACTTCGGCGGTATCACCCTCCATTTTTCCGATCAGGGCGCGGGCGATGGGGGAACCGATGTTGACGCGGCCAAACTTCAGGTCGGCTTCGTCTTCACCGACGATCTGGTATTTGACGCGCTCGCCGGACTCTTCTTCTTCAAGCTCCACTGTGGCACCAAACACCACCTTGCCACCGGCATTGAGCTCGGCCGGGTCAATGATTTGTGCGGCGGACAGCTTGCCTTCGACTTCTTGGATACGGCCTTCGACAAAACCCTGGCGGTCTTTGGCCGACTCGTACTCGGCGTTTTCACTCAAGTCACCCTGCGCACGCGCTTCGGAAATGGCGTTGATGACCCAGGGCCGGTCTACGGTCTTGAGTTTGTGCAGTTCGGCCTTGAGGATTTCAGCGCCGCGTTTGGTAATTGGGAGGGTTGCCATGGTTAAAAACAGAGGGTCGGTGTAAACAACAAGGGCCAAAATGGCCCGTATAAGTAACAAGGACAGCGCAACGTCTACACGCCGCACTGTCCTTATGATTCAAGGCTGGATTATGCCAACACTTGTTCGATCAAACTAGCCCTGCAATTGCGCGTGCATTTCCTGCACCGAAATCACGTCCAACTGGTCCAAATACTTCATGCCCTCCACCGCCGCTTCGGCGCCGGCAATGGTGGTGTAGGTCGTAACCCGGGCCAGCAGCGCGCTGGTGCGGATCTGGCGCGAATCGGCAATCGCGTTGCGGCGCTCTTCCACGGTGTTGATGACCATGGCCAAGGGTTCATTCTTGATCATGTCCACGATGTGCGGGCGGCCTTCGGTGACCTTGTTGACCACGGAACAGGCCACACCAGCTGCATTGATGCTGGCTGCGGTGCCCTTGGTCGCCACCAGTGTGAAGCCCATGTCGACCAGCTTGCGCGCCACTTCCACGACACGCGGTTTGTCGCTCTGCTTGACCGAGATAAAAGCCTTGCCCGAGCGCGGCAGCTTGGCGCCTGCGCCCAGTTGCGACTTCACAAAGGCTTCGCCAAAGGTCTTGCCCACGCCCATGACTTCGCCAGTGGACTTCATCTCTGGGCCGAGTATGGTGTCTACACCCGGGAACTTGACGAAGGGGAACACGGCTTCTTTGACGCTGAAGTACGGCGGCGTCACTTCTTTGGTGATGCCCTGCGACGCCAGCGACTGGCCGACCATGCAGCGCGCCGCAACCTTGGCCAGCTGGATGCCGGTCGCCTTGGAGACAAAAGGCACGGTACGCGATGCGCGGGGGTTCACCTCCAGCACAAAGATTACGTCCTTGCCATCCGTGCTCTGGATGGCGAACTGCACGTTCATCAAGCCCACCACGTTCAAGGCTGCAGCCATCGCGGCGGTCTGGCGCTTGATCTCAGTCACTGTGGCAGCGCTCAGGCTGTACGGGGGCAGCGAACAGGCGGAATCACCACTGTGCACGCCGGCTTGTTCGATGTGTTCCATCACGCCACCGATAAAGGTCACGCCCGTCGCATCGCGTATGCAATCCACATCACATTCGATCGCGTCGTTCAGGAACCGGTCCAGCAGCACCGGCGAGTCATGGCTGACCTTGACCGCTTCACGCATGTAGCGCTCCAGGTCGCGCTGCTCGTGGACGATTTCCATCGCACGGCCGCCCAGCACATAGCTGGGGCGTACGACCAATGGGTAACCCAATGCCGCAGCCTTTTCCAGCGCTTCGGGTTCGGTACGGGCCGTGGCATTCGGCGGCTGGCGCAGCTTCAGTTCGTGCAGCAGTTTCTGGAAGCGCTCGCGGTCTTCGGCGGCGTCGATCATGTCGGGGCTGGTGCCGATGATGGGCACGCCGTTGGCTTCCAAGTCCAGCGCCAGCTTCAACGGCGTCTGGCCGCCATATTGCACGATGACGCCGACCGGTTTTTCCTTGTCGACGATTTCCAGCACGTCTTCCAGCGTCAGTGGCTCGAAGTACAGGCGATCGGATGTGTCGTAGTCGGTGGACACGGTCTCGGGATTGCAATTGACCATGATGGTTTCGTAACCGTCTTCGCGCATGGCCAGCGCAGCGTGCACGCAGCAGTAGTCAAACTCGATACCCTGGCCGATGCGGTTCGGGCCACCGCCCAGCACCATGATCTTCTTGTTGGTAGTGGGTTCGGATTCGCACTCCGCGCCTTCGGACTCGTAGGTCGAGTACATGTAGGCGGTATTGGTGCCAAACTCAGCCGCGCAGGTGTCCACACGTTTGTAGACCGGACGCACACCCAGGGCGCGGCGCTTCTCGCGGATGGCCTTGTCGGTGGTCTTGAACTGGCGCGCCAGGCGGCGGTCCGAGAAACCCTTTTGCTTCAGGCTGCGCAGCGTGGCTGCGTCGATCTTGTCAAAGGCGGTGCCGCTGGCCGGCTGGGGCAGGCGTTCAATCTCCAGCTCGATCTTGACGATCTGCTCGATCTGCACCAGGAACCAGCGGTCGATCTTGGTCAGCGCAAAGACTTCGTCCACGCTCAAACCTTGGGCAAACGCATCACCCACGTACCAGATGCGCTCGGGACCGGGCTCGCCCAGCTCTTTTTCCAGCACTTCGCGGTCCTGGGTCTTTTCGTTCAAACCATCCACACCGACTTCCAGGCCACGCAGGGCTTTCTGGAAGGATTCCTGGAAGGTGCGGCCCATGGCCATGACCTCGCCCACACTCTTCATTTGTGTGGTCAGGCGGCTGTCGGCAGCCGGGAATTTCTCGAACGCAAAACGCGGAATCTTGGTCACCACGTAGTCGATGCTGGGCTCAAACGACGCGGGGGTTGCGCCACCTGTGATGTCGTTGCGCAGCTCGTCCAGCGTGAAGCCAACGGCCAGCTTGGCGGCGATCTTGGCAATCGGGAAACCGGTCGCCTTGGACGCCAATGCGGATGAACGCGACACACGCGGATTCATCTCGATGACAACCATGCGGCCATCGTCCGGGTTGATGGAGAACTGCACGTTCGATCCGCCGGTGTCCACGCCGATTTCACGCAGCACTGCCAGCGATGCATTGCGCAGAATCTGGTATTCCTTGTCGGTCAGCGTCTGTGCCGGTGCCACGGTGATGGAGTCGCCGGTGTGCACGCCCATCGGATCCAAATTCTCGATGGAGCAAACAATGATGCAGTTGTCCGCCTTGTCGCGCACCACTTCCATCTCGTATTCTTTCCAACCCAGCAGCGACTCTTCAATCAGCAGCTCGTTGGTCGGAGAGGCTTCCAGGCCGCGCTTGCAGATGACTTCAAATTCTTCGGGGTTGTAGGCAATGCCGCCACCGGTGCCGCCCAATGTGAAGCTGGGGCGGATGACCGTGGGGAAACCCAGCGTCTTTTGCACATCCCAGGCTTCGGCCATGCTGTGCGCAATGCCGGAGCGGGCCGAACCCAAACCAATCTTGGTCATGGCGTCCTTGAACTTCAAGCGATCCTCGGCCTTGTCGATGGCCTCGGGAGTAGCGCCAATCAGCTCGACCGGCTTGCCGGTGGCAGCACCTGTGTACTTGGCCAGCACGCCGTTGTGCCACAGATCCAGCGCGCAGTTCAGCGCGGTCTGGCCACCCATGGTGGGCAGAATTGCGTCTGGCTTTTCCTTGGCGATGATCTTTTCGACCGTCTGCCAGGTGATGGGCTCGATGTAGGTCACATCCGCGGTGGCCGGGTCGGTCATGATCGTCGCGGGGTTGCTGTTGATCAGGATGACGCGGTAACCCTCTTCGCGCAGCGCCTTGCAGGCCTGCACACCGGAGTAGTCGAACTCACAGGCCTGGCCGATGATGATGGGGCCGGCGCCGATGATGAGGATGCTTTGGATGTCGGTACGTTTTGGCATTTCTTCTTCTCTGCTCTTTACTACTATTCAATCAATTCAGGCTTGTAGGTTCAATTCAAGCTCGCGGTGGCCAGCTTGGCCCCAAACCACAAAAACAGTCCGCCTACGGAACTGGACAGTGCGCCAGACAGACGCTTGCGGGCGCGGAACACTTGCGCCAGGCGGGCACCGGCAAAAATCAACGCGGACAAATACAGGGCACTGAAGGCCATGACGATGGCACTGAGTATCAAAAACGGCACGGCAGGTGTCTCGTAGGTCGGTTCAATGAACTGCACAAAAAACGACAACAAAAACAAAATCGCTTTGGGATTAAGCAAGCTGATCACCAGCGCCCGCTTGAACGGATGGGCCAGATCGGCCGGGGTTTCAGCTACCGCCTGCATCTCCGGCACATCCGCGCTGCACCATTTCTGGATGGCGGCCCAGACCAGGTTGAGACCCAGCCACGCCAAATAGGCTGCACCGGAATACTTCACTACCATGAACAGCGTGGGGTTGCCGCGCAGCAGGCTGGCAGCCCCCATCGCGGTCAGCAACAACAAAATCGTGTCGCCCACAAACACTCCCAAGGCCCCCTGGTAACCTGCCCTTACACCGCGCGCCGTTGCCACCGACAGAACGAACAGTGAATTGGGGCCAGGCAGCAAAATAATGCCTATCGCCCCCATCACATAGGTCCAGATATCGGTGACACCGTAAAAACTCATGCGCGTTGACCTTTCGCCGTTTCCATCATCGTGATGAAGCGGTCGAACAGATAACCAATGTCGTGCGGTCCGGGTGATGCCTCGGGGTGGCCCTGGAAGCAGAACGCGGGTTTGTCCGTGCGCTCCAGACCCTGCAGTGTGTTGTCGAACAGGCTGATGTGGGTGGCGCGCAGGTTGGCTGGCAGTGTGCGCTCGTCCACCGCAAAACCGTGGTTCTGGCTGGTGATAGATACGCGGCCACTGTCCAGGTCCTTGACCGGGTGGTTGGCGCCGTGGTGGCCAAACTTCATCTTGAAGGTCTTGGCGCCCGAAGCCAATGCCAGGATCTGGTGACCCAGGCAGATGCCAAAGGTGGGGATGCCCGAATCGATCAGCGTGCGGGTTGCTTCAATGGCGTAGTCGCAGGGCTCGGGATCGCCGGGGCCGTTACTGAGGAAAACACCATTCGGCTTGTGTTTGAGCACCTCGGCCGCCGAGGTTTGCGCTGGCACCACGGTGACCTTACAGCCGCGCTCTGCCAACATGCGCAGAATGTTTTTCTTGACGCCAAAGTCGTAAGCCACCACGTGGAAACGCGGGGCGGTTTGTTGGCCGTAGCCTTTGCCCAGCGTCCACTCGGCTTCGGTCCACAGTGCGGTTTCCTTGGCGGACACCACCTTGGCCAGATCCAGACCCGACATGGCCGGCGCGGCCTTGGCAGCGGCAATGGCCTTGTCCACCAAGGCGGTGGTCACGGATTCGCCAACCGCTAGCGCCAGGATGCAGCCGTTTTGCGCGCCCTGCGTGCGCAACTGGCGAGTCAACTGGCGGGTATCGATGTTGGCTATGGCCACCGTACCGGCCGCGACCAGGTATTCACTCAACGTTGCGGTGCTGCGGAAGTTGGAGGCCACCATGGGCAGATCACGGATGATCAAACCAGCGGCGTGCACCCGGTCAGACTCAATGTCCTCGGGGTTGGTGCCGTAGTTGCCGATGTGGGGATAGGTCAGGGTAACGATCTGCTGGCAATAGCTGGGATCGGTCAGGATCTCCTGGTAGCCGGTCATGGACGTGTTGAACACGACCTCGCCGACGGTGGAGCCTGGCGCTCCAATGGAATTGCCAATATAGACCGTGCCGTCTGCGAGCGCCAATATGGCGGGGGGGGTGGTTCCCTTGAGAGACAAAAGCACTGGGTTCTCCGAGTATGTTACGGGTACGCCCAAGCGAGCTCAAGAACCATTCTTGGCGGCTTTTTGTTGGTTGGGAAAGGTGCTTGAAATGCGCTTGGGACGGCAGTTTTCTGGAAAGCCTCTCATTATAGCGGGTGATGCACCCCGCCCCGCCCGCTTTCACACCGCCTCATGCCAAAACAGCATGGCACCATGAGACGATATGCGCGTCAATCAGTACTGAAACCTGTACGCGCCCGGCGTCATGGACGGGTCACTGCCCAGGCGGCAATCGGCCGCGGACAGCCTGCTGCGCCATTCCCGGTAGGCGAACATGGGCACGGGGCTCATCACACATGCGGGTCTGGCAAAGGGATGGGTCAGATGAAACAACTGATGCCCAATTTCGTGGGCCGCGCTGGCTCCCGCCAGTTGTGCCGCCTCCATCGGCGCATAACGCTCGCCGTTGCGCATCGCCACCCAATAGTCTCCGTTGTCGGTAAAGGCGAATGTGCTCCACACCGACATGGTCCCATAGCGGGATTGCTTGTTGTGGGTGGTGATGCCATTGGTATACCCGCCACGTATGGCACTGTGCACCGAGGGATAGCTGTATTCCGCGCTGGCAATCACCTGGTTGGTCAACACCAGTTCAAAGGGCAGACCATCCGAGTAGCCAAGCGCCAGCCACAGCGTGAATTCGTTGTACGGCTTGTCATCGATTGCCTTGCCACCGTCCATGGCTTTCAGGTCTCGCCATTGCGTCAGCCGCTGCAACTGAAGGTCTGCGATGGCGGACGCAAACTCTTGAATCGACGCATTGCCGCGCAAGGCTGGCGCGTGGGGTTGCGCAAACGCGATGCGGTCCGCCAGCGGTTCGGTCTGCGCTGCAAACTGTTCAGTGAATTTGGCTTTTAGGCGGTCCACATCGCCACCACCGGACTTGAAGTCAAAGATATCGTCAAGAGCCAATGTCCGTTTGGCATCGGGAATACCCTTGAATACATCTTCAATCGGAATTTCGGTAACAGCCGAGAATTGCAACTCAACGCCGAAATGCGCTTGTACCGTGTTGCCCAGGCTGGTCAGCAACTCCGCCAATTGCACGCCAGACATTCTGGGTAGCCGGTCATTGACCACATAGGCAACCCGCAGTGTTATGGGACCGGGAGGCAAGCGCGGCAATGGCAGCACGCCTGTTGTGTTGTTCGGCTGGCAGGCCAACAGGCCCACTGCGCATAGACCAAAAACAACTCGGCACACATAACGCAATATGCGGCCCAATGGCTGCATGGCCCACCCCGTGAACGTGTTCACCACAAAGGAATGATGGGGCATTTGTTGTTCTTTCCTTACCGGTCCAGAGCGCGCACAATCCCCAAAAAGAGTCCAGGGAGACGAGGCTTGATTTTCAACCACTTTGGAGAATTGCCATGCCCCCTGGATTCACGCAATATTTCCCCATGCTGGCCCTCGCGGCCTGCCTGCATGCCCACGCCGCTGACCCACAGGTGGTTTGCGTGGATGCCGCCAATCCGCCGTTCATGTCTTCGGTCGACGGCAAGGCGGCTGGTCTGTACCCGGCGCTGATCGCCAGCGCTCTGCAGACAGCGGGCGTCAGCGCGCAGCTCGACGCCAGGCCGTGGAAGCGCTGCATTGCCGACATTGACGCCGGCACCGTGGGCGTGGGCGGCATCTATAAGAACGACGAACGTTCGAAGAAATACGATTTCAGTGAACAGATTTTTGTGGAGAAGATGGCCGTCTATTTCAACAAGGCTCACGCCATTGACTTCACCGGCGTGGACAAGCTGATGGGCAAGCGGGTCGGCGTGGTGCGGGGCTGGAGTTATGGCGACGAGTTTGACAAGGCAGTCAAGGATGGAAAAATCACCGTCGATGAGGTGGCCGCGGATGCGCAGAATTTCCAGAAGCTCGCGGCAGGCCGGGTGGACGCCGTGTTGGCCATTGACGAGGCGGGCACTGCCGCACTCAAGGGCGGCAAGTTCGCCGGTGTGGAAAAAAGCCCCAGGTACCTGTTTGAAAACCCGACCTTCCTGGCCTTCAGCAAAGGCGCCAAGCAAACCGACGTGCTGACAAAATTCAACAAGGCGATTGCCGACATGAAGAAGAATGGTCAGCTCAACAAAATTGCGACCACGGAACTCAGCAAATAGCGCCCCTCGCCCGGTCAACCACCGACCAGTTTTTTGACGCTGGTTATGAATTTAGCCCGCTCATCCGGCTTGTCGATATGCTCCGCCAACGCTTGCAGCAGTGTATTGAAGGTAAGCTGACGCGCCACCTCCCTACGCACCAGCGTCTTCGCCAATGGCCCCAGGTACTGACCCAGCGCCCGCTCCAGCACGGCCTGTTGCTCGGCATTCACGGCCAGCACCCGCATCGACTCCGAGCGAAGTTCAGGTCTGGCTTCGGACCTCAGTTCGGAACGCACTTCCGACCGCACCTCGGACCTTGATTCGGACGGCCGGCTGACGCCGCTGCGCGAAAAACCGGAGTTGGGCAGCGACATCGACAGCGGCCGGCTCAGGCTGTGGGCACGCAGGAATGCATCACGTGCCAATGCATCGGGAATCGACACCGCAAGGGCCTCACGCAAACTCTGCGCATCGGTGGTACGTGGCAGGGCCTTCTTGACCAGTACATGGGCCAAGGGACCAATGATCTTGGCCAATGCGGTTTCGATCTCCAGTGCCAGCTCGGGCGTGACGTGATCGGCTGCAGCCACCGTGCGGGTCGGCTCAAACGACATGTCGACCGGTGTTGCCACTTGCCCAGGTTGCACAGCGCTACGGTCCAGCACCATGTAGATTTCGTGTGTGCGCTGGTGCTTGTCGGTGCGTGGTCCCAGGTAGCTGAAGAGACCGGCCGAGTTGTCGCTGATCTGCGAGATCACGTCGTAGAAGGCGCGCGACACCACGATCTGGTTGGCCTTGGAAAAATCCATGACCCGCTGCGCCACGTTGATGCCATCGCCCACCACATTCACGCGGCTGTTGATGTCCAGCATCATACGGATGGGCCCCAGATGCAGGCCCACACGCATGGTCAATTTTTTGCCGTATTTTTGAACCAGCAGATCGCGCATCAGCAGTGCCGATTGCAGCGCCTCCTCGGGGTCACCCAGAAAGCAGATCGCCGCCCCGTCTCCGGTATCGAGCAGGATGCGCGAGGACTCCTTGATGCCGGCTATGGCCTTGCTGATCAATTCGTTGAACAAGGCCTTGACCACCACCTGCTGGTCCATGGAGTAGGTCGAATACAAGACCAGGTCCATGAACATGATGGTGCCCAGCACGTTCTTGCGCATGGCCTCGGTGTGGTCTATCGGCACCGATTGGGAGTTGGCCACAAACGCCATCACAGCGTCATGTGGCTGGCTGGTGGGCTGTGCCCCGTCGGCCAGACGGTGTGTGGCGGCTCCGCCCGCAGAGCCCAGTTGTTCGGCCTCTTGCAGCACCTTGCGAAAGGCGGCCACGTTTTGCGGACGCAGTTTCTCGTCGGGTGTCAGCGCCCAATCGATGGCCCGCAACAACGCGTCGCCATAGGCCTGGGTGCTGGCGTTGCCACGCGCTGGCGGCATGTCGTCAGCGCGGACACGCGAGGCGGCTTCCATGGGCTTGCGGCCGGTGGTCATCCAGTACATGACAGCGCCCAGCGAATACAAATCGGTCCAAGGCCCCTGGTTGCCCTTGCTGTGGTACTGCTCAAAGGGTGCAAAACCGGGGCTGACGATATTGGTCATGTCCTGGTCGCCGGTGACGCGCCGCGCCGCGCCAAAGTCCAGCAACACCGGCGTGCCATCGGCGCGCATGTAGATATTGTCCGGCTTGATATCGCGGTGTAAAAAATTCAGCTTGTGCACGGTTTCCAGCCCGTCCAGTAGCGGAAAGACAAGTTGCAGCAGGCTTTTCTGGTTCAGGCCCGGGTGCTGGCTCAGCCAATGCTTGAGCGGATCGCCCGACTCATACTCCATGACGATGTACGCGGTGCCATGCTCCTTGAAGTAGCGCAGCACCCGCACGATGTTGGGGTGGCGAAACGACGCCAGGGTGCGGGCCTCGTCGATAAAACGCTCCAGACCCCATTCAAACTGGGCCGCACTGTCGGCCGAGCGCATGCCCACGGAATGGTCCGACGAGCGCACCGCCAGGTCGGCCGGAAAATATTCCTTGATGGCGACCGGCAACTGCAAATTGATGTCGTGCGCCAGATAGGTGATGCCAAAACCGCCGCCGCCCAGGACCTTTTCAATGCGGTACTCGTAAACCGTTTGCCCCGGCAGCAAGGCCGCCATGTCGGTCGGCCCTGCCCCCTTGCGTGGAGGCGGCGGGCTTGGTGGGCTAAGGTCAGGAGGCTGCGCCATGTCGCTATTGCTCAATTGCCCTGCTCAATCATCTGCATGGCTTTTTCGATGCTGCGGCGCAGCCGGTTGAAGGAGCTGCCCAGCACGGCGACCTCGTCCTTGCCACCCTCGGCGAATTCGGGCACATCAAAGTTGCCGGTGCTGACGCTGTCGGCGGCTTGGGACATGCGGCGAATCGGCCGGATGATGAACCAGCTCAGCATCAAGTTCAGCACGATGAAAAACACAACAAACACGCCGGCCAGCGAAGCCATGAAGGTCTTCAATGCACGGTCCGCATTGGCAATCGGGATCTGCATGGGCACGGTAACCACCTGGGCGCCAATGATTTCATTGTGCTTCCAGCCAAAGCCATTGGCCTCACCATAGATCTTGATCATCGTGGCGGGCGCGGCGGACGGCACGCTGTGGCAGCGCAGGCAGGCCGGGTTGGTAATCTGGATCGGTTTGGCGATGTAGAGCAGGCGGCCGGTGGCGCTTTCGCGCTCGGAGATCAATTCTTTGATCTCGGCGTTCTGCCGGAACTGCTGCACCAGGTCGCTCTCCCAATCGGTGGAGCGGTCACGCGGGTTGGTGGGGTTGAGCGTAGCCTCCTTGTAGGCGTAATCGCGATACTTCTTCTGGATATGGCCCAGTGTCTCGGTAGCGGCAAAGGCCGGCACGGTCTGCGGCAAAAAGACTTCTTCGAGTTTGGGGTCCAAGTGCGGCTTGATCTGGTCCACCGTGTAGGCCCGCACGGCCAGTGCGGTGTCCATCATCAGGCGCGCGTTGCGCAGCACCTCGTCGCGTGCGTTCTCTTGCAGCAGCTGGCGTGAAATCACACCAGCGGCGGCAAAACCGGCCAGGAAAACCACTATCAAAACCAGGTTAAATTTAAGTCGTAATCCCATAGGGCCTCCAGTTACGGCAAGCCATTATTGTTCAAAAAAGACGGGGTGGGCATCAAATAAGAGCAGCCTTTGTTCTTCGTGCAACCTGGGTCCGCCCCCCGTAGCCCCAATCACTGGCCGGCACTTCGCGCACGATCACATAACTGGCCTCTTCCAGCGGTTGGCCATAACCCAACTGCCGCTCCAGCTCGGCAAATGCGGCGGCGATAAAGGCCTCTTTTTGCGCCACCGTATTGGTGCCTTCGGTGATGCTGATCTCCAGCAGGGCCGTCGCACGCTCCACGTCACGGCCACCGATGTACCAGCGTGCCGCGGGCAGGTCATCAATCACCACCGCGGTGACTTCTTCACGCTTGCCCAGATGTTGTGCGGTGATCTGGGTCAGCGCGTGGGCCAGGGCGCGGTAACGCGCAGGGTTGAGCAAGGGTGCTACCTTGAGTTGCAATGTGGGCATGTTCAGACTCCTGATGGGTTGCGGGATACGAGGGTGGTAGCGGTGGTGGTGGTCGTGCGGTGCACCACATGCCAGGTCGCCTGCAGCGCGCTGGCGCCCAGACGGTAGACGCCGCGCCAAAAGCCGGCTATGGCGGCGCGGCGCAGCAACTGGGCCTGGCGGCGGGCCTGCGTATGCAGGTCGGCACGTTGCTCCGGGGTTAAGACGGTGGTTGGGTACATGGTGTGGTCCTTTCGTTCTGCTATGGACTGAACTTTATTGACTTATCCAAGCATCGGAAACAGCAAAAAATCGCTATTGGTTTTGCATAAATTGCAAAACAAGCCCACAATGCCACCCACCATGCAACTCCAACTCGACGACGTCGCCCTGTTCACCCGTATTGCCGAACTCGGCACCCTGTCCGCCGCGGCGCGTGAACGTGACGTGCCAGTCAGCCAGGTCACGCGTTCACTGGCCCGGCTGGAGGCCGCCTGCGGTGTGCGCCTGCTGCACCGCACCACACACGGCCTGAGCCTGACCGATGAGGGCGACACCTTCTTGAGTTATGGTCGGCGCCTGCTGGACACCACGGCCGAGCTCGACAGCGAACTCAGCGGCAAGATCAGTGGCCCCAGCGGCTGGGTGCGGGTCAGCGCCAGCCCCGTGATGGCCGAATACCTTCTCACACCCAGCCTGTGCGGCTTGTACCAGCGTTACCCACTGCTGCACATCGATATCAACGCCGACGACCGCATGGCGGACATGGCGCGCGATGGTATCGATATCGCCATACGCAGTGGCATCACCAACAGCGACACCGTAGTGGCGCGCCAGATAGGCCTGGTCGGCCGCACACTCTGCGCCTCGCCCGACTACCTGCGTGTATTTGGCACACCCACGGATCTGCAAGACCTGGAGCGGCACCGCCTGATTGCCAGCAGTTCCAGTCCGAGCCTGAACCGCTGGGCGTTCACCGATCCCAAAAGCGGGCACACGGAACTGCTGGTCAAAGGCCACACCCGTTCGGACAACACCGCCTTGACGCTGAGCCTGGTGCTGCACGGTGTGGGCATTGCACGCATCAACGATTTGTCTGCCCAGCCGCTGATACGCGAGGGGCGCTTGGTACCGGTGCTGCATGGACACCTCGTCAGCCCGCCCGCTCCGATCTACGCGGTCATGCTGCAGGAGCGGCACCGGTTGCCCAAGATTCGGGCTTGTATTGACTACTGGGCCGAGTGGATTGCGGAGATGGGCAAGAAATAGCCTGTTTTATACCCATTCTGGGGTTTTTAAGGGGCTTCTCAAGGAAAACTGGCCTCTAGCCCTCGTGAAATATACGAATCATGCTTCAAACTTGATAGCAGTTGGTAGTCAGTGGTAATCGTCTTCATCCGGCCTCGCGCAGGCCCACACACTTCAGGAGAACCCATGTTTGACCACGTCAAATTCGGAGTCAGCGACTATGCTGCGAGCAAAACATTCTTTCTCAAGGCACTTGAACCGCTAGGCGTAACGGTTGTCACAGAGTGGCCGCCGAACGGTGTCGAACTTAGCGCGCCAAAACGCACGGTTTCTCTGTGCCTGTTCCAAACCGAGGAGAAGCCGGCGCATCTTCACCTGGCGTTCACGGCCGAGAGTCGCCAACAAGTCGACGCTTTCTATCGTGCGGCTCTGGAGGCGGGTGGCAAAGACCATGGCGCGCCGGGCCTGCGCCCCCACTACCACGCGAACTACTACGCAGCTTTCGTCATCGGTCCGGACGGGCACAATATCGAAGCGGTTTGCCACGAACCCGGGGCTGTTATTGGTCAATAATATCGGTCAGGCAAGCACCCATGCCTCCCCCCTCCGTCGGGAAAGTACACCACATACAGGGCTCAAAACCACCCACGAACCACAGTTCGAGCAAGGCGCATAAGGAGGGATTGCGACGCCTGCTCGCAACAAAAGGTTTACGCATGAAACTGTCCGTACCCGTCTACAGCTTGAAACGGCTGGCCAAAGATCTGTCGCGAGAAAAAAAGATACCGCTGCACGCAGCCTTGAATACAGTCGCCCAAGAGGAAGGATTCGCGAGTTGGGGCCTGCTGGCCGCGCGGCTTGGCGCCGACAGTCCAGCCCGTGAACTACTCTCGCGTCTGGCTCCGGGAGACCTGGTGTTGTTGGGAGCGCGACCGGGTCAGGGCAAGACCTTGATGGGCCTTGAGCTTGCCGTCAACTCCGTTCAGTCGGGTCGATGTGCCTGGTTTTTCACCCTGGAATGGAGCATGGCTGACCTATTGAACGGGCTGCGGACGCTGGGCAAAGACCCCTCTGCTATCGGCGAGAGATTCGGGTTCGACAACTCCGACGCCATCTGCGCAAGCTACATCATTGATCGGCTTGCTTGTGCAGAAAGCGGCACCGTCGTAGTCATCGATTATCTCCAACTGCTGGACCAGAAACGAGAAAACCCCGAGCTTGCCGTGCAGGTCCGGTCCCTCAAGGCGTTTGCCCGTGCTAGCGGATCGATCATCGTATTCATCTCCCAGATTGACCGGTCTTACGACCCGGTCGCAAACCCTGTACCGGGTCTTGCTGACGTCCGCTTGCCAAACCCCCTCGATCTCACGCTGTTCGACCGGACTTGTTTCTTGAACAACGGTGTGATCCAGGTGTCAGCGGTCAACTGACGCCTTGCGGGTTTCCGCACCGCTGCCGGTGCGTGCCCCACCACTTGACCTCTTGCAGACCCAGCAGGCACGCCCGGCCAGCATCGACTATTGCGCTAGAACCCAAAAAGGTGTCTTAGGTACCCGATTTGGGTTTATTACCGGAGCTCTCAAGGGAAACGAGCCACTAGCCCTCGTCGGATATCACATGAACGCTATAAATAACATAGCGACAACGCACGAAAATTCAACTCCCCTGCTCCACCTGACGCTCCAGAAGCGCCCGGTCCAGCAGCACAATACGGCGGTAGTCGACGCGCAGCACGCCCTGCTCTTCCCAGATCTTGAGCTGGCGGTTCACGCTCTGGCGCGACACGCCGAGCATGAAGGCCAGGTCTTCCTGCGACACGCCCAATACGTGGGGCGCTGCGGCAACGGCTGAGCCGGCACGGGCATCCAGCGTCAGCAGGCGGTGGGCCAGGCGCACCGGCAGCGGCATCAGAATCGCGTCGTCAATCCACACCAGCGCCTGGCGCAGGCGCTGGCAGACCAGCTTGGTAAAGGCCATGTGCACTTCGGGATGCGTTGCAATCAGGTGGTGGAAATCGCTGGCGGCCACGACGGCCATGTCCGTGCTCTCCACCGCATAGGTGTCGTACACCCGCTCCTGCCCGACCAGCAGCGACACCTCGCCAAACCAGTGGCCCGCCTCCAGCATCGCAATCACCGCCTCACGCCCGTTGGCAGCCACCACGCTGACACGCAGCGTGCCGCGCACCACGCCAAACAGCGCGTCGGGTGTAGAGCCCTTGAGGAATAACGAATCGCCCGGCGCCAACGTGCGCCGGTGCGCCACGTCCAGCAGCCGGTCCTGCACGGCCTGGGGCAGGCGCAGGTGGTCGCTGGGGTCAGGGGGTGGCTGGCTGGATTGCAGGTGGGTCATGGCGTCAGTCTATGGCTAGCTCGCAGCATACGCAGGGGCTGCCAAGGGTTTACACGGGGTGGCAATTGCCAACAACAGACAGTCTGCAAACAGGCGCTCTTGGATAGTACGGCTGCTGGCGCGTTTGCCCAGCCCCACAAACCCCATACCTACCCCGCCCACGGAACACAGCACCATGCCAACAACAACCAACGACATCCAAGCCCGCCGCGAAAAAATTGTGCTGGACCATTTTGCCGACGAGACCCGGCAGGATTTCGACGCCGTGCTCAGCACCTTCCCGCATCCGCACTACGAGCTGATACCCACCGGCGAGGTGCACGACGGCAACGACACGGTGCGGGGCTACTACGCCGAAACGCGCAAGGCCTTCCCCGACCAGCGCCACGAGATCATCCAGTTGCGCCATACGGCCGATTCCGTGGTCGTGGAATTCTGGCTGCTGGGCACACACAAGGGACCGCTCAAAAGCCTGCCACCGACCGGCAATACTTTTCGCTGCCGCATGATTGCGCTGTTCATCTTTGACGGTGACGAAAACCTGGTCTGCGAGCGTGTCTACTTCGACTCGCTAACCATGGTCAAGCAGTTGCTGGTGGGCGTGCCGCCCCAGGCCTTGCCGGCCATAGTAAGTGGGCTCTTGGGCGCACAAGCCGTACCCGCACAGCCACAAGCCCAGGCGGCCTGAAGCATGAACGCGGCAGCTCACCCCGCACTGGGCTTCAAGCCCATCACCGACTTTGACGGCGCCCGCGGCGCACCGTGCCCGCAAGACCGCCTGCGTGCGCTTCGCCGCCAGGGCCAGCAGTTCCACGAGCGTTTTTTGAGCGAACCCATTGTGCGTTTTGCGCGCAGCTTCAATCTGCTGCGCATCCCCTACCCGGCCTGGTTTGCGTTCACCGGTGTGTATTCGCAGCAATTGCTCAAGCCGCACATGGTGCACCTGCTGGCGCGTGTCGTGGTGATCCAGTTCGACGACTTTGCGGGCCAGCTGCGCACGCTGCTGTTCACACCGGCGGACTTTGAGACTGGGGGTGAGACGCCCTACTTCAAACGCCTTAGCGATCAAACGCCCAAGTTTTTGCACAACACCATCGCGCCGGTCTATGGCACGGTGCTGCAGGCCCTGCCCCAATGCGGCATAAGGCCCGAACAGGTGGACTACATCAGTTATGACCACTTGCACACGCAAAACCTGCGGCGCTGGTTGGGCAATGCCACCACGCCCGGCCTGCTGCCCAACGCCAAACTGCTGGTGCACCAGCAGGAAATCGCCAGCGTGTTAGGCCTGCTGCCGAGTCAGGCGGACTGGTACTGTCCGAACGGGTTGAATGGCGTGGCGCCCAGCCGCATAATCCCCTTCTCCAGCAGCATCCAGCTAGGCCCCGGCCTGGCCCTGGTCCACACACCTGGCCACACCGAGGGCAACCACTCGCTGGTGTACCGCACGCCGGACGGCATACGCGTCAGCAGCGAGAACGGCGTGTCCGCCGATAGCTGGTCACCCGATCAATCGCGCCACAACGGCATACGCCGCTATGCCAAGGCGACCGGGGCCGAGGTTATCCTGAACGGCAACACGCAGGAAAGCAGCGTGGACCAGTACCTGTCCATGGTGCTGGAGAAAACCGTTGCCGGCACGTCCAGTGTCCATGGTTTCAGCAATGTCGTGCCGTCGGCCGAATGCACACCCTACTGGTTATTCCCCGGCGCACCCAGCAGCCATCTGTGGGGCGAAACCGCATTTGGCACGCCCACTGCGCAACGCTAACCGGAAACACCCACCATGCAAACCTCCACCCTCACCTCCCTCGCCACCGCGGCCGCCGATGACGCGTTATTCCGCAAGATCACCTGGCGGCTGATACCGCTGCTGTTTGCGTGTTACGTCTTCAACTACCTGGACCGCACCAACGTCGGTTATGCGCAATTGCAGATGAAGGACCAGCTGGGTTTTGCCGATACCGTGTTCGGCCTGGGCGCGGGCATTTTCTTCATCGGTTACGCGCTGTTCGAGATTCCCAGCAACCTGTGGATGGCGAAGATTGGTGTGCGCACCACCTTGCTGCGCATCATGGGGTTGTGGGGCCTGGCCTCGGCAGCCATGATGCTTGTGACCACGCCCACGCAGTTTTACGTGCTGCGCTTTTTGATTGGCGTGTTCGAAGCCGGCTTTGCGCCCGGCGTATTGTTCTACCTGACGCTGTGGTTTCCCTCGCAGCGGCGGGCCCAGGTCACGGCGCTGTTTTTCATGGGTTATAGCGCCGCACCCATCGTGGCCGGGCCAGTGGCCGGGCTGACGATGACGTATCTGGACGGCGTCTTGTCGCTGCAGGGGTGGCAGTGGCTGTTCCTGCTCGAAGGACTGCCCAGCGTGGGGCTAGGCATCGCGGCCTACTTCTGGCTGTCCAACGTGCCGGCGCAGGCCGCGTGGCTCAGCAGTGCGGAAAAATTGCGCGTGCAGCAGGTGCTGGAAGCCGAACACGTGGCCAATGGCGCGGGCCAGCCTGCAACCCTGGGCAGCGCGCTGCGCGATGGCCGGGTCTGGTTGCTGGGCTTTATGTCTTTTCTGGTGATTCTGGGTATTTACGCGCTGTCGTTCTGGCAGCCCACGCTGATGAAGTCCATGGGGCTGACGGTACTGGAGATCGGCATTTATTCCGTGATTCCCGCCGCGGTGGGTATCGTTGCCACCATCCTGGTCGGCCACCACTCCGACCACAGCGGCGAGCGGCGCTGGCACTTTGCCGTCAGCGCAGTCGTGGGGGCCATCGGCCTGTCGCTGACACCCTTCTTCATGCGCGACGCCAGCATTGCACTGGCCTGCCTGTCACTGGCCGCGGCCGGCATCTCCAGCGCCTTCGCCATTTTGTGGGCCGTTCCGGGTCAGTTTTTGTCCAAGAACGCGGCGGCCGCAGGCATTGCGCTGATCACCACCGTGGGCGGCTGTGCCGGGGTCGTGGCACCCGTCGTCGTGGGTTACATCAAGACCAGCACCGGCGGTTTTACGCTGAGCCTGTATTTACTGAGCGGCGCACTGGTGCTGTCGGCCCTGTTGATGCTGCTGGTACTGCCCAGCAGCGCATTGGGGCGCCACGTGCCGCGGGAATGGGCATGACGAAAGGCCTGCAACCCGGCGCAGCGGTGCTGATCACCGGGGCCGCGTCCGGCATAGGCAAGGCCACGGCCATACGCCTGTTGGCCGACGGCTACCGGGTGTTTGGTGGTGTGCTGCTGGCGGACGAAGCGTGTGACCTGCAAGGCGAACTGGGTCCGTGTTTCACGCAGGTGCGAATGGATGTGCGTGATGAACACAGTCTGGCTTTAGCCGTGGCCCAGGTGGCAAAGGCACTGGGCAGTCAGCGCCTGAATGCACTGCTGAATTGCGCAGGCATCATCAGCAACGGTCCCTTGGCCGACTTGGATGCCGGCACCTTCAGCAATGTGCTCGCCGTCAATGTGGTGGGCATACATGCGACGACGCGGGCCTTTCTGCCGCTGTTGGGCAGTAACCCGCAACGCGCAGGCGCGCCGGCCCGCATCATCAATATCAGCTCCGCCAGCGGACGGCGCACCATGCCGTTTACCGGGGCTTATTCGGCCAGCAAGTTTGGCGTCGAGGCGCTGTCCACCGCCATGCGCATGGAGTTCAAGCCCCTGGGAATAGATGTGGTCGTCATCGCACCGGGACTGGTGCGCACACCCATGGCGGCCCATATCCAACAGGACTTGCAAAAGCCGCCTTCCATGCCGTTGTACCGGGAGCCGCTGCGCAGATTCCTGAAGCTGAGCCAGGAGGCCACGCGCAGAGGCATCCCGATGGAGCGCGTGGTGCGCACCATCGCCCAGGCGCTGTGTGACCCGCGCCCCAAGTCACGTTATGAACTACACAACAGTTTCTTCCGCGATGTGATTCTGATGCGCGCCTTGCCGGTGTGGCTACGCGATGTGATCGTGGCCCGCACATTGGCTCTACAAGTGCCGCGTTAGAAAACGAACCACCTCATTGCATCCGCCGGGCCTTGACGAAACGGACGCCCGCAAGGGGGTTTACTGAGCAGCCAGACTGCTGGCGTGCAGACAAATGGCGGCGGCCGCCGCCACGTTCAAAGACTCCTCGCCCCCCGGCTGACCAATGCGCACATGCACCGCAGCGCGTGCCATCAGTTCGGCACACACCCCCTGCCCTTCGTGGCCAAAGGCCCAGGCGCCGGGTTGCGGCAGGCGCAACTTTTGCACCAGGTCACCCTGGTGCGAACTGGTAACGATGATGGGTACCTGCAGTGCCTGCACATCCTCCAGTGTCAACCCCTCCAGCAGTTGCAGGCCGAAGTGCGCACCCATGCCGGCGCGCAGCACCTTGGGTGACCACAGGGCGGCCGAACCCTTGAGCGCAAGCACCTGCCTGAAACCAAAGGCTCCGGCGCTGCGCAGGATGGAGCCCACATTGCCGGCGTCTTGCACCCGGTCCAGGATGACGGTGGCAACCAAGGGCTGCAACACCAGATCCGTCGGCAGATCCAGCACAAAACCCACCCCGGCAGGCGACTCCAGGCCGCTCAGCTCACGGAACAACTTGGCCGGAATAACTATACTTTTGATAGCGCACTGTGCATATTCCACGGGGGCTAGAGGCAAAAACTCTTCAGTGAACACGGCCACGGCGGGCTTCAGGCCGCGTTGCAGCGCGGCGCTGCACAGGTGGTCACCCTCGATCCAGAAGCGCCCGGCCTTGCGGTAGGCCGTGTTGTCCTGCGCGACCTTGCGCAACTCCTTGAGCAAGGGGTTGTCGTGCGAGGTGATGGGTGTGGGCTGACTCACAGGACTCCCGCCAGCACCTTGGTCACCGGGCTAAAGGTCTTGCGGTGTTCGGGGCAGGCGCCATGGGTTTGCAGCGCCAGCAAATGCTCGGCCGTGCCATAACCCTTGTGGTCGGCAAAGCCGTATTGCGGGTACTGCACATGGAGCTCGGCGCACCAGCGGTCCCGTGTCACCTTGGCCAGAATGGAGGCAGCCGAGATAGCGCTGACCTTGCTGTCGCCCTTGACAATGGCCTCAGCCAAAATGCCCAGCACTGGCAGGCGGTTGCCATCCACCAGCACCAGCGTGGGTTTCAGGCGCAGCCCTTCCACGGCCCGGCGCATGGCCAGCATCGTGGCCTGCAGGATGTTGATGCGGTCTATCTCTTCCACACTGGCCTGGGCAATGGAACAGCACAGGGCCTTGGCGCGGATTTCGTCAAACAGCTGTTCACGCCGGCGTGCCGTCAGCACCTTGGAATCGGCCAGGCCCTCTATGGGGTTGCGCGCGTCCAGTATCACGGCGGCGGCCATCACCGGCCCGGCCAGCGGGCCACGTCCGGCTTCGTCCACACCAGCCATCAGGCCCGGGGTGTCCCACGCGAGCGCTACCTGCTCAGCGTGCAAGAATTTTTTCGATCGCATCGGTTGCCAAAGTGGAAGTGTCGCGCCGCAGGGTTTGGTGCAGCGCCAGAAAACGGTGTTGCAGGGCTTGGATTTTCGCAGGCTGGTGGTCCATGTCGTCAAACCATTGCAACATGGCGTCGGCCAGGGCCTGGGGCGAGGCGCGGTCCTGCAACAGCTCAGGCACCACAAACTCGCCGCAGAGGATATTGGGTAAACCCACCCAGGGTTGCAGTTGCTTGCGCTGCATCAGCTTCCACGACAGCCAGTGCATGTTGTAGGCGATGACCATGGGCCGTTTGAACAGCGCTGCCTCCAGCGTGGCCGTGCCACTGGCGATCAAGGTAGCGTCGCAGGCCGCCAGCACGGTGTGCGACTGGCCGGCCACAATCTGGATACGCCCCGCCATGCCGGCCTCGGCAGCCAGGGCTTCGATCCGCGCGCGCAGCGTCGGCACCGCAGGCACTATAAATTGCATAGCAGGTTGTGCTTGCTGTATGAGGGCTGCCGCCTGAAAGAACCTAAGCGCCAGGTATTCAACCTCGGACTTGCGGCTGCCCGGCAAAATAGCGACCACGCGCGCATCAGGCGCCAGGCCCAGCTTGTGCCGAGCCGCAGTCTTGTCGGGCTGCAAGGGGATTACATTGGCCAGCGGATGGCCTACATAGGTGGCGGCAATGCCATGTTCGGCCAGCAAGGCTGGTTCGAACGGGAAGATGCACAACACATGGTCGGCCGCGCGGCGGATCTTCTCCACCCGGTCGGCGCGCCAGGCCCAGATCGACGGGCAGACAAAATGCACGGTGGGAATACCTTGGGCCTTCAGCGCCGCCTCCAGGCCCAGGTTGAAATCCGGCGCGTCCACACCGATGAAGACACCGGGGCGCTCGTGTATCAGGCGTTCGCGCAGCTGCTTGCGGACGCGCAGCAGGCCGGCCACGCGCTTGAAGACCTCGATGCTGTAGCCGTGCACGGCCAAGCGCTCGCTGGGCCAATGGGCCTGGAAGCCGCGTTGCGCCATCTGCGGGCCGCCGATGCCGCTGGATTGCATATCCGGCCAACGCGCGCGCAGACCGTCCAGCACCAGCCCTGCGAGCAAGTCGCCGGAGGCTTCGCCGGCCACCATGGCTACTTGCGGGGCGGTCATGCTTAACGCGCGATGCCGCCGACGGAGCTGCCGAGGAAGTCGTCCATCAGGGCGATGTCCGCCGCAGCCTCGGGCATGGTCGTTACCAGGCCTTGGATGGCTGCCCGCGCTTCCTCCAGGGTCTTGCCCTGGCGGTAGATCAGTTTGTGCATCTCGCGAATGGCGGCAATGCGT
Organism: Pseudomonadota bacterium; assembly: GCA_040384785.1. GTDB lineage: Bacteria > Pseudomonadota > Gammaproteobacteria > Burkholderiales > Burkholderiaceae_C > Allorhodoferax. The sequence continues at coordinate 89,102 of JAZKIR010000049.1, forward strand.
TCGGCCGAGAAATCACGCCGGCGCAGGCCGACCAGATTAACCGCGCGCACCGCCAGCGGGTTGCCGTCCACCACCATGAAGGGCGGCACGTCCTTGCCCACATGGCTGGCGAAGCCGACCATGGCGTGGGCGCCGATACGCATACGTTGCAACACACCGGTCAGGCCGCCTACGGTGGCCCAGTCGCCGATGTGGACATGGCCGGCCAGCGTGGCGTTATTGGCCATGGTGATCTGGTTGCCCAGCTGGCAGTCGTGTGCGATGTGCACATAGGCCATGATCCAGTTGTCGTTGCCAAGCTGGGTGACCTTAGCGTCACCGGGGGAGCCAATATTGAAGGTGCAGAACTCGCGGATGGTGTTGCGGTCGCCAATACGCAGTTCGCAGGGTTCACCGCTGTATTTCTTGTCCTGGGGAATGGCCCCCAGCGAGTTGAACTGGAAGATGCGGTTGTCACGGCCGATCGTGGTGTGGCCCTCAATGACGCAGTGCGGCCCGACCGTGGTACCGGCCGCAATGGACACATGCGGCCCGATGATGCTGTAGGGCCCTACGGTGACGGAGGTGTCCAGTTCTGCGGCCGGGTCGACGATGGCGCTGGGGTGGATATTGCTCACGGCGCTCGGTCCTGAGCGTTCAGGCGATGGTGCGCATGGTGCACATCAGTTCGGCCTCACATGCCACGTTCCCGTCCACACGGGTGACGCCCTTGAATTTGAAAATGCCGGATTTGTGGCGCAGCAGTTCCACGTCCATGATCAACTGGTCACCGGGCTCGACCGGGCGCTTGAAGCGCGCGCCGTCAATGCCGGCGAAGTAATACACCGTCTTGTCGTCCAACCGGACGCCCACGGTGTCAAACGACAACAGGGCCGCGGCCTGGGCCATGGCTTCGAGCATCAATACACCCGGCATCACCGGGCGGTGCGGGAAATGGCCACTAAAAAATGGCTCGTTGATCGAGACATTTTTCAAGGCCTTGATGGTCTTGCCTTTGTCGATGGACAGGACGCGGTCCACCATCAGAAAGGGGTAACGGTGCGGCAGCTGCTTGAGAATTTCGTGGATATCCATCATTTTTTTGTCTCTTTTTCCAAAATTTTTATGCGGTCACGCAGGCTGTGCAATTGTTTCAGCGATGCGGCATTGCGCTCCCATGCCGCGTTCTCGTCGACCGGGAATATACCGGTGTAGTGGCCCGGTTTCAGGATCGACTTGCTGACCAGGGTGCCAGCCGATATGTTGACATGCGAGCCCAGCGTCAAATGCCCCAGCACGATGGCGCCGCCGCCGACCGTGCAGTGTTCGCCAATGGTCGCGCTGCCCGCCACCCCCACACAACCGGCTAGGGCACTATGGCGTCCAATGCGCACGTTGTGGCCGATCTGGATCAGGTTGTCGAGCTTGACGCCGTCTTCAATCACGGTGTCTTGCAGGGCGCCCCGGTCTATGCAGGTGTTGGCGCCGATTTCCACTTCATTGCCAATGTGCACGGCGCCCAACTGCTCAATTTTTTCCCACATGCCGCCATTGGGCGCAAAGCCGAATCCGTCGGCACCAATAACAACGCCGGAGTGCACGATGCAACGCTCGCCGACCACGCAATTCTCACCCACCGTGACGCGGGACTTGAGCACGGTGTCGGCACCAATGCGGGCGCCGCGCTCTACCACACACAGCGCGCCGATGGAGGCCGATGGGTGTACCTCGGCCGCGTCATCCACCACGGCCGTGGCATGGATGCCGGCTGGTATCTGCGGGTCGCGCCCACGTTTCCACAGTTGGGTCAGCTTGGCAAAATACACATAGGGTTGGTCGGTGACGATACAGGCACCGCGCGACAGCGCCAGTTCCTGCATTTGCGGAGCAACAATGACACACGCCGCCTGCGAGGCCAGCAGTTGCTGTTGGTAACGCGGATTACTCAGAAAACTCAGCTGCTGCGGCGTAGCCACTTCCAGCGGCGCAAGGCCGGTCACGACCAGCGATGGGTCTCCGTGCAATTCCCCGCCCAAAGCCGCAACAATTGAAGCCAGATCAAGCTTCATGCCCCCTACCCCGTAAGCCGCCCGCAGCTTACTTGGATCCCGAATTGAGGATCTTGAGCACCTTGTCGGTGATGTCATGTTTGGTGTTCACGTAGACCACTTCCTGAACCACCACATCGTATTTTTCAGAGTCTGCGACCTGCTTGACCGCTTTGGTCGCACGGTCCAGCACCTGCTGCAACTCTTCGTTGCGGCGCCCGTTCAGGTCTTCCTGAAACTCACGTTGCCGACGCTGCAGGTCGCGGCCCAGTTCAGCACCCTCTTTTTGGCGCGCTGCGCGTTGGCTTTCGTTCAGCGTAGGCGCGTCGCGTTCAAATTTCTCGCCAAATGCCTTCAAGGCGGCCTGCTGCTCCACCAATTCTTTCTGGCGTTTGGAGAATTCCTGCTCCAGCTTGGACTGCGCCGTTTTTGCGGGTGTGGACTCGGTTGTGATGCGCTGGGTGTTGACGTAGCCAACCTTGAAATCCTGTGCGAAAGCACCAACGGCACATCCCGCGAGCAGCGTTGGCAGCAACCAGCGCAGTTTTAAAGTGTTCATTAGAAAGAGCTTCCGATCTGGAATTGCAGAGCTTGGATTCTATCGCCATCAAATTGCTTGACTGGTCTGGCATACGCCAGGCGCAAGGGGCCGACTGGGGATATCCAACTGATACCGATACCGTAAGAAGTACGCATATCTTGCAGTTGCAGCCCTTCGTCAGGGCCATAAAGGCCACCAGCATCCGCGAAGGCGAAAACCCGCAGGGTCCGATCCTTGCCGCCACCGGGCAGCGGCGACAGCAGCTCGGCATTGAAGTTGATTTTCTTGGTGCCGCCAGTCGCCGTCAGGTTCAGGGCGCGCTGCGTCCCGGTCGTCAAGCTGTTCGGCTCAAAACCACGTACAGAACCCAGGCCACCGGAGTAGAAGTTCTTGAAGATGGGGTAGGACCCATCGCCGGTGGCTCCACCGACGGACAGTTCGGCATTCAAGGCGGCGGTAATCTTGTTCGTGACCGGGATGTAGTGCTGGTAACCTAAGACTGAGCGTGCATACTTCAACTCACCGGCAATACTCCATTCGGCGGAGGCCTTGATCACTTTGCCAACGGTGGGCACCAACGCGCTATCGCGGGTATCACGCCCCCAGCCAACGGTCAGTGGCACCGCATAACTGGTGAAACCAAATTTGTTGGCAAAATCCTGGTATACGACCGGCAGCAGGTTTCCCGGAACAATCGTGGTTTGGTCAACACCCAGACCGAAAAACACCGTGTCGTACTCATTGAATGGCACGCCAAAGCGGATACTGCCGCCAAGAGTCTCGATCGCATAGCCATTGATGTCAACGTACGGATACTGACGTCTGGCATACACGTCAATCGAGCGCGAAACACCATCTTCAGTGAAGTAGGGATTGGTTGTATTGAATACCAATGTGCGGTTCTGCTTGCTGGTGTTCACCTCGATACCCAGCGAGTTGCCGGAACCAAAGGCGTTGTCCTGCTTGAAGCCAAAAGATATACCAAAGCCGTCGGCGCTGGAAATACCGGCACCCAGGCTGATGCTGCCGGTTGGTTTTTCGGCCACGGTAATGGTCAGGTCCACCTGGTCAAAAGAGCCGGGTACTTCCGAGGTGTCCATCGTGACCTCTTTGAAGTAACCCAAGCGGTCGACCCGGTTGCGTGACTGCTTGATCTTTTCACCGTCATACCAGGCCGCTTCAAACTGTCGGAACTCACGGCGTATCACTTCGTCACGGGTGCGGTCATTGCCCGCCACGTTGACACGCCGCACGTAGACGCGCCGCGAGGGATCAACCTGCAGGGTTACTTCGACACGATTGGTGGCCCGGTCGATCGTGGTGCGGGGTTCAACTCTGGAGAACGCGTAACCAAAGTTGCCAAAATGGTCTGTAAACGCCTTGGTGGTCATGGTGACCTGGTCGGCGTTATACGGCTGGCCAACCTGTATGCCTACCAGCGCGCGAAAGTCGTCTTCCTTGCCTAGAAAGTTGCCGGCCAAATTGACTTTGGACACCACAAACTGGTCACCCTCGGTCACGTTGATGGTGATGCCAATGTCTTGCTTATTGGGGGAGATGGCCACCTGCGTGGATTCAATCTTGAATTCGAGGTAGCCGCGCGCCAGGTAGTAGGACCGCAGGGCTTCCAGGTCGGCGTTCAGTTTTGCCCGCGCATAACGATCGGACTTGGTGTACCAGCTAAGCCAGCCGCCAGTGTCCAGATCGAACAGGCCGCGCAAGGTTGACTCGGAAAAAGCCTTGTTGCCGACGATGCGAATATCACTGATCCTGGCGGGTTCCCCCTCTTGCACTGCAAAGCTCAGGTTCACACGGTTGCGATCGACCGGTGTCACGGTTGTGATGATCTCCGACGCGTACATGCTGCGGTTGATGTACTGGCGTTTCAACTCGTTCTCCGCCTTGTCGACCAGCGCCTTGTCAAACGGGCGGCCATCCGTCAAACCGATCTGCAGCAAGGCCTTCTTCAAGACGTCCTTGTCAAATTCCTTGGTGCCGACGAACTCGATATCGGCAATGGTGGGCCGTTCCTCAACGATGACGACCAGCACCCCATCATTGACATCAATGCGAACGTCCTTGAACAATCCGAGTCCGAACAGTGCCTTGATCGAGGCGGCGGCCTTTTCATCACTGTAGGTATCACCCACCCGGACCGGCAGCGACGCAAAAATCGTTCCAGCTTCGGCTCTTTGGAGTCCTTCAACGCGAATGTCCTTGACGGTAAATGGTTCGACCGCCCACGCACTCTGGATCAAAAAAAGCGAAACGGCCACGACAGATGCGCGGCGCAGAAAATTACGATTGAATTGCATTTTTATCAATTTAAGTATTCCGGAAATTTGAGATCGGTCCCGGTTGCTCACCGCAGCAAACGCGTCACATCGTTCACGATGGCAACGGACATCATCATCAGCAAGATCACCAACCCAAACTTTTGCAACCGGTCAGTCCACGGTTGCGACACAGGCTTGCCGGAAAGTGCCTCCCAAAGATAATACATCAGGTGCCCTCCGTCGAGGATAGGCAACGGCAGCAGATTCAGGACGCCCAGACTAACACTCATCAGCGCGAGAAAGAGTAAAAATTGGGTAAAGCCCATGGCGGCGGACTTGCCGGCATAGTCGGCGATGGTGATGGGACCACTCAAATTGTTCAGCGATGCCTGACCGATCACCATCTGACCCATGACCCGAAGCGTCAGTGCGGAGGTTTCCCAGGTCCGCCCCACTGCCTGCCCTATGCCATCGAAAAATCCGTAATGAACGGTTGTCATTGCAGGAGGCGCGGCAACCATCGCCCCGATGCGGCCAATGGACTGGCCCCCGTCCTGCTCCAGCTTGGGGGACACCACGACGGACAGACGCGTACCCGCGCGCTCGACGAGCCAGGTCTGCTGTGGTGGAGTCCCACTACGACCGGACGCGCGAATCAACTCATACAACTGCCGGCTGTCAACGATGTCGGTGCTGTCTACACGCAGCACGACGTCGCCCACCTGCAGATGCGCTTGTGCCGCAGCCCCCTCTGGCACCAAAGCGCCCAGCCGCGCCTGGGACAATGGTCCCACTGCGCCAATAGCCTGGAATAACTGGGCATCCGCGCTGCTGGCATCAACCCGACTCAATGGCAGCAGAGCCGACTGTGGGCTTTGCTGCTGGGGCGTCGCAAACTCCACCTGCAGGTTGCGGTGCGCGATAGCGCCACGCGCAAGCCACCAGCGAAACCCTTCGAAAGAAACGACGTCTTCGAGTACGTCGCCTTCGAAACCCGCCCGCAGAATCCGCTCACCACCCGCAAAGCCAGCCGCAGCCAGCACCGACTCTTGGGGCGGCTTGGCTACCAGCGGCTGCGCCATCTCGACCCCGGTCCAGTTGACGCTGCTGTACAAGAAGACTGCCAGCAAGAGATTGGCAATGGGTCCGGCCAGCACAATGGCGGCCTTGCTACGCAAGGGCTGGGTGTTGAACGCCATCGCCCGTTCGTGCGGCTCTACAGGCGCCTCGCGCTCATCCAACATCTTGACGTAACCGCCTAAGGGCAGCATTCCGACTACAAATTCCGTGCCGGAGGCAGCCGAAGTCCAACCCCAGAGCCGTGGACCAAAGCCTACAGAAAATCGGATGACCTTGACGCCACACAAGCGTGCGACGGAAAAATGACCCAGCTCATGCACGGCGACCAGGACAACAATGGCGATGATGAAGGCGAGCAAGGTCATCGGGTCAGGACTTCGCGGATGTCAAGCAGGCAGGCGCGAGATTGCAGCTTCTGCGGCCCGTCGGGATTGCTGATCCAGCGCCAACAAATCGTCCAATGATGCTGGTGCCTGGGGAGCTACACCGCTCAGTGTCTGCGTGTTGACAAGGTGAATCTGGTCGTAGCGGATACGGCGCTCCAGAAAGGCAGCGACGGCAACTTCATTGGCCGCATTCAATACGGCCGTGGTACCGGCCGGGCCCTTCAGCACTGCCCACGCCAGGTCCAGACCGGGATAGCGCTTTTTATGGTCTTCGGACTCAAAGGTTTCAAAGCTCAGGCCGGCCATGGCGGAAAAGTCCAGCGCGGCCGCGCCGGAACTGACGCGCTCGGGCCACGACAGTCCGTAAGCGATGGGCCCCCGCATATCAGGCGTGCCCAACTGCGCAACGACCGAGTTGTCCACGTACTGGACCATGGAATGGATCACGCTTTGTGGGTGGATCACGACCTGGATTTGCTCAGGTGCGACGCCAAACAGGAACTTCGCCTCTATGACTTCGAGGGCCTTGTTCATCATGGTCGCGGAGTCCACGGATATCTTGCGTCCCATGACCCAATTGGGATGTGCACAAGCCTCTTCGGGCGTCACGTGGCGCAATGTCAACGGGTCGCGGGTTCGAAACGGGCCACCCGATGCGGTCAGGATGATTTTGTCAATGCGTGCGGCCCAATCTCTGGGGTCTTGCGGCAGGGACTGAAAAACCGCCGAGTGTTCGCTATCGATGGGCAGCAGCGTGGCACCGCCTGCGGCTACCGTATCCATGAACAATTGCCCGCCAACAACCAAGGCCTCTTTGTTCGCCAGCAACAGGCGTTTACCCGATTGGGCAGCGGCCAAGCAAGGCGCCAAGCCCGCGGCCCCCACAATGGCCGCCATGACGGTGTCGGCAAGCTCATGCGCTGCAACCATGACGATGGCGTCAGTGCCCCACAAGACCGTGGTGGACAAGCCCTCCGCGTGGCAAAGTTGCTGAAGCAGTTTGCCGTGCGCTTCGCTGGACATGACCGCGAACGCAGGCTTGTGCCGCGCGCATTGAGCCAACATGGCATCGACGCTGGTCGCGGCCGTTAATGCAAAGACGTCAAAACGTTCAGGATGGCGTTCGATGACATCGAGCGTATTGACCCCTATGGATCCGGTAGAACCCAGGACTACGACTCTGGTTTTTGCTGCGTTCATAGGGTGGCCAGCATCATCGCCAACGGAAGTATCGGCAGCAGGGCATCCACCCGATCCAGCACGCCTCCGTGCCCCGGCAACAAACCACTGCTGTCCTTGACACCGGCACTGCGTTTGAACAAGGACTCGACCAAATCCCCAACCACGCTCATGGTGGCCAAAAACAGCACTGCGACCACCATGAATGTCAGGTGAACACTACCGAGCCGGGTGTAGATGCTGGCGGCACCCAAGGAAGCCGAACTGTCCAGGCTGCGCCACAGAAACGCACATACAACAACACCGATCAGGCCCCCGAATGCGCCTTCCCAGGTCTTGCCGGGACTGATGGAGGGAGCCAGTTTGCGGGTAAAGAATCGCCCACCCAGGCTTCTGCCCGCGAAGTACGCAAATATGTCGGCAACCCACACAAGGACCAATACCGAGAAAAGAAAATTGATACCAACGATGCGCGCCTGCACGACCGCCAGCCAGGCCACCCATAGCCCCAAAATACCACCCACAAGGCGCATAGACCTGGGCACCCCAGACCAGGCTTGGACACCGCCATACAAAAGCCAGGCTCCCAGAACCACCCACGCGCTACCGGCAAACAGCCACAGCGTCTTGAGGGGGAGGTACAGAAGCCCGCAATACCAGGACAGCAGGCACGCCATGGTGCACAAGACACCGGCAAGCAGCGACGCAGACTGGCCGCACTGGTTTAACTTGGCCCATTCCCATGCAGCGGCCGCAATGAGAAGAACGGCAACCCCGGCAAACACTTCCGGCATGGGGTAGAAGACGGCGGGCAGCAAAATGACCAACATCAACAGCGCCGTGATGATTCTTTGCTTCAGCATGGGTGCCCTTTTTTAGGCTTTCGTGGCTGCATTGCCAGAAAGCTGATCGGAGGTTTTTCCAAACCGGCGCTCTCGCGATGCATAGTCCAGCAAGGCTGCGTCCAAGGCCGCTTCGTCAAAATCCGGCCACAGCAATTTGCTGAAATACAGCTCGGAATAGGCGGTCTGCCAAAGCAGGAAATTGCTCAGTCGCATTTCATTCCCGGTTCGAATCACCAGATCGGGGTCCGAACAGAAGGCCAGAGACAAGGCCTGCGACAGGGATTCTTCGGTAATCAGCGTTCCCGATGCGGCCAAGCGTGCGGCGGCCGAAGCGATGTCCCAACGGCCACCGTAGTTGAAACAAACATTGAGTGCCAGCACCGTATTGCTGGCAGTCTGCGCTTCGGCTTCTTCCAAACCTTTTTTGACTCGGGCCGACAAGCCCTCCCGGGCGCCTACGAATCGCAGACGCACGCCGTCACGCTGCAGTTTGGGCACTTCGCGTGACAAGGCCAGTGCCAGAATATCCATCAGGCCAGAAACCTCTTCGACCGGGCGATTCCAGTTTTCAGAGGAGAAGGCAAAGACGGTAACGGTATCAATGCCCCGACTGGGGCAGGCGCTGACGATGCGTTTAAGCGTCTCTACGCCCTTGTTGTGACCCGCAATACGGGGTAAAAACCGCTTGGAGGCCCATCGGCCATTCCCGTCCATCACGATGGCAATATGGCGCGGCACGCTGGGCTGTTCTGCCATATGGGAGCGCTGACTTTTTAGTTCATCGCGGGTATCAAACCGCCATGATGTCGTGTTCTTTTGATGCGATGAGACGGTCGATATCGGCAATGTGCCGATCCGTCAACTTCTGAATTTCGGCTTCAGAACGTTTTTGGTCATCTTCGGAAACTAGTTTTTCTTTCACCAATTTTTTCACGGCCTCGTTCGCATCGCGGCGCAAATTGCGTACGGCAACTTTGGCATTTTCACCTTCACCACGAACCACTTTAGTCAGCTCACGGCGACGCTCTTCGGTCATCACAGGCATTGGTACGCGGATCAAGTCCCCCATGCTGGACGGATTCAAACCCAAGTCGCTATCGCGAATGGCTTTTTCGATCTTCGCGCCCATGCCTTTTTCCCAGGGTTGCACGCTAATCGTGCGGGCGTCCAGCAACGAAAGATTGGCAACCTGACTGAGAGGCAACATGGCGCCGTAATAGTCCACCTGAACCGTGTCCAGCAAGGCTGGATTGGCACGTCCGGTACGGATTTTCGTCAAGTTATTCTTGAACGATGCAATGGACTGGTCCATTTTCGTATCAAGGGTTTTTTTGATTTCATCGATTGCCATAATTCATCCTCTGATCTTCAAGCTCGTTGCAAAGTTCAAAAATCTGTCACGCATATACCAGTGTGCCTTCATCTTCGCCCATGACTACCCGTTTGAGCGCACCATGCTTGAAGATTGAAAATACCTTGATGGGAAGCTTCTGGTCGCGGCACAACGCAAATGCGGCGGCATCCATGATGCCCAGATTTTGGGACATCGCGTCGTTGAACGTGATCTTGGAATAGCGGGTCGCATGCACATCCTTTTTCGGATCTGCCGAGTAGACGCCGTCCACCTTGGTGGCCTTGAGCACGATTTCAGCGCCTATTTCTGCTCCGCGCAAGGCAGCGGCCGTGTCGGTCGTGAAAAAGGGATTTCCGGTTCCCGCAGCAAAAATGACGACCTTGCCCTCTTCGAGGTATTGCAATGCCTTGGGTCGAACATAAGGCTCTACGACCTGCTCAATACCAATGGCCGACATCACGCGGGCGGTCAGACCCGCCTTGTTCATGGTGTCACCTAGGGCCAATGCATTCATCACGGTTGCCAACATTCCCATGTAGTCGGCGGTGGCGCGGTCCATGCCCACGGATCCACCGGCGACTCCACGGAAAATATTCCCACCACCAATAACCACGGCCATTTCCACGCCCAAACGCGTCACTTCGGCAATTTCGTCCACCATGCGTACGATGGTGTCGCGGTTGATGCCGAACTGGTCGTCACCCATCAAGGCCTCCCCTGACAACTTCAGCAAAATGCGTTTGTAAGCAGGCTTTTCTTGATTCATGGGTGACTCCGGGTAATGCACGTGTACAGGTGGCTGAAAATTACGCAGCTTGCTGTTGTGCAGCCGCGACTTGTGCCGCCACTTCGGCCGCAAAATCGTCGACCTTCTTCTCAATGCCTTCACCGACCATATACATGGTAAATGCCTTCACCGTCGTTCCAGCGGCCTTCAGCATCTGCTCGACAGTCAGTTTGTCGTTCTTGACGAAAGTCTGGTTGAACAATGAGACTTCTTTCAGATACTTCTGCACGCCACCTTCGATACGTTTTGCAACGATTTCAGCGGACTGAACGGGCTTGCCAGCAGCCGTCGCAACGGAAGCATCTTCAGCGGCCTTGGCAGCTGCCACGGAACGCTCGCGCTCGACCAATTCGGCAGGCACATCGTTGCTGGTCAGAGCAACAGGCTTCATGGCAGCAACATGCATGGCGACGTCTTTGGCCGCAGTAGCGTCGCCTTCAAACTCGACCACCACGCCGATGCGGGTGCCGTGCAAGTAAGAAGCCAATTGTGTTCCGGTTGCAAAGCGCTTGAAACGGCGGAAAGTCATGTTTTCGCCGATCTTGCCGATCAATCCCTTGCGCACGTCTTCCAGTGTAGGACCGAAACCGTCTTGGGTGTATGACAGGGCGCCCAAGGCTGCCACATCAGCGGGATTGTGTTTGGCGATCAAGGCAGCTGCCGCATTGGCCAAGCCCAGGAAGCTGTCATTCTTTGTCACGAAGTCGGTTTCGCAGTTGACTTCAAGCAGGGCGCCCACATTGCCGTCCATGCTGGTAACCACGACTCCTTCGGCCGTGATACGGGCTGCGGCTTTACCAGCCTTGCTACCCAATTTCACGCGCAACAATTCTTCGGCCTTGACCATGTCGCCTTCGGCTTCGGTCAGTGCCCTCTTGCACTCCATCATCGGTGCGTCGGTTTTTCCACGCAGTTCAGCAACCATGCTCGCGGTAATTGCAGCCATTTCGTTTCTCCGTAATCAATTCAATAGTTTAATAAAAGGCTAAAAAAAAGGGGCAACGAAGCCCCCTTTTTCAGGCGGGACAACTTCAAGCAGAAGCGTCGCTCACCTCAACGAATTCGTCGCTGCTCTCGGCGGCAACAGCCTTGACAACATCGTCCATTGCATTGGCACGACCTTCAAGAATCGCATCAGCAATACCGCGGGCATACAGAGTCACAGCCTTGGAAGAATCATCGTTACCAGGGATAACGTAGTCAATACCTTCTGGGGAATGATTGGAGTCAACCACGCCGATCAGAGGAATGCCCAACTTGCGGGCTTCAGCGATGGCGATTTTGTGGTAGCCGACGTCAATGACGAAAATCGCATCTGGCAAGGCTGCCATGTCTTGAATGCCACCAATGTCTTTTTCCAGCTTGGCCAGTTCACGGGCGAACATCAACTGTTCTTTCTTGCTCATGCTGTCCAGGCCAGTTTCTTGCTGGGCCTTCATCTCTTTCAAACGCTTGATCGAGGTCTTGACCGTCTTGAAGTTGGTCAACATGCCACCCAACCAACGCTGGTCCACAAAGGGAACACCAGCGCGCTGCGCTTCTTCAGCCACCGTCTCGCGCGCCTGGCGCTTGGTTCCGACCATCAAAATCGTGCCGCGCTTGGCAGACAATTGGCGGACAAACTTGGCCGCTTCCTGGAACATCGGCAGCGATTTTTCCAGATTGATGATGTGGATTTTGTTGCGATGGCCGAAGATGAACGGGGCCATCTTGGGGTTCCAGAAACGGGTTTGGTGTCCAAAATGAACACCGGCTTCCAGCATTTCGCGCATTGTTACTGCCATAAATTACTCCAAAGGTTAGGTCTAAAATCCAGCCCCCTTATCGTCAGCCTAAGGCAACCAAACGCCTATGCGGACAACACCTTGACGGGGCGGATTTGCGATTTGCTCGCCAACGGTCACATGTACTATCAGCAAAGCCATTCGAGTATAACATGCCGACGGGCGCTGACGTTACCCCGGACGCCCCCCACATCAGTGACATTTCCCGCCGACAATGTGTCAGGATAAGACTCGTAGAGCCATCCATGTAACCGTTGGATACTGGTTGGGTGTCAGTTGTTGCGCGCCGAAGGGAATCACAATGAAGGTCAGATTTTGGGGTGTTCGCGGATCCATCGCCTCGCCTGGACCCAAAACCGTTCGGTATGGCGGCAATACAACATGCATCGAGATTCGCACTGATGACAACGAGCTGATTATTTTGGACGCGGGTACCGGTATTTTCCCGTTGTCGCAGACCTTGCTTGCGGAATTGCCGGTCGCCGCCAACGTGTTGATTACGCATTCACACTGGGATCACATCCAGGGCCTACCCTTCTTCATTCCAAATTTCATACCCGGCAGCACCTTGCGCCTACATGGTGGTTTTGACCCCGTATCTGGCAAGGGTATTGAACAGGTCATGTCCGTTCAGCTGCAGTACAGCTTCTTCCCCGTCCGCGAAGCCGAGATGAAAGCGCGTATTGAATATGTAACTTTGGTACCGGGAGAGTCGCACACCATAGGTTCAGCCACCATTACGCCATGCATGCTGAACCACCCCGTCATAGACTTCGGTTACCGCATCGAAAGCCATGGGAAGTCGGTATTTTTTACCGGCGACCATGAACCCCCATACAACATCTACGAGCCTGGAGACGAGGGCTACAACGAATACCAGGAGTTTGTCGACGACAAGAACGCAGCAATCAACGAAGCAATACGGGACGTTGATGTATTCATAGCCGACTGCTCCTACACGGACACAGAATATCCGTCCAAAAAAGGCTGGGGACATGGAACCTTCAGCTCCAGCATTGCAACCGCCAAGCAAGCCAATGCCAAGGTTTTATTCTGCACCCACCACGAACCGACCCGCAGCGATGACGCGCTCGAAGAAGTGTTCCAGGTTGCACTGCAGACCAACGCCGCCATTGCCGCCGGGATGGATATTCGATTGGCACGCGAAGGAGAAACCTACGAATTCTGAACGCATATTGGGTATCCATGGCACAGGAACTGCGGATGCCAGACCTCTTTTCACGAGTGCCCAATCGCACGCAGTGGAGGTGGCCATGGCGCAGCGCCTACCACCACATATGCTTATGCAACGCGCAGGCCTTGCCGTTGCGAAGTTCGCGTTGGCAATTGCCCCCCATGCCAAGCGCGTCTGGATTCCCTGCGGTCCCGGGAACAACGGAGGCGACGGCTACGAAGCAGCAATACACCTGAAATCATGGGGCAAGACCCCAGTCGTCACCTGCTTGGGCGGCTCAAGCAATATACCGGCGGATGCCGCTGCAGCCAGACAAAAAGCGGTAGATGCCGGCGTTGTATTCGCCGAGGCTGCGCCGGCACACTACGACCTGTGCATAGACGCCTTGTTTGGCATCGGTCGCATCCGGCCAATGGATGCGCTCTGCACGGACTGGATCCGGAGCATCAACTCCGGTGCCACGGTGGTGCTTGCCATCGATGTCCCTTCTGGCCTGGATGCCGATACCGGTGCCGCGCCTGCAATACACGTCAAAGCAAATTACACACTGGGTCTGTTGACGCTCAAGCCCGGTCTATTCACTGCGGATGGTCGCGAAGCCAGCGGCGAGATCTGGCTCAATGACCTGGGAATTGACGAACCCGCTGGGGCCTGCGCCCGATTGGTCGATCGTCCGCATCGCGCAACGCGAGCACACAACACCCACAAGGGTAGCTATGGCGACGTCTGCGTCGTCGGCGGCAGTACAGGAATGACTGGAGCGGCCTTGCTGGCGGCACGCGCAGCACTGCAGGGTGGCGCGGGGCGTGTTTATGTAAACCTGCTGAACACAACGCCGATGCCGCTGGACATATTCCAGCCCGAACTCATGTTCCGCAGCCTGTCGGATATGAACCTAGGTGCATTGGTTGTGGTCGCGGGATGTGGCGGCGGCGAAGCCATGCACACATACTTGCCGCAGCTCCTGACCGAATCGGCCAGTTTGGTGCTGGATGCCGACGCGCTGAATGCAGTCGCCAAGGACTTGGGGCTTCAAATCATGCTGGCTGCACGACCTGCCCACACGACGGTGATAACACCCCACCCCCTCGAAGCGGCACGCCTGATGAGGACCAGCAGCACAGAGGTCCAGGCGAATCGGCTCAGTTTGGCACAGGCAATGGCGGATCGTTTTGCCTGCATCGTCGTACTCAAAGGATCAGGCACGGTCATAGCTGCACCTGGAGAGCAGCCGCGCATCAACACGACTGGCAACGCACGCCTGGCAACTGCTGGAACCGGTGACGTCTTGGCCGGGCTGATAGGCGCCCGCCTAGCGGCTGGCGGTGACGCCTTTTCCAGCGCCTGCGAATCTGTGTTCAGGCACGGCCGGGTGGCCGATGCATGGAAATCCATAGCCACAATGACGGCTCAGGATTTGGCTCAGGCACTATAGACCGGGGGCATCCGCGGAGATGGCCGCACCAGACCTGTCAACGGCGTTTCCGAGGCGCCTTCTTTTGCGATGCAGCACCCTTGTCCAGGGATTTGGACGCTTTCGATGGCTTGGCAGTTGATCGCTTGCGCGGTTCTTCCATAAACGAGGCTGACCGTCCCCCGATCGATGCGTCCGAGCGATCCACTTTTGCACTGCGGGCTTTTTGATCGCGGCCAATCCCTTTGTCCAGCGTGGCGCGAGATACCAAGCCATCCCCGTCCTGTATCAAACGGAAATCGATCTTGCGGCCATCGAGATCCACCCGACTGACCTGGATGCGCACACGTGTTCCGATGGCGTAGCGCATGCCCGATCTTTCACCACGCAACTCCTGGCGCGCCTCATCAAAGCGGAAATACTCTCCCCCCAATTCGGTGATGTGCACCAGGCCTTCCACATACATGGCATCCAGTGTGACAAAGACACCAAAGCTGGTAGCAGCAGTAACCACACCACCATATTCCTCGCCCAAATGCTCTTTCATGTACTTGCACTTCAGCCAGGCTTCCACGTCCCGACTGGCCTCATCGGCTCGGCGTTCGTTGGCACTGCAGTGCAGACCCGCTGCCAGCCACGCCATCCCCTCAGCATTGGTTTTCTTGGGCGCCTGGGTGGGTTGTCCCACCCGTGATGCCAAGCCCTTTTCAAGCCTGCGCGACAATTTTGCATGCGCCTCGCCGGGTGTCGGCAACACAGGCAATTGGTAACGGGTTCTGGCAAGGATAGACTTTATGACCCGGTGCACCAACAAATCCGGGTATCGGCGTATGGGGCTGGTGAAATGCGTATACGCATCGTAGGCCAGCCCAAAGTGCCCGCTGTTGGTAGGCGTGTAAATGGCCTGCTGCATCGAGCGCAGAAGCATGGAATGAATCTGCTGTGCGTCTGGCCTATCCTTTGTGGCCTCCGCAATCGCCTGGAACTCACCGGGCGACGGGTCATCACTGATGGTCATGCCCAGCCCGGTCACCTTGAGGTAGTTCTGCAGAATCTCCTTCTTCTCCGGTGTAGGTCCTTCGTGCACGCGGAACAGCCCTGGGTGCTTGCCTTGCGCAATGAAGTCTGCGCTGCAGACATTAGCCGCCAACATGGCCTCCTCGATCACCCGATGCGCCACATTGCGCGTGCGGGGGACGATTTTTTCAATTCTTCCGTTTTCATCGCAAACAATTTGCGTCTCCGTGGTTTCGAAGTCCACCGCTCCACGCTTCTGGCGGGACTTGGTCAGGGACTGGTAAACCCCGTGCAGGTTCAACAGATCACCGACACGCTCCTTACGCTTAATCGCTTCAGGTCCACGCGTATTACCCAGGATGGCAGCGACTTCGGTATAGGTAAACCGCGCATGGCTCCACATGACCGCGGGATAGAACTGGTAGGCATTGACCTCGCCGTCGGAGGTGATAAACATGTCACACACCATGCACAGGCGTTCGACCTCGGGGTTCAGCGAACACAAGCCGTTGGACAGCTTTTCTGGCAGCATGGGAATCACTCGCCGCGGAAAATAGACACTGGTGGCACGGTCATACGCATCAATGTCAATCGCCGAGCCATTCTCCACATAGTGGCTGACGTCCGCTATAGCAACCAGCAACCGCCATCCCTTGATAGCCGATTTGCCGCGGCCTTTAGATGCCGGCTCGCAATACACGGCGTCGTCGAAGTCGCGTGCATCTTCGCCATCGATGGTCACCAAAGGCACATCCGTCAAATCGATTCGATCAAGTTTGTCATGGGGACGAACTTTGTCCGGCAGCGTACGTGCCAGCGCAATGCAGGCTTCCGAGAACTCATGGGGCACACTGAATTTGCGAACGGCAATTTCAATCTCCATCCCCGGGTCATCCACCTCGCCCAACACTTCCTTGATGCGGCCCACGGGCTGCCCAAACAAGGCAGGTGGTTCAACCAACTCAACGACGACCACTTGCCCGGCCTTGGCAACACTGGTAGCACCCTTGGGTATCAAAACATCCTGGCCGTAGCGTTTGTCTTCCGGCGCTACCAACCAGACACCACTCTCCTGTAGCAAGCGACCAATGATGGGCTGCAGCGAGCGCTCGAGTATCTCCACTACGCGCCCCTCAGGACGCCCCTTGCGATCACTGCGAACAACACGCACCTTGACCCTATCCTTGTGCAGGACAGCACGCATTTCATTGGGTGGTAAATAGATGTCGGGCGCACCGTCGTCACGGGACACAAATCCATGGCCATCGCGATGGCCTTGAACGACTCCTTCGACTTCATCCAGCAAGCCGCTGGTTTGGCTAATATTTTTGATACGAATGTCCTCTTTCTAGTTTCGGATACTAGGCCATACCAACATCATCGCACACCACTTTCCGCGCGCAGCGAAGACTTGTCTGCCTTCAGGTCGAATGATTTCAAAAGCAACGCAATGGAAGGGCCAAAAACCATGCTAGAATTCGATTCGTTGCCCAGATGGCGAAATTGGTAGACGCACCAGCTTCAGGTGCTGGCGGTTGCAAGACCGTGGAAGTTCGAGTCTTCTTCTGGGCACCAAAATTAGATGAGGCCTGTAACGCAAGTTACAGGCCTTTTTCTTTTGCTCTAACAAACCACAAAATAAGAACAAAATCTCTCCCGTTGCGCGAAGAGTCCCCAAAAAAAAGCCGCTGAATTTCAGCGGCTTTTTTTGTTCTCAATACAGGCCCCGCCGTCAGATTGGCATGGCGACCAGATCATGCCCTTGTGCAGCCACGATACGTGCCTTCGTGAATTCGCCCACTTTTAATGTTTTGCTGATTTTCTCGGGTGGCAACAAACGCACCACGCCGTCGATTTCCGGAGCATCTGCATAACTTCTGCCAACGCCACCCTTCTTGCCCATGCCCGGTGCCGAGTCCACCAAAATTTGCATCGTCGAGCCCACGCGCCTTTGCAGTTTTGCAATCGACACTTCTTCAGCGACAGCCATGAAACGCGCACGGCGCTCCTCACGCAACTCCACCGGCAGCATGCCCGGAATGTCATTGGCTGTGGCGCCACTGACCGCGCTGTAGGCAAAGCAACCCGCTCGGTCGATTTCCGCTTCACGAACAAAGTCCAACAGGTGTGTGAACTCTTCTTCGGTTTCGCCGGGGAAGCCGGCGATGAAGGTGCTGCGTATCACGATCTCGGGACACACCTCGCGCCACGCCTGCAGGCGCTCCAGATTTTTCTCACCGCTGGCGGGTCGCTTCATGCGCCGCAATACATCGGGATGGCTGTGTTGCAGGGGCACATCCAGATACGGCAACACCTGACCTGTCGCCATCAGGGGCACGATGTCGTTGACGCTAGGATAGGGATACACATAGTGCAAACGCACCCAGGCACCATAGGGCTCAGCAATTGCACCCAGTGTCTGCACCAACTCCAACATGCGCGTCTTGACGGGCTTGCCATCCCAAAAGCCAGTGCGGTACTTGACGTCCACCCCATAGGCCGAGGTGTCCTGGCTGATCACCAGCAACTCTTTGACTCCGCCCTCAAACAGTGCCCTGGCTTCTGTCAACACATCACCGATGGGTCGCGATACCAGATCGCCGCGCATGGACGGGATGATGCAAAAGGTGCAGCGGTGGTTACAACCTTCGCTGATCTTCAGGTAGGCGTAATGCCGAGGTGTTAGCTTGATACCGGCCACGCCAAACGAGTTGGGCACCAGGTCCAGAAAGGGATCATGCGGCTTGGGCAAATTGAGATGCACCGCATCCATCACTTCTTGTGTTGCGTGAGGGCCGGTAACCGCCAACACTTTGGGGTGCATCTGGCGCACCATGTTGTCGCCGTTGTCAGCGGTCTTGGCGCCCAGGCATCCGGTCACGATAACGCGGCCGTTTTCTGCCAAGGCTTCACCAATGGTATCCAGGCTTTCTTTGACCGCGTCGTCAATAAAGCCACAGGTGTTGACGATAACCAGATCGGCACCTTGGAAGGTCTTGGAGGTCTGATAGCCCTCGGCACTCAGTTGGGTCAGAATCAGTTCGGAGTCCGTCAAAGCCTTGGGGCAGCCCAAACTGACGAAGCCAACGGTGGGAACACGTGCGGGGGTAGAAATTGCTTCACTCATACCCCGATTGTCGTCGCTTTTCACGAATCACCGGCTACCCCACAACTGCAGGCCTAGCGTTTCAGACCGAAGGTGCCCAGTATCTGTTCGGTTTGTTTTTGCATTTGTTCCTGCATTTGCTGAAACAAATTGTTGCCCTGCACCAGCGGCGCTTGCATTTCCATCAGGGCTTGCATATTTTTCTCAAGATAGCCACCCATCAGGCCCTGCATAGCATGGCCGTAAAACCGGATGATGTTGGCCAGCACCGCCGCTGTAAACATCGGTGTGCCGTTGGCCTCTTCTTCCAGAATGATCTGCAACAAGATGCTGCGTGTGATGTCTTCCCCGGTCTTGGCATCGCGCACCACGCAGGGCTCGTTTTCCATGACTAGTTGTTTGATTTCCGCCAGTGTGATGTAGCTCGACGTGTCAGTGTCGTACAGGCGACGGTTTGGATATTTTTTGATGACCCGCTGCGTCGGCTTTCGGTCTGTGCTGGATTTGCTTTGCATGGCGAGTGAGGACTTCCTGTGAGAACAGGAGTGTATTGCAGTGCAACAGATTCTAGGGACTGGCTGCATGCCACTGACCTAGGATTACCCTAGGAGCCTTAGGACCTAGTAGCGAAAACAAAAAAGCCCCGCCTCCACAAGGGAGACGGGGCATATTTTGGTAGGCGCAATTGGACTCGAACCAACGACCCCCACCATGTCAAGGTGGTGCTCTAACCAGCTGAGCTATGCGCCTACAGTATTCGAGAGGCCGAAGTATAGCAGTAAAAAAACGCACTTCTGCCACACGTCTAAATTGCACGCGATTGCGCCATAATTGACGTTTACGTAAACGTCAACTTCCTCATCCATTTACAAGGAACACACCATGGAAATCGCAGGCAAGGTATTTATCGTTACCGGTGGCGCATCGGGCTTGGGCGAAGGCACGGCTCGCATGCTGACGGCCAAGGGCGGCAAGGTCGTCATTGCCGACATGCAGGTTGAAAAAGGCGAAGCCATTGCCAAGGAACTGGGCGGAGCCTTTGTGAAATGCGATGTCAGCCAGGAAGCCGACGGCCAGGCCGTGGTGGCCCAGGCCGTGTCCATGGGCAAACTGATGGGCTTGGTCAATTGCGCGGGCATTGCACCAGCCGAAAAAACCATTGGCAAAAACGGCGCACACAGCCTGGCCGTGTTCAGCAAGACCATCACTGTGAACTTGGTGGGCAGCTTCAACATGATTCGTCTGGCGTCGGAAGCCATGGCCAAGAACGATCCCGAATCCACCGGCGAGCGCGGCGCCATCATCTCCACCGCATCGGTGGCGGCATATGACGGCCAGATGGGCCAGGCAGCCTATAGCGCATCCAAGGGCGGTGTGGTCGGCATGACGCTACCCATCGCACGTGATCTGGCGCGCAACGGCATCCGCAATATGACGATTGCCCCCGGCATCTTTGGCACACCCATGATGTTTGGCATGCCCCAGGAGGTGCAGGACTCACTGGCCGCTGCTGTCCCCTTCCCTTCCCGCCTGGGTACGCCGCAGGACTATGCCAAGCTGGCCCTGCACATTTTCGAGAACGACATGCTCAACGGCGAAGTGATTCGCCTGGATGGCGCGATTCGTTTGGCTCCGCGCTAAGCACCAGCCCGCGTAGTGATCGCGTGCGGCATGCTAATCCGCGCTGGGTCGCCCCAGGCGGATTGAGCCCCCTCGCTCGCAAGCAGCCCGAAGAGCGGCGGAGCGTGGGGCTATCTATGCGCTCGAATGGAAGCGAGAATGCCGAGCACAAACAACACGCTGGCCGCCATCTGCGCCAGCGTGAAGTCCTGCCCCAATACGGCAAACGCAAACGCCAAGCCAAACAACGTCTCACTGACGATCAGTTGTCCGCACAAACTGGCACTCAAACGGCGGCTCGCATGGTTCCACAGCACCGTGGCCAGCCAGCCGGATCCAACACCAATTGCTATACAAACCATAGTGGATTGTGCAATATCCGCGAGGGCTAGCAGCACTTTTAGCTCAGTGCCAACGGCTCCCCACAGCACCAGGGCCGCCACACCGGCGGCCACACCCATCCAATTGGCCCAATCGGTTGTGGAAACAGCACCATGCTTTTTCAGCCAGCCTGCGTTTAGCACGGCAAAACCGGTCCAGCTCAGCATCGCAGCCACCGCGTAGGCCACACCGCGCCAGTAAATCCATGCGGAGGCTTGTCCCGGCTCAGACGCAGCCGTGGGCACCTCCATCATCAAACCCAGGCCCACCGCCGTCAGCAGCAGACCGGGCAGCAGTTGCTGCCACCGCAGATGCGCGGGTTTGCCCAACAGCATGACCCACAGCGGAATCGCCCCCACCATCAAGGTCGGCAAGGCCGGCCCGGCATCGTGAATGGCCAGCACCAACAGCAAGTAATAGCCCGAAAAACCAAGGACACTCAACCCCGCAGCCACCGAGGCCTGAAGCAAGGTGGGCAGCGCCCGTGAGCGGGCCTGCGCAAGCATCACGGCAAGGGAGGCAAGCCCATAGAACAGGTAACGTCCGGCGACCAGATCCACCGCAGACAGTCCTGGCGCCAGTTGCGGCGCGATGAATACCAGGCCCCACAGCGCACCGGCCGCCAGACCGGCCAGGATGCCGCCCAGCATCAGGCGGGACCGCGCTTAGACGCCGAAGCCATCGTCCGCGGAGATCACCGCGCCGTTGATGAAATGGCTCTGGTCGGAGCACAACATGACGATCAGTGCATCCAGGTCTTGCGGCTGACCGACGCGCTTGCGCGGCAGCATCTGCACCAGCTTTTGCCCGGCTTCGGTCTGCCAGTGGCGGTGGTTGATTTCGGTGTCGATGTAACCGGGGCAAATGGCGTTCACATTGATGCCGAAACGGCCCCACTCCAGCGCCATGGCCTTGGTCATCTGCACCACCGCCGACTTGCTCATGCAGTACACACCGATCTGCGGCAGCACCCGCAGTCCAGCCATGGAGGCTACATTGATGATGCGTCCGCCGGTATAACTGCCCGGCGCCGATCCGGTGGCCCGCGCCAGCATGCGTTTGCCTATCTCCTGGGCGACAAAGAATGCGCCCTTGACGTTGGTGTTGAACACATAATCGTAGTCATCGGGCGACACGTCCTGCAGACGCTGCGTGGTGCTCACCCCCGAGTTGTTGACCAGGATATCGATGGACCCGACCTCGGTTTCCGCATGGGCCACGGCCGATTTGATCGAATCGTGGTCATTGACGTCCAGTTCTATGACATGGGCGTCACCGCCTTCCCCGTTGATGGTGGCGCGCAGGTCCTTGAGTTTTTCGACCCGGCGGCTGGCCAGCACAACGGCCGCGCCAGCCGATGCCAAGGTGCGCGCGAACTGTGCGCCAAGGCCACTGGATGCTCCCGTGATGAAGGCCACACGGCCTGATAGATCAATGGTGTATGCCATTTAGAGAACCTCCACGAATAAAAAAGAACGACCGTGCTATTGCGTGAATTCAGAGCATAAAATGCCATGCAAACCCAACCAGCGCAAGCATTGGTCGGCAGAATCCATCCAACCCCATTATTGAACGAGACACACCATGACCAACGAGGAAATTCTTGCCCAATTCGGCCCCCGTGAAGCGATGGAATACGACGTTGTTGTCGTGGGCGGTGGCCCTGGTGGCTTGGCAAGCGCCATTCGCATCAAACAGCTGGCAGCCGAAAAAGGCAAAGACGTATCGGTGGTGGTGCTGGAGAAGGGTTCCGAACCGGGCGCGCACATTTTGTCGGGCGCCATCATGGACCCGATCGCGCTGAATGAACTCTTCCCCAATTGGAAGGAAATGGGCGCACCGCTGAACCAGCCGGTGACCGACGACGCTTATATGTTCCTCGGCGAAAAGACCGGTGTGCGCGTGCCCAATGTGTTCTTGCCACCCTTCGCGCAGAACCACGGCAACTACATCGTCAGCCTGGGCGCCGTGACCAAATGGTTGGCCGAGCAGGCCGAGGGCCTGGGTGTGGAAATCTTCCCAGGCTTTGCCGCGGCCGAGGTGCTGTACAACGCCAACGGTAGTGTCAAGGGCGTGGCCACCGGCAATATGGGCGTGGGCAAGGACGGTGAACCCACCGACAACTTCCAGCTCGGCATGGAACTGCTGGGCAAATACACCGTGTTTGCCGAAGGCGCACGCGGCCATCTGGGCAAACAACTGATTGCCAAGTACAAACTCGATGACGGCAAGGACCCACAGGCCTGGGGCCTGGGCATCAAGGAGCTGTGGGAGATCGACCCCAGCCGCCACGAGCCCGGTTTTGTGATGCACACCGCCGGCTGGCCCATGGAATCCGACACCTATGGCGGCGCATTTTTGTACCACCTGGAGGGCAACAAGGTCGCCATAGGTTTTGTCACCGGCCTGGGCTATTCCAACCCCTACCTGAGCCCGTTTGAAGAATTCCAGCGCTGGAAGACCCACCCCAATATCCGCTACTACTTCGAGAACGCCAAGGGCGAAATCACCGCCAAGCGCCTTTCCTACGGCGCACGCGCCATCAACGCCAGCGGCATCAACGCATTGCCCAAGACCGTGTTCCCGGGTGGTGCGCTGATTGGTTGCAACGCCGGCTATTTGAATGTGGGCCGCATCAAGGGCAGCCATGCCGCGATCAAGACCGGCATGCAGGCCGCCGAAGCCGCATACGATGCAGTAGTCGCAGGCCGTCAGCACGACGAGTTGAGCGCCTACCCCGCAGCCTTTGAGAAGAGCTGGTTGCACACCGAGCTGAACAAGGACCGCAACTTCAAAAACTGGTTCAAGTACGGCCTGACTGTAGCCACGCTGATGAACGGCCTTGAGCAATTCGTATTGCGCGGCCACATCCCCTGGACGCTACGCCGCACTAAGCCTGACCATGCCTACCTGAAGCCGGCGGCCGAGTGCAAACCCATCGTCTACCCGAAGCCCGATGGCAAGCTGACGTTTGACCGGCTCTCCAGCGTGTTCATCAGCAACACCAACCACGAAGAGCAGCAGCCTGCGCATTTGACTCTCAAAGACGCGTCGGTCCCGGTCAACATCAACCTGAACAAATACGCCGGCCCCGAGGCCCGCTACTGCCCGGCCGGTGTTTACGAATTTGTGCCCGACACTGCCAAGGGTGGCGATGCCCAGCGCCTGCAGATCAATGCACAGAACTGTGTGCACTGCAAGACCTGCGACATCAAAGACCCGACGCAAAACATCGTCTGGGTCACGCCAGAAGGCGGCGGTGGGCCCAACTACGCAGGCATGTAAGGAATCAAGCCAGCACGGTGGGCAACTGCCTGTGCGGGCATTGCCCGGCCTTGCAATCGCTGACGACAATGGTATTCTGAAAGCGGCAGGGAGGCTGACTCACCACTACGGGGGCGTAATGGCTTTCATGCACCGCGTCTTGCTTCCAGCGGCAGGTTTGTTGTTGGGTCTGGGCTTCTGGGCCGAAGCCTCGGCTGCGAACCGTGTGGTCGCCTGCGGCGGCGACAGCAACTGGCCGCCCATGTCCTATGCCACGCCGGACGATGCCCAGGTCAAAGGCTTCTCGGCCGATGTCTTGCGGACCATCTTTTCCAGTGACACCGACTTGCTGATCCAACTGCGCCCCTGGGTGCGTTGCCTGACCGAGGTCACGCGCAACGACGGCGCAGATATCGTCATGTCTTTCCTGCGCAACCCGGAGAGGGAAAAACAGTTTGTGTTTTCGCGTTCCTATGCCAGCCTGTCACCCGCCTACATCTATCTGGCCAACCGTTACCCAGCACCACCGGTGCGGGTATTGGCCGATCTGGCCCGGCTCAAGGTCTGCGCCCTGCGTGGCGCCTCCACCTCGTACACCAAGTTGCCAGTGGACGCCATTGACGCCGGCTCCAGCGGCTACCCCAGCCTGGTCGGCAAACTCAACAGAGGGCATTGCGACGTGGTCGTCGATATGCAAGAGGTGCTGTTGGGTCACAAGAAGCTGGGCATTATTCCTCTTGTGGCTGGCCAGCACACCATCGCCCTGCTGCCGGAAACCGAGCCGCACCCGCTGCATTTCGGCATCAGCAAAGACAACCCTCAGGCTGCCAAGCTGGTAGACCGCCTGGACCGTGGCATCCAGAATCTGCAGCGCTCCGGCATGCTGGCAAAAATGTTGGCCAGCTATCAGTTGGGCAAGTAGCGGGCTTGGTTTAGAATCCCACCGGTCAGGAGAGAGCCCGTGCAAGCGGGCCGCCGAAGGCGCAGGACCGCTGATTGCAGCGGTCTGAACGCTCAGGCAAAAGGACTGACAACCGTTTTGGCACAGCGATGTGGCAAAGCGATCCCCACTGGAGAGAGACGGCACAACACACGATGCCGTCCACCGAAGGAGCAAACCGCAGCCTGTGCACACCCCGTTGTGCGGCAGGCCCGGCGAATCTCTCAGGTAAAGCGGACAGCGGGGGCAAACCATGCCAGGGCATTGACTATTCAGTTGTTGCCGTGGATAGTCCATTGCCCCCGGCGCCTAACACTCCGTTAGCGCCAAGTCGTTTGGAGACTGCCCTTGTCCGCTCCCACAGAAACCCCGTCGTCGCTGTTGACTACCCCGCTCAACGCCCTGCATATCGAACTGGGCGCCCGCATGGTGCCGTTTGCCGGCTACTCCATGCCGGTGCAATACCCCGCCGGCCTGATGGCCGAACACCACCACACGCGCAAGGCGGTCGGCCTGTTTGACGTGTCCCACATGGGCCAGTTGCGCCTGGTCGGGCCGGACGCCGCAGCGGCATTTGAGACGCTGATTCCAGTGGACGTCATCGACCTGCCCGTGGGCAAGCAGCGCTACGGCCTGCTGCTCAATGACGAGGGCGGCATCATCGATGACCTGATGTTCTTCAACAAGGGCAATGATGAGATCTTCGTCATAGTTAATGGCGCTTGCAAGGTGGGCGACATTGCCCACATCCAGTTTCGCATCGGCCACCGCTGCGAAGTCATCCCCATGCCGGAGATGGCATTGCTGGCGCTACAAGGTCCGCAGGCCGTTACCGCGCTGTCCCGCCTGGCGCCCGGCGTCGAGAAGCTGGTGTTCATGACAGGCGGCAACTTCACGGTAGATACCGGTACACAAAAAATCGACGTGTTCCTGACCCGCAGCGGATACACCGGTGAAGACGGCTTTGAGATCTCGGTCCACGGGACCCAAGCCGAAGCCCTGGCCCGCGCGCTGCTGGCCCAACCCGAGGTCAAGCCGATTGGCCTGGGCGCACGCAATTCGCTGCGCCTCGAAGCCGGCCTGTGCCTGTATGGCAACGACATCGACGAGACCACCCACCCGGTCGAAGCCAACCTGCTGTGGGCCATACAAAAGGTGCGCCGCGCCGGAGGCGCACGCGAGGGCGGTTTTCCAGGTGCTACAAAAATACTAGCAGCTCTTGCAGATTCCACGAGGGCTAGCGGCTCGAACGTCTTAGAGGGTACCCGCAAACGTGTAGGTCTGATCGCGCTGGAGCGTGTGCCGGTGCGTGACCACACGGAGCTGCAAGACGGCAATGGCAATCGCATCGGCGAGGTCACCAGCGGCCTGCTCGGCCCGACCATCGACAAGCCCGTAGCCATGGCGTATGTGGATGCGGCGTTCAGCGCGCTGGGCACCCAGGTGGTGGCCATTGTGCGTGGCAAGCCGGTGCCCATGGTGGTGAGCGCGATGCCCTTTGTGCCGACCAACTATTACCGAGGCTAAAAGGAGCTGGCTGGGCCGCAACGCCTGCGGCTACAGTCTGCGCTGGCAGCTTGGATTTATCTGGTTTTTTAACGACTCAATTTTTCACTTTTTCTCAGGAGCATTCCATGTCCATCAAGTACACCCCAGACCACGAATGGCTGAACGTTGAAGGCGGTATCGCCACCGTCGGCATCACCCACCATGCGCAGGATGCGCTGGGCGACGTCGTGTTTGTGGACTTGCCCGAGGTGGGCAAGACCTTTGCCGCCAAGGATATTGCCGGTGTTGTGGAGTCCGTCAAGGCTGCGGCCGATGTCTACATGCCAGTTGCTGGCGAAATCACCGAAGTGAATGAAGCCCTGCGCGCTGACCCTGCGCTGGCCAATACCGACCCCATGGGCGCGGGCTGGTTCTTCAAGGTCAAGCTGTCCAATGCTGCGGAGCTGGATGGCTTGATGGACGAGACCAGCTACACCAGCTTTGCCGCCAACGCATAACAACGAACGCCGTTCGGACCAAAATCCGTTCATCCTGAGCCTGTCGAAGGATCGAAGTCATCTCCATCACTGTTTCGCTTGCCCTTCGACAGGCTCAGGGCGAACGGTTGAGAACCTCCATGCCCACTTCTGCCCCCACCCTCACCGAACTCGAAAACGCCAGCGAGTTTGTCGCACGCCATATCGGCATTGATGCCGCTGATGAAGCGCTGATGCTGAAAACCATCGGCGAAACCTCGCGCCGCGAGTTGATCGCCAGCATCGTGCCGCGCTCCATTGCACGCACCACGCCCATGGACATTCCGGCGGCGATCACCGAGGCCGCGGCGCTGGCCGAGATCAAGGTGTTGGCGGGCAAGAACAAGGTGCTCAAGAGTTTCATAGGCCAGGGTTATTACCCCAACCACACGCCCGGTGTGATCCTGCGCAACATCCTGGAAAACCCCGCCTGGTACACCGCCTACACGCCCTACCAGGCCGAGATTTCCCAAGGCCGCATGGAGGCGCTGGTCAACTTCCAGACCATGGTCTGTGATCTGACCGGCATGCCGATCGCCAATGCCTCCATGCTGGACGAGGCCACCGCAGCGGCCGAAGCCATGACACTGGCCAAACGCAGCGTCAAAAACAAGAGCAATGTGTTTGTCGTGGCCGGCGATTGCCACCCCCAGACCATTGAGGTTATCCAGACCCGCGCCGCGCCGCTGGGCATCACGGTGCAACTGGCCAATTCCGCGCCCGAGTGGGAAGCCGCGCTGGCCGGTGACTACTTTGCGGTGCTGGCGCAATACCCCGCGACCAGCGGCCGCATTGACGACCTGCGTGCCGACGTGACGCTGGTGCACAGCAAACAAGCCGCCTTTATCGTGGCCGCCGACCTGCTGGCGCTGACGCTGCTGACGCCTCCTGGCGAGTGGGATGCCGACATCGTAGTGGGCACGACCCAGCGCTTTGGCATGCCGCTGTGCAACGGCGGCCCACACGCCGCCTACATGGCCTGCCGCGACGAATACAAACGCTCCATGCCCGGCCGCCTGGTCGGTGTCAGCGTGGACGTGCACGGCAACCCGACCTACCGCCTGGCGCTGCAGACACGTGAACAACACATCCGCCGCGAAAAGGCCACCTCCAACATCTGCACCGCGCAGGTCTTGCCGGCCGTGGTGGCCAGCATGTACGCCGTGTACCACGGGCCTGAAGGCCTGACCCGTATTGCGCAGCGCGTAGCCAAGTTCACCGCCATATTGGCCAAGGGCCTGGAGCAGTTGGGCGCCCCGGTGCGCACCCAAGCGACCTTTGACACGGTCACATTGAAGACCGATGGCGCTACAAATTCAATAGCTGCTCGCGCAGTATCCGCGAGGGCTAACCTGCGGATTTACTTTGAGCACTACCTGTGTATCGCCCTGGACGAGACCACCACACGGGCAGATGTGGAACTGCTGTGGGACATTTTTGCGGCCGTTCGTCCTGAGCCTGTCGAAGGACTCGCCAAGGCTTCGACAGGCTCAGCCCGAACGGAGTTGAGCAAACTCTTTGAAGCGGATATCGAATCCCTTATCCCCGCCGCGCTGCGCCGCACATCCAAGTTTTTGACCCACCCGGTCTTCAACACCCACCACTCCGAGACCGGCATGTTGCGCTATATCCGCATGTTGAGCGACAAGGACCTGGCGCTGGACCGCAGCATGATCCCGCTGGGCTCTTGCACGATGAAGCTCAACGCCACCAGCGAGATGATCCCCATCACCTGGCCGGAGTTTGCGAACATCCACCCCTTTAGCCCCGCCGACCAGCGCCTGGGCTATACCGAGCTGGACGCACAACTGCGCGCCTGGCTGTGCGCCGCCACCGGTTACGCCGGCATCAGCCTGCAGCCCAATGCCGGCAGCCAGGGTGAATACGCCGGTCTGCTGGCCATCCAGGCCTTCCACGCCAGCAAGGGCCAAGGCCACCGCAATATCTGCCTGATCCCCAGCAGCGCCCACGGCACCAACCCGGCCAGCGCACAAATGGTGGGCATGACCGTCGTTGTCACCAAGTGCGACGACATGGGCAATGTGGACCTGATCGACCTGAAGGCCAAGTGTGAACAACACGCCGCCAATCTGGCCTGCGTCATGATCACCTACCCCAGCACCCACGGCGTGTTCGAAACCAGCGTCAAGGAACTCTGTGCCATGGTGCACCAGCACGGTGGCCGTGTGTATGTGGACGGCGCCAACATGAACGCGCTCGTGGGCACCGCAGCCCCCGGTGAGTTTGGCGGTGACGTCAGCCACCTGAACCTGCACAAAACCTTTTGCATTCCCCACGGCGGCGGCGGACCCGGTGTCGGCCCTGTCTGTGTGGTGGCCGATCTGGTGCCCTTCCTGCCCGGCCACAAGACTGGCGGAGTGCCCGGCACGGGCGCCGTCAGCGCTGCCCCCCTGGGCAATGCTGCCGTGTTGCCGATCAGCTGGATGTACTGCCGCATGATGGGCGCCGACGGCCTGCAACACGCCACCGAGGCGGCCATCCTGGCGGCCAACTACATCAGCACCCGCCTGAAGGACCACTACCCAACGTTGTACGCATCGGCCAACGGCCATGTGGCCCACGAATGTATTCTGGACCTGCGCAGCTTGAAAGACACCAGCGGCGTGATGGCCGAAGACGTGGCCAAGCGCCTGATGGACTATGGCTTCCACGCGCCCACGCTGTCCTTCCCCGTGCCCAACACGCTGATGGTGGAGCCCACCGAGAGCGAAACCCTGGCCGAGATCGACCGCTTTGTGAATGCCATGATCGCCATCCGTGGCGAGATCACCAAGGTCGAAAAGGGCGAATGGCCGCAGGACAACAACCCGCTGAAGCATGCACCACACACCGCGGCCAGCCTGCTGGGCGACGAATGGGATCGGCCTTACAGCCGCGAGGTGGGTGCCTTCCCATTGGCAACACTGAAGGCCGTCAAGTACTGGCCGCCTGTAGGTCGGGTGGATAACGTTTATGGTGACCGCAACCTGTTCTGCAGTTGTGTGCCGCTGGCGGAATATGCGAACGCGTAGTCGTGAGGTGCTGGCGAACCTGGGTAGCGCTTCGACCCGCGATATAGGGGTCAGAGCCGTCTTCGCCACGCTACGCGGATCCGACCCCCATATCGCTAGACCTTGGTGCGACGTGGGTAGTGTTGGATAGGCACAGTTGAATCAGTAAAGGGCGGCACCGCATTGCATGCAGCCACCCTTGCCAGACTTGATCTGGCACCGCAGCGGGAGAGCCCGAGGCTTTGATTACACAAAGCCAAGGCGCCGAAGGAGCAACCACCCCGGAAACTCTCAGGCAAAAGGACCGCTGCGGTCATCAGCACTCTGAAGAGCTGTCGGGAATTTGTCACCCGGCACACCGCAGGAGCAAGCGCATCGCCCACAAGGTAATGCGCGAATCTCTCAGGTCGCAAACAGAGGGGGTCGTCGGCCACACACGGTGTGTGGCAGGCGACTTTTTCTGTTTCCGACAGCTTCTGAAAGAAAAGTGCCCACCATGCAAAACAACCAGCCACAACACATTGCCATCATCGGCGGTGGCATCACCGGCGTCACCAGCGCCTACACCTTGGCCAAGGCCGGTTTCCGCGTCACGCTGATCGAGAAAAACCGCTACGCAGGCATGGAAACATCCTATGCCAACGGCGGCCAGCTGTCGGCATCGAATGCCGAGGTCTGGACCCACCCCAGCACGATCATCAAGGGCTTGAAGTGGATGTTCACCAAGGACGCGCCGCTCTTGATGAACCCCACGCCCACCTGGCACAAGATAAGCTGGATGACCGAGTTTGTGGCGGCCATGCCGAAGTACCGCGACAACACCATCGCCACCACACGCCTGGCCATTGCCGCGCGCCAACACCTGTTCAGCTGGGCCGAGGCCGAGGGCATCGATTTCAACCACGAGCGCAAAGGCATTCTGCACATCTACCGCAACAAGGCGGGTTTTGAACATGCGGGCCAAGTGTCCAAATTGTTGGCCGCAGGCGGCCTGGAGCGCCGCGCCGTCACGCCGGATGAAATGCGTGCCATCGAGCCCTCGCTACAGGGCAACTACTACGGTGGCTATTTCACCGAGAGCGACTCGACGGGCGACATCCATAAGTACACCCACGGCCTGGCCCAAGCCTGCGCGCGTTTGGGTGTGCGCACGCTGTACGGCACCGAGGTGCTGCGCACCAGCTCGAACGGCAAGACCGCGCTGGTGCATATAAAGAGCGCGCATGGCGAAGAAACCCTGGTCAGCGATGCGGTGGTGGTCTGCGCCGGTGTGCAGGGCCGCACACTGGCCGCACAACTGGGTGATCGCCTCAACATCTACCCGGTCAAGGGCTACTCCATCACCGTGGACCTGGAGGACGCCGCCAGCCAACAGGCCGCACCCATGGTCAGCCTGCTGGACGACGAAACCAAGCTGGTCACCAGCCGCTTAGGACAAGACCGCTTCCGCGTGGCGGGCACGGCCGAATTCAATGGCATCAACCGCGACATCCGCGCCGAGCGCATCCGCCCGTTGGTGGAATGGGTCAACCAGTGTTTCCCGGGCATCAACACCCGCCGCGTCGAGCCCTGGGCCGGTCTGCGGCCCATGATGCCGAACATGCTGCCGCGCGTGGGACCTGGCCGCCAAGCCAATGTGTTTTACAACACCGGCCACGGACATCTGGGCTGGACCTTGTCGGCCATCACCGCGCACCAACTGGTTGGGCATGTGCAGGCACACTTTGCACAGGCCATCAAATCCTACACACTAATGGAGCTGGGAAAAACAATGAAACCCGAAACACAACACATCCGTCAGGAGGCATGACATGGCAGTATCCGTATTTGACCTGTTCAAGATAGGCATGGGGCCCAGCAGCTCCCACACCGTGGGGCCCATGCGCGCGGCACGGCAATTTGTTGCGAGGCTGCAGCATGCCGATCTACTGACGCAAACGGTCACCGTGCGCTGCTGGTTGCATGGCTCCCTGGGCGCCACCGGCAAGGGCCACGCCAGTGATGTCGCCGTGTTGCTAGGCCTGTGCGGCCACGAGCCCGACACCGTGGATGTGGACCATATCCCCGCACTGCTGGCCGAGATTCGTGGCAACAAGCGCCTGAATTTGGCTGGTGTGCACAGTATTGCCTTCAACGAAAAAGAAGACCTGCTCTTCATGCGCGCACCGCTGCCTTTCCACGCCAACGGCATGCGTTTTGTTGCGCTGGACGCGGCCGGCAACGAGCTGGCCAACCGCATCTACTACTCGGTGGGCGGTGGTTTTATCGTCAGCGACGAAGTGGCCGCAGACGGTAGCCGCCAAAAGGTGATTGCGCCCGATGTGACGGTGCTCCCCCTGCCCTTTACCAGCGGCGACGCGTTGCTGGTGCTGGCGCAGCAGCATGGCCTGAGCATTGCGCAAATCATGCGCAAGAACGAACAGCATTGGCGCACCGACGCCGAGATTGATTCGGGCCTACTGCGCATCTGGCAGGTCATGCAGGACTGCGTGAAGCGTGGCTGCCGTACCGAAGGTGTGTTGCCCGGTGGCTTCAAGGTCAAGCGCCGCGCGGCACCATTGTTCCGCGCGCTGAGCGAGAACCCCGAGGCCGCTCTGCGCGACCCGCTGCAGGTGCTCGACTGGGTCAACCTGTACGCACTGGCCGTCAACGAGGAAAACGCCGCCGGCGGGCGTGTGGTGACGGCCCCCACCAATGGCGCGGCCGGCATCATCCCCGCCGTGCTGCACTACTACACACGTTTTGTGCCCGGTGCCAATGATGCAGGTGTCATCGACTTTCTGCTAACCGCCGCCGCCATCGGCATTTTGTACAAGGAAAACGCGTCCATCAGCGGCGCCGAGGTGGGCTGCCAGGGCGAGGTCGGCGTGGCCTGCTCCATGGCCGCCGCGGCCCTGTGCGCGGTGATGGGCGGCACACCTGAACAAGTAGAAAACGCCGCCGAGATCGGCATGGAACACCACCTGGGCCTGACCTGCGACCCGGTCGGCGGCCTGGTGCAAATCCCCTGCATAGAGCGCAACGCCATTGCCTCCGTGAAGGCCATCAACGCCGCCCGCATGGCGCTGCGCGGCGACGGTTCACACTTTGTGAGCCTGGACAAGGTCATCAAGACCATGCGCGAAACCGGTGCCGACATGAAAACCAAATACAAGGAAACGGCCCGCGGCGGGCTGGCGGTGAATATTGTGGAGTGCTGATCCTTGGTGTTGAGTTTATGCCATATAAAGCATATTTAGCTTGTATGCCTTATAAAGCATAAATTGCAAATATGCGGTATGAAGCATATAGTCAACACATGCTGTACCCCATCCAGACCCCCAACCAGCTCGCAGCGCACTTGCGTGCGTTGCGCCTGTCCAAAAAACTGACGCAAGCGCAATTGGCCACCAAGCTAGGGCTGAGCCAAACCCGGGTCGCACGTATTGAAAAAGACCCCTTGAGCATCAGCGTTGACCAACTGCTGCGCGTGCTGGCCGCGTTGGATGCCAGTGTTGTGCTGCAAACCGCCGACAGCGGCAGCGCGCAGAGCATGGCGCCCCTGGCAAGCCTTACCGCAACGGGCGCCACAAGCAGTGCCGTCGTCAAACCCGGCAACACGGACAACTGGTAAGCCATGGTCGCCGAACTCTGGGTCTGGATGAATGGCCAGCACGTGGGTGTGTGGAGCCAGTCCCGCACCAAGGTCTCCGTTTTTCAGTACGCCCCCACCTGGGCGCAATCCCCGACGGCACGTGCCTTGTCTTTGTCGTTGCCCATGACCGCCGGCAATGCAGAGATCCGCGGGCCGGTTGTCGAGAACTATTTTGACAACCTGCTGCCCGACAGCCAGCCCATCCGCGACCGCATCCGCCTGCGTTTTGGAACACCGTCCACGCAGGCCATTGAATTGCTGGCCGCAATCGGCCGCGACTGCGTGGGCGCCGTGCAACTGCAGCCCCCCGGCATAGCGCCAACAGGGTGGGACCAGGTCCACAGCGAGCCGCTGACACCGGCCCAGGTAGCCGCGCAGTTGCGGGCGGCCTCCACCAGCCTGCCCCTGGGGCAGCGCCATGACAACGCGCAGGACTTTCGCATCTCCATCGCCGGTGCGCAGGAAAAAACCGCCCTGCTCCGGTTTGGCGGGCGCTGGCGGCGGCCGCTCGGTTCCACGCCCACCACCCACATTTTGAAACTCCCGCTCGGCCTGGTCGGCAATATGCGCGCCGATATGCATGACTCGGTAGAGAACGAATGGCTGTGTTCCAAAATCCTGCGCGCCCTCGGCTTCCACGTGACCAACACCGACATGCAGACGTTTGAGGACCAGAAAGCCCTGGTCGTTGAACGCTTCGACCGGCGCTGGCAAAACATCCCAGCGGGTGCGCAGGACAAGCGCGGCTTTGTGCCGGGCGCGGACACCTGGATCGCACGTCTGCCGCAGGAAGATTTTTGCCAGATCGCCGGCGTCGCGTCAAACCGAAAGTACGAAGCCGACGGCGGCCCCGGTATTCGCGATGCGCTTACCTACCTGGCAGGCAGCCAAGACGCCAACGAAGACCGGGCCAGTTTCATGCTGGCGCAATTGGCGTTCTGGCTCTTGGCCGCAACGGACGGGCATGCCAAGAACTTCTCAGTGTTTCTGGAACGTGGCACACGCTACCGCATGACGCCCTTGTATGACGTCCTCTCGGCCTGGCCCATCATGGGCAAAGGCGCCAACCTGTTCGCCCCTCAGGATGTCAAGCTTGCGATGGCCGTGCACTCCAAAAGCGCCCACTACAAGCTGAACGATATCCGCGTGCGGCATTGGCAAACCTTGGCACACACCAGTGGAGTTGAGGGCCTGTGGGAGCGGATGCTGAACCTGGTGCACCGTGTCGACAAAGCCTTGGACACCGTTGGGGGGCAGTTACCCGAAGATTTTCCAGCCCCGGTGTGGGAAAAAATCAGCACCGGAACCAAAAAGCACGCATCTCAATTCCTGCGCGAAGCGCAGATGCAAGCGCCGTGAAAATCCGTGCGTCACCGACATGACGCGGCCCGAATTCACGGCCCGTTTCACCCCGGCCAGCCTTGGCCGCTCAGCCATAATGCCCCATGACTTTTCAGCGCTTCGCCAATAGCCTCGCCACCCGGATTATTGTGATTGGCGTCTGCCTCTTGATGGCAGGCAACGTGATTCGGTATTTTGTTCTGTCCCAGTACTTGCGGGATGACATCAGCGCCGTGATGGCGTCGCAACAACTGACGCTTGCCAACTACGTTGCCCGCGAGGTGGACCTGAAGATGCAGGAGCGCCAAGCCATGCTCAAGCAGATGGCCGCCACATTGCCACCGGAGTTGTTGGAACAACCCCAGGCATTGCAAGCCTGGCTGGCCATGCGGCACCAATTTCAACCGCTGTTTTCGCAGGGTTTTGTGGTCACCGACACCGCGGGCAAGACCATCGCCGGATTTGCAAATGGCGACGCATCGGCTGCTCCGCCGCAATACGGCGGCATGGCCCTGATCCAGGCGGCCATGGCCGCCGACATGACCGTTGGACGCCCCCTGGTGGACAGCGCCAGCAAGCAGGCCGTGTTGCCCCTGGCCGCGCCGATCAAGGACGCCGCAGGCACAGTGCGCGCGGTGCTGGTCGGCGCCACCGCGCTGGCCTCGCCTGGTTTTCTATCCTTTACCGAGCAGGACCGCATTGGAAAAATGGGCGGCTTTCTGTTGATATCGCCGCGCGACCAATTGTTTATCGCCTCCACCAAGCCCGAGATGGTGCTCAAGCCAACACCAAAGACGGGTGTCAACCTGCTGCATGACCGCGCCATGCAAGGCTACCGCGGCACCGGCATCACCGTGAACGCCATGGGCGTTGAAGAGATATCGGCCATGGCTTCGGTGCCCAGCACCGGCTGGTTTGTGGTGGCCCGCCTGCCCACGGCCGAGGCCTTGGCCGTTGTGGCGCGCACCCAGCGCTTTGTCACGAACAACAGCATTGTCGTAGTGCTCGGGTTTTTGGCGATAGCCGGATTTAGTCTGTACTACGTGTTCCGTCCGCTGCTGCAGGCGGCCGCGCAAGCCGACCGCATGACGCTGGGCGAGGCGCCGCTGGAGCCGTTGACCGTGGTGCGCCGCGACGAGGTGGGCCATTTGACCGAGGCCTTCAATCGCCTGCTGGCCAAGTTGCGCGACAGCCAATCGGAAATGGCCCACATGGCGCACCACGACGTGTTGACCGGTTTGCCAAATCGCGCGCTGCTGGCCGACCGCCTGAACCAGGCTTTGGTGCGTTCAGACCGCAATGGAACACGCCTGGCATTTCTGTGCATAGACCTGGACCGCTTCAAGCCCATCAACGACCAGTTGGGCCATGAAGCGGGCGACCAGGCGCTGGTGGAAATTACACGGCGCCTGAAGGCCGCGGTGCGTGAATCCGATACCTTGGCACGTTTTGGTGGAGATGAATTCGTCGTGGTGCTGGCCGATCTGGACAACAGCCCGCAGGCGGCGGAAGCGGCCGCAACGGCCGTGGCCGCCAAGTGCCTGGACGCCATCGCCCCACCCTTGCTGCTGCAATCGCAGGCCCACACCATGGGCGCGTCGATTGGCATCGCCATGGGCGACGGAAAGGTGTCACCGCATGCCTTGTTGCTGGCCGCGGACAGCGCCATGTACCAGGCCAAACAGGCCGGCGGACAAGGCTTTGTCGTAGCCTCTACACCCTATGCCATGCCGGCCAAACCGGCAACCGCCAACGCGTAGCCGTTGACACCAAAACCCGCCATCACGGCCTTGGCCGCCGGCGAAATGTAGGAGTGGTGGCGAAATGCCTCACGTGCGTGCACATTGCTGATGTGCAACTCGATCAACGTGACGGCCGTGCCCTTGATGGCGTCGTGCAGCGCCACGCTGGTGTGGGTGTAGGCCCCGGCGTTCAGGATCACCCCGGCCAGCGTACCCGCAGCTTGCAAGCGCCCGGCTTCGTGCAGCCAGTCCACCAACGCACCTTCGTGGTTGGTCTGGCGAAAGTCCAGCGTAAAACCATTGGCCATACAAGCGCGTTCGCACAGAGCCTCCACATCGGCCAGCGTTTGTGATCCATAAACCTGCGGCTCGCGCGTGCCCAGCAGGTTCAAGTTGGGGCCATTCAGCACAAACACGGTTTTCATGGTCGGGGGCTTTCAGAAGACAGACATCAAATGCTATTAGTTTGATAGCAACTTAATCATATTACACGAGGGCTACAGCCGGATTTTTCATAAGCACGCCCGGACTCAGGCCTGTGCCGGGATAGGCGTCAACCCAGGCACCACGTCCCCGCACTGCGCCCGGTTGCGCAGCGCATGCTCCATGACCACCAGGGCCAGCATGGCCTCGGCAATCGGCGTGGCGCGTATGCCCACGCATGGGTCGTGGCGGCCCTTGGTAATCACTTGGGTGGCGTTGCCGGCGATGTCGATGGAGTCGCGTGGCGTGATGATGGAGCTGGTAGGTTTGATCGCAATGCTGACCTCCAGGTCTTGCCCCGTACTGATGCCGCCCAGCACGCCGCCGGAGTTATTGGTCGCAAAACCATTCGGCGTCAGCGAATCACCATGTGTGGTGCCGCGCTGCGCCACACTGGCAAAACCGGCACCAATCTCCACACCCTTGACGGCGTTGATGCCCATCATGGCGTAGGCAATGTCGGAATCCATCTTGTCGAACAGCGGTTCACCCAGACCGACCGGCACGCGCGACCCGCTGACGCGGATACGTGCGCCGCAGGAGTCGCCGGCCTTGCGCAGGGCATCCATGTAGTCTTCCAGCGACTGCACATCGGCCACTGGTGCGAAGAACGGGTTATTGGGCACGTGGTCCCAGGACTCAAAAGGAATGACCGCATCACCGATCTGTGTCATGCAGCCGCGGAACACCGTGCCGTATTTCTCGAACAACCACTTCTTGGCCACCGCACCGGCCGCCACCATGGGCGCAGTCAGCCGGGCGCTGGAGCGGCCACCGCCGCGCGGGTCGCGGATGCCGTATTTCTGAAAGTAGCTGTAGTCGGCGTGGCCGGGCCGGAACGATTCCAGGATGTTGCCGTAGTCCTTGCTGCGCTGGTCGGTGTTCTGGATCAACAGCGCAATCGGCGTGCCGGTGGTCTTGCCCTCGTACACGCCGCTGAGGATTTGCACCGCGTCGGGCTCGTTACGCTGGGTCACGTGGCGGCTGGTGCCAGGGCGGCGCCGGTCCAGGTCAATCTGGATGTCCGCCTCGCTGAGTTCCATGCCCGGCGGGCAGCCGTCAATCACGCAGCCAATGGCTGGGCCGTGGGATTCACCAAAGTTGGTGACTGCGAATAGGGTTCCGAAGGTGTTTCCGCTCATGGCTTGGATTATCCCAGACCCCGGCGCCAAGATTTACCGCACATTCAAAAGCGCCGCATCCAGATACAGGGGTAAGTCCAGTTTGTCATGGTCCTGGGTGTACCCGCCCCCGTCGCCCAGGCGCACCATGACGATTTTCTTGTCGGGAATCACCGCGATGTACTGGCCTTGGTAGCCCCATGCGTAATAAGCCGCATGCCCGCGGTGGGTCATGCGCCACCACGAATAGCCATAACGTTCGGTCGGAACTCCAGTAGCGTCCTTGAGCCGCGCGGCACTAACAGCCTGCGCGACATAGGCGGAGGGCACCAACTGCTGCCCCTTCCATACCCCGCCATTCAAATACAACTGCCCCAAGCGGGCGTAATCGCGTGCCGTGGCATACAGGCAGCAATAGGCACGCTCAATGCCGTTGGCCGCGTCAAGCGACCACAGCGCGCTGTGCTCCGCGCCCATCGGCTGCCAGAGTTTTTCCGACGCGTAGTCGCTCAGGCTTTGTCCGGTTGCGCGCGCCAGCACCAGGCCCAATACCGCTGTATTGCTGCTGTCGTACTTATGGGTAACGCCCGGCTCGGCTATGGGATTGAAACGCGTCACCAGCAAGTCGGTGATGTCGCTGCCGTAATGGGCGCGGGCCGGAAAATCCAGCGGGTTGTCATAGTCCTCCTTGAAATCGGTGGCCGCGCTCATGGTCAACAGGTGCCGAACGGTGAGCTTGGCGCGCGCGCCGGTGGTGAATGCCGGCAGGTAGTCGCCCACCGGCTGGTCGAGGCTGCGAATCTTGCCGTCAGCCACTGCGATGCCTATGAGCGAGCCGACAAACGACTTGGCAACCGAATTGGAATTCGTACGCGAATGCGCATCAAAACCCGGCCAGTAGACCTCTTTGCGGATGATCCCGTCTTGCACGACCAAAAATGCCGCCGTCTTGTACGCCGACATCTGCGCATGCAGATCTTGTGCAAGAACCGTGCGCAGACCAGGTGCGTCCTGTGGCCACGGCTGTGCAGTGCCCATGCGGACCTCGCGAACATGGCGCGTGAGGCTGCTGCCGCCTACGGTAATGGCCGGTGTCAGGCGCCTGTGCAAATATGTATCACGGATGGCAGCGATGATGTAGCCATGGCCCGTCACTTGTACAAGAGCCCATAGGATCAGCAAAACGGTCACTATCAGCAGCAGCAAAACGCCCACACGGCGACGGGTTGCGCGGGAAAAAGTGTTCATGTTATTTTTCGGTTGGAGGCTGGAGCCGCGGCTTGGACACCGGACCTGCCCGCCAAAAACTCTGCGATTGCGGCGGCCAACTGAACCGGGTTATCGATAGCCGAAAATGTGTAAGCGTCGGTTATCCAGGCGAGTTGCGCGTGCGAAAAGTCCTGCTGCAGGCGCTGCGCCAGAGATGGGGAGAAGAAACGGTCTTCACGTGACCATGCAATCAGCACCGGCGCGGCGAACGCGCCAAAATGCCGGGCCGCGCTCTGGGTCAACTTAGGCGAAATGCCGCGCAAGAATTTACCCGCATCGCGGCGCACGCCCGCTGAACGGGCGAGTGGAGAAGCCAGCGCGTCCGATATATCCGGCGGCATGCGCTTGCTCAACCAACCAAATGCAATTGGCAAACGACGCAACCAGCGCAAACGCATGCTCTGCGCCAGCACCCACAACATGCCTGGCACATATGCAGCCCACTCCAGGTACTTGAATGCCAAGGGCAACCAGACGCCGTAGGCATCACACGATGTCAATACCAGGCGGCTGACGCGTTGTGGATGGTAGGCCACCATCATCTGGCACAAAGCCCCTCCGCTGTCGTTACCAATAAACGTGGCGTGTTCAAGCGCAAGAGCGTCCATGAACTGGGTGATCACCGTGAGCATGCCCGTGGGAGACAGGTCTGCATCAGCGTGCATGGGCAGCGTGTGTGCGCCCAAAGGCCAGGCGGGCACGATGCAACGGTGGTTCTCTGCGAGCAAACAAGCGACGGCCTGCCAGATACGCCCATTGGCCAACACGCCATGTACAAAAAGCAAAACAGGGGCCTGTGGATCACCAAACTCCACATACTCGACGTCACCACTTTGGGTTGCAGCGCGACGTGTACTGACGACCTGACCACCGGCGGTTTGCGCCATAAAAATCTCCTGGATTGCTTGGATCGCCGGAGTTTAGGGACGCAAAAGACAGCCGTCTTGAACAAAACTACTGCATGGGCGAAATGCTTGCCGAGCTTGCCAACGAAACCACTTGGTTGGCTCTGAACACCCCGGGGGTTATGCCAATCATTTCCACGCAGGTGCGGTTCAAATGCGCTTCGTCGCTAAAGCCTGCGGCCAGTGCCGCATCCACAATGCGCTCGCCCCGGCCCAACCACTCCAAGGCCACACGCAAGCGCCGCCAGCGTCGGTAACGTGCGGGCGATGCGCCGATATGGGATGAAAACAAATGGCTCAGACGCCCCGTTGACAGACCAATGCCAGCGGCTATGCCAACAAGGCTTGTGTCGACTGGAGAGCGCAATTGATCGACCACGGCAGCCACACGCGGGTCTACGGCCTGCTGGGTGCTGATGGTCAGAACCTGCAACAGGGAATCGAGCACGGCGGTATCGCCCGCATCCAGTTGCTTGAACAACGCCATGAGGGCCTTGAAAGTCCCCGGTGTGGGTACCACGGTATGGCGAAACGTGCCGGCATCTACAAACAAAAGGCCCACACGGGTGTTCGCGGCGCCCACTTCGTGCAGTTCACCAGGGCGCACCACGTGCAGCCGTTTGAACCGAGGGCCTGTCTGCGCTTTGGTGATTTCAACCGGGGCATCCAGACCGATCACTACCTTATGGGCCAAATGCCGGTGCATGGGTGTGCGACCGCCCTCGCCTACGTAAAGCACCCATTCTTTGCCCAGAATAATACGGCCCACCCACTCGGTCATCGGGGCATGGCTCGGCGGGTGTTAACCCTGCTTATCTTCGTCGCCTTCCCCCTCAGGCCAATCGCGGATATACGCCTTCAGCATCTTGTTTTCGAAATTCTGGCTGTCCACCACCGTCTTGGCCACGTCGTAGAAACTGATGACACCCATCAGCATGCGGTTGTTGATGACCGGCATGTAACGGGCGTGGCGCTCCAGCATCATGCGGCGCACTTCGTCCAGTTCGGTTTCCATGGTGCAGATCAAGGGGCCGGAGTCCATGGCGCGGTAGACGGTGGTGGTGCCGAACGAGCCGCCATTCTTGACGGTGGCCTGTATCACCTCGCGGAAGGTGAGCATGCCCACGACCAAACCGTGGGAAATGACGACCAGGGAGCCAATGTCGTTGTCGGCCATCAACTGGGCCGCGTCGGCCAGGGTGTCTTCAGGGGTGGTGGTGTAAAGCGTGTTGCCCTTGACGCGCAGAATATCGCTGACTTTCATGGTGTTTTCCTGAGTGGCACATGGATGGAGAATCTCACCCAAATATAGCCCACAATCCGTGCACCACAAGACAGACACGCAACACGGAGACTCTATGCCCGGCTACGCTGACCCCGGTTTTGACACCCTGGCCCTGCACGCAGGCGCCGCGCCCGACCCGACCACCGGCGCACGGGCCACACCCATCCACCTGACCACCTCCTTCGTCTTCGAGTCCAGTGAACACGCGCAGTCGCTGTTCAACCTGGAACGTGCGGGACACGTCTACAGCCGCATCAGCAACCCGACCAATGCGGTGCTGGAGCAGCGCGTGGCGGCACTCGAAGGCGGCATAGGCGCCATCACCACGGCCAGCGGCCAGGCGGCGCTGCATCTGAGCATTGCCACGCTGATGGGCGCGGGCTCACACATCGTGGCCAGCACGGCGCTGTATGGCGGCTCGCAAAATTTGCTGCACTACACGATGCGCCGTTTTGGCATAGACACCACGTTCGTAAAACCCGGAGATATGGACGGTTGGAAGGCCGCCATCCGCCCCAACACCAAGCTGCTGTTTGGCGAAACCGTGGGAAACCCCGGGCTGGACGTGCTGGACATTCCCACCGTCTCTGCCATCGCACACGAGGCCGGTGTGCCGCTGCTGGTGGACTCCACGCTGACCTCGCCCTGGCTGATGAAACCGCTGGAGCTGGGCGCAGATCTGGTCTACCACTCGGCCACCAAGTTCCTGAGCGGCCACGGCACCGTGGTCGGCGGCATTGTGGTCGACGGCGGCAGTTTTGACTGGGCGCGCGCTTATGAAAAGTCGGGGCACTTTGAAGAATTGGCCGCGCCCTACGCGGGTTTCCACAACATGAACTTCAGTGAGGAAAGCACGGTCGGCGCCTTCCTGCTGCGCGCCCGCCGCGAAGGCCTGCGCGATTTCGGAGCCTGCATGAGTCCACACACCGCGTGGCTGATCTTGCAGGGCGTGGAGACCCTGGGCCTACGCATGGCGCGCCACATGGACAACACGACCAAGGTGGTGCAGTTCCTGGCCAGCCAGCCCTTCGTGGGCCGGGTTGGGCACCCGATGCTGGAGAGCCACTCCAGCCACGCACTGGCGCAAAAGTTGTTGCCACGCGGCGCGGGCTCGGTGTTCAGCTTTGACCTCAAGGGCAACCGCGAGCAGGGCAAGAAATTCATCGAAACGCTGAAGGTCTTCAGCCACCTGGCCAATGTGGGCGACTGCCGCAGCCTGGTGATTCACCCGGCCAGCACCACGCACTTCCGCATGACGGACGAAGCGCTGGCCGGCGCCGGCATCACCCAGGGCACGATACGCCTGTCCATAGGTCTGGAAGACGCGGACGATTTGATTGACGACCTGAAACGGGCACTCAAGGCAGCAGAGAAGGCATGAGGCCTTATGCGGACGAGCCAGCCATTGCTATGCATTTAGTAGTGGAACCCTCATATTTCACGAGGGCTACAGGCCCATTTCTCTTAAGACACTTCTGAAGAAGCACGTTTATGTACCTTACCGTCAACAACGCCCAGACCTACTGCTACACCGGCGGCAAGCCCCTGGATGCGGCCAAGCCCACGGTTGTTTTTATCCACGGCGTAGTTAATGACCACAGCGTCTGGATTCTGCAAAGCCGCTACCTGGCCAACCACGGCTACAACGTGCTGGCGGTGGACCTGCCCGGCCACTGCCGCAGCGCAGGCGAGGCACCGGCCACCGTTGAAGCCGCGGCAGACTTCATAACCGCACTGCTGGATGCCGCCGGCGTGGCCAAGGCCGCGCTGGTGGGCCATAGCTGGGGTTCGCTGATTGCATTGGAAGCGGCATCGCGCTTGAAGGAGCGCGTCACACACCTGGTACTGTTGGGCACGGCCTTCCCCATGAAAGTATCACCCGTGCTGATCGAGACCTCGCTGAACGAGCCGATGAAGGCGCTGAACATGATCAATGTGTTCTCGCGCAGCACGTTGGCCGCGCCACCCTCGGCACTGGGGCCGGGCACCTGGGTGTTTGGCTCCAGCATGGCGCTGGGTCGGCGTGTGTTGTCCAGCAACACGGAAGTCAACGTGTTCCACCGTGGTTTCGTAGCCTGTGATCGTTACGCGAATGGTGACGCCGCGATGGACGCCCTCACCTGCCCTGTGCTGTTTGTGCTGGGTGCGCAGGACCAGATGACGGCGGCCAAGGCGGCGCAACCGCTGATCGCCAAGGCCCGGGCGGTCGGCAAGAGCGTGCAGGTGGTCAATCTGCCGGTCGGCCACCACCAGATGACTGAAACACCGGACGAGACCTTGTTTGCGATTCGCGATTTTCTAGCCACGCCTGCCTGAGAGCCCCACCCGGCACAAAGTGCTAGCATGGGCGGAGTTCTTTGTTGCCCCCCTAACAGGACTTCGCCATGACAGCCTGCGTGCCGCGCCCCAGGAGATTTGTGCTGTCAGGCCGGACGCTGCGTTTGCAGATCGCCGCGCTGCTCGCAAGCCTGTGCCTCGTGGCCAGCGCAGCAGACTTGCAACTGCTGACCGAAGAAAACCCCCCGCTGAATTTTTCGGAGCACGGCCAGGCCAAGGGTTTGGCCGTCGACGTGGTGCAGGAGATCCAGCGCCGCGTGGGCAACACCAATGCCATAGAAGTGCAGCCCTGGTCACGCGCCTACCGCACGGCCAGCACGGTTCCCAATGTGGCCATCTTTATCATGGCCCGCACAGCCGCGCGTGAGGACCTGTTCCAGTGGGTGGGGCCGGTTTCT
This sequence comes from Pseudomonadota bacterium, assembly GCA_040384785.1. Taxonomy (GTDB): domain Bacteria; phylum Pseudomonadota; class Gammaproteobacteria; order Burkholderiales; family Burkholderiaceae_C; genus Allorhodoferax. Next base: position 133,848 of record JAZKIR010000049.1, read on the forward strand.
GCTTCGATCGCCTCACTCTATGGCAAGCGCGGCTCGGGTCTGCGTATTGCGAACCTGGAGGACGCCAAGGCGGTGAACCACATTCTGGTGGTCCGGGATTTTTTTACCCACCAGTTGCTGCAAAAACTCGGCTTCACGAATCTGGAGCTGGTCTCCAAACCCGAAACCATGGTCAAGATGACCGTCAATGGCCGTGCGCCGCTGATGTTTGCCTCCAACGTGACGCTGCCGGACCTGCTGGAAAAAGCCGGGGCCAAACGCAATGACGTGGAACTGCTGTACACCGTCACCAGCCTGCAAACCTATATTGGGTTTTCTCTGGGCACGCCCAAGGATGTGGTCAGCACTTGGCAGGCCGCGCTGGACGGAATGAAACGCGATGGCAGCTACACCACCCTCTACGCCAAGTGGTTGCCCGGCGAAACACCGACCCGTATCAAGCCTGAGCCCAATATTTCACCGTGAGTCAGCGCCCGATGCGCCGATGCCCGCTGAATGGACGGGCTCGACGCACCAGGCTTGGTTCACTTCAAGTCTTCGGTCTCAAAGTACAGGGTTTTTCCAACCTGCAGCGGACCGCCCACTTGTGCCTTGACGGCGGCTTGCAGTGCACGGCGGGTGGGTGCCTTCAGATCAACGGTGGCCACTGTGAATTGCTTGACCGCCGGTGCGGCCGCATCGGCCGCCGCCAGCGGCAGCATCGCCACGATGGCATCGAAATCCGGGCGGCGGTCTATCTCCTTCACCGCAAAATACTCGCGCCCTGTCCCCAGCAACAGGTAACGGCCTGCGCTGCGCGCCGGCGCGCTGCTTACCGCTGCGGGCAACTCCAGGCGCTTGAACAGCAGCACCTCATCCACCACCACGGTCTGCCCAGCAAAACGCTCCTTGCCACCGCGCTCAAAATGGCCTTGCACAAAACGTGCGCCGAATTGTTTCAAAGGATCGGCATGGCCGGTCTGCAGCCGGTGCAGGTCAAAGGATTCGGGGTCCAGCGTCCACAACTCGGGCTTTTGCGCCAGCTGGGCGCGCAGGCGGGCATCCGTGGCGGCATCCGCCAAATGAAAACGCAGCAGCACCTGTGCATCATGCGGCGCGTGGAACATCGGCAGATGCGAGGCATACAGGCCATCGCGCCCGCCAAACACGGCCATACCGTGGGAGCCATAACCAACAGGCTGTGCCATGGGTTTGGCTGAAACATCGGCAGAGGTAGGCTGCGCCGCGAACGAGACCGTGGACACTACGGTAGCGGCAAGGCAGGTGGCAAAGACGCGCCGAACGAACACCGTCGCTGGTGCGATCAACTGGGTAAAGTGTTTAAGGGTCATGGCTGCAGATACATGGGTTTGCTAAAAGCATTTATCGTAGCCGGATCAGCCTGGCTACGGCATTGAACCCTTTGGCACGTGTGCACGACATAACGGGTGTACGTTGACGCAAACATTGCGAATACGCACCGATTGCCATCACTTCATCAAAGGACCGACATGAAAATACATACAAAACTTTTCTGCGAATTAACGCTGGGCGTCTCCTTGGGTCTCGCAGCCATGACCCAGTGCGCCCACGCGGCCGATTTCAATCCACAGCCCGATCCGCCCGGTAGAAGCGCCAACAACACACCACGGTTGCACAACCCTCCCGCTGACAAGGGCGCTCTTGTCGATCTAAACGATAAAGTGAAAAAGGGGTCTCTGGCCAAGCCGAATGAAAGGGCCGTACAAGGCACAGTGATCGGGCCCAATGACCAGCCCGCAAAAGGCCTGGTCATTAATCCAAACGTCAAGAAGAATTAAGGCTTTGCTGATTGAGTCCGTTCGCGTTGAGCCTGTCGAAACGCAGCCCTTACAAATCAACGACTTGCAGAACCCTTCGACAAGCTCAGGGCGAACGGAAGTACTTGTTCAACGTTGCCTTAAACAGAATGGCATCGTTGAGCGCGTCGGACGGTGCAAGCTATATTTTTAATAGCTGCACCAACAGCTTCCACGAGGGCTAAGCGCCGTTTAAGCGCCGAGCAAAAAAAGCCAGTATCTCGTCGCGCGCAGCAATCGTCGGCTGACCGGCTTCATCGATCAGGTGGGCTGTTACCACGCTGTGCGGGCTGGCTACCACGTGCTCGAAGAAGGACGACAAGCCCTCACGCTGGGCCGCACTGTCAGGCAGCACACGGGCCACAAAACGCTGGCCCAGTGCCGCCGAATACGCCGCAAAACGCTCCGCCTTGCAGTACTTGTCTCCCTCGAAACGGTAGGCCATGACGGTCAAATCGTCGCGGTCCAGGCGCTGGCGCACCGCAGTCAAGTCCTCCGGTGCAATCTCCAGCCCGGCTGGGTCGTTGAAGGGCAGAGAAGGCTGCGACAACACCGGTGCCAGCACGGCAGGCTCCAGCATCATCGTCAGTGCAAAGTTGCCGGTGAAACACATGCCAATGGCGCCCACACCCGGACCACCGCACTCCCCATGGGCCAAACGCGCCAGTGCGCGCAGCCACTGCGTCACCGGGCTGGTCTGGTTGCGCTCCAGTGCGCGAAATTCGGCGCTGATACAGGCTCGCTGCAGCACGGCCAAACCCTCCTTTGCACTGGGCACCGCGCCGTCCGTGCCAAACAGCGACGGCATGTACACCGTGAATCCCGCGTCCCGCACCCAGCGGCTGAAACGCGCCACATGTGGGCTGATGCCCGGCATTTCGGTCATCACAATCACGGCCGGGCCGTTGCCGGCTACATAAACTTTTTTGGTGACACCGTCCAGCGTGATCTGGCGCGGCTCGAAGTCTGCCAGTGCGTCGTTCTCTTGCAAGTTGTGGGTTGTCATCATTCGGCTCCTTATACCGTCGCGCTGACCAGATGCTGCAAATGGGCGTAACCCGCCGCCTTGGCGAACTGCGGCAAATGCCACACCGCACCATTGACGCCCCAGGCGCCGTCGACCACGGCGTTGAAGATGATGGACGTTGTCAGCTGCCGCTTGTCGTCCTCCGGAATGGCCGCCAGAAACGCCACCTGCAGCAGCCGCGTAAACGTCGCACGGGCTGCATCGTCCAGCACACCATCGGGAACAAACACGATAGCCACGCAGGGCAAGAACAGGCTGGTCACATCCGCGCCGCCACAGGTCCAATTGCCGGGCTCCACCTCTTCGATCAAGACCCAGCACAGGAAACGTTTCCGAGGGTCTGCGGGCATGCGTTCGGCCGTCGCGGCGGCCTCATTGATGCCCTTCACCAGGGCGGCGCGTTGCGCGCCGGGAAAGGAATTCTTGGGAATCTTCAGAACAATATTCGGCATGTAGTGCGCTCCGTTGGCTTGTTGAATGGGCTTGTATTGCAACATTCGGTGCGTCACAATACGAGTGTCCGTTTGGACTGTTTTCGGGACTATTCAGACAATGTTTGATTTCACCATCCTGGTTTTGCAAGGCGCCTATTCCAGCAGCGTTGCGGCCACGCTGGACATTCTGTCCACCGCCGCCGCGCTGGCACCCCACCATGCCCTGGCGCCGCCCACGTGGCGTGTATGCTCGGTCGATGGCGGCACGGTTGCCCTGCAGTCCGGCATAAGCGTTGACACCTCCAAACTGCCCCGGCGCCCCTCCGCATCGGATACCTCGGTATGGGTCGTCCCCGGTCTCGGACTGCACAAGCCGTCCGCCATTCAGAAGCGTTTTGGCATGGATGACGCCAGCTTTTCGACAACAGCTCTGCGCAAACACGCGCAAGCCGGTGGAGCGGTGGCAGCGTCATGCTCAGGTGTTTTTCTGCTGCAGGCGGCAGGGCTTTTAAAGGACAAGCGTGTGACTACCACCTGGTGGCTGGCGCCGGAGCTCAAGCGGATAGAGCCCAACTGCCACGTCGATGCGGATCGCATGGTTTGCGAGCACGGCCTTGTGGTGACCGCGGGCGCAGCCTTTGCGCAAACCGACCTGATGTTGCACCTGTTGCGCAAGTTATGCGGCACAGCGCTGGTGGACGCGATATCTCGCGTGTTGCTGCTCGACGGCCGCCAGGCCCAGGCGCCGTTTATTGTTCCCGAAGCGTTCTCCAATGGCGACGACCTGGTAGGCCGCCTGGCGGCCCGCATCGAAGCGGCGCTGCCCGACCTGCCCAAGATCGGCGAACTGGCGCAGGAGTTCTGCATGTCCGAACGCACGCTGTCGCGCCATGTGCAAAAGGCCACCGGCAAAAGCACACTGGCGCTGGTGCAAAGTGTCAAGCAACGCCGCGCGCGGGCGCTGCTGGAGGCCAGCCGCATGACGGTGGAACAGGTCGCGGCAGCCGTGGGCTACCAGGACGCCACGGCCCTGCGGCGGCTGATGCGGCGCGTGGCGGGTGCGAACCCAAGCCGCTTCAGGCCTGCGGTGGTGGTGGCTTGAGGCCAACTAACGCCTTGCTGCGCGCCCTTAACCCGCACCCGCCAATACCGCTACCACCTGCAACCGCAGTTCGGGCAATAACTCCGCTTCAAACCACGGGTTCACGCGCAACCAGCGGTTGTTGCGCGGGCTGGGGTGCGGTAACGCCACCATGCGGGGCCAGTGCTGGCGCCAGGCCTGCACGGCCTGGGTGACCGATTGCACAGGACCCGGCAGGTGGTAGGCCTGCGCATACAGACCGATGGCAAGGGTCAACTGCACCTGCGGCAAGGCTTCCAGCACCTGGGCCCGCCAATGCGCCGCGCATTCCGGGCGCGGCGGCAGGTCACCGGCTGCGCCGGTGCCGGGGTAACAAAAGCCCATGGGCACGATGGCAACGCGGCTAGCGTCATAAAACGTGTCTGGCGACAGGCCCAGCCAGGCGCGCAACCGGTCACCACTGGCATCGGTAAACGGTTGGCCCGAGGCATGTACCTTGCGGCCCGGCGCCTGGCCGGCTATCAGGATGCGCGCGCTGGGCAGAGCCTGCAATACAGGGCGTGGACCCAGCGGCAGATGCGCCTCACACAGGCGGCATTGGCGAATGTTGGCCAGCAGCGGGAGCAATGCAGACGCAGCGGTGTTCAAGCGTCCGTCAGCAGCCATTTTTCCAGGCGGATACCGTCGGCAACATTGCCGTACATGGCCTTTTCGATGGCACGCTCATGGTAGCCGTGTTCACTGTAAAAGCTGCGCGCGGCCACGTTTTCCCGCCGCGCCTCGACCAGTATGCATTGGCTGCCGGCGGTGCGCGCGACCGCCTCCAGCCATCGGAGCACGGTGCTGCCGACGCCTTTCCTCCTGTGCGCGGTGCGCACGGCAAACAGCTGCAGGTGTGCATCTTCCGCACGGTAGGACATGATGCCAAACGCCACCAGGGCGCCGGGGCTGCCAACCACCGCCACATTGGTGTCCGGGTCCTTGATCGCGCGCGCAACCCGATTGAAGCGCCAGCTCCAGGGCAGGCCTTGCTCGACATAGTCACGCGACATCTCCGCGATTTCTGCCGCATCGATCAGGGTCGCCAGACGAACAACACTTTCACCAATCATGGGGGCTGCGCACGGCGTCAAGACGCGCGAATATTGGTTGCGAGTGACCCATCGTAGACCCTATTCAATTCCCGGTCCACGTGGATGTCTATAGGCTTCTGTCTATCCGGCGGATCGCGCCGCATCCTCGGCAAGCGCCGTGACCTCAGCAAGCCATGCCGCCCGCTGCAGGGCGGTGCTCCCCGCTACTGGCGCGTACATACGCCTTATGACGCTGCTTACACCGCAAAGGCCAAATACACATTTCTTCCAAAGCGCTTCCAGTGGATCGCCAAACTCCGCAGCTTCGCGCTCGGCCGGTGTATTGGAAGTGTTGATGACTATCGCATGGCGGGCGCGCAGAAGACCAACAGGCACCCCCTCGAAGCCAACCCCCGGCGGATAGCCGTATGCGGTGTCGAGTCGGAAAACCCGGTCTATCCACCCTTTGAGAATGGCCGGGGGCTGACCCCACCAGTTGGGGTGAAACACGAGAATCAAATCTGCGCGCGCAAGCTCCGAGCAATGCTGCTCAACCAGTTGGCTGGACGACGTGGTGTTACCGTCCTCGCGCGTGGGTTGGATGGGGTCAAAGTGTTCGGCATACAGATCGTGAACTGCGCACGCGTAGCCGCGACTGAGCAGCACCTGCTGTGCAGCGGATGCCATGGCGTGACTCAGGCTGGTTGGACTTGGGTGTGCGACGACGATCAGAGCGAGCATGGGTACGGCCTACAGTTGGTGCGACTGCAGTATGCCCTCATTCAACCCCTGCCCCAAACTGCCTTCGGTACGCCGAAGGCGACGTATGGAAGGCTGCCGAAAAATGCTGCCGCAGCGACGCGGACGTACCCAGCCCGGCGTCCGCCGCCACCGCGTCCATGGACCGGTCGGTGGTCTCCAGCAGCCGCTGGGCCAGGGCCAGGCGCTGGTTCAGCAGCCATTGGCCCACCGTGGTGCCGGTGAGCTGGCGGAAGTGGCGTGTAAAGGTGCGCCGCCCCATGGCCGCACGCGCCGCCAGATCGTCCAGGCTGTGTGGCTGGTCCAGCGAGGCCAGCACGGTGTCCAACACCTGCGACAAACGGTGACCGGCACCCGATACCGGTAGCGATTGCTGGATGAACTGGGCCTGCCCGCCCTGGCGGTGCGGCGCCAGCACCATGCGCCGCGCCACGCGGTTGGCGGCCTCGGCACCCCAGTCGCTGCGCAGCAGGTGCAGGCAGCAGTCCAGCCCGGCAGCGGTGCCGGCGGACGTGACCACATCACCCTCGTCCACATACAACACATCACGGTCCAGGCCGACCGTTGGGTAACGTTGCGCAAACCGGTCCGCACACAACCAATGCGTGGTCGCGCTGCGGCCATGCAGCAGCCCCGCATCGGCCAGCACAAAGGCGCCCAGGCACAGGCCGACAATACGCGCGCCGCCAGCATGCGCCCGGCGCAGCGCATCCAGCATGGCCTGCGGCGCGGGCTGCGCGGCATCGCGCCAGGACGGCACGATGACGGTGCCGGCATCGTCCAGATCCTCCAGGCCAAAGGGGGCTTGCACGGTTATGCCGGCCGTGCTGCGCAGGGCGCCGGGCTCGGCGGCGCAGACCTTGAGCGTCAGCGCTGGCATGCCCGCATCCTGCTCGCTTTCACCGAACACCAGGCAGGGCACGGACAGGTGGAACAGGCTGATGCCATCAAAGGCCAGCACCGCCACGGTGGAAGCGCTGCGCTGGGTGGGTGGTGGTTTGCGTGACATGGCCCGATTCTATCGATTATTGTCAATTGGGCCACTGTTCAGAAACTGCGTGGAGCGGAACAATTCAACCCATGGACCACGGCGCTATTGCCAGACTCCCAACAACACGACAAGGAAAAACCACCATGACACAGACCACTGCAACAGCACCCCGTCGCGCCCTCATCGTTGTAGACGTACAAAACATTTACGCCGACGGCCCGCTGTTGATCGAATACCCACCGGTGCAAGACTCGCTGCTGCGCATAGGCCAGGCCATGGACGCAGCACACGCGGCGGGCATCCCTATCGTCGTGGTGCAGGAAGACAGTTTTGGTGAAGGCACACAGGGCTGGAAGATCCACGACGTAGTGGCCAGCCGCGCGTCGGACCTGCACATCCACAAGACCCTGCCCAGCGCCTTCACCAACACCGGCCTGGCTGCATGGCTGGCCGAGCGGGATGTCAACACGCTGAGCGTGGTGGGCTATATGACACACAACTGCAATGCATCCACACTGTTCGAGGCGCGCCACCTGGGCCTGAGCGCGGAGTTTTTGTCAGACGCGACCGGTGCCGTGCCTTATGCCAACGCGGCGGGGCGTGCCACGGCCGAAGAGATTCACCGCGTGTTTAGCGTGGTGTTTGAGTCCAACTTTGCGGCAGTTGTCAGCACCGAGACATGGATTGCGGCGGTACGGGCGGGGCAAGTGTTGGAGCGGGGTGGGATTATGACTAGCAACGCGCGGGCGAAAGAAGTCCGGGCTTAGGTCGCTCCGTTAGTGCAAATAAAAATGGGAGCAGATGCCCCCATTTTTTTCTTGCTGAGCAGTGCATTGCCTTGCTCAGAATCGCTACCCGCTATCAATTTTTCTATTTGTCCAGTTTGTAAATCGTTCCATAACCAGGCGATCCGCAAACACCACCCGCACTAGTCGTGCCGAAAAAGTCTCCGTTGCTCACTTCCGTAGGTGCCCCAAGCGGCTGCTTCCAGTCACACTGACCAGAATTCGAGCTAGAACCAAACTTATGCAAGACTTTCACCGCTCCTGACGTTGTCATTTGAAAAACACTGCCAAGTTGGTCAGATCCAAAATTTCCAGTAGTACCGTACAACAAGCCATCCGTGCCCAGAGTCAATCCGTTGGGATAATCTCCCTCTGCGCTACCGGGTGCGAAGTTGTGCAGAACGGTCAGAGCACCGTCCTTTGTTACGCGAAAGGCAGTTCCACCACTTCCACTACCCCCGCCCGAAGCAACGCCGTAAAAATCGCCATCCCTACCGAGAACCAGCTTGCGGGGATAAACACCACTGGTCGACGGATCGAAGGCGTACACGGTCTGGACACTCCCGTTGGGCAAAACTTTGTAAATGGTTCCACTATCGTTTTCACCACCCGTGTTGGTTGTTCCGTACAACAGACCATCGGGGCCCACAGCAAGGCCGAACTGCGGAATCTTGCCATCAGGCCCTGAAAAGGAGTGCATCAACGTCACCTTGCCATCGGCTGCCAATCTGTAGATGGTCCCGGCATTGTCCACACCGCCGAATGAAGTTGTCCCAACAAATGTTCCGTTGGCTTGCGCGACCGGGGCGGATTCGGGATACATACCGTCAAAGGGTGCCCCTTCAAAAGAATGCAACACTTGGTACTTTCCGTCCACCGACACTTTGTATATGGTGCCGTTATAGAAGGCACCACCGAAGTTAGTGACGCCCAACACTGCTCCATGGTTTGCATCGGTCAAACCAGACGGATAAAACCCGTCTATCCCATCCTGATTGAAAGAATGGACCACCAACGTTTTGCGTGTGTCCGGATCGAACAGAAACAAGGTTCCGAGGTTGTGGGCCCCACCAGTCTGGGTCGTACCCAGCAGTAGTTTTCCCGTCCATTTGCTCTTGAGGAGCTCAGAAGTGGGACCGCTACCTTTTACTTGATCAAAAGCATAAACGGCCCGGTATCGCGGCAGACTCTCCGCTTGCGCCTGCTGCCCCGCGATAGCAGCCACAACGGCAATACCAAAAGCAGATGCCAAAAAAATCTTCTTTATCAAAATACTCTCCCTAGTTAACCAAAAAAACACTGGCACAGCCAATCCAATGCAACGATCAAAATGCACAGCTAGTGGAGAAATGGCTCCAAACGCTATGTCGGCCACTCGTAGCGCACTGCGCGCAATGGTTATCAAAATTCGATCGAAACAACACGCTGACTGCCTAAGCCACCAGCGTGCACCGGAAAAGCCGGTTGACTATACATGCTCACATTGACAGCCGTCACAACTGCAACACGTCCATCCCGTTTACCGGCGCGCTGCGTGATGTTGGAGTCCAACTTTTCGGGAGTGGTGACTGAGCAATGGATTGCATCGGTAGTTCGGGCATGCACTGGCACGTGACAACGTGATGTCTAGCAACGCGCGGGCCAAGGAAATCCGGGCTTAGGTGCCCCTTTTTGCATAGTGAACACCTGTGCGCAATACCCCAAAAGCGCTGAAGCACGTCATGCCATGCCTGCCGGTGCGAGGCGGCTTTGCGCTCGCGGGAGAGTGGTGGAAAGCTTGCGCAATAACTGTGCAGTGGCCTCGTCGCCCGGGATCAAGGTTTCCAATGCCAACTCTTGCAGCGTGATGTCGGTTGGTGAACCAAACACTGTGGTGGTGGTGATCAGGTTCAAAATACCAAACGGGGTTTGAACGATAAAAGGAACAAACACGCCGGGGTGCTCCACTCCCAAAGCGAGGGGCGGCCCTGTCGACGGCGCTGGGTACGCTTTGACCTCCGACAGAAGTGCTTTCAGTGTGGGGTCGCAGGTCATTTGAACCTGCTGCTGCAAGCGCAAAAACAGGTGTGCACGCCATTGGCCCAAGTTGAGGATTCGGGTGGCCAAACCCAATGGATGCAGGCTGACACGCAGCAGATTGATGGGTGGGGTCAACAGGATTGGGTCTACACCATCCAACAACAAAGGCTGAACCATGTCATTGGCAAGCACCAGATTCCAATGGCGGTCAAACGCAACGGCTGGCCATGGGGTGTGTTGATCCAAAAGATGCTGAACCGCTTTGCATGCTGTGTGCATGTCCGGCGCACCCAGCTGTTGCTCTCGGTACAGGGGGGCATACCCTGCTGCCACCAGCCATGCATTGCGCTCCCGCAACGGCACCGACAACCTCTCGCACAAGCGCAGTACCAGTTCCCGGCTGGGGTTTGATTTACCAGTTTCAACACAGCTCAAGTGCCTTGTCGATAACTCTGCCTCCAGTGCCAAATCCTGTTGACTCCGTCGTCGCAACTTGCGCCAGTGGCGTAAATAATCACCGACGGCGATGCGGTTTGGACTACTGAGAGTGTGTGTGCCGGTCAGCATATGCAGATCATAGAGCGGGGTTTAGGCTGAAATATGACCCTTGAGGTCATGGACGCAATCGCTGTACTGGCAGAACATTCGGCTTCGATTGTCCGACCGTTCCAGGAGTTTCCATGTTCCCCATCACTGATTCCGTATTGCGCCGACTGCTGTGGATTGATGCCACGTTTTGCATGGGCATAGGTGTGTCCCATCTCTGCTTTGCAAAAAAGTTGTCTGTCGCCATAGGTCTGCCAGAGGTTTTGCTGCAAGTCGCCGCCGTCGTCATTTCGGGGGCCGCATTGTTTGCGGTATGGCTTGCCTCTCGCAAGAAAGTGCCTGCACTTGGCGTGAGATTGTTGGCTGGAAGTGCTTTTTTATGGGTCGGAGCAAGCCTTTGGCTGGCACTGGCATCGGGTGCACGTCTTACGGAGCCAGGCTTTGGCTGGACATTGGCACAAGCCGCACTGATAGGGCTACTCGCCGGCTTGCAGTGGATGGGTGCGCGGCCTCACGCAAACGGCGCGTGTACTTCACGAGCGACCTGTCAGAGGTGTGGCTTGGGTCTTCACGTACCATTCACACGCACCTGATGCTTTGCCACCCCACTGAAGCCGAAACTCCGTCACGGAAAAAATATGAACCCCACCCTCATCTCTCTCACAGGCTTTGTGGCCTGGTCGTTGTTCCTCCTGGTACTCATGGAGGTTCTTCGTTCGAAGCTTGTCCTGGCCAAAGCCGTTCAGGCAAACGGGTTCACACCGGACAACGCGAACCTTTCCCCTTTTATGCAGCGTCTGGCAAGAGCCCATGCAAACTGTGTTGAAGGTTTGCCCATCTTCGGTGGTCTGATGCTCATTGCTGTAGTAGCCGGCAAGTCCGCCGTCACCGATCCGTTGGCTTACGTCTTTCTGTTTGCGCGCATCCTGCAATCGGTGTTCCACCTGAGTTCATTGTCCATCTTGGCCGTCAACCTCCGGTTCGCTGCATTCGCCGTGCAAATCGGAATTGGTGTGTACTGGGTAGTTCGTTTGCTCTGGGCCTGAACCGCGTGTTGTTTCGGTTCATGTTTTGAAAGCTAACGATGCAGGTCGCAGAAACTGCGCATTCATCTGGGCACCGCGTCCACAATCGAGTGTGAATGTCATCGACGCCTTTCTTTTTATAGACCTGCCATTGCGATAGGCTTAGGAAACGTCAACACTGCATAGCCGGAGCCTTTACCGTTGCCGGTTCCCGACACCGCATGGCTCCAGTAGCCGCCGATTCGGCCACGCTGGAGGTCGATCGACTCCACCACGAAGTTAAAAGTTGCCGACATGTTCCCGACCACCATCCAGTTGCAGTAGCGGGGTTCGAGCACGAGGGATATCTCGTTCACCGAGTGGATCGAAAACGTGCCTGCCGTGGTGTCACACTTGACCGGCGTCCCAATAAAACTGAGAGGCATGTCAGCCTTCAACCGAGTCCGCTCCGCTTGGCTATCGGCAATGATTTCGCTAAACGTGATGCTTTGCGCACATCCGTTGCCGGGAATGATGCCCCCCAGCACAAACTGGCATATGCCGACACTGTCACACGCCCGGGTCGTGGGGTTCGAGTCACAGATGGCCACCTTCTCGCCAGCGTTGGCCTTCAGAAATTGCTGGAACCCGTCGCGTAACTGTTGGACGGAGTACGTCGGGTCCGGCACCGTGCAATGCTCGGCGCAGATGCGAACTTCCTTGACGGCTTGTTGCTGCGGTGTAGCCACGCACCCCACCGTCAGCAGAGCTGCCCCAAGGCAAGCAGCCATAGGAATTAGCTTGGCACCCCAGCAATCACGTTCGGGGCGGGTCGTTGCGGTCATGTTTTTTCCAGTCGTTTTGAATCGGTGGACTGTATTGAAAAGTGCGCAAATAGGCCAATACACTTTGAGGGCAAAACCATGCAGAATATGAATAACAGGCCGTTTTCCGCGCAGCATTTCTGCAAATTTCTGCTCATTCTCTGCATCAAATCCACATCTCGCGATTGCTGAATCGTGGATTCTCATACGGCCGATGCAGCCACGATGGCGATGGCGTGTGCTGCGACGAGCCCGAAGACAATAAACCTGCGCATGCTGGTTTAGCCTGCCGCATGTGTAAGGATTGCGCGTTGAACCGCCAGAAGGGCTCGCTTCTGTTCGTAGCCGACAAAACCGTCGTATTGCGTGGGATCGAAGCCAATCTCCTTGCCGATGGAAAACGGGGGTGTTGGCAACAGCCTCGGGTTCCCAAGGCATTGCAGGTGATCACGTGTAAGCGACCACGCAGCGTCATCACACCCGGCAGGCCAACTGTCGGTTACCAGAATATCAACAGCTTGATCGGGTGCATCGTGGAAGGCGACGAACCCGTGGGATGCGCGAAATTTCGGGTCGCAGAAGTGGTTGATCTGCATCTTGAACACCGAGGCGAGCGCGTACCAGGATTTGAAGACGTTGGTTGTCGGCCCCCACAGGCCGATCCTGACGGTTTCAATAGGTCCCAACTGCGACTGGATGTAATAGGCATCGGCCAACACCTCACAGGGGTGCGCCTGGCTCGACATGGCATTGATGACGGGGCGGCTGGACGCGGCGGCAAACTCCTGAAGCCTTTGGTGGTTCGATTCACGCACCACGTACATGGCGTAAAAAGGATCCAGGTAGCCCGCAAGGTCACACACCCGCTCGGCCGTTTTCAACAGATTCGGCAACTCGATATAGGAAAGACCGAGCTCGCGAAATGCTTGGATAAACGTCGTTCGCGTGCGGATGCCATTGCCCTCGAACGACCATGCCACTGTTCCATTCAGTGCGTGGGCAGGTTTGTCAGCCAACGCCCAGATGGCGTGAATCTCGGATGCGGAAAGATCGTCGATATTGATAAGACCCATGGGTAACTCAGTTTACGCATCGCTCTTGGCATAGAGGACATCGGTGCGCAGCACATACTTGACGCCCGACAACACGACCGCACCCTGGTGGCGCAGCCTGTGGGGAAAAACGAGCGCCATGCCTTGAGTGGGCTTGACCGATTCCCAGCCAAAGTCGGTGCTGCCACCCTCAAAGTCGTCGTTCAGGTAGATCATGAAGGTCAGGAAACTCTCTTCGGTTGGACTCAGCCGAACCGTGCCATCCTGGTGCCACACAAACTGTTGCTGCTTGTCGTAACGGTAGTAGCGCAGGCGCTCGTTAAAACCGCTAACCGACCACCCGTCGATTTCCGCGGGCAAAAGCGGTTGCGCACGTTGGTACAGGGACGCGGCAAACTCGCGGTCATCAAGGATGATGCGATCATTGTTGCGCGCATCTCCGTACACACGGTCACCATCATCGGTTCGAACCGCGGCCTCGGAGTAGCCCATGGATTCACTGCGTGCGATGAAATCCACGCATTCAACCGGCGACAGAAACTCCCCAATGGTGAAAACTCCTGCACCTAAACGTTTGATTTGCATCGGCCTACCCCGCCTTCTTGGCCGCAAAAAAAGCCGCCGACACCCGGTCATATTCCTCACCCGCACTGATGCGGCGCGGAGAGCTTTTGCCGCCGCTCCATTCCACCTTGATTTCGGTGATGGCCACATCCTCTTCGAACGGAGACTCGGTGGCCTTGACCGAGTAGTTCCTGTCCAGAACATGCACGCGGTACCACGCCGTTGAACCATCGGGGTCCATCCAGAAGGGTGTCATTGCCATGGTGTACAAACGCCAAAGAGAACGGGATTCACTATCAATTTCATAACACCTCACGCAATGTTATCGAGGGCCAATGGCCGATTTGCCAAATTTTCTCGGAGGCCGGGGTGCGCTCCACCAGCCACGCGCTCAACAGCGGCTCCAGCAGCGTGGTGTTGGGGTCCACCAGCAGCACGTAACGTGCTTCGGAACCAGGCTGCAGTGCCTCGCGCAACTGCCCTATCCAGTCAAAACTGGCCAGGGTTTGCAGCAATGGCTCCAGGCGCAGCGGGTCCACATGCAGCACCTTGCAAAGCTGCTCCAGGGTCAGGCCCTTGGTGTCCAACACCCGCGCGCGCTCCAGTTGCTGCACCACCTCCAGCGACAACTGAAAGCGCCAGCCGTGCGGCAGGCGGCGCAGCGTGCTGCCGGCCAGCAGGCTGGGCAAATACGCGGTCAAGGCTGCGCCCAGCAGCACGATGACCCAGGCCACATAAATCCAGATCAGCAGAATAGGCAGGGTGGCAAAGGCGCCATACACCGCGGCGTACGTGGGCACGCTGCTCAAGTACAGCGTCAGCCCCCGCTTGGCCAGTTCCAGGCCGGTGGACACAAACAGGCCCCCGACCCAGGCGTGCCCCAGGCGCACGTGGGTGTTGGGCACAAAACGGAACATCGCTGCCATACCGCCGGCCACCAGTACAAACTGCATGATTTGCAGCAATAGCGACACCCCGCCCGGCATCGCGCCCACCACGCCTTTCGAAAACGACACGGCATACGAGGTCACGCTCAGGCTCACCGCCAGCACCACCGGCCCCAGCGTAATGGAGGCCCAGTAGATCAGCACCCGCTGCGCAAACGGGCGCGAGGTGCGCACGCGCCAGATGCTGTTCAGCGTGCGGTCGATGGTGAAGACCAGCGCCAGCGCCGTGATCAGCAACACGGCCAGCCCCAGCACACCCAGCCGGCTGGCCTTGCCGGCAAACTGGTTCAGATAACCCAGCACCTGGCGTGCAATGCTCTCGGGCACCAGGCTCTCGATCAGCCACTTTTGCAGCACGTCCTGGAACTTGGCAAACATCGGAAAGGCCGTGAACACGGCCAGCGCCACGGTGATGAAGGGCACCAGCGCAATGGTGGTGGTAAAGGTCAGACTGCTGGCCGTGAGGCCCAGCCGGTCCTCACGGAAACGCTCACGCAGCGTGCGAATGGCGTGGAGCCAGGGGACTTGGGCGACTTCATGGAGCCAGCCTCTTAGACGTTCTAGTTGTTGCATCCCGCTATGATGCCACCGTCATGAACACGTCCGCCCTCCCCCAGCCCCCATCTTTTCCCGTTAATCTGACCCGCTGGCTTGCCGTGGGCAGTGTGCTGGCCCTGATTCTGCTGGCCCTGGCCTGGGAATTGTTTCTGGCGCCCTTGCGACCTGGCGGTTCGTGGCTGGTGCTGAAGGCGCTGCCGCTGTGTATTCCACTGGCCGGCCTGCTGAAAAATCGCCTGTACACCTACCGTTGGGTCAGCCTCGTGGTGTGGCTGTATTTCATCGAGGGTGTGGTGCGCGCCTGGAGCGACAAGACACCGAGCAATTACCTGGCAATGCTGGAAATAGCGCTGTGCATCACGCTGTTTGCCGCCTGCACCATGCACGTACGCCTGCGCCTGGGTCCGCGCGGCGCCAACAAAAACCCCGATAGCCAGGAGGCTGCACCATGACGAGCAACAACAACCCAAGCACTTTGCTGGAACAACTGCGCCAGATTGTTGGCGCGGGCCATGTACTGACCGATGGCGACCTGAGCGCCTATGAACAGGACTGGCGCAAGCGCGAACATGGCAAATCCTTGGCCGTGGTGCGCCCGGCCACTACCCAAGAAGTGGCCGCTGTGGTCAAGGTCTGTGCGCAAGCTGGTGTCAGCATCGTGCCCCAGGGCGGCAACACCGGCATGGTGGTCGGCTCCACACCGGATGCCAGCGGCACACAGGTCGTGCTCAGCCTGCTGCGCATGAACGGCGTGCGCGCGCTGGACGGCGGCAACCTGACCGTGACGGTGGATGCCGGTTGTGTACTGCAGACCCTGCAAGAGGTCTGCGAAAAGGCCGGTTTTTTGTTCCCCTTAAGCCTGGCGGCCGAAGGCAGTTGCACGATTGGCGGCAACCTGGGCACCAATGCCGGAGGCACACAGGTGGTGCGGTATGGCAATACGCGCGAGTTATGCCTGGGCCTGGAAGTGGTGACCGCACAAGGCGAGATCTGGGACGGATTGAGCGGCCTGCGCAAGGACAACACCGGTTACGACCTGCGCCATCTGATGATTGGTTCCGAAGGCACGCTGGGCGTGATCACCGCCGCCACGATGAAGCTGTACCCGCTGCCGGTGGCGCAACTGACAGCCTTTGCCGCCGTGCCCTCGCTGGAAGCCGCCGTGGAGTTGCTGGGCCTGGCGCACCAGCACCTGAGTGCGGGGCTGACAGGTTTTGAGGTCATGGGCAAGTTTGCGCTGAGCCTGGTGACAAAACACTTTCCGCAGCAAAGAGTCCCATTCCAGGACAGCGCTGAACCGTTCTGTGTTGTGCTGGAGAATTCAGACCAAGAATCCGAAACCCACGCCCGCGAACGTTTTGAACGCCTATTGGAAGTGGCCATAGAACAAGGTTGCGTGTCCGATGCGGTGGTAGCCGAGAACATTTCCCAAGCCCGCGCGTTATGGCATATCCGCGAGAGCATTCCGCTGGCCCAGGCCCAAGAGGGCCTGAACATCAAACACGACATCTCGATTGCGGTGTCGCGCATACCGGAATTTGTGCGCCTGACCGACGCCCTGCTGGAGCAGGCCTTTCCCGGCGTGCGCCTGGTCAACTACGGCCACCTGGGTGACGGCAACCTGCACTACAACGTGCAAGCCCCTGCCAACACCGATGCGGAGGCCTTTCTGCGCGATGACGAGAAGGGTGTCAATACCATCGTTTACGACATGGTGGACCGGTTCAAGGGTTCCATCTCGGCCGAACACGGCGTGGGCAGCTTGAAACGCGACAAGCTGGAACAGCACAAGTCGCCCGTCGCGCTGGGCATGATGCGCGCCATCAAGCAGGCGCTGGACCCACTGAATACGATGAACCCCGGGCGGGTGCTTCGCCCTTAATAAAAAGAGGCGAAGACCGCCCGCAGTCAAAAACGAGCCAGCTTACTTGCGGACCATGCCGGGATTGCCCGGGTTCACCGGAATCGGATTGGTGCGATTGATGGGGTTGACCGGATTGGCAAGACCCAGCGTTGGCTTGGCCACCACGGTCAGGGTTGCATTGGCCATGCCCTGGCAACTTGTGGTTTGGCTGGAGGGTGCACCGGTCTTGCCGACCAGCGTGTAGACGCCTGGTGTGGCAACACCAAACTGCACCACGTAATCGTAATTGTTGGAATCGCTCTGCATCCGGATGTTGTTGCCGCCCTTGACCTGCATATTGCTGGCGTCCATCAGGGCCCAGCTCGCGCTGCAATCCACACCGTAGCTGCCACCGGTGATGCTCAGCTTCATCGTGACGATGTCGTTGACCGACACCGACGCGGGGCTGGCGCTGATGGACGTGACATTGCCGCCGGCAGCAAAGGCCGTGCTGGCAACCGTTGCGAACAGAGCGATGGCCAGCGTGCGCGCCAGGATGCCGGTGGATGGGGTACGGATGGTGGAAGCAGATTGCATGGTGAGACTCTTTCTAGTGTTCAGTTATGGTTAGCGATACAGCCTTGTGTCGAGACCCGGTACCCAAAGGTTCAATCGAACTTTTTTGGAGGCCAGGCTTTGACCGACCTGTTTATTGACTCAAGACACGTGCCAGAAAAAATCTTCAATGAAATCAACGCCCTGCAGGTTTCGTGGCGAGTGATCCTGTCGGCCAGGACCGACAAACCGACTGCCAAGGCCTAAAAACCCATATGAATCAAGGCTTGGCGCTGTCGGCCAAACACGACACATGGCCCACTGTGCGATAGGGGGCTTTGCGGTGGTCAGCCGGCCACGGAATACGCTATGCTATTTATAGCGGTACATTCAAATTCTGCGAGGGCTACAGACGGATTTGGCTTAAATCTTTGGTGAATAAACCCAATTTGGGTTGAAATTAAGCCTTGTGGAACCGTTCTCCGGTCTGCAGCCGCCACAGCGCCGCATAACCGCCGTTGCGTGCCACCAGTTCGTCGTGTGTGCCGCTTTCCACAATACGCCCGGCCTCCAGCAGGTGGATGCAGTCGGCCTGCCGCACGGTGGACAGGCGGTGCGCAATGACGATAGTGGTGCGGCCCTGGCTGACCACGTCCAGCGAGCGCTGGATGGCGGCCTCGGTCTCGTTATCCACGGCGCTGGTGGCCTCGTCCAGTACCAGCACCGGCGGGTTCTTCAGGATGGCACGGGCCAGGGCCAGACGCTGGCGCTGGCCGCCACTGAGCTTCTGGCCACGCTCGCCGATGCGGGTCGCAAAGCCCAGCGGCAACTGGTTGATGAACTCGGTGCACTCGGCCGCACGTGCGGCCTCGGCAATGGCTTCGTCGCTGGCGCCGGCCGCGCCATAGGCGATGTTTTCGGCCACCGTGCCGTCGGTCAGGAACGTGTCTTGCGACACATAACCTACAGCACGGCGCAGGTCCTGCAGGTTCAAGCCGTCTATGGCCTGGCCGTCCAGCAGAATGCGGCCGGATTGGGCGGTGTAGAAGCGCAGCAGCAGTTTGACCAGCGTGGATTTGCCCGAACCGGTGGAGCCAACAAAGGCCGTGGTCTTACCGGCGGGAATCGTCAGGCTGATGTCCTGCAGCGTCGGGACGGTGTCGTAGGCAAAACCCACATGTTCAAAGCGCAGCTCGCCCTTCACTGTGTCAATCGGGAAATGCTGGCCTTCGTAGGGAATGTTGATGGGTGTCTGCAACAAACCCATGGCCCGGTCTATGGATGACATGGAGCGTTGGTACATGTCGGCCACCTCGGCTAGGCCGGTCAGCGGCCACAGCAGGCGCTGGGTCAGGAACACCAGTACCGAATAGGCGCCCACCGCCAACTCGCCCTGTATCGTGAGCCAGCCGCCGTACAGCAGCGTGGCGGTGAATCCGGCCAGAATGGCGGTGCGTATCACCGGCGTGATGGCGGAACTGAGCCGAATGGCGCGGGCGTTCGCTGCACGATAGCCGTTACTGGCCTGTGCAATGTGGTCGGCCTCCTCGTTCTCCGTGGCAAAGGCCTTGATCGTGGCCAGACCCAGCAGGTTGTTGTTGAGCCGGGCGCTGACGTCACCGGCGGCCTCACGCACCTCGGTGTATCGCGGTGCCAGCCGGTTCTGGAACCAGAATGCGCCAAACAGGATGGCGGGTACCGGCAGCAGGGCTATCACCGCAATGCCGGGCTGCAGCGCAAAAAACACGGCGCTGATCATCAGCGAGGAACAGAACACCTGGATGATGTTGTTGGCGCCGCCGTTCAGGAAACGCTCCATCTGGTTGATGTCATCGTTCAGTATGGACATCAGGTTGCCCGTGCGCTGGTTCTCAAAGTACGCCATCTCCAGCTTCTGCACATGGCGGTAGGTGTCCAGCCGCAAATCGTGCTGGATGTCCTGCGCCAGACCACGCCACTTCAGGTGTTACAGGTATTCAAACAGTGACTCCCCGCCCCAGATCAGCACATTCAAGCCGCCCAGCACCAGCAACTGGTGCCAGGTGCTGGTGATGCCGAAGTCCACCAGGATGTGTTTTGCGAGGAAGCTTTGATCACCCTTGATGACCACATCCACGGCCGCACCAATCAGCACCTCGGGAAGGATATCGAAAAACTTGTTGAGGACGGAATAGACCGTGGCAAGACGAATGTCGCGGCGGTATGGGCGGGCGTAGGCCAGGAGTTTTGTTATGGGATGCATGGTTCGCGTGGCGTGGACGAAAGCGATTGAAAGGGATTTGTCATTGTGGCCGACCACTGTGCCTAGAATCACAAGATGCCCTCCCGCATCCCCCTTTTTCCCTTGACCCAGGGCTTGTTTCCCGATGGCATGCTGCACCTCAACATTTTTGAAGTGCGTTACCTGGACCTGATCAAACGCTGCCAGCGCGAGGCAAGCCCTTTTGGCGTGGTGGGCCTGTTGCAGGGCCACGAAGTACAGGTTCCGGAAGAGGTTCCACTGTTATGCCGCGCCGGCACGCTGGCGCACATTGAAGAGCTGCAGGCGCTGCAGCCAGCCTTGCTGCATGTGTGTTGCAAGGGCGGGCAACGCTTTGAGGTGCTGGACCACGAACGCGGGCCATTCGGGGTTTGGTACGCGCAGGTACAGTATCTGCAGGCCGACACGCCCGAGCCCATTCCCCCAGCGCTGCAGGTGCTGGCAAACATGCTGGGGCAGTTGATCGCCGACGGACAGCAGGCCGGCCGGCGCCAGGCACTGCCTGTTTTTACGCCGTATCGCCTGGACGAATGCGGATGGGTTGCCAACCGGTGGGCCGAATTGTTGCCCATCCCGGCGGATGACAAACAGCAGTTGCTGGCGGAACAAGACCCCGTCAAGCGGTTGCACCAGATCGCGGGTTTCATCGCGTTGTGAAATCACAGCCCAATCCCCTCCGGCCCAATTTTTTTGTGACCAAATGCAAATGAGTGGATATAGTGGCTAGCGGTCGACTGCTCATGTAATGCAATGGGTCGATCGGTGTGCCTCCTTGACCGCTGGTCACAACGGTCAATATCCCTTCACAATCGTTTGAAAGAGGAGATTCCCCATGTGTTACGTGTGTGATGAAGAGCGTCGAGCTTCCCGGCGCGGTTTCCTGTCTTTGACGGCAACCGGCGCCCTGGCCGGCTTGGGACTGTCGGCGGCGCCGGCGTTTGCCGCCAGCGGCAAGGGAACCAGCCTGACCGCCGACGAGGCCTTGGCCAAGCTCAAGGAAGGCAACGAAAAATA
Organism: Pseudomonadota bacterium; assembly: GCA_040384785.1. Lineage (GTDB taxonomy): Bacteria > Pseudomonadota > Gammaproteobacteria > Burkholderiales > Burkholderiaceae_C > Allorhodoferax. Next base: position 155,001 of record JAZKIR010000049.1, read on the forward strand.
CATCAAGGGTCCGGAACTGTGCGCGGCGCAGCTCAACACGCAACGCGAACACGTGGCCAAGGGCCAGGCGCCGTGGGCGACGATTGTGTCCTGCGCCGACAGCCGCGTGCCGCCGGAACTGCTGTTTGGCGGCCTGGGTCTGGGTGAACTCTTCGTTGCGCGCAACGCCGGCAACATGGCTGTCGACAGCGCCACCATGGGCACTGTGGAATACGGCTCGGGTGTGCTGGGCGTGCCGCTGATTATCGTGCTGGGCCATGAACGCTGCGGCGCCGTGGCCGCCGCCTGCGAAGTCGTCGAAAAGAAGACCAAGTTCCCTGCATCCATCGGCCCCATGGTCCAGGCCATTGTTCCCGCGGCAAAAGCGGTGCATGGCAAGCCCGGGGATTTTGTCGACAACGCCGTGCGCGAAAGCGCCATGCGTACCGCCACCCGGATCGCCACCAAGAGCAGCATGATTGCCGGTCTTGTCAAACAAGGAAAAGTAAAGGTCCTCGCGGGTCGCTACGACCTGGAGGACGGGCGCGTCGAGTTCTTTACCTGAGATTCGACATGAAGCCGCCCCGAGCCAAGCTGTCGAGCAGCAGGGCTGGGGTGGGCGCCATAGTGAGGTCAAGGGGGAGCACGAAGTGCGGAGGACACGAACGGTGGCGCCTACCCCAGCCCTGCGGCGGGCGCCCCACTTGAAACGCGGCTTGTTTACCATGCAGGCTGGGGTTGGATTTTTCGCACACCTATCCATTCCAGCTCCACAAACACACCCACGCTAACCACATGCGAGATCAGGAACAACACGCCGAAGATGGTGGGTGCCACCAGGCTGCCGGCCAGCAGCCCCACGCAGCCCAGCACCCATAACACATTGGCACCTATCAACAGCCAGACCGCTCCGGCCGGAATCGTCTTGCGGGTGGCGATCCAGGAAATGAACAGCACAAACACGCCCAGCGCCACGCCGGACCACGACAACAGATCGGCGGGCAGCCCCAGCAGCGGCGCCAGCGCATCCGCAAACATGTATTGCGATAAACCGGTCAAACCGGTGGCGGCATCCAGCCACAACACGCGGCGCAAGAAATGGGGAGACGCGATCCAGGATGACAGCAGGGAGGATTGGGACATGGTGAATTCCTTTTTTGTAGATGACTGTGATTGGGTTCCAACACCACGTACAGCCAGACCGTGGCGCGGTGTCGGGGTCAATCATCTGCGCGCACGTGCTGCGGGTCGATAACCTCACAGGTAATGGGCCGGCCGCCGACACAGGGTTTACCATCGCGCCATGACTGCTACCAGCCTGCACACCCCCACCCGCACACCCCGCCCGGCGCCTCAACCCTTTGGCGAGCACTTGCGCCATTGGCGCCAGCACCGCCGCCTGAGCCAGCTCGATCTGGCCATGGACGCCGCCATTTCCACGCGGCACCTGAGTTTTGTCGAAACCGGGCGCTCCGTGCCCAGCCGCGAGATGGTGTTGCGCCTGTCCGAGCGGCTGGACATTCCGCTGCGCGAACGCAATACGCTGCTGGTGGCCGCCGGCTACGCGCCCATGTACCGCGAGCGTGGCCTGGACGACCCCGCGCTGAGCCCGGCGCGCCAGGCGGTGGAGTTGATCCTGAAAAGCCACGAGCCCTACCCCGCCATCGCCATCGACCGGCACTGGAACCTGATCGCCGCCAACAGCGTGGTGCCGCATATGCTGGCCGGTGTCACGGACCCTGCCCTGTTACAGGCACCCATGAATGTGCTGCGCATGAGCCTGCACCCGCAAGGGCTGGCACCGCAGATTGCCAATCTGGCCCAGTGGCGCGCCCATTTGTTCGAACGTGTGCGCCACCAGATCGCGGCCAGCGCCGACCCCACACTGGTGGCCTTGCTGGAGGAATTGCAGGCCTACCCAACGCCGCAGGGTGCCGACCTGCACCTGGACGGCGAACACCCGGGCGTGGTCATGCCCTTCCAATTCAAAACCCCGATGGGCGTACTCAGCTTCATCAGCACCATCACGATCTTCGGCACACCGGTGGACGTGACACTGCAGGAGCTGGCCATGGAAACCTTCTTTCCGGCCGACGACTTCACGAAGCAGGTTTTGCAGGGCTTGACGGCGCAGACGTAAGGACGTTTTACGGGTGCAATCGGGGTCGCGCGGCTTCCCACTAGAATTTGCCGATAACCCGCAGCACCGCCTACAGCATGTCCAGCCCCACGCCCCAACACCCCGTCCGCTCCCAATACGAAGATTTCATGCGCCACGTGTACACCTCGGGTGTGCAAAAAGGCGACCGCACCGGCACCGGCACCAAGAGTGTGTTTGGCTACCAGATGCGTTTTGACCTGAACGAAGGTTTTCCGCTGGTCACGACCAAGAAGGTGCACCTGCGCTCCATCATCCAGGAGTTGTTGTGGTTCCTGACCGGCTCCTCCAGCAACAATTGGTTGAAGGAACGCGGCGTCAGCATCTGGGACGAATGGGCGCGGCCCGACGGCGACCTGGGCCCGGTCTATGGCGTGCAATGGCGCAGCTGGCCCACACCCGATGGCGGCCACATCGACCAGATAGCCCAGGTCATGCAGACGCTGAAAAGCAACCCCGATTCGCGCCGCATCATTGTCAGCGCCTGGAACGTGGCCGACCTGGACAAGATGGCGCTGATGCCCTGCCACGCTTTTTTCCAGTTCTATGTTGCTCCTGCCACCGAGCCCGGCGGCAAGGGCAAACTCAGCTGCCAGTTGTACCAGCGCAGTGCCGATATTTTCCTGGGTGTTCCCTTCAATATCGCCAGCTACGCACTGCTGACCCACATGGTGGCGCAACAGTGTGATCTGGACGTGGGCGACTTCATCTGGACCGGTGGCGACTGCCACATCTACAGCAACCACCACGAGCAGGTGGAGCTGCAACTGGGCCGCACGCCCTACCCTTACCCCACGCTGAACATCAAACGCAAGCCGGCGTCCATCTTCGAATATCAATACGAGGATTTCGAAGTGCTGGACTACCAGTGCCACGCGGCCATTAAAGCCCCAGTCGCGGTTTAATGGCCCCCACGCTCCCGCATTGCATGTGGTCGCTGCCCCCCGAGGGGGCTTCAGCCTGCTTGGGGCGGCCCGGCGCAGGCTGGATAACCCCCACGCTCCCGCATTGCATGTGGTCGCTGCCCCCCGAGGGGGCTTCAGCCTG
>JAZKIR010000049.1:158284-169233 GCA_040384785.1 Pseudomonadota bacterium
CTTGGGGCGACCCGGCGCAGGCTGGTCATGATCACCCGCAAACAACTGCTGGCCTTGCTGGCCATCACGCTGATGTGGGGCATCAACTGGCCCATGATGAAGTTTTCGCTGCGCGAGATGACGCCGCTGTACTTTCGCGCACTGACCATGAGTTGCGGTGCCCTGTGGTTGTTTGTCTTTTACCGCGCACGGGGCTTGCGCATGCTGCCACAGGGCGCCGAATGGCGCACGGTGGTCGTGCTGGGCCTGCCGAATATGCTGGGTTGGCACACGGCGGCGATCTTGGGTGTCAAGGAACTGGCCTCGGGGCGGGCCGCGATCCTGGGCTTCACGATGCCGATCTGGACGGTGCTGATAGGCACACTCTTCCTGGGCGAGAGGCTGACGGCGCGCATCAGCGTTGCCGTGGTGGCGGTCGCTGCTGCCATTGGCCTGTTGATCTCCCATGAACTGGGCGCTTTGGCCGGGCGGCCGGTCGGCATTGCCTGGATGGAACTGGCCGCGTTGTTATGGGCCGTGGGCACTCTGATGATGCGGCGCGCCCGCATCACACTGCCGGTGGAGACCCTGACCGTCTGGATGCTGATACTGGCCAGTGTGTGCCTGTGGGTGCTGGCTTTTGCCATGGAGCCTTGGCCCAGTTGGACATTCTCAGGCCCCATGTGGGGCAGCCTGGTGTATGGCGCCTTCATCAACTATGGCTTCTCCCAGATCATCTGGTTTGGCATGGCGCGTAATTTGCCGCCGGCCACCAGCGCCATGAGTATCATGGCGGTGCCACTCATTGGCACCCTGGCAGCAACCTTCATTCTGGGCGAGTGGCCCCACTGGGAAGATTACGTAGCCATGGTGTGTGTGATGGCGGCGATTGCCGCGGTGTTATTGCCCGCTCGCCAAACCCGTACGACAACCATTGCCTGAAGCCAACCCACAACAGCCCATGCAACTGCATCTCATTTTCGCCAAGGCCCAGAACGGCGTCATCGGCAACAACAACACCCTGCCCTGGCATTTGCCGGAAGACATGGCGCATTTCAAGCGCACCACGCTGGGCTGCCCGGTCATCATGGGGCGCAAGACCTGGGATTCCCTGCCAGCGCGTTTTCGCCCCTTGCCCGGGCGCATCAACGTGGTTGTCACGCGCCAGCAGGGTTGGAACGAAACTGGCGCACAGCCCTCGTACAGTATCGATGAGGCGCTCTCATTTTGCGAGCACTTCGAACATGTCTGGGTGCTGGGCGGTGCGCAAATCTATGCACAGACACTGCCACTGGCCAATACCGCAGTGGTCACCGAAATCGACGCCGAATTTGACGGCGACGCGTTTGCTCCACAATTCGGCCCACAGTGGCAGGAAACCAGCAGGGAATCCCACACTTCGGTCAACGGGCTGAACTTCAGCTGGGTGACCTATCGCAACCCAGAACCCCAAGGAAAAAATTAACATGTCAGGACACGGTTTTCACGTACACGGCCCGCACGACCACGAACTCGAACACGCGCAAAAGGGTGCGCACGGAGAGCACGGCGGCCATGACGGCAGTGGCATGATCAACCAGATCGCGATGTTCACCGCCATCATCGCCACCATCGGAGCCATTTTTGGTTATATGGGTGGCGCTACACAGGCCAATGCCGGCCTGTACAAGAACAACGCAGCCATCAAGAAGACCGAAGCCGCCAACCAGTGGAACTACTTCCAATCCAAGAGCACCAAGCAGTCGCTAGCCGAAATGTCGCGTGACCTGGCAACCAGCGAGGCCGACAAGACCAAGTACCAGGCCAAGGTCGACCGCTACGAGAAGGAAAAGACGGAGATCAAGATTGGTGCCGACAAGCTGGAAGCCGAGGCCACCGCCTGGGACCACAAGAGCGACGAGCAAATCCACCAGCACCACCGCTGGGCGCAGTCGACCACCGTGCTTCAAGTCTGCATTGCACTGGCCGCCATTGCCCTGCTGACCAAGAAGAAGTGGGTCGAGTACGGCATGTTTGCCGCCGGCGCCGTGGGTCTGGCGGTAGGTGCGCTGGCGGCATTTCACATCTGAACCGCTATCGGCTCAGATACCCGCATTAAAGCCCGACGACCATGGATGCATTCGACGAAACGGGCTTTAGCAGCGCGACCTACAAGGTTCTTTACCAGATCGCCGAATGCGCGACGCGGGAAGAGACGCTGTTTGAATTCGGCGGCACGCTGCACCGCCTGCTGGGTGAACTGATCCCCGCCAAAAATCTGTACTTGTGCTTGCTCAGTGACCAGGCCGGCCGGCTCAACTTTCCCTACTACGTGGACGAGCGCGACGGCGACTCCATGCAGGAGATGGTGGATGTGCCGATGCGCCGCGGCCTGACGGAGTTTGTGCTACGCAGTGGCGTGACCGAGCTGATCAGCGCCGAACGTTACATCACCTTGCAAAACAACGGCGAAATCACCGAAGCCACCGGCGACCTGAGTTTCAACAGCTGGCTGGGCGTGCCCCTGCACATCAAGGGCCAGGTCGGCGGCGTGCTGACCGTGCAAAGTTATGACGCCAGCGTGGCCTACCAGGCGTCCGACGCACACCTGCTGTCCTTTGTGGCCCGCCACGTCAGCACGGCGATTGAACGCAAGCAGTCTTATGACGCGCTGCGCGCTGCGCATGTCGAGCTGGAGCGCGAAACGCGCCAACGCCGCCAGAGCGAAGCCATGTACCGGGTCTTTTACCAACTGGCCGTGCAGGCGGCACAAGGTGATTCGCTGCATGACTTTTGCGCCAAGGTGCATGAGCTGCTGGGCCAGTTGGTGCTGGCGCCGAATTGTTATATCAGCCTGTGCGACGTGCCCAAGGGCGTCAAACACTTCCCCTACTACGTCGACGAGCGCGACGGCGAAACACTGCAGCTGACCGACGTGCCGCTGCGTAAGGGGCTTACGGAGTTTGTGCTGAACACCGGACGTCCGCAACGCATCGACCAGCCCCGTCTGGCCCGGCTGCAGGCCGACGGGCGGGTCACCCAGGCCCAGGGCGACCTGAGTTTTACCGCCTGGCTGGGTGTGCCCCTGCACATTCGCGGCGCCGCAGACGGCGTGCTGGCGGTGCAAAGTTACGCGGCCGACGCGGCCTACACCGATGCCGATGCCGAGGTGCTGGCCCACGTGGCCCACCACGTCAGCGGTGCGATCGCACGCATGCAGGCCTTTGAGGCCGTGCACCGGTCGGAATTGGCGTTGCGCCGCACCTCGTTCGAGCGCGAGGCCATGCTGAACACCGCCTTGGTCGGCATAAGCTTCAACATCAAGGACAAGATCGTCTGGGTCAACGAGAAATGCGCAGAAATGTCGGGCTTCAAGCGCGATGACCTGATGGGCCAATCGCCGCGCATTTTTTACGATTCCGACGAGGCCTTTGTGGCCGAAAAAGCCAAGTCCGAGGCCAGCCTCAGAGAGTTGGGAACCTACAGCGGTGAGCGTTATACCCGGCGCCAGAACGGCGAAAAAATCTGGGTGCTGTTGGCGGGGCGCTGTGTGGAAGACAACGACCCCGACGCCGGCGTGATCTGGACCCTGTTGGATGTGACCGCCCGCCGCCAGGCCGAAGACGACATCCGCCAGGCGCTGGAGCGCCAACGCGAACTCAATGTGCTGCGCTCCCGCTTTGTAGCCATGACCAGCCACGAATTTCGCACACCGCTGGCGTCCATCCTGTCGTCCGCTGAACTCCTGCGCTACTACAACGACAGGGTGTCGGCAGAAGACCGCGACGGCCTGTTGCAATCCATAGAGGCCGGCGTTCAGCGCATGACGCTGATGCTGGACCGCATCCTGCTAATCGGCAAGGCCGAGGCCGAGATGCTGGAATTCAATCCCAAGCCCCTTGATCTGAAAACCCTGTGTGAACAACTGATCAAGGAGGCCTGCCAGCAACACGCCGATGCCAAGAGCCCCATCACACTGGACTGGGAGTTGGACGATGATCCGCAACTGTTCGATGAAAAGCTGTGCCGGCATATCTTCAGCAACCTGCTGTCCAACGCCCTCAAGTACTCGCCCGCCGGTGGCCACGTGCACATGTCTGTGCACAGTGCGCAGGGGCGCACCGTGCTGGAAGTCCGGGACCAGGGCATCGGCATTCCGGCCGATGAACTGCACCATTTGTTCGACTCCTTCCACCGCGCCAGCAATGTGGGCGCTATCGCCGGAACCGGGCTCGGCCTGTCCATCGTCAAAAAATCTGTCGAATTACATGGCGGAACCATCACCGTCAGCAGCACAATAGGCGAAGGGACCTGCTTTACCGTGGTCTTGTGACCGCCCGTCATTTGTCCAACCCAGTTCTCAGCACACCATGCCAAACGCACCCTCTGGACCTGGTTCTCGCCTCCCCTCCGAGGCCATGGCGCTGCCAGCCGGCATGCAGGCGCTGCAGCAGACCATAGAACGCCTGCAGGCCCGCGAGAGCCACTTGCTCAACCTGCTGAGCCTGGCGCGCGACGCGGTGGTGGCCATGGACACCGAGGGCATGGTCACCGACTGGAATCCTGCCGCAGAAAAAATGCTGGGCTATAGCCGCGACGAGGCGGTCGGAGCCAAACTATCCACGCTGATCATTCCCGAAGCCCACCGTGCTGCCCATGAAGCTGGGCTGAAACGCTTCTTGGCCACACGCAAAGCCACCATCCTCAACCAATTGATCGAGGTGGAGGCGCAGCACCGCGATGGAAGCCTGATCGCGGTGGAACTGGCGGTGTGGTCCTTTCCTTCAGGCCAAAGCCTGGGCTTTGGCGCCTTCATACGCGACATCTCCGACCGCCGCGCGGCGCAGGAGGCGATCAAGCTGTCTGAAGACTTCAACCGCGTCGTGGTCGAGCATCTGGGTGAAGGCATGGGCATCAACCAGAACGGGGTTGTGGTCTACGTCAACCGCATGGCTCTGGAGATCCTGCGCCGCCCGATTGACATGGTCGTGGGGCACAGCGTGTTGTCGTGGGTGCACCCCGATGACCACGCCTACATCACCGAACTGCGGCGCAAACGCCAACACGGAGAGGCCGTGCCGGACCGCTACGAAATGCGGTGCCTGCACCTGGACGGCAGCGTGCGTTGGCTGGAAGCCCATGCCTCCATCGTTCCCTGGAAAGGGCATGCGGCAACCATGACCTTTTTCTCGGACATCACCGAGCGCAAGACCATGATTGACACGCTGCACCGTTCGGAAGAACGTTACCGGCTGGTCATTGAAAACGTCGGCGAAGGCATGATCGTGCTGCAGGGTGAACACATCGTGTTTGCCAATGCGCGGGCGGCGGAGATTGCGCGCATCTCGCACGAAGAGTTTTTGGCGTTCGGTTTTCTGCACCGCGTGCACCCGGACGACCACGCCATCGTCCAGGAACGCCGGCGCAGGCGGCTGGCAGGCGAAGACGTTATCAACCACTACCAGATTCGCCTACTGCCACCGGACGGAGAGATCCTGTGGCTGGAGATCGGCGTCACCATCGTCCCGTGGGAGGGGCAACCGGCCACGCTGACCTTTTACTCCGACATCACCGACCGCAAGTTGCTGGAACAAGAGCTGCAACACACTTCGTCCGAACGGGAGGCCATACTCAATAGCGCGCTGGTCGGCATTGTCTTCTCGCGCGGTCGCGACCATGAATGGGTCAACGAAAAATTTGCGGAGATGGTCGGCTACAGCCGCGAGGAATTGATTGGCCAGTCTTCACGACTGGTCCACGCCAACGTATCCGAATGGGATCAAATCGGCGACTCAACCCGCGCCGCGCTGACCACGGAGGGAACCTACATCGCGGAGCGCCAGCTCCGGCGCAAAAATGGTGAGCTGTTCTGGGCCCATCTGGCGGGACGCTGCGTGCGCCCGCTGGACCCGGACTCTGGCGTGATCTGGACGCTACTGGACATCACCGAGCGCAAGCAGGCGGAGCAGGAAATCCGCGATGCGCTGGAGCGACAGAAAGAGCTCAACGAGCTGCGTTCGCGTTTTGTGGCCATGACGAGCCATGAATTCCGCACGCCGCTGGCCACCATTTTGTCGTCGGCAGAATTGCTCAAATACTACGGTGACCGCTTGCCCCCGGAAGAGAAGGTCGAGGTCCTCCAGAGCATAGAAAGCAGTGTGCACCGCATGACCCGCATGCTGGACCGCGTGTTGTTGATCGGCAAGGTGGAAGCCCAGATGCTGGAGTTCAAACCCGAGCATATTGACCTGGTGCCTCTGTGCCTGGCCCTGGTCGACGAGGCGCGTACACAGTTGCCCGACTCACCGTGCACGGTGCGCACCGAGTTTGAAGACGGCATTGGTTTGGGCTTGTACGACGAAAAATTGCTCGGCCACATCTTCGGCAACCTGCTGTCCAACGCCATCAAGTATTCGCCGCAGGGAGGCGAGGTCGGTTTCAAGATCTACCGCCAGGACGAGGACATGGTGTTCGAGGTCACGGACCAGGGCATAGGCATTCCCGGTGACGAGATTGCGCATTTGTTCGAGTCCTTCCACCGCTCCAGTAATGTGGGCAATATCCAGGGCACCGGCCTGGGTTTGGCCATCGTCAAAAACTCGGTCGACCTGCACGGCGGGCGTATCGAAGTGCGCAGTGAGCAGGGTAAAGGAACCTGCTTCACGGTGCGCTTGGCCAACCCAGGAGCCTGAGCGTGGACACCCCGGTAGGCGCCGGCGTCATAGACACCCAGCGGGTGCCGGTAAGTTACGCACTGGCCGCCGCGGCCGGCTTTTTTGTGCTGCTGGGTGCCAAGAATTTTTTTGACCACGAGTATGTGACCGGCGGTCTGTGTCTGGTTGCCATGGCTGTGGCACTGGCCTATGCGCAGGCCATCTACCGGGCTCGTCCCCAACCGATGTCGGACACGGTGCTGACCGTTATCGCCATCTGTGTGTTGACCGTCACCATAGACCGGCGTGGACTGATAGGCGTGTTGTGGTGCCCCGCCCTGATGCTGATGCTGCACCTGGTGACAAGCCGGCGCGCGTCGGCCGTCTTCGACGCTGCCGCGGTTCTGATTGCCGTGCCCATGGTCTACCACCAGTTCGATGGTGTCACGGCGTTTCGGGCCGGTGCGATCCTGCTGATCAGCAGTGCCTTTGCCCACATCTATGCCCGCATCATGGCGTCGCACCAGGCGCGCCAGGAAGAACAGCGCCAGCATCTGGACCTGATGGTGCGCTGTGCCAATGTCGGCGGTTTGGAATGGGACGCAAAGTCCCGGCAGATGCGGTGCTCGCAGCGCCTGCTCGACATGCTGGGCAACCCGCCGAATGCCAACCAGCCCGGTTGGGACATACTGGACTGGGTGCACCCGGACGACCACCAGCGCATGGTCAGCGATTTCCTGAACCTGGTGCACAGCCGTGCGCAACCCGGAGAAGTCCGGCAAACCCAGGCGCACAGCTTCCGCCTGCTGACCGTTCAGGAGCAGATGTTGTGGGTGCATGCGGAAGCCATAGCGGTAGCTGGGCCGGATGGCGGCACGCAGAAATTCATCGCCACGTTTCTGGATGTTTCGCAGTTGCGCGCCGCCCAGGCGGACACTCTGGCCGCCTTGAACCGGCAACGTGAGCTCAACGAGCTGCGCGCACGCTTCGTCGCCATGGCCAGTCACGAATTTCGCACCCCGCTGGCAACCATCTTGTCGTCGGCCCAACTGGTACGGCAATACATAGACCGGCTGACGCCCCAGGACCGGGAAGAGCTGCTGGTCAGTGTTGAAAATGGCGTACAACGCATGACGGCCATGCTGGACCGCATTTTGCTGATCAACAAGGCCGATGCGCAGATGCTGGAGTTTGAGCCCGAACGGCTGGACGTGGTCGACCTGTGCCGCGGCATTGTGAAAGAAGTGGAGCAACAATCCGATACCCGCGGCTGCACGATTGTGCTGGAAACCCATCTGCCCGACCCCATGGGGAACTATGACCGCAAACTGCTGCAGCACATCTTCGGCAACCTGCTGTCCAATGCGATCAAGTACTCGACGGAGAACAGCCAGGTTCTCTTTAAAATCCACGCTGAAGCAGACAAAACCGTGTTCGAGGTGTGCGACCACGGCATTGGTATTCCCGCCAGTGATCTTGCGGAGCTTTTTGAGCCATTCCACAGGGGTAGCAACGTGTCCAATATCAAAGGTACGGGTTTGGGCCTGACCATCGTTAAAAAATCCGTCGAAATGCACGGTGGTGACATCGCGGTGCAGAGCGAAAACGGTCGCGGCGCCTGCTTTCGTGTCACACTGGCACCCGGTATTCCATCCATTGTTTGAGGTCGCCCATGGCACGCATACTGGTCATTGATGACGAAGCCCCGATTCGCGAGAATCTGGTGCGTTTTTTGGCGCTTGAAGGCCACCAGGTGATACAGGCCATGGATGGCCGCATGGGCCTGGAGGCGATACGCACCCACAAGCCCGACTTCATCCTGTGCGACGTCATGATGCCCCACCTGGACGGCTTCGAAGTGCTGGCGGCCACCCAGTCTGACCCGGCATTACGCGGCATACCCTTTGTTTTCCTGTCCGCCAGCGCGGAACCCGAAAAACTGGAAGCCGCACTGCAGCAAGGTGCCACGGGTTATGTGACCAAACCCTTCAACCTCGCCAACCTCCGCCAGTTGTTGGCTACCCAACTGGCCCACCTGCCACCCGAGGCGCCGGCAGCATGAGCCATCGCATTGTTATTGCCGAAGACGAAGCCGACATTCGCACCAACCTGACACGCCTGCTCACGCTGGAAGACTATGAAGTCTGGGCCGCGCCCAATGGCCGCGAGGCCCTGCAACTGGTGCGCCAGCACCTGCCCGACATCGTACTCAGCGACGTGATGATGCCGGAGATGACCGGCCACCAATTGGTACAGGCACTGCGCGCGGACCCCCTTACCGCGCACATCCCCACCGTGCTGCTGACCGCCAAGGCCGACCGCAGCGACGTGCGTGAAGGCATGAACCTGGGCGCCGATGACTACCTGACCAAGCCTTTCCAGCGCGATGAGTTGTTGGATTGCATCCGGGCCCAGCTGGAAAAGGCCGCCACACTGCAACTGGCGGCCCGCCAACTGGCCAGCCAGGCACACCAGATGGCGCACTTTGACGCGGTCACCAGTCTGCCCAACCGCAGCCATTTGTTATTGCTGCTCGGCCAGGCATTGAAGGAACAAAAAGGCGATGGCCCGGCCCTGTGGGTCATTGGCCTGGACAGCCTGCCGCAAATGGCCCAGATCATGGGTGTAGGCCTGTTGGACGATGCGGTGCGCCAGATGGCGCAGCGCCTGAGCCTGCTGGCCACCGCCTCGGAACACTTGCAGGACCAGCGTTACACCGTGGGCCGCCTGGGCGAGGACCGGCTGGTGTTGCTGGTACCCCATTGGCCAACGGGCCGCCCCCAGGACCCACTGGCTTTGGCCCTGCTCGACGCCATGTCCGCCGCCATCACGCTGGAAGGCCAGGAACAGTTTCCCGTGGTGTCGGTTGGCGCATGCGCCCAGGCCATGGAAGGCGAACGGCCCGATGCCATGCTGGCGCGGCTGGACATCGCCTTGGCGGCAGCACGCGCGCGTTCGGCGCAGCGCATGGTGGTGCATGAACCTTCGTCCACTTCCGATCTGTCCGCCGCGTTCCGCCTGCACAACGACCTGCACCGCGCGGTCGAGCGCCAGGAGTTGCAAGCCTTCTTCCAACCGCAGGTGATGGCAGTGGACTGCAGCCTGATCGGCTTCGAAGCCTTGATGCGCTGGCGCCATCCCGATCTGGGCCTGGTTTCACCGGTACGCTTCATTCCCATTGCCGAGGACAACGGCCAGATCGTACCCATGGGCGCCTGGGTGCTGCAGGAGGCCTGCAGACAAGCCGCGCAATGGCAGAACCATATGCCCGCAGGCGCGACAGCATTGCGCGTGGCGGTGAACCTGTCGCTGCGCCAGTTCAGCGACCCCCACCTGCTGCGCCACGTGCACTCTGCGCTGGAAGAGTCGGGTTTGAATGCCACACAACTGGAACTGGAGATCACCGAGAGCACTGCCATGCTGGACCTGCAGCACACGCTGGACATTCTCAAGCAACTCAAGGCGCTGGGCCTGAAACTGGCCATTGACGATTTTGGCACCGGTTACTCCAGCCTGGCCTACCTGAAGCGTTTTCCGCTGGACGTGTTGAAAGTGGACCAGTCTTTCGTGCGCCAGCTTTGCACCAATCGCGAGGACCAGGCCATTGCCGGTGCCGTCATCAATTTGGCCCACAGCCTGGGACTGGATGTGATTGCGGAAGGCGTGGAAACCGAAGCCCAGCACACATTGCTGCACGAGATGGGATGCGACCAGATCCAGGGCTATCTCCACGGCAAGCCCATGCCGGCCACCGAGGTGCCTGGATGGCTGGCCGCGCGCTTCAAAGACGCCGCATTGCCCTGACCCTCCGTCCATCAGGCAATGTGTCAAGAATACCGGTAATGATGCCGCACAAGGGGAGCCAATTGATCGCACCAACCGATGCCAAGATACTGGTGGTTGAAGACCTGAACGAAATGCGCGACATTCTGCGCCGCCTGCTCGGCGTGCTGGGTTTCGGCAACGTCGTGACCGTGACCAATGGCTTCGAGGCTTGGGAACAACTGCAATACAAACCCTTCGACCTGGTCTTGTGCGACTGGAACATGCCCAAGATGTCGGGCCGCGAGCTACTTGAAAAAGTGCGCGCCACACCGGAGTTGCACCACCTGCCCTTCATCATGATCACCGGTGAAAATGCGTCGGACATGGTCCGCAACGCAATCGCCGGTGGTGTCACCGACTTCATCGTCAAACCCTTTACCGGCGCCCTGCTGGAACACCGCGTCAAGCAGGCCTTGGGGCAGGCACGGCCGCCGGCGAAGACGATTTAGAAAGTAGCCCCCCACGCTCCACCTATAAGGACTTCCCCATATAGTCAAACGTTTTTTTCCTACC
>JAZKIR010000050.1:0-9358 GCA_040384785.1 Pseudomonadota bacterium
TAGCCACGGAGCGGGCATATTCGGCCTGCGCATCGGTGATATTGAGCACCGCCACCTGGACCGGCGCCAACCAGGCAGGCAGGGCTCCAGCGCTGCCTTCGATCAAGATTCCGATGAAACGCTCCAGGCTGCCAACGATGGCGCGGTGCAACATGATGGGGCGATGGCGCGCGCCGTCTTCACCCACATATTCGGCATCCAGACGCTCCGGCATATTGGGGTCGATCTGAATCGTGCCGCACTGCCAAGGGCGGCCCAGCGCATCTTTCAGCGTGTATTCGATCTTGGGGCCGTAGAAGGCGCCCTCGCCCGGCAAGTATTCGAATTCGCAACCAGATGCGCGCAGGCCTTCGGCCAGGGCAGCCTCGGCACGGTCCCAGCCTTCCTCGGTGCCAATGCGTTGCGCGGGGCGGGTCGCAATTTTGTAGATGATGTTGTGAAAGCCAAAGTCAGCGTAGACCTTTTGCAGCAGCACGGTGAACGCCTTCACTTCGCCTTGGATCTGGTCTTCGGTGCAGAAAATGTGACCATCGTCTTGCGTAAAGGCGCGCACGCGCATGATGCCGTGCAGGCCACCCGAGGGTTCGTTGCGGTGGCAGGCACCGAATTCGCCAAAGCGCAGCGGCAGGTCGCGGTAGCTCTTGACGCCGTGCTTGTAGATCAGGATGTGGCCCGGGCAGTTCATGGGTTTCAAGGCGTAGTCGCGCTTTTCGGACTCGGTCACGAACATGTTCTCGCGGTACTTGTCCCAGTGACCGGTCTTCTCCCACAGCCCCTGGTCCAGGATTTGCGGACCCTTGACTTCCAGGTAACCATTGTCCTGGTAGACCTTGCGCATGTACTGCTCCACACCTTGCCAAAGCGTCCAGCCCTTGGGGTGCCAGAACACGGTACCGGGCGAATGCTCATCAATGTGGAACAAGTCCAGCTCGCGGCCCAGCTTGCGGTGGTCGCGCTTTTCGGCCTCTTCCAGCATCGTCAGATGCTGCTGCAACTCGTCCTTGGTGGCCCAGGCCGTGCCGTAGATACGCTGCAACATTTCATTCTTGTGGTCGCCACGCCAATAGGCGCCGGCCAGTTTCATCAGCTTGAAATGCTTGAGCTTGCCAGTGCTAGGCACGTGCGGGCCGCGGCACAAGTCTTCGAACTTGCCTTCGCGGTACAGCGACACATCCTGGTCCGCAGGGATACTTTCGATGATCTCGGCCTTGTAGTGTTCACCCAGGCTTTTGAAATAGGCCACGGCTTCGTCACGCGGCAGCACACGGCGGGTAACGGGCTCGTCCAAAGCCGCCAGTGCTGTCATCTTCTTCTCGATAGCGACCAGATCTTCGGGTGTGAACGGGCGCTTGTAGGAGAAGTCGTAGAAGAAGCCGTGTTCAATGACGGGGCCAATGGTGACTTGCGCTTCAGGAAACAACTCCTTCACCGCATAGGCCAGCAAGTGGGCGGTCGAGTGGCGAATGACTTCCAGGCCGTCGGCGTCTTTGCCGGTGATGATGGACAGCGCGCTATTGGCCGTCATTTGGTAGCTGGTATCCACCACTTTGCCATCCACCTTGCCAGCCAAAGCCGCCTTGGCCAAGCCAGCACCAATGGAGGCGGCGACTTCAGCAACCGTCACCGGGCCTGGAAATTCACGTTGGGAACCGTCGGGAAGCGTAATTTGAATCATGGTGGGTACCTAAAAAGAGTCAATCAGAAAAGCAAAAAGCGCGGAGAGTCCGCGCTTTACTATGAATTTGGTAGCTGACTGCGCACAAGGCGCGCGGACTACGGCCTTATTCGCTTGAAGAAGTCGCCGGAGTAGTTCGCGGTGTCATAACCAGATTGCCTTTCTCGCTCTTATACAAAAGTTGAACGGAGATTTTAACCGCAGTCAGAGCTGCACCGGCCAACTACCCAGCAGGTCGTACTTGCCCGTGCCAATATGGCTCCTGATCAACACAAACCCACGCGCCTTCCAGCGCACGGGCACGATGCTGTGTTCCGCGACGAAATGCTTGTCATACACCAGCGCCATGCTGGGGGTGAAACTACGCGTTACGCGCAGACCCTGGCTGCGCAGGGACTCTCCGAGCTCCTCATAAAAGGCGGTGAGTTGGCGCGTGCCTTCGTGACCCGATAACACGTAGGTGCCGCTTCTGGGGAAACTCATCGCACAATCAAAACCCACTTCAAACGCCTCAAATGCCAGGGCGTCACCAGCTTTCATGGCCGCGGCAACCAGGTCTTGCGGCACTTCTTCGTATTCGCCCAGGTTATGCACCGTGACATGCAGACGGTGCGACCTCAGCGGTTTGCCAGTGAGCCCTTGAGCCTGCAACACATCGCCGGTTAATCTGACAATTTCCAGTGCATCTGCTGGCGCTGGAAATATCGAAAATTTCAGGGCGTATTTCGGGCGCCCGCCTTTTGCGGCTGGTTTGGGTTTATCCGCTGCGGAGGCTTGTCTTGGCGGCTCGCCAAATCCTGGGAAAGACAACTGTTCAGCCATAGGCGCCACCCTCCTCCAAATAAAAAAAACCGGGCCTCTTTTGCAGGGGCCCGGCTTCCTATTATGGAAGATCCGTGCTTAGTGGAACTGCTCTTCTTCAGTGGAACCTGTCAGCGCGGTCACGCTGGACTTGCCACCCTGGATCACCGTTGTGATCTCGTCGAAGTAACCCGTGCCCACTTCCTGCTGGTGCGACACGAAGCTGTAGCCGCGCTCACGCGCTGCGAACTCTGGCTCTTGCACTTTCTCGACGTAGGCGGTCATGCCGCGTGCCACGTAGTCTTGCGCCAGGTCAAACATGTGGTACCACATGTTGTGGATACCAGCCAAGGTGATGAACTGGTACTTGTAACCCATGGCGCCCAGTTCGCGCTGGAACTTGGCAATGGTGGCGTCGTCCAGGTTCTTCTTCCAGTTGAACGATGGCGAGCAGTTGTAGGCCAGCATCTTGCCGGGGTGCTTGGCGTGCACGGCTTCTGCGAACTTGCGGGCAAATTCCAGATCAGGCGTACCGGTTTCGCACCAGACCAAGTCTGCGTACTCGGCGTAGGCGATAGCGCGGCTGATAGCCTGGTCCATGCCCTTCTTGGTCTTGTAGAAGCCTTCGGCGGTGCGTTCACCGGTCAGGAACGGCTTGTCGTTTTCGTCGTAGTCGCTGGTCAACAGATCAGCGGCTTCGGCATCGGTACGGGCGATCACCAGTGTGGGCACGCCATACACGTCGGCAGCCATACGGGCAGCGATCAGCTTCTGGCAGGCTTCGGTCGTGGGGACCAGGACCTTGCCACCCATGTGACCGCATTTCTTCACAGAAGCCAATTGGTCCTCGAAGTGCACGCCACCGGCGCCAGCGCGAATCATGGCCTTCATCAGCTCGTAGGCATTCAACACACCACCGAAACCGGCTTCTGCGTCAGCCACGATAGGCGCGTGGTAGTCGATATAACCCTTGTCGCCAGGGCCAACGCCCTTGGACCACTGGATTTCGTCCGCACGGGTGAAGGAATTGTTGATGCGCTCCACAACCTTTGGCACCGAGTCCACGGGATACAGGGACTGGTCGGGGTACATGGCGGAGTATTCGTTGTTGTCCGCAGCCACTTGCCAGCCGGACAGGTAGATGGCCTTGACGCCGGCCTTGACCTGCTGCATGGCTTGGCCGCCGGTCAATGCACCGAGGCAATTGACATACGGCTCGTTGTTCACCAGGTTCCACAACTTTTCAGCGCCACGGCGTGCCAAGGTGTGCTCGACCTGGAAAGAACCGCGCAGACGGACCACGTCAGCGGCGGTGTATCCGCGCTTGATACCTTTCCAGCGGGGGTTGGTGGCCCAGTCTTTTTCGAGG
Organism: Pseudomonadota bacterium; assembly: GCA_040384785.1. Taxonomy (GTDB): domain Bacteria; phylum Pseudomonadota; class Gammaproteobacteria; order Burkholderiales; family Burkholderiaceae_C; genus Allorhodoferax. The sequence continues at coordinate 3,846 of JAZKIR010000050.1, forward strand.
GCTGCGATTTGCTGTTCACGGGTTTGAGTAGTCATGGAATCACTCCGTAGTTAGGGGGAAACAGTGCCTGAACGACGGGGTGTTGCAGGCTACGGGTTTATTCTAGTCTTGTATAAGACCAAGAATACATCTTATGTCTTATATAAGACATCTTTTTTGCAATTATTTCACTCAAAAACCAGCATTAATTCACATTATGAAACGCAAAGAACCATCGTGAAAAATTGCCACGAAACTTGCCCACCAGTCGTCAATCAGCCCTGTAGGCAGCAGACATTTCTTGTGTCCGACGTCGCTCGGATCGCGACATCCAAACACTGGCGACCAGTATGCCCAGACTGACGACGGCTACCGTTAATGTGGCTACTGTATTTACGCTGGGGCTCAAGCCTAATCGAGCCCGGCTGAAGATGGTGATGGGCATGGTGGTGGAGCCCGGCCCCGATAAAAATGCCGTCAACACCACATCGTCCAGCGACAGCGTAAAGGTCAGCAGCCAGGCGGAGGCAATGGCCTGACCAATCAACGGCAAGGTCACCAGAAAGAAGACCTGCAGCGGGCGGCAGCCCAGATCCTGCGCCGCCTCTTCCAGTTGCGGGTTCATCTCCTGCAGGCGTGATTGCACCACCACGGTGGCATAAGCCATGCCCAGCAAGGTATGGCCCAGCCAGATAGTCAGCAGCCCCCGCTCGGGAAAGCCGAACACGCGCTGCACCGACACCAGCATCAACAACAGCGACAGACCAACGATGACCTCGGGCATGACCAACGGAGAGCTGACCATGCCGGCGAACAAGGTACGGCCCGGAAAGCGTTTGAAGCGGTGCAGCGACAAGGCTGCCAAGGTGCCCAGCACCACCGAAGAGCATGCTGTCAGAAATGCTATTTCCAGCGACAACACAAAACCATTAACGATCTCGGTGTCCTTGGCCAGCTCGCTATACCAGCGCAGCGACCAACCGCCCCATTCGGTCACCAAGGGACTGGCATTAAAGCTCAGCACGATCAACGTGATGATGGGAATGTATAAAAACAAAAACACCGCGCCCAACCAGAGCCTGGACGTAAAACGACCCGCATGGAAGCTCATGACAAGTCCTCCGCCCTGCCCTCGGCCCGCGATTTGCTGAACAAGGCCAACGGCACAATGATCAGCAACACCATTACCACGGCCACGGTAGAGGCCATGGGCCAATCGTTGTTGCTGAAAAACTCATCCCATAACACGCGGCCAATCATCAGCGTCTCAGGGCCACCCAAGAGTTCGGGGATCACAAACTCGCCCACGCAGGGAATGAAGACCAGCATGGAGCCGGCAATGATGCCGCTGCGTGACAGTGGCACCGTAATGCGCCAGAACGCCTGCCACGGCGTTGCACCCAGGTCCATGGCGGCCTCCAGCAGCCGCAGATCCATCTTCACCAGATTGGCATAAAGCGGAAGAATCATGAACGGTAAGTAGGTGTAGACCATGCCCAGTACCATGGAAAACGGCGTATTCATCATCTTCACCGGCTCCGAAATCAATCCCACGGCCATGGCCAGGTTGTTGAACACGCCAGCATCGGCCAGCAGCATCTTCCACGCATAGACCCGCAGCAGGAACGAGGTCCAGAACGGCAACATGACCAGCATCAGCAAGGCTGGACGCTTGTCGGCTGGGCTGCGCGCCAGGAAATACGCGAAGGGATAGGCCAGCAACAGGCATATGACGGTGGTCACTGCCGCAAACATCAAGGAGCTCAAATAGGTCTCGATGTACAGAGCGTCCTGCAGCAGACTAAGGTAGTTGTCCAGCTTGACCTGGAAATGCACCATGCCTTCGGACCAGCTCACCACATCCTTGAAGGCCACGCCCTCCATCTCGGACAGGCTGATCTTGAACACCACCAGGAACGGCAGCAAAAACACCAGCAGCAAGAAGACCATGGGTACGCCGATGACCGCGCCACGGCCCCATTTTGCGATCCATGTGTCGAGCACCGAGTGCTCCTTGAATGTGTGGGACGTCATGGCAATCTCACTGCGTCAGCACCACGACGTCACTACCGCACCACCAGACATACACCGCGTCACCGACATTCAAGGGTTTCAACACATTGCGCGCTGCGTTGGTGTGGGTCACCTTGAGCGTGGCCCCGCCGGACAGCTTGACGTGGTAGGTGGTCAAGCTACCTAGATAGGCCTGGTTTTCGATGACACCTTGCACCACGTTGTATCCAACTTCGGCCGGTGATTCGCGCTCGGTTTCCAACGGCGCTGCGTGCTGTATCACCATCTTCTCAGGGCGCACGGCCACATGCACCCCCATTCCCATGGTGCCCGTGATGCCATGGCTGACATAGTGCCGGCACTCTGCCCCGGCAATGACCACATGGTCCGGCGCATCAACCGTCACGTTGCCCTTGAACAGATTGACACTGCCGATGAAGTCGGCCACAAAACGGCAATTGGGAGTTTCGTAGATATCTTCGGGAGCCCCGATCTGCAGGATCTTGCCTTCGCTCATGACCCCGATGCGGGTTGCCATGGTCATGGCCTCCTCCTGGTCATGCGTCACCATCACACAGGTCACACCCACTTGCTGGATGATGTCGACCAGCTCCAACTGGGTGCGCTGGCGCAGCTTGGCGTCCAGGGCACCCAGAGGCTCGTCCAGCAACAACAGCTTGGGACGCTTGGCCAGGCTGCGCGCCAGCGCAACACGCTGCTGCTGACCACCGGAGAGCTGGTGCGGTTTGCGTTTGGCATAGGGCTTGAGTTGCACCAGGTCCAGCATCTGCCCGACGCGCGCTTCGATTTCCGCTTTCGGCAAATGGTCGCGCCGCAGACCAAAGGCTATGTTGTCCCACACCGTCAAATGGGGAAACAGCGCATAACTCTGGAACATCATGTTGATGGGCCGCTCATACGGCGCAAGCCCTACGATGTCCTGACCACCGAGCAAAATCTGTCCGGACGTGGGCACTTCAAAACCGGCCAGCATGCGTAACAACGTGGACTTGCCACATCCGGACGAACCCAGCAACGCAAAAATTTCGCCCTGCTCAATGTCCAGGCTCAGGTCATTGACCGCAAACACATCGTCAAATTTCTTGACTGCGTGTCGGATTTGCAAAAACGGAGCCGCGGCCGGGTTTGTTGATGTGGAATGTGAGTGTGAATGCGTTGCCACCGGTTTGCCTATCTGCACAAAATTTTGTCAATCGTAATGGAGGACTGCGGCATTTTAGATAAGGCATGATCGACGCACGCCGATTCGGCTCTCTACTCTGTTTCCCTTCTCCACTCCGCTCATGACGCGCCCACACGCCCCCACCGTTGCGCCCAAACGCTGGCTTGCTTATTGTTTTCTGGGCCTGAGCATGGCCTTGGTCGGCAGTTACGTCGCCCTGTCCAAGCCGCTGGTCGCCGCATTGTCGGTTTTCCTGCTGGCCTGGCTGCGTTTTGGCATTGGCGGCATAGCCATGGCGCACTGGCTCAAACGCCCGCCGCACGAGGCACCCATGGGCCGCGCCACCCAGCGCCTGCTGTTTTTGGAGTCCTTTGTTGGCAATTTTCTGTTCTCCATTGCCATGCTGTTTGGCATCAGCATGACCAGCGCCGTGTCGGCTGGCGTCATCATGGCGACCATTCCGGCAGTGGTCGCGCTGATGAGCTGGGCCTTTCTGAAGGAACGTGTTGGCCTGCGGGTCTGGTTGGCCATCGCCTGTGGTGTACTCGGCATCGCATTGCTGGCGCTATCAAATAATGAGCGCACCACGGATATTCCACGAGGGCTGGAGGCCGATTCCTTAAAAAGCAAAATGCTGTGGGGCAATATTTTGGTGTTTATCGCCGTGTTATGCGAGGCAGCCTACGCCGTCATCGGCAAAAAATTGACCGGCACGCTGACGCCCAAACGCATCTCGGCGCTGATCAACCTGTGGGGCTTTGTGCTGATGACACCCATGGGCCTGTACGCTGCCTGGCACTTCGATTTTTCCGCGGTCACGCCGTCCCTGTGGCTGCTGCTGGTGTTTTATGCGCTGGCCGCCAGCGTCTGGACCGTATGGCTGTGGATGACGGGTCTACAAACAGTGCCCGCTGCCCGTGCCGGCGTGTTCACCGTCATGCTGCCGATCTCGGCCGCGCTGGTCGGTGTGCTGGTTTTGGGCGAAACCCTTAGCGGCATGCAATTGCTGGCGTTTGCACTCGCGCTGGTCGGTGTGCTGCTGGCAACCATCCCGAACAAGGCCCCCACGCTCCCTCACTCCGTGTAGTCGCTGCCCTCGGAAGGGGCCAAGTCGCCTTGGGACGGCTCGGCGCTGACTTTGCGCGACCGTTACACCAGCGCCTTAGAGCCCAGCACGATGCCGTCCTCATCCGCATAGAGCCAGTCTCCGGGACGGATCCAGACGCCCTGCACCTGTACCGCTACCCCCGCCTGCCCCTCCTGCCGTTTCTCGGTTGGCAAGGGCATGGCGGCCAGCGCGCGTATGCCCACTGCCTGCGTTGCCAGCTCCGCAGTGTCACGCACGCAACCGTCTACCACTACGCCCGCCCAGCCATTGCGGGCCGCTGCCGCGCCCAGGTTGCCGCCCAACAGTGCCTTGCGCAGGGACCCGCCCCCATCCACCACCAAAACCTTGCCAATGCGGCCCTGCGGCGTCTCGGTGTAGCCCACGGAATCCACTGCCGTCTTGACCAGTGTGTTGTCCTCAAAACACTTGACCGTCACCACCGGACCCGAGAACTTCTTCACCGCGCCAAAGTCGCGAAACACCGGGGGCAGCACCCGGAAATCCCCAGTGGAATCGTTCTTGAAGGCGTCACACAGGTCACAGGTCGCAAAGTCAATCGCCATGGTTCATCACTCCTTTTTGCTAGATACAGGCATTCTCCAATGGAAAAAACAACATTTCCCAATGAAAAAGTCATTTTTCCGCTGGATAAGCCGCTTTTTCTCCAGTAGCATCCGGGTACCAGCGAAAAGGCAGCTTTTCATTGGTGATTATTCAACTTCAAGAAGGACAATGAATCATGGCAACTGCAAAAAAAGCTCCGGCAAAAAAAGCTGCACCTGCAAAGGCAGCAGCTCCGGCCAAGAAGGCAGCTCCTGCTAAAAAAGCAGCAGCTCCCGCAAAGAAAGTAGCCGCCAAGGCTCCAGCCAAGAAGGCTGCACCTGCTAAAAAAGCAGCTCCCGCTAAAAAGGCGGCTCCTGCTAAAAAAGCAGCTCCCAAGGCTCCCGCTAAAAAGCGCACCGTGAATGCCGCATTCATGAAAGCCCTGACACCTAGCGCTGCTTTGGCCGCTATCGTCGGTGCAACACCGCTGCCACGCACGGAAGTGGTGAGCAAGCTGTGGGCTTACATCAAGAAGAACAAACTGCAAGACGCAGTCAACAAACGCATGATTAATGCGGATGCCAAGCTGAAGGAAATCTTCGGCAAGATGCAAGTCTCGATGTTCGAGATGGCTGGCCTGATCGGCAAGCACCTCAAATAATTGGCCCTTGCGCCAACCCAAAAAAG
>JAZKIR010000051.1:0-24520 GCA_040384785.1 Pseudomonadota bacterium
GACCCGGTGTACGAAGGCATGATTGTGGGCATCCACAGCCGTGACAACGATCTGGTCGTCAACGCCACACGCACCAAACAGCTGACCAACTTCCGCGTGTCCGGCAAGGAAGACGCGATCAAGATCACGCCCCCGATCGAACTGACGCTGGAATACGGCGTGGAATTCATCGAGGACGACGAGCTGGTCGAAATCACGCCCAAGTCGGTGCGCCTGCGCAAGCGCCACCTGTCTGAGAGTGATCGCAAGCGGGCATCTCGGTCTTAAGTTCCCCCCCCGAAGCGGCCTTTGGCCGCCTCCCCCTCAAGGGGGCGTTACCAGCGGCCCGGCTAAGCCGGTTCCGCGGTAACCCTGAATAGAGACACGCGCTTCGTGTTGGGCCAGCGGAACCTAACGCCACGCCGTTTTAACAATGAAACTCACACACAACCGCGCGGTTTTTCTGATGGTGGCGGTGGCCCTTATGTGGTCAACCGCGGGTGTGGTCTCGCGCCATCTGGATGCTGCGCGCAGCTTTGAAGTCACCTTCTGGCGGGCGCTGTTCACGGCCGTGTCCTTGCTGTTCATTCTGCCGTTGATGCGGGGGCGCACAGTCTTTGCCGACATCCGCCACGCCGGCCGGGCGTTCTGGATTTCGGGTGTGTGCTGGAGTGTGATGTTCACCGCCTACATGGTGGCACTCACCATGACCAGCGTGGCCAATGTGCTGATCACCATGTCCTTGGGCCCGCTGATGACGGCCCTGATTGCCCGCATTTTCATTGGCCACCGCATTGTGCTGCGCACCTGGGTCGCCATTGCCGTGGCCGGCTTTGGCATTGCCTACATGTACGCCCCACAGATCGCCGGTGGCCAGTTGCTGGGTTCACTGGTAGCCCTGTGTGTGCCGATTGCTGGCGCAACCAACTGGACGGTCACGCAGAATGCCCACGCCCAAGGCCATGATGTGGACCTCGTGCCCGCCGTGTTTGTAGGCGCGGTCATCAGTGCCCTGGTCACGCTGCCATTGGCATACCCGTTTGCGGCCACCGTGCATGATCTCGGCCTGTTGGCATACTTGGGCGTCTTCCAACTGGCGATTCCCTGTGTGCTGTCTGTGCTGTGCGCCCGCGTGCTGCTCGCACCAGAATTGTCCCTGCTGGCCTTGCTGGAGGTGCTGTTCGGCATTCTGCTGGTCTGGCTGGGTGCAGGTGAGGCGCCGGGTACGACCGTATTGGTCGGCGGTACATTGGTATTGGGAGCCTTGGTAGCCAATGAGCTGCTGGGCTGGAAACAAAGGAGTCAAACACCATGAACGATAACAACACCAACACTTCGACCATCGCAGAAGTCCACACCACCGTCGCCGGTGGCATGGGGCTGATCACTCTGAACCGCCCCAAGGCGCTCAATGCCCTCTCCTTACCCATGGTACAGGCGCTGCTGGCCACGCTGCTGGTCTGGCGTGACGACCCCGCGGTGTTTGCGGTCGCCATTCGCGGCAGCAACAAGATCGGGCGGCCCGGCACACCGGAAGCCCTGTTTGGTGGCTTCTGTGCCGGTGGCGATATTCGCTTCTTCCACCAGGCCGCACTGGCCGGTGATTCGGCGCTGGACACATTCTTCACCGACGAATACACGCTCAACCACCTGATCCACAACTACCCCAAGCCCTATATCGCCTTCATGGACGGTATCGTCATGGGGGGCGGCATGGGGATTAGCCAAGGCCCTGCCTTGGCATCCCCTACGGGCAATATTGGAAGTGCTCCCGGCAAGCCGTCCGCACGCCAAGGCGGCGTCGTTCGCATCGTCACCGAAACCACCAAAATGGCCATGCCGGAGACCGGCATTGGCCTGTTCCCGGATGTCGGCGGTGGCTACTTCCTGAGCCGTTGCCCGGGCCATGTCGGCGAATACCTCGCGCTGACCGGTGACACCATCGGTGGCGCCCAGGCTGTGGCCTGGGGCTTGGCCGATGTCTGCGTGCCTTCAGAAACATTACCGGACCTATGGGCTGCCTTGCAAACACAAGCTTCGCCGGAAGGCTTGCAGCAATGGATTGCTACGAATGTGATAGCTGCACACGCAGAATCTGCGAGGGCTAGCGCCACGTTTGACATAAAGGACTATGCGGCATTCGGCCTGGGCAGCATCTCTGCCATTGTGGCCGCGCTGGAAGCCTCTGGCACCAAGCCGGCACGCGCCATGGCTGCAACGTTGCGCCACCGCAGCCCGCTGATGCTGCACGTGGTGTTGGAGCAAATTCGCCGCGCCCGCAGCATGAACCTGGCCGATGACTTGCGCATGGAGCGCGATCTGGTCCAGCACTGCTTCTACACCGCCCATCTGGACCGCTCCGGTGTAACCAGCGAAACGGTAGAAGGTATTCGTGCCCTGGCCATCGACAAGGACCACAAGCCCGTCTGGAACCCGGCGCGCATAGCCGATGTGAAGCCTGACATGGTGGCTCCGTTCTTTGTCAGCCCCTGGCCGGCGGGAACCCATCCACTCAAAGACTTGGCCTAAGAAGAGACTGGGCGCCAGAGTTTTTGCAAAACGCTCTGGCGCCCAGCCTCTTCCAAGACTAACGCGCCTTGCTCTTCATGGCCCGCTCCACCTCGCGTTTGCCTTCGCGGTCCTTGATGGTGTCGCGCTTGTCGTGCTCGGCCTTGCCCTTGGCCAGCGCAATCTCGCATTTGACCTTGCCGTCTTTCCAATGCAGGTTGATGGGGACCAGGGTGTAGCCTTTTTGTTCCACCTTCCCCGTAAGGCGCTGGATCTGTTCCTTGTGCATCAGAAGCTTTTTGGTCCGGACCTTGTCCGGGCTTACATGGCTGGAGGCGGTGTGCAGCGGATTGATCTGCAAGCCAACGATGAATAATTCGCCCCCGCGAATCACCACATAACCGTCGGTCAACTGCACCTTGCCTTCGCGCAGCGATTTGACCTCCCAGCCTTCCAGCACCAAGCCGGCCTCAAAACGTTCTTCAAAGAAATAGTTGAATGCCGCTTTTTTATTGTCGGCAATGCGGGTATTGATCGCGGGTTTTTTGGCCATGGGACTCAAATGGGGATGACAGACGGGAATGGAAGGCATGCATGAGGGCTTGTCTACAATCCCGCGCAGACCCCTATTCTATGAAAACTGTTCACAAGTCCGTTTTGATCTGGTACAGCCCACACGAGATGTACGTGTTGGTGACTGATGTCCGTAAATATCCTGAGTTCTTGCCGTTTTGCGAGCAAGCACGTGTCATAGAAGAACATGACAACGGAATGACCGCAGAACTGAGCATCGCGTTTGGTGGCGTACGCCAAACATTCACCACGCGCAACGTGCACATGCCGGATCGCCTGGTTGACATGGAGTTGCTCAACGGTCCGTTCTCACGCCTGGATGGGCAATGGAGCTTTTTGCCTTTAGGGGACGGATCGCAACGGGCCTGCAAGGTCGAATTGACGCTCAATTACCGATTGGACAACTCCGCGCTGGGCATGCTGGTAGGCCCCGCCTTTGACACCATCGCCACCCATTTGGTGGACGCTTTTGTCAAGCGCGCAGACCAGGTCTATGGGGGCTGATGTGCAGCGGATTGCCGTGACGCTGGTGTACTCGACAAAACCCCGGGAGGTGATTGAAGTCGCTTTGCAATTGGAGCCGGGTTGTACTGTGGGTCAGGCCTTGCAGGCCAGTGGCGTGTTGGCGCAATTTCCGAACTATGCCTTGCCGTCTTTCGGCCATGGCCTCTGGGGTAAAAAAGTCACGCCATCCCACGTGTTGCAAGACCAGGATCGGCTGGAGCTGTACCGGCCGCTTACCGTAGACCCCAAGATTGCCCGCCGTGAGCGGTTTGTAGGGCAGGGGGCAAAAAAAGCGGCAGGATTGTTTGCCAAGCGCCGTGTTGGCGCCAAGGCCGGGTACTGAGGAGCTGGCGAGTCCCGCGCAGAGCTACTTGCAGTCTTTGTCGATGATGCCTTGGAAGCGCTTGATTTCCGCCGCGCGCGTTGCATCATCCATGATTTCCTTCTCTCCAGCCGCGTTGGTGCTGCCAATACGGACACCAGATTCATAAGTCGTCTTAGCTTGCTTGGCGCGGGCGCAGTTTTCAATCTTCGTTTTGGCAATCTGTTCTTCTGCAGCCTTGCGCTTGGCGGCTTCCGCGTCCGCCGCTTGTTTTTTCTTGGCTTCCAATTCTTTGTCCAGACCACCGGTCTTGGCGCCTGATGCGGGCACAACCGGTAGGGCGGGGGACGATGCTGCGGCAGCGGCTGGTGCAGCAGCATCCGTTTCAGATGCGTCACGCGCAGGCGCCGCTGCTGGCTTGAGGCCCGCGGGGCGTTTCAGAATATTTTTGTCCTGAATATCAGGCGGTGGCGCGCGATCACTGAATACCTTGCGACCGTCTTTATCAATCCACTGCCACTGGGCAGACGCCGCGAAGCACAGTCCAGCCAGTGCCGCCACCAAGAGAGTTCGAATCAGTTTCATGGGCAAAGTGTAGCCTTCATGTCAATGGGTGGGACACATTTTCCGGTAAACGGTTGTGTTTTTCCCGCTTGGCGGCAGGGTCTACCCGAAATTGGGGCCGGTGCCACGGGTACAATTTCGACATTTGGAGCTTTGACATGCGCCTCCTCGGCAAAGCGCTCACCTTCGACGACGTGTTGTTGGTCCCTGCGTACTCCCAAGTCCTACCCAAGGACACCTCCCTCGCCACCCGCTTCTCCCGCAACATCGCACTGAACCTCCCCCTGGTCTCCGCCGCCATGGATACGGTTACCGAGGCCCGCCTGGCGATCGCCATAGCACAAGAAGGCGGCATGGGCATCGTGCACAAGAACCTGACAGCCGCCGAACAGGCGGCCCAGGTGTCCAAGGTCAAGCGTTACGAATCTGGCGTGCTGCGCGATCCGGTTGTCATCACCCCGTCACACACCGTGCGACAGGTCATGAGCCTGTCCGAACAATTGGGTGTGTCTGGCTTCCCGGTCTGCGATGGCGGCAAGGTGGTTGGCATCGTGACCGGGCGTGACCTGCGTTTCGAAACCCGCTACGACTTGCCGGTCAGCCAGATCATGACCCCGCGGGACAAGCTGGTGACGGTGCAGGACAGCGCCGCCATCACGATTACCCAGGCCAAGGTGTTGCTCAACCAGCACAAGATCGAACGCTTGCTGGTGGTCAATGATTCCTTTGAGCTCAAGGGCCTGATCACTGTCAAGGACATCACCAAACAGACCAGCTTCCCGAATGCCGCACGCGATGCCCATGGCAAGCTGCGCGTCGGCGCGGCCGTGGGCGTCGGCGAGGGCACCGAAGAGCGTGTCGAACTGCTGGTGCGTGCCGGCGTCGACGCCATCGTGGTTGACACCGCCCATGGCCACAGCCATGGCGTTATCGAGCGCGTGCGCTGGGTCAAGAAAAATTACCCGCATGTCGACGTCATTGGCGGCAATATCGCCACCGGAGCAGCCGCACTGGCATTGGCCGAAGCTGGTGCCGATGCCGTCAAGGTCGGTATCGGCCCGGGTTCTATTTGCACCACCCGCATCGTGGCGGGTGTGGGCGTTCCCCAAATCATGGCCATCGACAACGTGGCTACCGCCCTCAGAGGCACGGGCATTCCATTGATCGCCGACGGCGGCATCCGTTACAGCGGTGATATCGCCAAGGCTCTGGCCGCTGGCGCCAGCACTGTCATGATGGGCGGCATGTTTGCCGGTACCGAAGAGGCGCCCGGTGAAGTGATCTTGTTCCAGGGCCGCAGCTACAAGAGTTACCGCGGCATGGGTTCCATTGGCGCCATGCAGCAGGGCAGTGCGGACCGTTACTTCCAGGAGTCCAGCACCGGCAACCCCAATGCCGACAAGCTGGTGCCCGAAGGCATTGAAGGCCGTGTGCCCTACAAGGGTTCCATGGTGTCCATCGTGTTCCAGATGGCCGGTGGCATCCGTGCCTCCATGGGTTATTGCGGTTGCGCCACCATTGAAGACATGCAGAACAAGGCTGAGTTTGTGGAAATCACGACCGCCGGCATCCGCGAGAGCCACGTGCACGACGTGCAAATCACCAAAGAGGCTCCCAATTACCGCGCCGACTGATAAGCCAGCGGTACCGGCCTTGGGTCGTCCTGCCGCGATGCGTTTCATCATGATTGCAGTGCTGATCGACATGGTGTCGATTGGCCTGATGATTCCGGTTTTGCCGCATCTGGTGGGGCAGTTCACGCATTCCCAGGCTGACCAGGCGTTCTGGTTTGGCGCCATGATGTTTGCGTTTGGCATTGCCAACTTCTTTGGCGCGCCGATTCTGGGCGCACTGTCGGACCGGTATGGGCGGCGCCCGGTGTTATTGATTGGTTTTTGCGGCCTGGCCTTCACCTTCTTCATGACGGCCGCCGCCCATAGTCTGTGGATGCTGGTGCTGGTGCGGCTCATCGGTGGTGCGATGCAGGCCAATATCGCCGTGGCAAATGCTTACGTGGCGGACATTACGCCAGCGCAGGACCGCGCACGCCGGTTTGGCCTGCTGGGCGCGATGATGGGTCTGGGTTTCATCCTCGGCCCGGCATTGGGTGGGATTCTGGGTGACGTGGATTTGCGTCTGCCGTTTGTGGCGTCCGGCTCCCTGGCCGTTCTCAACTGGATCTATGGATACTTTGTTTTGCCCGAGAGTCTTACTGCCGACAAGCGCAGCCCATTTGTATGGCGCAAAGCCAATCCGGTGTCGGCGCTGTTGGGTCTGATCGATCTCCGGGGCGTGGCGCCGCTGATCGCTGTGATTGCGCTGAGCACCCTGGCGCAGTTCATGTTGCATTCCACCTGGGTGCTGTACACCAGCTTCAAATTTGGCTGGGGCCCGCGGGAGACTGGCTGGTCCTTGATGGTGGTTGGCGTCGTCAGTGTTTTGATGCAAGGCGTCTTGCTCAAACACGTGCTCAAGCGCATATCGCCCCAACGCCTGGCGGTCATCGGCATGTGTAGTGCCACCGTGGCCTATGCCGCCTATGGCATGGCGACTGAATCCTGGATGCTGTTTGTGATCATCGCTCTCAACATGTTCTCCGCCGCGACCGGCTCCACCTTGCAAAGCATAGTCTCTGGTGCGGCCGACGAAGGCATCCAAGGCCGCACGATGGGCGCGGTGTCCTCGATCAACAGCATGATGGCGATATTGGCACCGGTGGCCGGTGCGGGCATGCTAGCCCTGGTGTCGCAGGCGCCGCGTGGTGACATTCGCTTGGGGCTGCCCTTCTTTGTGGGTAGCCTGATCCAACTCCTTGCCTTGGGCCTTGCGGTCTGGCATTTTCAACGCCAGCGTGCGCTCCGAGCTGGCATTTCTTCGGTTTGACGTCCATGACACACGAACGCATCCTCATTCTTGATTTCGGCTCCCAGGTCACACAACTCATCGCCCGCCGCGTGCGTGAAGCCCATGTGTTTTGCGAAGTGCATCCCTGCGACGTGAGCGACGACTGGGTGCGTGCCTACGCTGCGGACGGCAAGCTCAAGGGTGTCATCCTGTCAGGCAGCCACGCCAGCCTATGGGAAGACGAAACCCTGCGCGCACCTGCCGCCGTGTTTGAACTGGGCGTGCCGGTACTGGGCATTTGTTTTGGCATGTACGCCATCGCCGAGGCGCTGGGCGGCAAGGTCGAAGGCGGCCACAAACGTGAATTCGGTTACGCAGAGTTGCGCGCACGCGGACACACCAAGCTGCTCGACGGTATTGCCGACTACACCACGGACGACGGACACGGCATGTTGCACGTATGGATGAGCCACGGCGACAGCGTCACTGAAATGCCACCGGGCTTCAAACTGATGGCCAGCACCGACAGCTGCCCGATTGCCGCCATGGCGGACGAAGAGCGCCGCTTTTACGCCGTGCAGTTCCACCCAGAAGTGACCCACACGACGCAAGGCCAGGCGATTCTGAACCGCTTTGTACTGGACATCTGTGGCGCACGCGCCGACTGGATCATGGGCGACTACATTGCCGAGGCCGTGGAGCGCATCCGCGCCCAGGTGGGCGACGAAGAAGTCATTTTGGGCCTGTCGGGCGGCGTGGACTCGTCGGTGGCCGCTGCACTGATCCACCGTGCCATCGGCGACCAACTGACCTGCGTGTTTGTGGACCACGGCCTGTTGCGTCTGAACGAAGGCGACATGGTGATGGACATGTTTGTCGGCAAGTTGCACGCCAAGGTTATGCGCGTGGATGCCAGCGACCAGTTCTTGGGGCATCTGGCCGGCGTCAGCGAACCGGAGGCCAAGCGCAAGATCATTGGCCGCGAGTTTGTTGAAGTATTCAAGGCTGCAGCCCTCACGCTGGTTGCGCAAGGCGCTACAAAAAGTGCAGCAGACGGCAGCCCTGTCGTCAAAGGCGCCACCTTTCTGGCGCAAGGCACGATTTACCCCGACGTGATCGAGTCCGGTGGTGCGAAAAGCAAGAAGGCCGTCACCATCAAGAGCCACCACAACGTGGGCGGTTTGCCGGAGCAACTGGGTCTGAAACTGCTGGAGCCGTTGCGCGAACTGTTCAAGGACGAGGTGCGCGAATTGGGTGTGGCGCTGGGCCTGCCGCATGACATGGTGTATCGCCATCCTTTCCCCGGACCCGGCCTGGGTGTGCGCATCCTGGGCGAGGTCAAGAAGGAATACGCCGACCTGCTGCGCAAGGCAGATGCCATCTTCATTGAGGAACTGCGCAACTTCAAGGACGACGCCACCGGCAAGACCTGGTACGAACTCACCAGCCAAGCCTTTACCGTGTTCCTGCCGGTAAAGAGTGTGGGCGTCATGGGTGATGGCCGCACCTACGATTACGTGGTCGCGTTGCGTGCCGTGCAGACCAGCGACTTCATGACCGCGGACTGGGCCGAGCTGCCCTACGCCTTGCTGAAGAAAGTGTCGGGGCGCATCATCAACGAAGTGCGCGGCATCAACCGCGTCACTTATGACGTGTCCAGCAAACCACCGGCCACGATCGAATGGGAATAGGCCGCCTGTTGCTGTAATAACGATGACAAAAAACGCGTACGGCGGTTCAGCATTGCAGACGTCGTTGCCGGGATTTGATGCACCATCGGCGCCGACGGACCGGCTATTTTTTGCGATTTTTCCGGACAGTGGCGCTGCCTCGCAAGTTGACCAGCTTGCGGAGCAGCTCCGCACCGTGCATGGCTTGAAAGGCAAACCGCTCCAGACAGAGCGTTTTCACATCACGCTGCACCACCTCGGTGATTTTGTGGGCTTGCCGCCGCACATCGTTGCAATGGCCATGGAAGCCGGGGCAAGCGTCATCCAGCAGCCGTTCCAAATCGCACTGGACCGCGCCATGAGTTTTGTTGCCAGACCCGGCAAGAATCCCTACGTTTTGCTCGGTGGTGGTGATGGCGTTGCTGAGTTGATAGGTTTTCAGTTGGCTCTCGGCGATGCGATGGCAAAAACCGGGCTCAAAGTCGGCAAAACCAAGTCGGGCTACACACCGCACGTGACGTTGCTGTACGACGAACACTCCGTTGCAGAACATCCTGTCGAAGTGCTCAACTGGACCGCACGCGAATTTGTCCTCGTGCACAGCTTGCTCGGTCAAACCAAACATGTGCCACTTGCACGCTGGACCTTGGCCCCACGGTGAAACCGGGCTGGTGCAAAAATAGGCAAAATCGGTGCAGATCAAGGCCAGGGGTATTGGTCAACCGTTGACGCCAATACGAGGAGGAATGACATGCGCGGAATGTTTGGAATTGTGGGATTGTTGTTGACGCTGGCGATTGTGGGTTTGCTCGCCAAGAAACAGTTGGGAGCCTTGACCACCACTGCAGCACCGGCCGGTGCCGCCAGCATGCCGGCGGGCGCTACGGTCCAACAACAAAGCCAGCTTATCCAACAACAAATCAAACAGGATGTAGAGAAATCCCTGCAGCAGCCTCTCCCCATGCCGGAAGAAAAGTAGTGTTACTCGAAAATGGACATCTAGCCCTCGTAAACACTGAGCCATGCGCTATTAAAATGATAGCAAATGAGAGTGACGCCGGTTTTATGCAAATGGCCCTGGCGCAGGCCAGCGCGGCGGCCGATGCGGGGGAAGTACCGGTGGGTGCCGTGGTCGTCAAAGACGGCCAGGTCATCGCCACCGGCCGCAATGCACCCATAGCCTCCCACGACCCCACAGCACATGCCGAGATCGTAGCCCTGCGTGCCGCAGCCAAGATCTTGGGCAATTACCGCCTGGACGGTTGCGAAATGTTCGTCACATTGGAGCCCTGCGCCATGTGCAGCGGAGCCATGCTGCACGCCCGTCTGGCCAGGGTGGTGTATGGAGCGGCCGACCCCAAGACCGGAGCGGCGGGTTCGGTGCTGAACCTGTTTGCCGATACCCAACTCAACCACCAGACGCAACTGGAACAAGGAGTGCTTGGCGATGCCTGTGCCTCCCTGCTGCAGGCGTTTTTCCAGTCCCGACGCGATGTGCAAAGCCGGCAGAGGAGGGCGCTGCATCCGCTGCGGGATGATGCTTTGCGTACACCTGATGCGCAGTTCGCCGGTCTGCCGGACTACCCTTGGGAGCCGCGATACCTGAGCGACACGCCAGCGCTAGCCGGGCTGCGCATGCACTATCTGGACGAGGGCACCAGCCAGGCAGGGCTGACCTACCTGTGCCTGCACGGCAACCCGGCCTGGAGCTATCTGTACCGCAAGATGATTCCCGTGTTTTTGCAAGCCGGGAACCGGGTCGTGGCGCCAGACTTGATTGGTTTCGGTAAAAGCGACAAGCCCAAAAGAGCGTCGGCCCACAGCTTCACGTTTCATCGACAAACCTTGCTGGAGCTGGTCGAACACCTGGATCTGCAACGCGTGGTTCTGGTCGTGCAGGATTGGGGCGGACTGTTGGGGCTGACACTGCCGCTTACCATGCCTGATCGATTTGCGGGCCTGCTGGTCATGAACACGATGCTGGGTACCGGTGACACGGCTTTGTCACCCGGTTTTTTGGCCTGGCGCGACATGTGTGCCAAAAATCCCGAATATGACGTTGCCCGTCTCTTTGCTCGCGCCAATCCAGATTTGTCAGCGGCGGAATGTGACGCCTATGCCGTGCCGTACCCGGACAAGGGACACAGAGCCGCCACGCGTGCGTTTCCAGCCATGGTGCCGGAACACTTTGAATCGGACGGAGCGGCCATTTCGAGACAGGCCCGGGACTATTGGCGAACCCGCTGGCAAGGCCCAACCATGATGGCCATTGGCGCGCAAGACCCCGTCCTTGGCACCCAGGTGATGGAGACGTTACGGCATACGATTTCGGGCTGCCCAGAGCCGGTATATGTGAATGGGGGTGGGCATTTTCTGCCAGAAATGGGCGCGCCCATTGCGCAGGCTGCCGTCCAATTCTTCAGCAACGCACCGCCGCCTTTTCAAGGGTTATCCCGGTGAAACCGGGCAAGGGCTCCCAAATGTTTGCATTGTTTTAGTTGTTTACCAACATTTTTCTGATTGGTGGTGCACAATGTTTGGAAAGATAACCACTTGTCGTTTGAATGCATACCGATACTGACACGCTACATTTCCTGGATGACGAAAGCGAAGCCGGAGTCACTGCAGGATTGGTCTGGCGCCTGATGGTCATTGACGATGAGCCGGATGTTCATCGGGCGACGACATTTGCATTGGCAGGGGTAAAAATACTGGGGCGCCCTCTGCAGTTTCTGCATGCATACTCGGCTGCCGAGGCCACTGTATTGCTGCGCTCCGAACCGGAAGTTGCCGTCGTGTTGCTGGATGTGGTCATGGAGCGCGAAGACGCCGGCCTTGCACTCGTCAAAACCATTCGCCAGGACCTGCGACTGACGGAGCTGCGAATCATTCTGCGCACCGGTCAGCCCGGGTACGCCCCAGAGATCGAGACCATCCACGATTTCGACATCAACGACTACAAGACCAAGTCTGAGCTTACCCGCACCAAGCTGTATGCAACCGTTACGGCAGCCGTTCGGGCTTACGAACAAATCCGCAAGCTCGACCAGCTTGCTTTCTACGATCGCTTATGCAGCCTTCCCAACCGAAATAAGTTCATTGACCTCAGCGATGAGCGATTGTTGTCTGAACAATGCGCGTCGGATGTCATTGCCATACTGGACATTGATGACTTCTCCGAAATCAATGATGCGCTGGGTCACCAGCAGGGTGACCGTTTGTTGCAGGCGGTGGCAGAACGCTTGAAACTGGAATTGGGTGCCAATGTCATTCTGGCGCGGCTTGGTGGCGATACCTTCGGCTTGATGGGGCCCGCCAGTGTGCTTGACCCGGTGAGTGTGCTGGACCTCTTTCGCTCGCCTTTCAAGGTGCAGGATGATTCGATGGTCGTGACTGCAACCATGGGTTTGACGCAAGAATTGGGCACCGGCATCGCTGGGCGCGATGCACTCAAAGACGCCAATATTGCGCTCAAACTGGCGAAGAAGAATCGACGCGGCGGTTTTGTAATGTTTTCAGCCAAGATGGGGGCCGACATACGGGAACGCGTTCGGCTCTTGCAGGCCCTTCGCCACGCAGTTGAAAGTGAACGGCTATTTGTCGTTTACCAACCCCAGGTCAACCTGATCAGCGGCAAGCTCGTGGGTGTGGAGGCGCTCATTCGTTGGCGCAATGAGGATGGTACTTTCGTGCCACCGGATCGCTTTATCCCGTTAGCCGAAGCCTCCGGAATGATTGTCGCCATTGGCGACTGGGTGCTGCGGGTGTCCTGCCTTGAGTTGGCCCGTTTGCAGGCCTTGGGTTTGCCAGACTTGCGGATGTCGGTCAACGTTTCGCAAATTCAATTCCGCCATCCAGGCTTCTTGGACAAGCTACGTTCGGCATTGACGGATACTGGTATCAATCCCAAATGCCTTGAACTGGAGATCACCGAATCGGTTGCCATGGACGATCCAGACTTCATGCTGGAAACCTTGCACAAGGTTCGCAAAATGGATATCTCGATTGCCATTGACGATTTTGGTACCGGGTATTCATCCCTCAGCCATTTACGCCAATTACCAATTGACCGTCTCAAGATCGACCGGGCCTTTGTGACTGAGCTGAATAGTGCCGTGCTCGGCGGACACATTGCATCCATGGTGATTGAGCTGGGACGCAACCTCAATCTGACCGTCATCGCCGAAGGCATTGAAGAAGAAGAACAGGCCCAAACGCTGCTGCGCATGGGTTGCCATGAGGGCCAAGGCTATCTCTATGCCAAGCCCATGGTAGCAACACAACTGGTGGAATGGATTCAGGCGCGCGGTGCGGTACCCTAAGGCGTAACGCTGCTCTCACTGGCCGATAATGGCACGGTGAAAAAACACATTTATATCTATTCTCCATCTGGCGCGGTCCGAGACAAAGCTGCATTCAAACGAGGCGTACGCCGCCTTCAAACCCTGGGGCACGAGGTTGAAGTCGATGCCGACGCATTGTCCAGCCACATGCGGTTTGCAGGGGACGACGAGACGCGTCTGGCGGCCATTCACCGGGCGGCTGCGAGTGGGGCCGATGTCGCCTTGATCTCCCGTGGCGGCTATGGGCTGACACGCATACTGGGCGGTATTCGGTACAAGGCCGTGGCCAAAGCCATAGAACACGGGACCCAGTTTGTCGGCATCAGCGACTTCACTGCCTTTCAGTTGGCCATGTTGGCAAAAACCGGCAGCATCACATGGGCCGGGCCGGCTTTGTGTGAAGGCTTTGGGGTAGGGGGCGCACCCGAGATCTTGGATGGACACGGACACACAGAAGCAGCCATCCCCGACGACATCATGGAAGACTGTTTCAACGACATGCTGACAGGGCAGGGTGAAGGCACGGGTTGGCGGCAAGACCGGGAAGCGCAAAGCGATGCTGGGCCTGCGGAGACCGCCGTCCGTGCCAGTAATGCCATCATTTGGGGTGGCAATTTATCCTTGGTGGCCTCACTTTTGGGAACCCCTTATTTTCCGGAGATCAAGGGGGGAATCTTGTTCCTGGAGGATGTCGCAGAACACCCCTATCGGATCGAACGCCTACTCACGCAACTGCTGCACGCGGGTGTGTTGTCACGACAAAAGGCGATAGTGATGGGGCAATTTACCGAGTTCAACTTGTCTGCCCATGACAAGGGCTTCAAATTACGCTCCGTGATCCAGTGGTTACGCAGCCAGATCAAGACCCCAATTTTGACGAACCTGCCCTATGGACATGTCGCTACAAAAGTATTGCTGCCAGTTGGTGCCAAAGCCGACCTGGTCGCGGAAGGTCGTGATGCCTTGCTGTTTTGGGGCCACCTACACCATCATCACTGAATGAAAAAAGAACAGGCAGCTCAATCACGCAAGTTGCTATTACGGGCTGTCAGTGATTTGGGCAAAAGTCCCTTGAACATGCCACTGATTTGATCCAGTTTGTGCCGTGCGACAGCTTCACCATCAACTGCGGCAATCGCCGCCATGACGTCACCGCGTAAATACCAAAGATCGTTCAGATCACTGGCATAGGTCACTTTCAACTCAAGTTTAGAGGCAGTAGCGGCGCCCTTCACCTCTAATCCGTCCAGCATGGCCTCGCGGATATCCTCCAGTGCCGTCTGCATGCGGGACTCGCGAGTACCGCTCTGGCCACTGAAAAAATTCTGAACCCCCGCAACCAATGAAGAACGTATCCAACTCATTTTTATTAGTTTAGAGATAAAGTCGCTTTACCATACCAAACAATGCACCTGCTGTGCAATAGGGTGAAGCTCTGATGTCGCATTACTACACGCCACTCAAGAAATACATAGCGCCATAAGGCCATGCGATACCTGAACTATTTCCCGCGCTTAGGTTTTTGCTTTCAGGACTTGGTACTCAAGTCAGTCGCAATGCCCTAAACTCTGACACTAGACAAGAATCGGAACTATCGGGAATGGGCGTTCAAACCACCGTTGTATTTACAGATTTGCATGGCAGCACGGCGGTGTTTGAGGCTTTAGGCAATGCTCTCGCAACAGAGACCGTTACCGAAATCACAACATTGATTGGTCGGCAGTGCGTGCAAAGCGGCGGCCGGGTTGTCAAAACCCTGGGTGACGGAGTTCTGGCCATGTTTCCCGATGGCCAAAGCGCCGTCAATGCGGTCGTCGAGATCCAGAGAGCCCATTCCAAACAGATATTGCGCACACCTCTTGAATTGCGCATGCCCATGCGCATTGGGGTTGCCAGTGGTGAGGTAGAAATCGTCGCCGGAGATTGTTATGGCGATGCAGTCAACGTTGCATCCCGATTGTGTGATCTATGTGGGCCTTACCAAATTTGGGCCAATGCCGCAGCCCTGAGTGCGGTTGATGAAACCCAGGGCATGACTTTCCGTGTGTTGGGCCCCATCCATGTTCGCGGGCGGGCAGAGCCGTGCAATGTGTACCAAATTGAATGGCATGAAGAGGCGGCGTCCGATTTTCTAACCATGCAGGCGGCATTGGATCCATCGTTGGCCTCTGGAGAACGCGATGCTTTGGGGCGGGAAATTGAACTCACTTGGTTGACAAACACCAAGCGTTTCAAGTCTTTTGATCTGCCCGTTCGACTGGGTCGCGTGCGTGATGCCGAGTTTGTGGTCAACGATCCACGTGTCTCGCGTATCCACGCACGGTTGGAATGGCGCAATGGAAGTGTTGTCTTTGTCGACGCCAGCAGTTACGGAAGCTGGGTTCGTTTTTTAGGCACCACCGGTTCGGACGTCTTGTTGCGACGCGAAGAGTGTGTGCTGCACGGCAAAGGGGAGCTAGCCTTGGGTGCATCGTTTGCAGATGCCAGTGTGCCAACCGTGTCGTTCACTATTCTGTAGAGAAGGTCGGCCTGGTATCTTTTTAACTTAACATAATATACATCGTATAAAGTTACCACGACCCTTTGCCGACAAACTTCTGCACGGCCTTGGCGATCACCGCAACGACATCGTCCCGCTGTACCTGCAGGGCAAAATCAATTGCTGTCAGCCCTACGGCATTCTTCACCGTCGGATCAGCGCCAGCGTCGGCAAGCAGTTGAACCGCATCACGTGTTCCATACCGCGCCGCCATCATCAGAGGCGTACTACCGTTCGGCGACGCGGCGTCAATGTACGCATGGTTGTCCAGTAGCAGACGCATGATGGCCAGGTGACCACCAGTCGCCGCATAATGCAGCGGCGTCCAACCGGGCTTGTTGACGTCCGCACCACGGGCAATCAGCTGTTGGCAAACTTCCAAATAACCCTTGAGCGCGGCCAACATCAATGGGCTTTCGTCGTTTACGGTGCGAACCTCGGCTTGGGTTGCCGGAATCTCCAGCAAGGCGGCAATGACTTTGGGCGCAGGTACCTGTAGGGCCACAACCAAGCCGTGAACGCCCTTAGGGTTCACGGTATTGGGGTCAAACCCCCGAGTCAGAAGCCCACGTACGGCTCCGGCATCGTCCCGTTGAATGGCCAAGAAGAAATCGTCGTACGAACCAGCATTGACAGCTGAAAATCCAATTGAAACAACTAGATAAACAATATATCTGAAGTAAATTCTCATCATTGCACGCCGCAGAACAGTTGTGTGAAATTGAGGCTTGTCGCTTCCCCAATCGCCTCGACGCTACAGCCTTTCAAAGCCGCCAACTGTTTTGCCACATAAGGTACATACGAAGGATTATTGGTTTTTCCACGGTAAGGCACGGGCGCCAAATAGGGGCTGTCGGTTTCTATCAACAAGCGGTCCATGGGGACCCAGCTTGCCACATCACGTAAATCCTGCGCCGTCTTGAAGGTCAAAATGCCGGAGAAAGAAATGTAGAACCCCAGATCCAAAGCTTGGCGGGCAACCTCATGGCTCTCGGTAAAACAATGGAACACGCCGCCTGCGGACCCTGCGGAGCCATCTTCTCCCTCTTCTCTCAATATGGCCAAAGTGTCTTCCGACGCACTGCGGGTGTGGATGACCAAGGGTTTTTGCAACTGCCGCGCCGCACGGATATGCGTGCGGAAGCGCTCACGCTGCCAGTGCATGTCGGCATGGGTTCTGTCTCCCAGACGGTAGTAGTCCAGCCCGGTCTCGCCAATGGCGACGACGCGCGGCAATTGCCCTCGCTGCAGCAGATCGTCCAGCGTGGGTTCGGTGACGCCCTCGTTGTCCGGATGCACGCCCACGCTGGCCCAGAAATTGTCATATTGGGTCGCGAGTTGGTGGACCTCTGGAAACTCTTCCAGCGTCGTGCAAATACACAGTGCGCGGTCTACGCCAGCGTCGGCCATGGATTGGCGAATGGCAGGCAGGGAGGCGACCAACTCCGGAAAGGTCAGGTGGCAATGGGAATCAGTGAACATGGTGCGCGCCTGGGTAAGGCGCCTTATCGCGGGGGGCAGTGAAAGGGCTTAAATGGTCTGCGTGGGACGCTCAGATGCCATGTGTGCACCCAAAATCTCTTCGATTTTCTGTTTCAGCGCGCGGGACTTTTCGTCCTTTGGGAAGGTAATGCCTACGCCTTGCGTACGCCCACCTGCGGCCTTGGCGGGCGTTACCCATGCCACTTTTCCTGCGACAGGATAACGTTGCATATCTTCGGGCAAGGACAGCAATACGTACACGTCGTCGCCCAAAGCGTATTCGCGTGCTGTTGGTATGAAGACGCCACCTTCCGAAAAAATGGGGATGTAGGCAGCGTACAACGCGGCCTTTTCCTTGATGGAAAGCTGAATGACGCTAGGTCTGGGGGCGGCGGTTGTAGGTGCTGTGCTCATGGTGCGTATTCAGTTGCTGGAGTTTAAGACCGATTTGGCCTGCCCGACAAGGGCTTCCAACATCAAGCCGGCATTAAATGGGTGCTCCATGGTGCGCATGGTACGGGATAGCGTCTTACCCCAGGCGCTGAGTGCAGCCATGGACGCGGTGCCGCCCAGGTCGCTCGGCGCAAAAAAGCGTGGCTGCGCTCCGGCATGCCGAGCCATCAGATCGTGGCATAGCTTGTGCAATGCGTCCACAACCTGGGCGATGGTCCATTCCTTGAAGAACGCCACGTCACCCCGTGCTACAGCCTTGGGCAGAGCAGCCCAAGCACTTGGGTCACGGCCGGACGCGGCAAAGGCCAGTGCGTCCTCAGGACGCCCGCCCATGGCTGTCAGCAGCAACCGTGCCTGTGCTGTATCGAAACCTTGGGACCGCAACCAGTCCTGGCTGGTTTGGGTATCCGGCCACTGCATGGCATGCCCGAGGCAGCGGCTGCGTATCGTTGGCAGCAATTGGTGGGCCGACTCGCTGGCCAGAACAAACTTCACATCACCCGGTGGCTCTTCCAGTGTCTTCAGCAGGGCATTGGCGGTTATGGTGTTCATCTGCTCTGCCGGGAACACCAGGACTGCCTTGCCGCGCCCCCTGGCGCTGGTGCGCTGCGCAAACTCCACCGCTTCGCGCATGGCGTCCACACGGATTTCCTTGCTGGCCTTGCGTTTCTTGTCGTCGATTTCTGTCTGTGCCTTTTCACCCAGTGGCCAACCCAGTTCCAGCAATGTCGTTTCAGGCATCAGCACGCACAGGTCGGCATGTGTGCGTACATCGATGGCGTGGCAACTGCCACACACACCGCATGCCCCTACATCGCCTGGTTGCTCACACAACCAGGCCCGAACCAACTCCATGGCCAGGCCGTACTGCCCCAATCCGGACGGGCCGTGCAGCAGCCAGGCATGGCCACGCTGCGCCAGCAACAGCTTGGCCTGGGCTGCGATCCAGGGCGGAGTGCCAGGCGGAGTTGGGGCGAGGGTTTCAATCATGTGGCAACAAGCCCTTGGCTCGAACGGCCCGAGCCACGTCCTCCCATACGGATTGTAGTGTCTGGTCAGCATTGATCCGGGCAAAACGCAGGGGATCTGCGGCCAGGCGTTTGGCATAGCCACCCGCCACTTTCTCAAAGAAGGCCAGGGGTTGGGACTCAAACCGGTCCGGGACCCGGGCGCTGGTCAATCTTTGCGCCGCAATGCCAGGGGGGAGGTCAAACCAGATCGTCAAGTCCGGTTGAACCACGCGATCGGTTGCAAGGGATTCGCCTAGCACTCCCCTGCCCTGTACCCAGGCCTCCAACGCCAACAGTGTTTCCCAATCAAAACCCCGTCCCGCCCCCTGGTAGGCAAAAGTGGCATCGCTAAAGCGGTCACACAACAGCACTTCACCGCGCGCCAGGGCCGGCAAAACCACCTTCTGCAGATGATCTCGCCGCGCTGCAAACACCAGCAAGGCTTCAGTCATCGCGTCCATGGAGTCGTTCAAAACCATTTGGCGCAATTGCTCGGCCAAGGGCGTGCCACCCGGCTCGCGGGTCAGTGTCACAACCCGTCCCTGCGCCTTGAAGGCCTGCGCCAAGCTTTCAATATGCGTGGATTTTCCGGCGCCGTCTATGCCTTCAAAACTGATAAATAGTCCACTCATTGCGTTGTCGTTCATTGCGCTATTGTCCGCGCTGGTATTTGTTGACCGCCCTATTGTGCTCATCCAGCGTGGAGCTGAAATGGCTGCTGCCATCGCCCCGGGCCACAAAATACAGGGCTTTGGACTGGGCTGGCTGCACTGCGGCGAGCAAGGATGCCTTGCCTGGCATAGCAATCGGCGTAGGTGGCAGGCCGGTTCGGGTATAGGTATTCCAGGGTGTATCCGTCAGCAGGTCTTTCTTGCGCAAATTGCCGTCAAATGATTCGCCCATGCCATAGATCACCGAGGGATCGGTTTGCAGCCGCATGCCGATGCGCAATCGGTTGCTAAACACCGCTGCAATGGTGGGTCGGTCGTTGGGCGTTCCCGTCTCTTTTTCAACAATACTCGCGAGTACCAGGGCCTGCTCGGGAGATGCCAACGGCGTCTGCGGATCGCGTTGGGCCCAGGCCGCTGCCAGGCGTTTATCCATGGCCCGCATGGCGCGCTTAAGCACGGCCAGATCGCTGGAGCCCTTGCTATAGGTGTAGGTATCCGGAAAAAAATGCCCTTCCGCTGGCACACCGGGTTGGCCGAGCTGCTGCATGATGTCGCTTGCAGACAATGCCTGGGAATCCGGTTTGAGCTGCTCGGCTTTCTGCAGTGCGTCGCGCATCTGGCGGAAGGTCCAACCCTCGACCAGCGTGACGCTGCGCAAAGCCTCTTCACCACGAACCAATTTTTGCAGCAGGCTTCGAGGTGTCGTCGCGCGGTCCAGCTCATAACTCCCAGCCCGGATCTGGCGAGACTGCCCGGACAATCTGAACCAGGCATGCAGCAACGTTGGATTGACCGGAACGCCAGCGTCTACCACCGTGGACGCTGTCTCTCGGGCACTGGTGCCAGGCTCAATGGATAAATCTACGGTCGCCGTTGGCAAGTCAAAGGGATCGTTCAACCACAGGTATCCGACACCCGCAGTAAGCAGAACAAGGGCAAAAATGACGAGAAGAAAAAAACGCACAGCCCTACATACCTTGTGAAATCATGGGAGGAATGATAATTCACGCCATGAACACGACGACATCGCCCCTGACCACCAACACGCCCGCATTCTCAAACCTGGACGGTGTTGCAAGACTCAACCATCTTGGCGTCATCAAAATCGTCGGAGAAGACGCCGCGAAATTCATCCACGGGCAATTGACCCACGATTTCTCGCTGCTGGATTTGCAGACCGCACGCCTCGCCGCCTTTTGCTCCGCCAAAGGGCGCATGCAAGCCAGCTTTATTGGTTTCAAGCGAAGCGCCACAGAAATCCTGCTGGTCTGCAGCAATGATATTTTGCCCCCTACGCTGAAGCGTCTGTCCATGTTCGTCATGCGTGCCAAAGCGAAACTGAGCGATGCCACGGCAGAGTTTGCGCTCTACGGTTTGGCGGGGAATGCTACTAAATCTATAGCTGATGGCATAAATTCTGCGTGGGCCAAGGCCGATATTGGCGCAGCCACTGCAGTCAATCTGTATCCTGCGGACGGAGTTCCGCGTCAATTGTGGGTGGCCCTCGCAGACGAGCCTGCGCCCACGGGCGAAACCTTGTCCGCTGAGCATTGGCTGTGGTCTGAGGTGCGCAGTGGCGTGGCCACCATTTCCGCGCCGGTGGTTGAGGCCTTTGTGCCGCAAATGCTGAACTACGAATCCATCGGCGGCGTCAATTTCAAAAAGGGTTGTTATCCCGGTCAGGAGATCGTTGCGCGCAGCCAATTCCGCGGAACCCTGAAGCGCAGGGCCTTCATAGTTCACGGCGACGTGCCCATGGCAGCGGGTGACTCTGCATTTGCCGCAGACGATGACAGCCAGCCGGTTGCCACCGTTGTGCAGGCTGCACCTGCACCAGGCGGGGGCTTTGATGCGATTGTTTCTGCCCAGCTATCGGCTCTGGAAAAGGGCGCCATCCATCTGGGTTCAAACCAGGGGCCGGTCCTGCAGATTGTGCCCCTGCCCTACGTATTGCTCGACGACATTTGATGCCGGTTCTACGCAAACGACCAATTTGCAGGTAAATTGCGTGCGTGGAGGATTAGCGCTTCATAATTACGCCAGAATCAGACAACATGTCCAGAAGAGGTTGGTTTCAAAGATGTCTAATCCGATAAGCAAAGAAGAAGCGTTTGCCCGCCTGGGCGCCATCACCCGTGAGATGCATGAAGCATTCAGCGTCTTGGGCGGCAGCAACGACTTGCAGAATGTTGTCGAGGAGTTTCCTAACGCCCGAGAACGTCTGGCCCACGTCGGCAAGATGACCGAAAACGCGGCCAACACGGTGCTGAATCTGGTCGACGCCGCAAAGCCGGAATGTGACGATCTGGTGAAGCGCGGTGAAGAACTCGGCCAATCCTTGAACCGCATGGCCGCATCCGAAGATCTGACCGTGGAGCGCGCTCGCGCGCTGATGGGCGTTTGTGCCAAATTTGCCGCACGCACATCGGAATTCGCGGGTAAACAGGGCTCGATCCTGAGCGACATCATGATGGCGCAAGACTTCCAGGATCTGTCCGGTCAGGTCATCAAGAAGGTCATTGACATCATCAACCGCACTGAACTGCAGATGGTGCAATTGCTGGTCGACAGTGCGCCCAATCAGCAACCCAAGGAAGAGGTGGAATTCACGGGCGAAACCCACCAGCTGCAAGGCCCCCAGACCACCGAAGCGGCCCTGGCGCAAGGCGACGTCGACGACCTGTTGGCCTCACTCGGTTTTTGAGTTCAGCGGCAGCACCATCTCGATGTGTGTAATGCCCGCTTCTTCAAATACCGCTCCACGCTCAATAAACCCCAGGCGGCTGTAAAACCCCTGGGCGCTGCATTGGGAATGCAGCATCACTTCCGTGTCGCCGCGTTGGCGGGCGGCTTCGATCAGTCCCAACAAAACCTCACGCCCAAAATGGGCGCCCCGCAGGCCCCTGTCTGTGGCCATGCGCCCTATGCGACCCACGCGCGGTGCATGTTGCAGCAGACGGCCCGCGGCTACCGGCCTGCCCAAATGGTTGCAGACCAGTGCGTGCACGGCCTCGGCGTCAGCGTCGTCCCACACCATGTGGGCACCAATGCTCTGCTCTTGCACAAACACCGCGGTGCGCAACGCGGACGCTTGCTCCCGCACGCTGTCCCAGCTTCCCACCTGCAAACGCGTCATCGCTTGACCGGCCTCGAAACCTTCAAACACGGCTCTCAGCGCAGCCGGAACCGGTTGTGAGGTCTGGCTGGCCGGGTCGGCATACACATACAGCAACTCGCTGGTGATGAGCAAAGTGTCGCCACGAAAAATGGCACCCTCAAACAGGATGGAAGAAGTACCTATGCGGGCACAGCGCAGACCCACATCAATCTGGTCGTCGTAACGCGCCGAGCCGTGGTACTCCACGCTGGCTTTCTTGACAAACAGATCGCCTCCCAGCGCGTGCAAAGTGGCCTCATAGGGCAAGGCCAGCTTGCGCCAGTAGTCCGACATGGCGGTGTCGAAATACATCAGGTAGTGGGCATTGAAAACAATCTTCTGCATGTCCACCTCGGCCCATCGCACCTGCAGGCGGTGGAAGAAACGGAAGTCGGATCGTCGGGTACTCGCCATTACAAAATCTCCTTGAATGCGTGGGTCAATGCACGTGCCGCGTCGGTATGGGCCTTCTTGGCCTCGGGTATGGTGCGGCCCATC
The DNA here is from genome assembly GCA_040384785.1 of Pseudomonadota bacterium. GTDB lineage: Bacteria > Pseudomonadota > Gammaproteobacteria > Burkholderiales > Burkholderiaceae_C > Allorhodoferax. The sequence goes on from JAZKIR010000051.1 coordinate 23,118, forward strand.
TTGATGAATTCGTGCACCACACCGCGGTAAATTTCCAGATCCACCGCCACGCCGGCCATGCGCAAGCGGTCGGCGTACTGCACGCCTTCGTCGACCAGCGGATCACACTCGGCCAGGCCGAACCAGGCCGGCGCCAAGCCGCCCAGATCCACCGGATGGCCCGAGGCGTCGTGCCCATCCAGCGGCGCAAAACGCCAATCGTCCCGGTCGTCTGCGTTGCGCAAGTAGTGGTTGAAGAAGTAGCTGATGTGCGGCTCTTCCAGCACAAAGCCATGGGCAAACGTGCGGTGGGATTCACTGATTTGGTGGGCCCCCGTGCCCGGATAGAACAGCAATTGCAAGGCAATCGGGATGCTGGCATCACGCGCCAAAATCGCACAGACTGCGGCCAAGGTGCCCCCCGCACTGTCACCCCCCAGGGCCAGTTGGCTGGGAACGAGCGCGCGGCTGACGCCCTGCTGTGCGACCCATTGCACAACATCCCAGGCATCGTCGGCGGCGGTCGGAAACTTGTGTTCCGGCGCCAGCCGGTAATCCACGGATAACACCGCGCAATGCGCATGGTGGGCCAGTTGCCGGCACAGGCCGTCATGGGTCTCGATGCTGCCTATCGTGAAACCGCCGCCATGGAAGTACACCAGCACGGGCAGCGGCTCATCGTTGGGCGCTACCAGGCGCACGGGGATCGCAAAACCGTCCCGCGCAGTGATGTGGAAATTTTCAACCCGCACCATGGGCTGCAAAGGCAGTTCCAGCACGTCGGCGCCAGCTGTATAGGCGGCACGGGCCTGCACCGGTGTCAGGGCGTGCAGCGGCGGATGGCCGACACGGGCCATGCGGTCCAACACGCCGCGCATGGCGGGTGTCAGCAAGGCCCTGGGGTTACGGTGGTGACTCATGTTTTTAGGGGTTCTTGGTACAGTGCCAACTTTCCATACTACCGCAGCACTCCATGTCCTTGATCTACTACATCACCCAGGTTCAGTTCGATTTTGGTGCCGTCAGTCTGCTGAAACAGGAGTGCGCGCGGGTCGGCATCACGCGGCCCCTGATCGTGACCGATCCCGGTGTCAAGGCGGCGGGCGTGCTGCAAAAGGCGCTGGACGCCCTGCCCGGCTTGCCTGTGGCGGTGTTTGACCAGACACCCTCCAACCCCACCGAAGCCGCCGTGCGCGCTGCCGTTGCGGTGTACCACGCCAACCAGTGTGATGGCCTGATCGCGGTGGGTGGCGGCTCGGCGATTGACTGCGCCAAGGGTGTGGCCATCGCGGCAACACACGAAGGGCCACTAACCCACTACGCGACCATTGAAGGCGGCTCACCACGGATCACCGAGCGCGTGTCCCCCATCATCGCCGTGCCGACCACCAGCGGCACCGGCAGCGAGGTGGCGCGCGGCGCCA
>JAZKIR010000052.1:0-12423 GCA_040384785.1 Pseudomonadota bacterium
TCTTGGAAGCGACTTCCTTGACCATCTGCGCGCCCATGTTCTGGAGCTTGTCCTTGAGTTCGATTTCCTTGGCCACGGACACACCGTCCTTGGTCACGGTGGGGGCGCCGAACGAGCGCTCCAGAACCACGTTACGGCCCTTGGGGCCGAGTGTCACTTTGACCGCGTTGGCCAAAATGTTCACGCCTTCAACCATGCGTGCGCGGGCTTCGCCGCCGAAAATTACGTCTTTTGCTGCCATGTTATGACTCCAATAATTTCAAAATAAAAATGACTCGTTGTGGTGAAAGAAAGCGTAGCGAGCGTGTGTCAGGCTAGGCGGACGGAGCGCAGCAACCGGAACGTACTTCCTGTACGTGAGGATTGCGAGCACCGACCAACGACGCATGGCACGCGCGCAGTAGCTTTATTTCTCTACAACAGCGAAGAGGTCGTCTTCTTTCATGACGAGCAATTCGTCGCCGGCGACCTTGACGGTCTGGCCGCTGTACTTGCCGAACAAGACACGGTCACCGACCTTGACGTTCATGGCAATCAGATCACCCTTGTCGTTCTTCTTGCCTGGGCCCACGGCCAAGACTTCACCTTGATCAGGCTTTTCCGCAGCGCTGTCAGGAATGACGATGCCGGAGGCGGTCTTGGTTTCGTTTTCGACGCGTTTCACAATCACGCGGTCTGCCAAAGGACGCAGTTTCATGGGGAATCTCCTAGGTTTAAAAACTATTTCAGTCACAAACGTGCACCGACTTCACAAAGAAGTTGGTACTCATTAACTTGCGGCGGAGGGTGGTGTTAGCACTCATTACCGACGAGTGCTAATGATAAGGGCATTTCTGGGCTTTTCAAGTCTTGGGTATTGATTCAGGCGGTTGGAGAATCCGTTTGGATCGGTCACAGGCGCCAGTCCTAAGCCCGTACATAAAGGGTGAGCCCGTTGGGATCGTCCGTTTCAGTCTGATCTGGTCAAGCGGGCCAGGCCCGTCTCTTCGGCTTCGCAGCGCGTATCAAAGCGAAATCGCCCCTGCAAAGTATTTGCGTCTGGCGTAACGTGCTGACCTGTCGTTCGCGTCAAAGTAGCTCTTCATTCAGTCGTCTTTAATTTCAAGGTACTGCGGCTTCCAATCCGAAGCCTGGTCCACCTTCTTCTGATCCAGGGCGCGATTCACCGCCTCGCGGAACGCATAGTGGTTGTAGAGCCGCATGTACTCGCCGAAGTAAATGTCGGCAATGCGTTTGTTGCCCTGTATGACCAGCATGTTTTCGTCATTGGTGTCGGTGCTGGCCTTGCTGAAGTTGGCGCTGCCGGTGACGAGCACCGGGTTCTTGCCCAGCGGATCGATCAGCATGTATTTGGTGTGTATCCAGTGCACATGCACTTGCTCATCGTGAACCTGTGCCAGTTCCTTGAGCCAGCGGTCAAAGCTGTTGGTGGTGATGCGGTTGCCGATGGCCACCACCACATTGGGCCGCTGTCGAATAGCCTTGATGTCCTGCGCATCCTGGACTGCGGTGCTGGGGCTGCGCGTCGTGGTTTCGAGCAAACCCATGCGCAGGACGTTATCGTCCCTGCGGTAGACGGATTGGAACAGAGGATGCATGCCGAAGGCAAAGGCCATCAACAAGGCATTCTTTGCTGTGTCGGCCAGGCTGGCGTACCAATTCAGCGCATCCAGGTCGGTGCCCCGTGGCGAGAACACGGTTACGGTTTCGGCCGTCCAAGTAACAGGTGGTGTGCTGCCCACCGCAATGTTGGCGTTGCGGTAGGCCGCATGGACGGCCGGGTCCGCTTCCAGCCGATGCCAGTAGGCAACGTAGGCCTTTGCAATGTCGCTGTACTTGACGATATGGCCCAGGTTCGAATGTCCAAAGATGCCGTTCTCGGTCAGATTGGTAGACCCGGTCCACACGGACACCGGTTTGTTGTTTTTGCTGAGCACAAAAAACTTGTTGTGCATCAGCTTGCCGTTGGCTCTGCCTGCGCACACACCACCCAGGCCGAACCGGTCTATTGCCGTGCGGTTTTTTTGCCACGGACCCTTGGCGTTTCCGTCGGAGTCGTGTGCCACGATCGCGTCAAAAATGATGTGCACGTCGGCGCCCCGCGCCACGGCGGCCTGCACCGCCTCCAGCGCGGCATCCCACTGGAACTCGTAGATGGCTCCGTGTAGGGACCAGCCCGCCTTGGCCTAGCCCAGGAAGGCGATAAAGGCTTCCAACAGGCCGCGAGACAACCATGCGTAGGCGCCGGGGCCGGCCGCGGAGGGTTTTTTGTCCTGGTAGCGGCGCGCATATTCCTGCGTCGCGACCGAGCCGCGGTTGAAGTACACGGTATACGTCCCATCATGTTCCGGCTCCGTGTGCACCGCGATCTCCATGGCATGACGGGGCTCCAGGGCGGCTGGCGTGCCGTACAGGGCGACGACGGTGTAGACATAGTCGCGCCCGGGTTTGACACCATAGTCCGCCCATTGAAAAGACTGGACGGGATGGTGGCGGGTGGAGAAGGTCTCACCCGGCGCCGGGTGCGGTGCAACGGACTCAAAGGTCTTCATGCCGCGCAGCCTTGTTTTCGCCTTATAGCCTCGGGTAGCGCGGTTGTCATCGCACAAACAGGGGAGAAAGCTGCATGGGTAACCACCAGAAGGGTGCCGTGGCCGAACTGCGGCAAGCCTGTAACCGCCGCGTTCATTACACTGACCAACCTTAGCAAAATGTGGTCCACATGAAGAAGATCAAAGTCTATAACCGACCCGCCGGCGGCTGGGGCGCCTTGAAGAGTGTGGCGCAGCAGGTTTTTGAGCAGGGGATTCCGGCCAAGGGCGTGCGCACCTTGCTGGCCGCCAACCAACCCGATGGTTTTGACTGCCCCGGTTGCGCGTGGCCCGACGCAGACCATACGTCGACCTTTGAATTCTGTGAAAACGGCGCCAAGGCCGTGGCCGCCGAGTCGACCGCACGCCGCGCCACGCCTGCCGTCATTGCGGCGGAAACCGTGACGGCATGGAAGGCGCGGACCGACCACGAGCTGGAAGGCTTGGGTCGGTTGACCGAACCGCTGCAATACGACCCCGCCAGCGACCGCTACCAGGCCATCACCTGGGATGCCGCGTTTGAATTGATCGCCACCCGGTTGAACGCCTTGCCGAGCCCCAACGACGCCATCTTTTACACGTCGGGGCGCACCAGCAACGAGGCCGCGTTTTTGTACCAGTTGTTTGTGCGCGAGTTCGGCACCAACAACTTTCCCGATTGCTCCAATATGTGCCACGAACCCTCGGGCGTGGCCATGCGCCAGGCCATAGGCGTGGGTAAGGGCACGGTGCTGCTGTCCGACTTTGAGCTGGCGGACGCGATCTTCATCTTTGGCCAAAACCCGGGCACCAACCACCCCCGCATGCTGGGTGAATTGCGCAAGGCGGCCAAGCGCGGAGCCAAGATTGTGGCCTTCAACCCTTTGCGCGAACGGGGGTTGGAAAAATTCCAGAATCCGCAAAGCGCTCTGGAGATGTTGACCAATAGCTCCACCGACATCACGTCCGATTACTTCCAATTGAAAATTGGGGGTGACCTGGCCGCTGTCAAGGGCATGGTCAAGTACGTGCTGGAGGCCGATCTGCAGGCGCAACGGCAAGGCAGCGCACGCCAGATTGACACTGCCTTCATTGCCGAGCACTGTGCCAATTTCGAACCCTTTGCGCAAGACGTGTTGGCCGAATCGTGGGCCTTGATCGAACAGGAGTCGGGACTCACGCAAGCGCAAATCGGTCGCGCCGCGCAGGTCTACCTGCAAGCCGAACGCACCATCGCCTGCTGGGGCATGGGCATCACCCAGCACCAGCAGGCGGTGGGCACGATCCACATGCTGATGAACTGGTTGCTGATACGCGGCAACATCGGCAAGCCGGGCGCCGGTGCCTGCCCGGTGCGGGGCCACAGCAATGTGCAGGGCGACCGGACGATGGGCATTTATGAACAACCGGCGCCGGCTTTTCTCGACAAACTCGGCCAGGTGTTTGACTTTAGCCCGCCGCGCGCACCGGGTTACAACACGGTCAGTGCCATTGAAGCCATGCTGGCGGAGCCCGGCAAGGTTTTCTTTGCGATGGGCGGTAACTTTGCCACTGCCACGCCCGATACGGTACGCACCCACCGGGCGCTGGAACGCTGTGCATTGACGGTGCATGTGGCGACCAAGCTCAACCGCAGCCACCTGGTGCACGGCACAGAGGCCTTGATCCTGCCGTGCCTGGGGCGCACCGAAATTGACGTGCAGCAAACCGGGCCGCAAGCCATCAGCGTGGAAGATTCCATGAGCATGGTGCACCTGTCCTCGGGCATCAATGCGCCGGCCTCCGCGCATTTGTTGTCCGAGCCCATGATCGTTGCGCGCTTGGCAGAGGCCACGCTGCAACACAGCAAGACGCCATGGCAATGGCTGCTGGCGGACTACGACCGCATCCGCGACAAGATCGCGGCGGTGTTCGAGGACTTTGCCGACTTCAACGGCAAGGTCAAGGTGCCGGGTGGTTTTCATTTGCGCAACCGGGCCGCGGAACGCCTGTGGACCACCGGCAATGGCAAGGCCAATTTCCACGTTCATGCGGTGCCGGTCGATTTGCCGATCCATCGTGCACGCCAGGGCAACAGCGGACGTGTGTTCAACCTGACCACGCTGCGCTCGCACGACCAGTACAACACCACGATCTACGGCTTGAACGACCGCTACCGCGGCGTGTTTGGTGAACGGCGCGTGTTGTTCATGCACGCGGACGACATTGCCAGCCTGAACCTGCAGCCGGGTGATTGGGTGGACATGCGCAGTGTGGCCGAAGACGGCATCGAACGCATGGCCACACGCTTCATGCTGGTGGCGCATGCGATTCCGATTGGCAATCTGGCAGCCTATTTTCCGGAAACCAATGCGCTGGTCCCGCTGTCCAGCGTCGCCCTGGGGGCCGATACGCCGACCTCCAAGGCGGTGCCGGTGCAGTTGACGCCGCACGCGGCTTGAGCGCGGCCATGGGCGAACAAATGGCCGATGTTGCGGCCGCCGTGGTCCAGGAGCTGGCCGAGCACGATGCCCCCATTTCCAGTGCGCGGCTGTGCAAGACTTTGGGCATTCGCATGAGCACGCTGCTGCGTTGCCTGGCGTATGTGGGTGACGCCGAGATCGCTGGCAAACCGGGGTTGGGCTGGGTGGACCGGCGGGAGGATGGCGAGCGCCTGCTGCTGAGCCTGTCCGCTTCGGGCCGTGCGGCGCTGGAAGCGGGCGCGCTGCAAACCCCAGTGCCGCCAGCACCAGTCCCCATGCCTGCCGTCACGCAGCAGCAAGCCGTGCTGCGCTACCGGGACGGTGTGGTGCAGGCCGCACAGGATGCGCTGGCCGAGGAAACGCCCATTGCGCTGGTCTACAACGGCATTTCGCATGCGGTGATGATGGCCACGCCGGCTGATCTGGAAGCGTTTGCGACCGGCTTTAGCCTGTCCGAGGGCATTGTTGACAGCGTGGCGCAGGTTTACGACGTCAGTTGCCATCCGCAGCAGGTCGGCATTGAAATGCGCCTGACCATCAGTGGTGGGCAATTCAGCAAGCTGAAGGGGCGCAGGCGCCAATTGGCTGGCCGCACTGGTTGTGGCCTGTGTGGTTTGGAGAGCCTGCAGGCGCTGGATCTGGACATGCTGCCGCTGGACCATGCGCTGCGCCTGCGCCGCAGTGATCTGGTGGCCGCCATGGCCAGTCTGCCGCGGTACCAGGAGCTGAACGCGCTGACCGGTGCCTTGCATATTGCCGCCTGGGCCGATGCCCGGGGCCAGGTGCAGCAGGCCATGGAGGACGTGGGGCGCCATAACGCACTCGACAAGTTGGTGGGGGCGCTGGCGCACGACAAGGTCGATTCCCGTGCGGGGTGGGTCTTGATGAGCAGCCGCGCCAGTTATGAACTGGTGCAAAAATGCGCCCGCGCCGGCATTTCCTTGCTGGCGACCGTTTCCGCTCCAACCGCGCTGGCGGTGCGCCTGGCCGAGCAAGCCGGGATTTGCCTGGTTGGCTTTGTGCGCGAGTCGGGGCTGGTGGTGTACAGCTTTCCCGAACGCATCTTGGCAGATTAAGAGCCTGGGCGGCCACGCAAACTCAAAATGCAAACGCCTATCAACCTCATACGCAAGCAGACCGCATGTGCGCGGGTATTGGCGAATGTGTTTGCCCATGCCGGCATGGCGGTGACAATACGATATGGAACTACAAGGAGAATCCCATGAAAGGTGACGCACAAGTTATCGTGCATCTGCAAGCGCAACTCAAGAACGAGCTGACCGCCATCAACCAATACTTCCTGCACTACCGCATGCTCAAGCACTGGGGTCTGGACAAGTTAGCAAAGAAGGAATACGAGGAATCCATAGGCGAGATGAAACACGCCGACAAGCTGATGGACCGTATTTTCATGCTCGATGGCTTACCCAACCTGCAAGACTTGTCCAAACTCCTGGTGGGTGAGAATGTGCCCGAGATCCTGGCCTGTGACCTCCAAAGCGAGCAGGGCGCACAGGCCACGATCAAGGCCGGCATCGCACATTGCGAATCGGTCCGCGACTATGGCTCGCGCGATCTGCTGCAAGGCATTCTGGACGACACCGAAGAGCACATCGATTTTCTGGAAACCCAGATTGACCTGATCGACAAGGTCGGCCTGCAGAACTACCTGCAAAGCCAAATGGGCACATCCAGCTAAGCCTGGAAGGCTGGGTGGTGAAAATCCTACCCTAAGTGGGTTTCAAGCCGCTGAAAAGAATGGTCACTGCAAAAACATGCCATAGCCCTCGTGGAATATGCTTGACTTGCTATCGATAATATAGCAATTGTTTGACGCCGTTCACGTCGCTCAACCCGGCGCAACCAGCATCCACGGCGGTTGTGCGGGTGGGCCGTGACAGGCCAGAGCGATCAACACAAATGGCGCGGAGCTTGGCGCCTCCAGTTATGCAAATGATGCATGAGTCACCGCATACCCCCCTAGTCGTCAAAAAAAGTTCATTGGTGGACTGCACAATCCGCAGCGACGTTTCCCGCCGTCTGGGTGATCAGCCCGTGCCCTTTGCAACTTTCAAAAAACCATCCATGAACAACACCAGCGTTGCCATTTACATCCGCCACACCCTTTGCGCAACGGCCTTGCTTGCCGCGCCCTTCGCCTTTGCGCAACAGCCAAGCACTGCCGAGAAAGATCCGGAAGACGCGTTTGTGCTGCAAATGGAGCGCGAAACCTTGGTCGCTGCCGTTACGCTGCACGCCACCTGCAAAGAACGCAACCCCAGAAACGCAGCGCACATCGATGCGAACCTGAAGAAGGAGTTTGCAGGCATGCCCGCGCGCGCAATGGCCTACGCCAAAACCGCCGAATTTAAAACCAAGCTCACTGCGCGCAGAAAAGAACAGGCGGAAGAGGCAAAAACAGAGGCTGGCGCCCAGCTTTTACAAGACATGTGTTTGCAAATGACCGCGCTGGCCAGTAAATGAAACGGCGGCCTGTGTCCGCCGCCGCGTTGCTGTCTTAGGCGTGGAGGGCAGCGGCCAGATTGCCGTGCAGCACGATACGCTGTGATTCGCAGTGCAGCGCCGCGACCGGATGTGTGCGACTGCATTGCGCCACGACGTCACGGGCGCATTCCTCGCACTTTCCGCATTGCGTGGCAACGCCCAATTCAAACTGGATATCGTCAAAGCCCATGCCCGCGCGCACATGGCGGGCAATTTCGCGGTCAGAGATGCGCTTGCAAACACAAACAATCATGGGACTGTGCTTTGGAGTGTGGTTTAACGATGGTTTGATTATAAATGCGAATTCCTCGCATTCGCAATAACCTTTTCGTTGGTGTGGGTGTCCAGGACATCGGCGCACTGCGCTGCATCTGCCCATGTTCACCGCTCGGTGATTACGTGCCTGGCACCGAATAACGCGCCACGGATCGCCGGTCCATCCATTTCCTGAGCCACCAGACCCAGCGCCCCTGGGCACTGAAACCGCCCCAGGCGCCCACCGCATAGGGGCCGCCGCAGGACAGCAGTTGCAGGCCACCGGTGCCTTGCGCTGGGTGGGGTTTGAGCGCGGTACCCGCCATGGCGGCAGCCAGGTTGTAGGCCAGCGCAAAGCCGGTGCGCGGGGCGTAGACTCCGCCGGCTTGCAAGGGGGTGTCCATGCGCTTGCTGACGTCGCCTGCGGCAAACACCCGGCTATGGCTGGTGGAACGCTGGTACATGTCCACGGCCAGAAGGCCACTTGTGTCCAGCGCCAGGCCACTGCCTGCCAGCCATTGCGGCGCTTGTGTACCCACGGCAACCAGCGGGACATCGCAGGCCAGGTCCGCACCGCAGCCCAACTGCACGGCCCCGGCTTTCAAGGACAGGGCCACATCCTGCAACACCGTCACCCTGCGTTTCTTCAGCACGGCGAGCAGACGCTGTTGAATTTTTTGGGAATACATGGCGCCGGGCGGCTCACGCCCGCATACCAGCGTGAGTGCCGCCGTAGGCAATCTGTGGCGCACGGCCAGGGCCATTTCAATGGCACCTGCATCCGCACCCAGCACCGCGACGCGCAGCGCGCGTTCATCGCCCATGGCGGCCACGCGTGGCCACAGGGCACTAAAGGCCTCCAGCGGGCGGATGAACAGGCCGTACTCACGGGCGCCGGGCAGGTCGTGTTCAATCTTGCCGCGGTCTTGCACCAGGCCGGTGTTTACCGACAGCCAGTCATAGGGCAGGGTGCTGCCGTCATCCAGTTGCAGGGTTTGCCGCTGCGCGTCCACTGCAACGGCGTTGCGTTCCAAGCAGCGGATGCCGCTGCGTTGTACCAGAGGCTCCAGCGGGATGGCGCAGGCGTCCAGCGCGTAATGGCCGGCAACAAAGCCGGGCACCATGCTGGACACCATCTGGCGGGGGTAGGGGGTGACCAGTATCACCTCGGTTCCCGGCAGGGGCTGCAGCGCCAGTTGCATCAGCATCTGCACATGGGCATGGCCGGCGCCTAGCAGCACCAATTGTTGGGGTTTTTGCGTGGGGTTTGGGGTTGGGCTGGCCGCGGCAGTCATGCCGGCTATTGTTCCATGAGTGAGATATCGCCCACGTAGGCCAGGCTGGACTGCGCCGTGTTGTCGGAGTCCGCTCCCACGACGATGGCCAGCAAGGGTGGAACGGTGCGGCCCTCGGCACCAAAGCTGTTCAGGTAATCGGTGTGCAGATCCCGGGTATGCGATACCCAGCGTTGCAACGGCGTGCCGGCAGAATTCAGCACCAGGAAACGCATGCGCGACGTGAAGGCGTTGGGCAGTTCGGTGCCCACGGCCAGCTTTTGGTCCCACACGTAACACAGCGTGGCACCCGGCAGGTGTTCGCCGCTGGTTCTGCGGGCCCATCGCAGCATGTTGCGTTCGACAAAACTGATGGAAGCCAGAGGCAAATCAAATAACGCGCAGACCTTGATGGGCGCATCGTCGCCGTTTTTGGTCCGCAGATCCGCTCCTGCCACCGGTTGGTCCAACCGCCAGCGCCAGCGCAGCATGCTGGCCCCAGGCGGCGGCTTGAACGTGTGTGTCAGATTGCCATAAGCGCGATCACTGCGCACACGCAGTACCTTGTCTGAACCGAACCGTACGATGTCAAACTGTGTCACCGGTTTGTCGCCGCCGGGCAGGCCGACCACGCGCCAAGGTGCAGGCGGCGGACCCTCGGCGGCGTTAGAAAAGCTGCGCAACAGCGCCGGGGCGGCGGCTGGCACGTCCTGGGCCAGCGCATGGGCCGGGGCGCATATGAGAAATAGGCCGCTAGCCCCCGCCAACATTGAGCAACCCACTATCCTATTTATAGTGTTTCGCTGTCCGTTGGAGGTCGACCGCATGGTTATCCCCGTCGCCACGTATGGAACTTGCGCACCCATTCCAGCAAGGCCAGCGGTTGGTGGGCGCGTTTCCACTCACCGGCGGCGTATTTGTTGGCCTCGGCCAGAGTGGGGTAGGTGTGTATGGTGCCGAGAATCTTGTTCAGGCCCAGGCCGTGTTTCATGGCCAGCACATACTCGGCCAGCAGATCGCCAGCATGGGTGGCGACGATGGTCACGCCCAGAATCTTGTCCTTGCCCGGCACGGTCAGCACCTTCACAAAACCATGGGTCTTGCTGCCGGCGCCCTCGTCGCAGATCTGCCGATCCAGATCATCGATGTCGAATGTCGTGACTTCATACGCGATCTTCTGCTCCTTGGCCTCTTGCTCATTGAGTCCAACCCGCGCCACCTCTGGGTCTATGAAGGTCGCCCAGGGGATCACGGAATAGTCGGCCTTGAATTTCTTGAAGTCGCCAAACAAGGCATTCACCGCCGCGTACCAGGCTTGGTGTGCTGCCGTGTGCGTGAACTGGTACGGTCCGGCCACATCGCCCGCCGCATAGATATTGGGGTAGATGGTTTGTAGGTATTCGTTGGTCTGCACCGTCTTGTTGGTGGGTATGTCCAGGTCTTCCAGCCCGTAGCCGCTCAGGCGGGCGGTGCGGCCGACGGCGCATAACAATTCGTCAAACTCCACGCGTATCTCCGCGCCTTCGTGTTCCACGACCAGGGTTTTGACCAGGCCCGCAGCTCCGTTCGTTTGTTCGCAACGCAAGGCCTTGTGGCCGGTCAGTACCTGGACACCATCGGCGCGTAACGCGGTGGCGGCCAGATTTGACACCTCTTCGTCCTCGCGGACCATGATGCGTGGCGCCATTTCGACCTGGGTCACCGCAGAGCCGAGCCGTGCAAAGGCTTGCGCCAGTTCGCAGCCAATCGGGCCACCGCCCAGCACCACCAGGCGCTTGGGCGGAGTGTCCATTTGCGCAAAACGGTCCCATACGGTGTCGCTGGTGACATAGCCCACCGCTTCCAGCCCGGGCAGGGGCGGAACAAAAGGCTGGGCTCCGGCCGCAATAACAATGCTGCGGGTGGTCAGCACCTGCGTGCCGCCGCCGTTCAGCGCAATCTCCACGGTCCAGGGGTTGGTGATCCTGGCGTAGCCCTGCAGCACCTCCACACCCAGGCCGGTGTAACGCTCGACGCTGTCATGCGGTTCAATGGCTGCCACTACCGCGTGGATGCGTTGTATCACCGCCTTGAAACTGAAGCTGGGCTCGGTGTTGCGCAACCCGTACTGGGCGCCATGGCGCATCTGGTGCGCCAGCTTGGCGCTTTTGATCAGGGCCTTGCTGGGCACACAACCATAGTTCAGGCAGTCGCCGCCCATCTTGTGCGCCTCCACCAGCGTGACCTTGGCCTTGACGGCGGCGGCAATATAGGCAGACACCAGCCCGCCCGCGCCGGCGCCAATCACGACCAGGTTGCGGTCAAAGGTCTTGGGGCGCACCGCGTTCCAGCGCGCGTAGACCTTGCGACTTTGCACCGCGTCCAGGAGCTTGCGTGCGATCAGCGGGAAAATTCCCAGCAGCACAAAAGACCCCAACAACCCCGGGCTCACCACGTCCTTCAGGGACTGGATGTGCGCCAGTTGCGTGCCGGCATTCACATAGACAAAGGTTCCTGCCAACATGCCCAACTGGCTGACCCAATAGTAGGTCCAGACCCGCATCGTGGTCAGGCCCATGGCCAGGTTGATCATGAAAAAAGGAACCAGAGGCACCAGGCGCAAACCCAGCAGATACAAGGGACCGTCACGCTCTATGCCGCGGTTGATTTCCGCCAGCCGCGTGGCAAACCGCGCCTGCACACTGTCACGCAAGGCATAACGGGCCATCAAAAAGGCCAGCGTGGCGCCGATGCTGGCGGCAAACGAAGCCAGCAGCAGCCCCCAACCCAGACCCAGCACCGCGCCGCCGGCCAGCGTCAGGATCGCCGCGCCCGGCAAAGAGAAAGCGGCCACGGCCACATAAACGGCGAAATAGAGGCCACGCACCGCCGCAGGTGACTCCGCATAAAACTGGGCCAATGCGACCTGGCTGCTCTTCAGATAGTCCAGGCTCAGGTAGCGTCCGAGATCGAGTGCAAAGAAAACGCCAATCAGTGCAGCAAGGCTTGCCAGAAGGAGAACTTTTGAAGCTTTCATGACTGCACCTTCCTATCCCACCCGATGCAGGAGACTATCGCCGGGATGATAGCCCTGCAGCCGCGCACACCGCCCTGTCCTTCTGGTGGGCCTGTTCCTGGCCCGGGTTCTGCGCCACCCGCGAATGGCCGCCGGTGTCGTGGCATGGAATGTTTTGTCATGGGAATATGCGTAACCGGTCTGTTATTGGTATCAAATTTAGTTGGTATCGCAAGCCATTTTTACTAACCACGTTGGAATTGGTGTGTGGTTTGGCGGCGGCCGAGCGCGCTGTATATCGCAGCAGTTACCTCACCATTCTGGCTGTGCGGCAGGGCGAAGGGGGGGGGGGGGGGGGGGGG
>JAZKIR010000053.1:0-56075 GCA_040384785.1 Pseudomonadota bacterium
AGTAGTACACCACCTGGGCCAGCAAACGCGCCCAGTTGATGGAGTTGACGGTGCCAATGCGGTACTTGCGCTTGAACTCCAGATCGTTGGACACGGCCTTGACCATGTCCTGGCAGTCATCAAACACACCCTTGACGGCGATGTTGTAGATATTGGCGTCCTGCAGGCTGAACATCTGCGCCTGCTGGAAGGCACTCATGCGGCCGTGCGGGCTGGTCATGAAGACGCGCACACCCTTCTTGCCACGCATGGCGTATTCGGCCGCACTGCCGGTATCGCCGCTGGTGGCGCCCAGAATGTTCAGCTCTTCGCCGCGGCGGCCCAGTTCGTATTCGAACAGGTTGCCCAGCAATTGCATGGCCATATCCTTGAAGGCCAGCGTGGGGCCGTTGGACAAAGCTTCGAGGTACAGGCCGGGCTCGCCCGCTTTGGCATTGGGCGCCTCCAGCGTCTTCAACGGCACGATCTGCGAGGTGCCAAACACGTCTTCGGTGTAGGTCTTCTTGCAGATGGCCTTCAGGTCGTCCGCGGGAATGTCGTCGATGAACAGCGACAGGATTTCAAACGCCAGATCGGCATAACCGCCGGGGGCGCCCTGGCGGTAGCTGCGGCGCAGGCGTTGCAGCGCTGTTGCATTGATCTGTGGATAAGACTCCGGCAAATACAGGCCGCCATCGGGCGCCAGGCCCTCCAGAAGGATTTCGCAGAAGCGTTTGCGGTCGGGGTGGCCGCGGGTCGACAGGTACTGCATCATTGACCGCCCAGCCGCCTGAAGGACAATGAGCGCCCCCTCGGGGGGCAGAGAACGCAGTGAACGTGGGGGCTGTATTTCATGCGAGTTCCTCCTTGCGGATGCGCACGATGGGCGCCAGCACGGTGGCCAGGGCCTGCATCTGGGCAATGGCGGCATTCATCTTGGCTTCCACGCAGTCGTGGGTCAGGATGATCAGGTCGGTCTGGGTGCTGCCCTCGCCGCCCACTTCATCGGCTTCGCGTTGCAACACGGCGTCAATGCTGATATCGGTTTCGGCCAGGATACCGGTCACCTTGGCTAACACGCCAGCCTGGTCGGCCACGCGCAGGCGCAGGTAATAACTGGTCACCACGTCACCCATGGGCAGCACGGGGGTGTCGCTCATGCTGTGCGGCTGGAAGGCAAGGTGCGGTACGCGCTGCGCGGCATCGGCGGTGTGCAAGCGGGTGATATCGACCAGGTCGGCAATCACTGCGCTGGCCGTGGGCTCGGAGCCTGCGCCCTTGCCGTAGTACAGCGTGTTGCCGACCGCGTCGCCATTCACCACCACGGCGTTCATCGCGCCTTCGACATTGGCGATCAGGCGTTTGCTCGGGATCAGGCTGGGGTGCACACGCAGTTCCACGCCCTTGGCCGTACGTTTGGTGATACCCAACAGCTTGATGCGGTAGCCCAGTTGCTCGGCATATTTGATGTCGGCTGCGCCCAGCTTGGTGATGCCTTCCACGTAGGCTTTGTCAAACTGCACGGGGATGCCAAAGGCAATCGCCGACATCAGCGTGAGCTTGTGCGCGGCGTCCACGCCTTCGATGTCGAAGGTTGGGTCGGCCTCGGCATAACCCAGACGTTGCGCTTCCTTCAGCACCACGGCGAAGTCCAGGCCCTTATCGCGCATCTCGGACAGGATGAAATTGGTCGTGCCGTTGATGATGCCGGCAATCCACTGGATGCGGTTGGCGGTCAGGCCTTCGCGCAGCGCCTTGATGATGGGAATACCACCGGCCACCGCCGCTTCAAACGCGACCATGACACCCTTGGCGGACGCGGCCGCAAAAATCTCGGTGCCGTGCACGGCCAGCAAGGCCTTGTTGGCGGTGACCACATGTTTGCCAGCGGCGATGGCTTCCAGCACCAACTGCTTGGCAATGCCGTAGCCGCCAATCAATTCAATGACGATATCGATATCGGGATTGGCGATGACAGCGCGTGCGTCGTTGACCACGGTAACCTCGGGGCCGACCACAGCCTGGGCCCGTGCCACGTCCAGATCGGCGACCATGGTGATGGCGATACCACGACCGGCGCGGCGCTGGATTTCTTCTTGGTTGCGCTTGAGCACATTGAATGTGCCAGCCCCTACAACACCAATGCCCAACAGGCCTACTTGAATCGGTTTCATAAACTCTCTAAGTGAAACAGGGCGCTAGCCCTCGGAAATTATGCGCGTGTCGCTACCAACTTGATAGCAGATGCAGGGACAGACGTTTGCGCGCCCTGCGTGCCGTGGCTCTTGCGGTAGCTTTCCAGGAACTTGGCGATGCGGTTGATGGCCTCGCGCAGGTCGTCTTCGTGTGGCAAAAATACGATGCGGAAATGGTCCGGCTGCTGCCAGTTGAAGCCGGTACCCTGCACCAGCATGACGCGCGTCTCGCGCAGCAATTCCAGGAAGAACTGGCGGTCATCGGCGATGGGGTAGACCTTGGGGTCCAGCTTGGGGAACATGTACAGCGCGGCCTGGGGCTTGACGCAGCTCACGCCGGGAATGGCGGTGATCAGCTCATAGGCCAGGTCGCGCTGGCGGCGCAGGCGGCCGCCCTCGCACACCAGATCGTTGATGCTCTGGTAACCGCCCAGCGCGGTTTGGATCGCCCACTGGCCGGGCACGTTGGAGCACAGCTTCATGTTCGAGAGCATGTTCAGGCCCTCGATGTAGTCGGTAGCGTGTTTCTTGTCGCCCGACACCACCAGCCAACCGGCGCGGTAACCGCAAGACCGATAACTCTTGGAGAGCGAGTTAAAGGTCAACGTCAGGATGTCGGTGGACAAACTGGCAATGGCGGTGTGTTTGACGCCGTCGTACAGGACCTTGTCGTACACCTCGTCGGCCAGAATCACCAGGCCGTGTTCGCGGGCAATCTCGACAATGCTTTTCAGCAGGGCATCGGAATACAGCACGCCGGTGGGATTGTTGGGGTTGATAACCACGATGCCCTTGGTCTTGGGCGTGATCTTGGCGCGGATGTCGTCCAGGTTGGGCATCCAGCCATTCGCTTCGTCGCACAGGTAGTGGACTGGTGTGCCACCCGACAGACTGGTCGATGCCGTCCACAGCGGGTAGTCGGGCATGGGCAGCAGCAGCTCGTCGCCATCGTCTAACAGCGCATTGGTGGCCATGGTGATCAGTTCACTGGCGCCGTTACCCAGGTAGATATCGTCCAGCGTGACGCCGACAATGCCCTGTTTCTGGGTCTCGTGCATCACCGCCTTGCGTGCGGCGAATATGCCCTTGCTGTCCGAATAACCCGCCGAATTGGGCAGGTTGCGGATCATGTCCTGCTGGATTTCTTCCGGGGCATCAAAACCAAAGACGGCGAGGTTGCCGAGGTTGAGCTTGATGATCTTCTGGCCTTCGTCCTCCATCTGGCGGGCCGCATCCATGATGGGTCCGCGGATGTCGTAGAGCACATTAGCCAGCTTGGCCGATTTTTGAATGGTACGCAAAAGTCCCTCCAGAAGTCTTTAGCACAGGGCGAAACCTATAATTTGACCACAGTTCCGCATGTAATTAGTGCGGTGCAGCATTCAAATTCACCCAGGCACCACCATGAAATTCCTCCCCGACCCTACAGAATCGTCCTCGGTGACGGGTTATGGGCCAGGCTGGGTGGCCGTCAACGGCGAAAAATACACCTCCAGCGTTGTGGTCAGCACCTTGGCAGCGCCCTATTTGTGGGACTGCGCGCAGTTTGACGATCTGCAAAACAGCCATTTCGAGCGCATCGCCGAGATGGATGCAGAGTTGGTGATTTTTGGCAGCGGCGAACGTATCCGATTCCCCAAACCTGCATTACTACAGGCCTTGTACGCGCGCCGCATTGGTGTGGAAACCATGGATACCCAGGCCGCTTGCCGCACTTACAACTTTCTGGCCGGCGAAGGCCGCAAGGTGGTTGCGGCCCTTTTGTTGTAAGCAGGTTTACCCTGAGGGCTTACGGGGTGCTTTTCAGAGTAAAATCGTGGGTTGCAGTCGAGGGTAATCAAACGCTGTCACGTTTGGCTCCTTCTACTTTGACTGACACATCCAGAACGCGAGACTAAAAGTACCATATGGCGATCGTTGTCAACAAGCCCCTACCCGAATTTGAAGCCAATGCAACCGGCGGTATCAAGGTTAGCAATACTACCCACGTCGGAAAAACCATGGTGTTGTATTTCTACCCGAAAGACAATACACCGGGTTGCACCACGGAAGCCATGCAGTTCCGTGACAAGTACAAAGACTTTGTCAAAGCCGGTGCCGCTGTATTTGGCGTATCCCGCGACAACATGAAGTCCCACGACGAATTCAAGACCAAACTGGAACTCCCGTTTGAACTGATCGCCGATACCGAAGAAAAAATGTGCCATATGTTTGGCGTGGTCAAGAACAAGATCATGTACGGCAAAAAGGTCAAGGGCATTGAACGCAGCACCTTCCTGATCGGCGCCGATGGCCTGTTGAAAGAAGAGTGGCGCGGCCTGAAGGTCCCCGGCCATGTGGACGACGTCCTCAAAGCGGTTAAGGCGCTGAAAAAACCCGTCTGACTCGTTAGAGTGGTTTTTGGCACACGCCAGTCTGGCGGTGTCACTTGGCTCATGCATAATGATCCAATGCCGTTGAACACCGCAAACGCGCCACAACAAAAAGCCGCCTTGGCTCAGGGCGGCTTTTTTGCTTTTGCGATGCCCACCTCAATCACTTCCCCTTCCATGAGCCCCACCATCCATGCCATTGCCACCCGCCCCTACAAAACCTGCTGACCGTCTCCCTCCCAAGGCTTTTGTTGCGTCTGTACGCAGCGCCGCCCGCCCCGCGCAGAAATCGGAAGCTTTCGAAGCCGTTAAAGCAACGCCCAGCGCACGGCCCGCAGCTGAAAAAGTTATCGTCAAGGAAGCCCCCAAGCGGGCGACGGCCGCATTACTGGAGAAAACTGTACGCGAGGAAACGCCCGTGGTGCCGGTCGCTGCTCCGGTCATGGTGCAGGTGGAGACCCGCGCCGGAACCGCCCGCTCCCGCAAACCCGTGCGCACCGGCCCGACCAAAATGTTTGTGTTGGACACGAATGTGCTGCTGCACGACCCGATGTCACTGTTCCGCTTTGAAGAACACGACATTTATTTGCCGATGATCGTGCTGGAGGAACTGGACGGCCACAAGAAAGGCATGACCGAAGTCGCCCGCAATGCCCGCCAGACCAGCCGTACGCTGGACGCCTTGGCCGGCACGCCCGGCGCCGACATCACGGCCGGATTCCAACTGTCCAGCACCGGCAACCGCGATGCGCGCGGCAAGCTGCTGTTCCAGACCCAGCCGCTGAATTACACGCTGCCCACCAGCCTGCCCCAAGGCAAGGCCGACAACCAGATCCTGGGCGTGGTGGAGGCCCTGCGCCAACATTACGCGCCGCGCGAAGTGGTGCTGGTATCCAAGGACATCAATATGCGGGTCAAGGCCCGCGCCTTGGGCCTGGCCACCGACGACTACCAGAACGACAAGACGCTGGAAGACGGCGACCTGCTGTACTCCGGCGCCACAGCCCTACCCTCCGACTTCTGGGCCACGCACGGCCAGGCGGTGGAAAGCTGGCAGCAAGGGCAACATACGTTCTACAAGATCGATGGACCAGTAGTACCCAGCCTGCTGATCAACCAGTTTGTGTACTTCGAATCGCCTGGTGAACCCAGCCTGTACGCCCGCGTGACCGAGATCCGCGGTACCACGGCCGTCATCAAAACGCTGCGCGACTTCAACCACCTGAAGAATGCCGTATGGGGGGTCACCACCCGCAACCGCGAACAGAATTTCGCGATGAACCTGTTGATGGACCCCGAGGTCGACTTTGTCACGCTGACCGGCACCGCCGGCACCGGCAAGACCCTGATGGCGCTGGCCGCGGGCCTGACCCAGGTGTTGGATGACCGGCGCTACACCGAAATCATCGTCACCCGCGCCACCGTCAGCGTGGGTGAAGACATTGGCTTTCTGCCCGGCACCGAAGAAGAAAAAATGGGGCCTTGGATGGGTGCACTGGACGACAATCTGGAAGTGCTGGGCAAGACCGACACCAGCGCCGGCGAGTGGGGTCGCGCCGCGACCAACGAGCTGATACGCAGCCGCATCAAGATCAAGAGCATGAACTTCATGCGCGGTCGCACCTTCATGAACAAATACGTCATCATCGACGAGGCGCAAAACCTGACGCCCAAACAAATGAAGACGCTGATCACCCGCGCGGGGCCTGGCACCAAGATCGTCTGCATGGGCAACTTGGCGCAGATCGACACACCCTACCTGACCGAGGGCTCATCGGGCCTGACCTTCGCCGTAGACAAGTTCAAGGGCTGGCCGCATGGTGGACACATCACGCTGGCGCGTGGCGAACGTTCACGCCTGGCCGACTTTGCCAGCGAAGTACTCTAGTGCTTGTGGGTCAGACCACTCAGGGAGCGACGTGCTCTGACCCCAACAGATTTAGATGCTATTAATTCAGTAGCATCTTGCGCAATTAACACGAGGGCTAGAGACCGATTTGGTTTCAAGCCTTTTTTGTTTTGAACGCCACACGCCCCGGCTCCACTGCGGTTCAACAAAACCCGTTAGTAATCCCCGCCACCGCCCGACGCCAGGCTCTCAAACTTGGTGATGTTGCGCAGGAAGGCGAGTTTCACTGTGCCCGTAGGGCCGTTACGCTGCTTGGCAATGATGACCTCGGCGACACCGGGTTCCTTGCACTGATCCTTGGTGTAATACTCGTCGCGGTAAATGAACATGATGATGTCGGCATCCTGCTCGATGGCACCGGACTCGCGTAAATCGCTCATCATGGGACGCTTGTCGGGACGCTGCTCCACGCTGCGGTTGAGCTGCGACAACGCAATCACCGGGCACTTGAGCTCACGGGCGAGCATTTTCAGGCCCCGGGAAATTTCGCCCAGTTCGGTGGCGCGGTTGTCGCCGCCATCGGTGGAGCTGCCACTCATGAGCTGCAGATAGTCGACGACGATCAGACCGAGTTGGCCGTACTGGCGTGACAGGCGCCGGGCATTGGCACGCACCTCGCTGGACGTCAGGCCCGGGCTCTCGTCGATGTGCAGAGAGATGGTGCGCAGCTTCTCCACCGCTTCGGTCAGACGCGGCCACTCTTCGTCGGTCAGCTTGCCGGTGCGCAAATGGCCCTGGTCAATGCGGCCAATGGAGCCCACGATACGCACGGCCAACTGGGCCGCACCCATTTCCATGGAGAACACTGCCACCGGCAGGCCCTCGTTCAGCGCAACGTTTTCTGCGATATTGATGGCCAGCGCGGTCTTGCCCATGGAGGGCCGCGCCGCAAGCACAATCAGGTCGCCCGCCTGCAGACCGGCGGTCTGGCGGTCCAGATCATAAAAGCCGGTGCGCACGCCGGTCACGTCATTGGGGTTGTCAGCCATCTCCTGGACCCGGTCCAGCAGATTCACCACCAGCGTGTCCATGGCCTGGAAGCCCTGCTTGTTGCGCTTGCCCTGCTCGCCGATCTTGAAGATCTTCTGCTCAGACTCATCCACAATTTCCGCCACCGGCCGACCCTTGGGGTTAAACGCATTGGTGGCGATTTCGTCACTGGCCGTGACCAGCTTGCGCAATAGAGAGCGGTCGCGCACGATCTCGGCATAGCGGCGGATATTGCTGGCACTGGGCACATATTGGGCCAGTGAGTTCAAGTAGGCCAGGCCGCCGATTTCCTCCGCCCTGCCCTGGCTTTGCATATGCTCAAAGACCGTAATCACATCAGCCGGCTTGCTGCCGTTAACCAGAACACCAATGGCGGCGTAAATCAACCGGTGTTCATAACGGTAGAAGTCACTGTCCATCAGGATATCGCCAACCCGGTCCCAGGCGGCGTTGTCCAATAACAGGCCTCCCAACACACTGGATTCACCCTCAATCGAGTGCGGCGGCACGCGCAACTGGGCAATTTGACGGTCTTGGCCGTACTCGTCTACGGCAGAAAGGACGGCTGACATGGTGAACTCGGGTTGGATGGTGGGATAGGGTTTGGCGCTTCGCGTGGGTCATCCATGCAATCCGGCAAACCATTCATACTAAGCGGCTAGTTTGCGTCTGTCGAGTGAATGCCTGGGCATAAGCCAGGAAAATCGTGTGGGCAAGCTGTGGAAATCTGGGGATAAGTGCCATCCACAAAAGCAAAAGCCGCAAGGGAAGCTCCCTGGCGGCTTTTGTAGCCTCAGGCCAGAAACCTGCAAACAGGCTCTGGCGCAAAGGTTTGAGTTAGGCTGTTTCGCCGTACACGGAAACAGTGATATCTACCACCACATCAGTGTGCAGAGCCACAGAAACCGTGCTTTCGCTAACGGTCTTGATAGCGCCCAAAGGCATGCGGATTTGCGACTTGACAACCTTGTAGCCATTCTTGACCAGCTCTTCAGCGATGTCAGCATTGGTCACAGAGCCAAACAAACGGCCATCCACACCGGCTTTTTGCGTCAGCTTGATGGTCGTACCACCCAGCTTTTCACCCAAAGCCTGGCACTCAGCCAGCTTGGCGGCGGCAGCTTTTTCGAGCTCCACGCGCTTCACTTCAAAAGCAGCCTTGGCGGCTTCGGTCGCGCGGCGAGCGCGGCCCGAAGGGATCAAAAAGTTACGGGCGTAACCGTCTTTAACCTTGACGATATCGCCCAGGTTGCCCAGATTCACGACCTTGTCGAGCAGAATAATTTGCATGTTCGTACTCCTTAGATCTTGTGCTGGTCGCTGTAAGGCAGCATCGCCAGGAAGCGAGCGCGCTTGATAGCGGTGTTGAGCTGGCGCTGGAAAATCGCGCGGGTGCCGGTCAGGCGTGCGGGAATGATCTTGCCGTTTTCGGCGATGAAATCACGCAGCGTGTCGATGTCCTTGTAGTCGATCTCTTCGACGCCAGTCACTGTGAAGCGGCAGAAACGCTTGCGCTTGAACAGCAGATTTTGTGCGGGACGCTTGGGGCGCTTGTCTTTACTGAATTTTTTGAACGTGGCCATGTGGGCCTCCTAAAAAACTAATCTTGCGAAAATTCTTGAATATGCAAAACGATGCTTTTACCGTGACGGGTGTTGCCTAAAAAACCGCTGAACCTCCAGACACTGCCAATGGGTTGTTTGACCAACCGCTCTGCCAATGCCCCGAAAGCCACTGCTTTCACTGCCACCTTGATCTGTCTGGGCTGCCCGGCTTCCTGTGTTTCAGACTCGTGTTCGAGTTTGAGGTTCAGGGCCGGTATTCCAGCTGGTGTGTAACGCATGGCATCTTGCTCTGCGATACAGGCACTCAGTTCAAGGCAATTGGCAGGCACTCTCCGTCAGTAAAAAAAGCCGTTAGGCGTTGTATTCAGCCTGCTGTGTCTTGCGCGTTTCTTCGCGTTCGACAGTCTTCATCATGGACGAAGGGCCGGTATCGGCCTTTTTCTTCAACACGGTCAGGTGGCGAAGAACAGCGTCGTTGAACTTGAACGCGTGTTCGAGTTCGGACATCACCGCCTGGTCGGCTTCGATGTTGACACACAGGTAATGGGCTTTGGCAAGCTTGTTGATCATGTAGACCAACTGGCGACGACCCCAGTCTTCGACGCGATGGATTTTTCCACCGCCGGCAGTGATCATGCCCTTGTAACGCTCCAGCATGGCTGGAACTTGTTCGCTCTGATCCGGGTGGATCATGAGAATGATTTCGTAGTGACGCATTGATACTCCTTTTGGATATCCCCACTCAAGTGTTCGGGGGTAATGGAAAGCTGCCCTCAGCGTCTAAATTGAGGTGCAGCAAGGCGAAGCCCATGATTATAGCCCAGGCTGGGCCTACTAGGCAAGGCTTGCCGTCACCGTCGCCTCGGGCTGCCTGGTCACCAGGCTCACCAGTACGGCGCTCGCCAGCCCCGCAGCAACGCCAAAAACCCCGGCGGACACGGGCTGAATGCCCCACCACAGTCCTTCGCCCGCCAGCCCCAGCAGAGCCCGCACGGCGGGCAGATTGATGGCCATGTAGTAGACCGTAACGCCCAAACCGGTCAACATGCCGGTTACTGCGCCGGCCCGGGTCGCACCTCTCCAAAAAATCCCCAGCACCATGACCGGCACAAAGGCCGCACCCGCCAAGGAAAACGAAGCCGACACCAGATACAAAATCCCGGCCGGCCGTTGCGCAGCGGCATAGGCCGCGATCAGCGCGACAACGAGCAACGCAAATTTGGACCACATGACGCGCCGCATGGCCTGCGCCCGGTTGTCATCACCCTTGAAATAGGCGTCATGGGCCAAGGCGTTGCCGATGGTTAGCAGCAGGCCGTCGGCGGTGCTGAGTGCGGCGGCTAGCCCGCCGGCAGCGACCAAGACCGACACCACATACGGCAGGCCGCCAATCTCGGGCGTCGCCAGCATGATCAGGTCAGCCCCCATCTTCAACTCCGCAAACTGCAGGATACGATCACCATTGACGTCTGCCGCCGTCAGCAGGCTCGGGTCACGGGCCCACTGCGCCACCCACGACGGGAGGCTGTCGAAGGGCTGCCCCACCAGATGGGCCATGACCTCGTACTTGACCAGCACCGCCAAGGCCGGCGCGGACAGATACAGCAACGCGATAAAGAACAGCGACCAAGCTACCGAACTACGCGCCTCTGCCACGGAGGGTGTGGTGTAGTAGCGCGTCAACAGATGCGGCAAACCCGCCGTGCCCACCATCAGGCAGAACATCAGCGCCAAAAAATTCAACCGTGAGGTCTCAAACGCCTCCTTTTGCTCCACAGACCCCGATGGATCTCCAGCGAATGGTGTGGTGTGGGTGGGCATGCCGGCCAGCGGCCTGGCCCTGGACCAATCTTCCGCCATGGCCCGGGTCCACTGCTCGCGTGCTGCGCTGGCATCCTTGGGCACTGCGGCCAATTCACGCCGCAAGGCAGTGGCTCGGTCGTCGTCGGCCCTAGGGTCGCCCAGGGCGCGCAATTGGCGCCGCAGCTCCTGGCGATCAGCCTGCAAGGCCGCATCCACATCCTGCAGTTTCTTTTCGTAGGACCTGGCCCGCCGGGCATATTCTTCAATCACCTGCTTCTCGGCTGGCGAATCGATTAGCCCTTGTTCCATTACCGCAATTTTTTGCAATTGCTGGCCATAGGCCAAGGGCGCCAGCGGATTGCCAACCTGTTTATAGGCCAACCAGGACACCGGGATCAGAAAGGCCAGGATGATGACCACATACTGCGTGACTTGCGTCCAGGTCACCGCCCGCATGCCCCCCAGGAACGAGCACACCAGCACGCCACCCAGCCCCAGCAGAATGCCGATTTCAAAGTGAACCCCCGTCAACCGGGACGTGATCAGACCCACGCCGTAGATTTGCGCCACCACATAGGTGAACGAGCACAGGACGGCCGCCAGCGCAGCGATCAGCCGCGGCCAGCGGCCACCAAAGCGGTGAGCAAAATAGTCAGGAACCGTGTACAGCCGCAGGCGCCGCAGATACGGAGCGACCAGCAGAGCCACCAGGCAAAAGCCACCTGTCCAGCCCAGAACATAGGCCAACCCCCCTGCCTGCGCACCCGTGCCCGAGTAGCCCTGCAAGTAGAGCCCCCCCGCCATGCTGATGAAGGACGCGGCACTCATCCAGTCGGCCGCTGTTGCCATGCCGTTGTAGACCGCAGGAATCCGCCGTCCCGCCACGTAATACTCCGTGGCATCGGCTGTCCGGCCATAAACACCCATGACGGCATACAGAACCAGCGTTGCCGACAGGAAAATACCCGCCACCCAAACCTTGGACAGCCCCCACTGCTCGGCCAGAGCCAAGGCCAGCAAGAACAGCAGAAGGCTCATGACATACACCACAAAACGCCGGTGCAACCGGCTCTTGTACGTGGCATAGGCCAGTCGCTCCGGAGCGGTCTGCTGCTGCACTTCCCTGCGATTCGCAACTCTGGCAAATACCGCCACAATGGCTATAAAAATCAGCACCGAACCCTGGGCTGCAAACCAGAACCCGACCGGCCAGCCCGCTACGACGAACTGCAGGTCATGGGCAAAAAAAACCACCCCGAACGACGCCACAAACCACAACGTCAGCAAACCTGCATGCAGGCCCCACTGACGCGTGGTTGTGGGCAAGGTCATTGGGCCGCGAGTTTCTGCCAGGTCGAGATCACGGAATCGGGATTCAGCGAGATCGATGAAATGCCTTCGCTGACCAACCATTGCGCAAAATCAGGATGGTCGCTGGGCCCCTGCCCGCAAATGCCGATGTATTTGCCCTGTTTCTTGCACGCCGCAATGGCCAGGCTGATCAAGGCCTTGACGGCCGGATCGCGCTCGTCAAAGTCCGCCGCCAGCAGTTCCAGGCCCGAATCCCGGTCCAGGCCCAGCGTGAGTTGGGTCAGGTCGTTGGAGCCAATCGAGAAGCCGTCGAAGTATTCCAGGAACTGCTCGGCCAGGATGGCATTGCTCGGGATCTCGCACATCATGATCAATTTGAGAGCATTTTCACCGCGGCGCAAACCATGGCGGCCCAACAGTTCCGTGACTTTCTTGGCTTGGCCCAGAGTGCGCACAAAGGGCACCATGACCTGCACGTTGTTCAGGCCCATCTCGTTGCGCACACGCTTGAGCGCCTCGCACTCCATAGCAAAGGCTTCACCGAACTCGGTGCTGGTGTAACGCACCGCACCGCGGAAACCCAGCATCGGGTTCTCTTCTTCCGGCTCGTAGCGGCTGCCGCCAATCAGCTTGCGGTACTCATTACTCTTGAAGTCGGACAGGCGCACGATGACCGGCTTGGGCCAGAAGGCCGCTGCAATGGTGGCCACACCTTCGGCGACACGGTCCACATAAAAGGCACGCGGTGATGCATGGCCACGGGCCACCGATTCCACGGCCTTTTTCAGATCGGCATCTACATTCGGGTAGTCCAGAATCGCCTTGGGGTGCACACCAATGTTGTTGTTGATGATGAATTCCAGCCGTGCCAGGCCCACGCCTTCATTGGGCAACTGGCAGAAATCGAAGGCCAACTGCGGGTTGCCGACGTTCATCATGATCTTGACCGGGCTCACCGGCATGACGCCGCGCTGGACCTCGGTGACCTCGGTTTCCAGCAGGCCGTCGTAGATGAAGCCGGTATCGCCCTGGGCGCAGCTCACGGTGACCAGCATGCCTTCTTTTAGCAGCTCGGTAGCGTCGCCGCAGCCGACCACGGCCGGGATGCCCAGCTCACGGGCGATGATGGCCGCGTGGCAGGTGCGCCCGCCGCGGTTCGTGACGATGGCTGACGCACGTTTCATGACCGGCTCCCAGTTGGGATCGGTCATGTCGGTCACCAGCACGTCACCGGCCTGCACCGTGTCCATCTCGCTGATGTTGTGCACGATGCGCACCGGGCCGGTGCCAATTTTTTGCCCGATGGCACGGCCTTCGACCAGCACCGTGCCCGAGCCCTTGAGCTTGTAGCGGTATTCGGCCTGGTTGCCGGCCTGGCTCTTTACCGTTTCGGGGCGTGCCTGCAGGATGTACAACTGGCCGTCGATGCCGTCCTTGCCCCATTCGATATCCATGGCACGGCCGTAGTGTTCTTCGATGACCAAGGCGTACTGGGCCAGCAGTTCCACGTCTGCATCCGTCAGCGAGTAGCGGTTACGCAACTCGGTGGGCACATCCGTGGTCTTGACCAGCTTGCCGGTCTTCGCCTTTTCTTCTGCCGTGGTGAATTGCATTTGCAGCAGCTTGGAGCCCAGGCTGCGGCGGATCACGGCCCGGTTGCCCGCGCGCAGCATGGGCTTGTGCACATAAAACTCGTCTGGGTTGACGGCGCCCTGCACCACGGTTTCGCCCAGGCCGTAGCTGGAAGTGATGAACACCACGTCCGCAAAGCCAGACTCGGTGTCGATCGTGAACATAACACCGGCCGCGCCAAGGTCGGAGCGCACCATACGCTGCACGCCGGCGCTCAGGGCGACCACGTCATGGGCAAAACCCTTGTGCACGCGGTAGCTGATGGCGCGGTCGTTGTAGAGGCTGGCAAACACTTCCTTCATCTTGTGCAGCACGTCCTCGATACCGACCACATTCAAAAAGGTTTCCTGCTGGCCGGCAAAGGAAGCGTCCGGCAGATCTTCGGCCGTTGCCGAGGAACGGACGGCAAAGCTTGCCTGGGTGTTGCCGGCAGACAAGGTGGCAAAAGCCTCGGTAATGGCTTTTTCCAGGTCTGCGGGAAAGGGTTGGGCCTCGACCATGGCACGGATTTCGGCGCCGACGACGGCCAGGGCACGCACATCTTCGGTGTCCAGATCCTTGAGTTTGGCGCTGATCTTGTCAGCCAGGCCGGCATGCGCGAGGAATTGGCGAAACGCGTGCGCCGTGGTGGCAAAACCCGTTGGCACTTTTACGCCCTGGGGCAGTTGGGAGATCATCTCCCCCAAACTTGCATTTTTGCCACCGACCGACTCGACGTCGGTCATGCGTAGATTCTCGAAGGGAACGACCAAATCGGTCGGATCGAACAGGGTTGACATAACAAAAGCTCCGGAGGTTAAAAAACCGTTTCGCTGCTCCCTGGGCCGGCGCCCCGCGCCCTGATCAGCAGCGATCATTCCATGTCAGCCCTCTGTTGTTGCTATTCGGGACGTCGGGGAATGAGAAAATGCGTAAATTGCAGCCATTGTAGGGGCCGCACACCGACGCCAGCGCAGTTCTGAACCGACCCGCACTTGCAAAACACTGACAACCCGGCGACCCAACACCATGACCCAACGCTCCGTATTTTTCGTCTCCGACGGCACTGGCATCACCGCCGAGACCTTTGGCAACGCCATCCTGGCCCAGTTTGAGACCAAGGCCCGCCATGTGCGCCTGCCCTTTGTCGACACGGTGGACAAGGCCCACCAGGCGGTGCGGCAAATCAACAATTCGGCCGTCGTGGACGGCGAGCGCCCGATTGTGTTCACCACGCTGGTGAATATGGAGGTGCTCAAGGTCATACAGGATGGCTGCCAGGGCATGCTGCTGGACATGTTTGGCATGTTTGTGCATCCGTTGGAGAAAGAGCTGGGTCTCAAATCCAACCACCGCATCGGCCGCTTCAGTGATGCCAGCAAGAGCAAGGAGTACCAAAGCCGCATCGAGGCCATCAACTTCTCGCTGGCCCACGACGACGGACAAATGAACCGGGATCTGGAGCAGTCCGACGTGATACTGGTCGGCGTCAGCCGCAGCGGCAAGACACCCACGTCGCTGTACCTGGCCATGCAATACGGCCTCAAGGCCTCCAACTACCCGCTGATTCCCGAAGATTTCGAGCGCAAACAGCTACCGCCCGCACTGGTGCCCCACAAGGCCAAGATCTTCGGCCTGACCATCCAGGCCGAGCGCCTGAGCGAAATCCGCAACGAACGCCGCCCCAACTCCAAATACGCCGCGCTGGAAAACTGCCGCATGGAGATCAGCGAGGCCGAGGCCATGATGCGCCGCGCCGGCATACGCTGGCTGTCGACGACAACCAAGTCAATTGAAGAGATTGCCACGACCATCCTGCAGGAAATTCACCCGGAGCGCCTGGTGTATTAGCGAATATTGCCGGTAGCCCTCGAAAAATATAATGGTGACGCTGCTTTTTTAATAGCGACCGTCAACCCCCCGCAACTGGCTGGCGGCGGCTCGGCACTTTCAAGCCCGACGTGCGGCCCGTTGCGCCAGCAGCACACCCGAAACAACCAACACCAGCGCGGCCGCCTGTGCGGCGAGGCCCTGCACCGTCGGGTGTACACCCAGCAGCGGAATGGACACAAAATGGACGGGGTTGGCCGCCAGCGTGCCGGCTTCCTGCAGCGCAGCAATGCCATGGCCGGCGAACACCACGGCCAAAAATGCCAACAACCCGGAGGTGAGCGAGAAAAACGGTCCCATCGGCAGCCGCACGCTGTATTTCAAGATCGCCCATCCCACAATGGCGAGCACCGCAGCGGCGGCGGCAATGCCACCCAGCACGGCGGTTTGTCCCGATGGCCCGGCCTGCACCCACAAGGTCTCATAAAACAGAATGGTCTCGAAGAGTTCCCGGTAGACCGCGAGAAACGACACCGCCGCCATGGCCCATAACGTGCGCTGTTCCAGGGCCGTGCTGACCTTGTCGTGTATGAATGTTTGCCACGCCTGTGCATACGACTTGCTGTGCAGCCAGTAGCCCACATACAGCAGCATGGCGGCGGCGATCAAGGCGGTCACACCTTCGGTCACCTCGCGGTTGGCGCCGGAGATGGTGATCAGGGAATTGGCTGCCCACCAGGTCAGCCCGCCCATTACCACCGCCGATACCCAGCCTATGTGGACATAGACCAGCGCATCACGCCGGCCGGACTTCCGCACGAAGGCGATGATCGCGGCCAACACCAGGATCGCCTCCAGGCCTTCACGCAGCAGTATCAGCAGAGAGCTGGCGAAGGCAGCCGTGGGTGAAAGTCCCTCGGCGGTGAGCCTTTGTTCAGCGCGGTCCAGCAAGGCGCCCATGTGGGCAACACGCGCCGCCACATCGTCGCTTGATTGCTTGTCGCCGATGGCGCTCCGCAAGGCCATCATTTCCTGCTCGATGTCCATGCGCAATCCGCTGTCCACGTTGTCGAGGCTGTTCTCGATCAACTCGAAACCTTCCAGGTAGGCACTGATGGCGCCTTGCAGCGCCTGTTCACGGTGGCCCTGCCGGTAGTGCTGCTGGGACTGATCCAGCAAGGACCGCGTCAGCTCCAGTGGGGCGGACGCCCCCGTCTTCAGGGCCCCGGGGTTGCGCAACAGGTACGCTTGCATGGCCTCACCGTTGGCCCCGTGTTGGGCAAACACCTCGCTCGCCGTGCGGGTAACCAGATCCTTTAGGCTCTTGAATGCGCCCGCGTTCCCCGCGCTGCGCCACGCGGATTCACCCAAGGCCAGCTCCTGCGGCGAGGCGCGCAGCGTGCTGGCATACAGGGCCAACGCCCAGCGTTCGTCGTCCGCAAGGTCCTTGAATGCAGGCATCGCTGTTCCGGTCACGCCCAGCGTCAGGGTGTTGTACAGGCCAAAGACACTGCGCACACGCATGCGCTCGGCATCGTGAAAATTGGCGGGCGCGGGGTCCATGCCCTTGGCCAACGGCCCGTCCCCCAGACCGCTTGCGCCATGGCATGACGCGCACTGCGTTGCAAACAATGGCGCGGCGCGTGACAGGTCCGGCGCCTGCTTGGGTGCAATGGCGATGCCATAGGCGCGAATCACGTCCCAGCGCAGGCCGTCGGCCAGCGTAGCGACCTCAGACCCGGCTGCCTTGGCCTGGATCAGGTCATGCAGCCGCTTGCCCCTGGTTTGTAGTGCGGCCTTGGATGGTTTCTCGGGAAGGCGCCCCAGCAAAGCCATGGCCTGCGACACAAATTCGACCTGCTCGGCATATTCCGATGCGTCCAGAATCTTGCCGTCCTTCACGGTGCCAGGGTAATCCACCCCGACGTAATCCAGCAAATGCACAATCGTGGGGCCTTGGTCCAGGCTGTCCACCGAAGCCGTTTGCGCATGGCCTGCGCCGCAGAACAGGCCCATCCACAGCGTGAGAAAAATGCGAAGCATGAAAATTCGTGGGCACATTGCAATTGATAATCTAAATGAGAATGTTTCGCATTATCATATGAATACCATGCACAAGACCACTACCACGCGCGCTGCAGAACTCAAAACCAGCGGGTTGAAAGCCACACTGCCCCGCCTGAAAGTCATGGAAATTTTCGAACGGGCCGGGCAACGCCACCTGAGCGCCGAGGATGTCTACAAGGTGTTGCTCAGTGAACATGCAGACATTGGCCTGGCAACTGTCTACCGTGTGTTGATGCAATTTGTCCACGCAGACCTTTTGTCCCGCAATGTTTTTGACTCCGGCAAGGCCGTGTTTGAGATCAATGAAGGCAAGCACCACGACCACATGGTCTGCCTGCGCTGCGGCACCGTCCAGGAGTTCTACGACGCCGACATTGAACGCCGCCAACACGCCGTGGCGTCAGAGCGCGGCTTTGAGCTGCGCGACCATACGCTGGCGTTGTATGGCGTATGCAGCGCGCCAGCCTGCCGGGCAGCGAAGTAAGGTGGGCCACCCCCAGCCGGTAGCGCAGGTCTGCGTTGCCACGGGTCACAGCACACAACACTACAAAAAGAGTAGCGCAATCCCTATATTTCACGAGGGCTGGAGGCCAGTTTTCTATATACGACAAGAGTCCACAACATATATTGCTAGCCCATTCCTGCACGCAATGCCATCACTTGTTGGGCGTGGCCGCAGCGGGCGCCGGCAGCGCGGGCAAGCCCATGGCCAGCTCCAGCGTGAGTGAGGTCACGTAGTTCGCACGGTCGTACTTCTCGGCGCCGCGTTCACCCGCGGTTGCGTCCGCATGCGACAGCTCCAGCACGTAGGTGCCTTGCCAGGGCAGGCCCACGCTGAGCTTGCCCTGTTCGTCGGTACGGTGTTCCTGCGCCCAACCGGATGCGGTCACCACCATGACCTTGGCCTTGCCCAAGGGTTGGTTCTTGTAGAAGGCCTGCACTTCCACGCGGCCGTCTTTGCCCTGCCCCGTGGGGACCAGGTCCAGCGCCAGACGGGGCTGCTGCTGCGCCTGGTCGGTCACCAAACGGGCGGCAGGCTGGTACAGGCTGCGTGTCACCTTGTCGCCCTGCTTGCGTTCGGAGATGGGATACGCGGCCTCTTCGGCCACCAGGGATTCGCCAGGCGCGGCACGCCCGGCCAGCGCGAAGCCATTGGCGGCTTTGCTCACCAGCAGCGGCTCACTGCCTTTGGATGACAGCTTTTGCCCCGTGGGCTTGACGAACTTGTCCAGCAGGCCGGGTGATGTTTCGCGCAGATTGTCACCAAACTCGCCAAAGTAGAGTTTGGCCTCTTTGCCGTCTTGCTCCAGCCACACCTGGTGGGCTTGGGCGGTGGTGCCCAGCAGCAGCAAACTGGAAATCGCGGCAATGGTTTTGAAAGTCGGCAGGATGGGGAATGACATGGTGGTTTTCCTATAAAGAGTCAACAGAGAGAGGGGAAAGAGCAGATGGGCCGAACGACACATCGGCCGATGTGTCGCCAGAAGGCCGTCTTCAGGGGTGTGCTTAGAACGCCGCGCGCATCGTCAGACTGGCGTTGCGCGGGTCGCTGTAGTTGCCGTAGTCCAGATTGGCCCAGTACTTCCGGTCGGTTGCGTTGTTGATGGCCAGCGTGGCGCTGAGCTTGGGTGTGAACTGCCAACCGGCGCGCAGGTTCAGTACTGCGACGGGCGACTGGTCGACGGTCACCGTGCCACTAGGGTGGGGAATGTTGAAGCCCTCGATGCTGCTCTGCCACATCAGGTTGCCACCCAGCGACAGGGGGGCCAGCGCCCCACTGAACTGGTAGTCCGTGCCCAACTGCACCAGGTATTCGGGCAGGTTGGCGTAGATCAGATCGGTGGCCGCGCGTTTGACCTTGGCGTGTGTCAGGCCTGCGTTGACGCGCCAGCCTGGTCGCACCTGGCCGGAGATTTCCATTTCGAACCCTTCGGCCTTGGTGCCGTTGATGGCCGTATAGGGCAGCGTGCCGTCGGGCAGTGGTGCCGTGATGGCGCTGTCGCGCACGCCGTAGTTGTCCTGCACGGTCTGGAACAGGGCAAAGTGCGCTTGCATGCGGCGGTCGAACAGATCGGTCTTCACCCCGATCTCGGCGTTGCTGCCGACCACGGGCGACAGGGGTTCGTTGTTGCGGTCCTTGTAGTTTTGCGGATTGAAGATACGCGCATAACTCGCATAGGCCGACAGTGTGGGTGTGATGTCGTACACCGCGCCCACGTAAGGCGTGGTCCGTGTGTTCTCGTCCTGCACGGCGGTCTTGCCGGTGTAGACGCCGGTGGTGGCGTAGTTGTCGTTGTGGCTGTGCCAGTTGGTCACGCGCACACCGGTCAACACCGACAGCGGCTCGGCCACACGCCAACGCGCCGAGGTATACAGGCCCGTCTGTTGCGTGACCTGTGTGCGGTAGGCGCCGGTCTTGGAAACCGTGGGTTCTGGCGCGCTGCCGTTCCAGGTATAGATGTTGGGGATCACGTAGCTCCAGTTGGCGACCGAGTTGTAGGTGTCTGTACGCGTGGCGATGTGTGTCGCGCTCAGCCCCAGCACCAGGTCGTGCTCGCGGGCACCCAGTGCGAATTTGCCGGACAGGTAGGCGTCCACCGTGTCCTGCTTTTCACTGCCGCCGCCCAGGCCGGCATACAACGTGGCGCCCGCGCCGGTGTTGCGGTTGATGAAGGGGGCCGACGAGACGGTGGCCCCATAACCATAGGTGCGCAGGCCGAAGGTGTCGCCTTCGGTGTGGTTGACTGCGGCCTTGAGGCTCCAGTCGTCGTTGAACTGGTGCTCCAGCGTGGCATACAGCGTGGCCGACGTGCGGCTCCAGCGCGTCCAGGGTGGCGAGAAACTGGTCGAGATGGGCAAGTCTATGGACGTGCCATCGGTGGCGAAGCGCGGAATTGTTCCCCAGATCGGCGCCTTCGGGTCATTGGACTGGCGCTGGTAACCCACCGCAACAATGGTGGACGACCCCACATCGGCCTCGACCGCGGCCAGCAAGGCCGTCTTGTCCTCGGAGTAACGGTCACGGAAGCTGTCTTTCTTTTGCGGCGCGACGACGATGCGGCTGCGCACGCTGCCGTTTGCCGTCAGCGGTACATTGAGGTCGGCCTCGGCACGCCACAGATTCCAGGAGCCCGCGGTCACCGCAGCGGATGCCTTGAAGTCGCGCTGCGGGCGCTTGCGGATCAGATTGATCGTGGCGGATGGCACACCCACGCCCGTCAAGATGCCGTTGGCGCCACGCACAATTTCCACACGTTCATACAGCGCCGTGTCGAACTCCTGGTTGGTGCTGCTACTGAACGTGGGCAGTCCGTCGACCTGGAAGTCGGTGATCTGGAAACCCCGCGCGTAATACAGCGGGCGCTGGGTGTCATAGAAGCTCACGGCCACGCCGGTCACATTGCGCAACACCGCGTCGATGCTGGTCAGCGACTGGCGCTCGATCTGCTCGCGGCCGACCGTGCTGATGGACTGCGGTGTTTCGCGTGCCGTGAGCGGCAAGCGGGTGGACGCGCTTTCGCGTGCGCCGGATACCGTGACGCTGCCCAGAGTTTTGGGCTCAACCGTCTGACCGGTCGAAGCCTGGGCCAGCTGCTGCTCTGCCACATCCGCTTGTTGTTGTGCCCATGCGGCTCCGGTCACGTGTGCGGCGATGGCCGCGGCCAGAGCCAGGGAATGAAGGACGCAGCGAAAGCGCCCGCGGGTTGCAGACATGGATACTCCTGAGGGGAAAAAAGCGGCGGCTAGG
This sequence comes from Pseudomonadota bacterium, assembly GCA_040384785.1. Taxonomy (GTDB): domain Bacteria; phylum Pseudomonadota; class Gammaproteobacteria; order Burkholderiales; family Burkholderiaceae_C; genus Allorhodoferax. The sequence continues at coordinate 21,381 of JAZKIR010000053.1, forward strand.
GTTGGCTGGCAGCGCTATTCCTACAGACAGAAGCACGGGCTGGCTAAGATCGTGACAAATTGTAAACGCAAATCGTTCCCATTTGTAAAAAGATGCAGAAATGCAGATAAAAGCAGCGCTGAGCCAGCCACTCTGGTTAGCCCGTGCCCGGGCAACCAAGCTGCCGCCACAGAACACCAGTGCGTTTCCAGCGCCGGCCCTATTGCTGGAAGACTTGGCGGTGTCCCATGGGGATGGAAGTTTCGGCATGTGATTGGCGCAAGTGACCCATGTCGATCTCCTGATGCTGGGCGACGGAAAGTCCTTGCTGGACCGAGAACCATTGCGGCATAGTGGTCCGCGCCTACTTCGGGCAGGTATCATGCGGCCAGCAATTCATTGGAATCCCTACATCCCATGCGCCGGCTTCTCGCCGTCTTCCTGTTACTGTCTATCGTCTGCCAAGCCTTCGCGCTGGCCGGGCAGTCATTGGCGCTTGACCATGGCGAGGCCTTCGAGGCAGAACATGCCGAGATGCATTGGGAAGGTGTGGCACACCACCACGACGAAGACGGTGGGACCCACCAGGACAATAGCTCCGAGTCCGTGGAACACATGCTGGCGGACGCCGGCCCTGGCACCGCAGCCCTCATCCAATTTCCTGTGTTGTCGCTGCACGTCGACCGCCTGCCAGCACCGGCAGTGGTGGCCGAGTCGGCCGGCCCGCCTCCGCACCTTGACGGCCTTCGACGGCCACCGCGACTGATCTCCTGACCCCTCCGTAGCGCCCACCCTGCACCCAAGGGCTGGGCTGTTCCTCGGTGCGATCAGTCTTGTGATTCACAACACCTATTTGCGTGTTGGGTCCGTTCTGATCGCGGTTAACAGTCAGGACTACCGTGCGTTTTTACATCCCTGGGCTCGTGGCGCACATCGCCACAGGCAGTGTTTTGGGTTGTGCCCTCATCGGCACCAGCGCCGCACAGCCCACTCTGGTAGCACCAGCCATCGCTGCATTTCCGATGGCGCCCACATTGGCACAAGCTGCGGAGTCTGCATGGCAGCGTGCCACCCAGGCCCGCGAAGCCGACGGCCAGACCCGCCGTGCGCAGGCCGAGCAATCGGCAGCCTCCAGTCTGTGGGCTGCGCCGCCCGCGCTGGAACTGTCCCATCGAGATGACCGGTGGCAGACAGCCGCAGGCCGGCGAGAAACCGAGGCCGGTCTCGCCTGGCCCCTGTGGCTACCGGGCCAGCGTAGCGCCCGTGGCGCGGCAGTCGATGCCGACCTGGCACTGGCACAGGCGGCCATTGAAGCTGGCCGCCTGCACTTCGCCGGCCAGGTGCGCGAAGCCGCGTGGGGTATCACCGCCCAGCGCGCGGAGCTGGACCTGGCAGAGGCCCAGACCCGGTACCTGAAGGGCATTGCCGAAGACGTGGACCGCCGCGTGAAGGCCGGTGACCTGGCCCCCGCCGATGCCCTTGCCGCGCAGGCTGAAATGCTCGCTGCCAACTCCACACTCTTGGCAAACCGACAGCGGCTTGCAACGAGCATCGCGCAGTGGACCCTGCTGACGGGTTTGGAGGTAGTTTCCGATCCAGGCAAAACCACTGAATTGATTATGGCAACGGCCATCGCTCCGCAAAACCAGCCAGCTCTCAATGCCGAAGCCCATCCGGACGCCCGCCTTGCGCAGCTGACGGTGGAGCGGGCGCACAAGCGCCTCAACGTGGTGGGCAGCTCCTGGCGCGACCCGCCCGAGTTACTGCTACGGCTCCGCCAGGACGTCCCGGGGCACGGTGAAGCTGCACAAAACAGCATCGGTATTGGTATTCGCGTGCCCCTCGGCACCGATGGGCGCAATCTGCCTTTGCAGGCCTCCGCACTGAGTGAACTCGACGTGGCCCAGTCCAGGGCACAACGCACGCAGGAACGGCTGATTGCGGAAGCAGCGCTGGCGCAGGCTTCGGTCGATACCGCACAGCAACAACTGGAAGCTGAACGCCATCGGGCAACCCTGCTGCGCGAACGCGCCGCGCTGATCGACCGATCCTTCAAGGCGGGGGAAACACCTTTGTCAGAGCTGCTACGCGCCGTCTCCGCTGCCACACAGGCGGACGCCGGCCTGGCGCGACAACAAGCGGCACTGGGCCTGGCCCGTGCCCGACTCCAACAAGCACTCGGATTATTTCCATGAACCCATCCATCCCCTCACCTTCTCTTCGCGCTGCAGGCTTGTTGTACCGCATCTGCTGCGTTGTGCTCCTGCTAACAGGGGCATCCGCCATGGCATCCCCGGGTGCCCACGGACCCAACGGCGAGCATTTGGATGCCTCCGGCCAAGCCGTGGGCCCAGGCGGCGCCGTTCCGCGCATCGAGGCACACTCCGAGGCCTTCGAATTGGTGGGCCGTTTGCAGGGCGGTGAGTTTTCCATGCTGATCAACCGGTATGAGACCAACGAACCGGTACTCAATGCCACAGTGGAAGTGGAAACCGGTGGGCTCAAGGCGTCCGCCAAGTTCCACGCCGACATGGGTGACTACGCGGTCGATGATGCCGCCATGCTCAAGGCCCTTGCAACGCCAGGAGACCACGCGCTGGTGATCAGCATCCTTGTTGGTAGCGAGTCGGATCTACTCGATGGCACACTGAATACACCCGACGCAGCGACGGATAACCATGCCCATACACACGGCGTGCCGGTAGCAGCATGGGTTGCGCTGACACTGGTGTTGCTGGGACTGTCTGGCTGGTTTGTCCACCGCAAGCGCAAGGCCGCAATGTCTTCATTCGTGGGAGGTGCGCAATGAACCTACTGAACCAACCCTCTGCAGCCGACACTGTGGCGCGCCTGGCCAAGGGCACTGCACTGACCATGGCGCTGGCCGTGTCCGGCGCTGCAGCCTGGGCCGCTCCCGGTGCCCATGGCCCCAATGGCGAACATCTGGATGCCCCGGTTACCGTGAACGCAACCGGGCTGATGCGTCTACCCGACGGCAGTGTCAACATGCCCATGCTGGCGCAACGACGCCTGGGTATCCGTACACAACTCACGCTCGAATCCGAAGCCGCCGCAACGGTTGAATTGCCCGGCCGCGTGGTCGTAGACCCCAATGCCAGCGGGCGGGTGCAGTCCGTACACGGTGGGCGCGTGGAAGCTGGCCCCAAGGGCCTTCCGTTCGCTGGCCAGGCGGTGCGCCAAGGTGATGTGCTGGCCTTCGTCGCACACCATGCCGAGCCTTATGCGCTGGCCAACCAGCAGGCCCAACTCGCCGAGCTGCGCAGTAGCCGTGAACTGGCCGCCCAGCGGGTGCAACGCCTGCAGTCGCTGGAAGGGACCGTACCGCGAAAAGAAATCGAAGCGGCACGGGTCGAACTGCAAAGTTTGACAGCCCGGGAAAAAAGTATCGGCGCGAGCCTCGGCGCGCGAGAAGCGCTGATAGCGCCGGTGTCGGGCGTCATCGCAAGAGCCGATGCGGCCAAGGGCCAGGTCGTGGAAGCGCGCGAGGTGCTGTTCGAAGTCATCGACCCGGCCCGCGTGCTGGTAGAGGCCACCACCGCGGATGCGGGCTTACCGGCGCGTACCAGTGATGCGCATCTGCAAGGTGTTCCTGGCGTGAAGTTGCAACTGATCGGCGCGGCGCGCAGCCTGCGCGATGGCGTTTTGCCAATGACCTTCAGAGCATTGCCGAAGAAAGCCGGCACACCGTTGCCACTGGCCGTCGGTCAGCCGGTGACCGTGGTGGCTGCGCTCAAGGAGCAGGTCAAGGGTTTTGTGCTGCCGGCGCAGGCTGTAGTGCGCAACAGCGCCAATGAGCCCGTGGTCTGGATCAAGTCCGGTGCCGAGCGCTACATCCCTCAGCCGGTGCAATACCGGGCGCTGGACGCCACCACGGTTGTGGTGATACAGGGCCTGGGTGACGACAACCGCGTGGTGGTGCAAGGTGCATCGCTGATCGCACAGATCCGCTGAACGGAGCCTTTTCGCCATGTTCAACTGGATTGTTAAAAACAGCCTGTACAACCGGCTTTTTGTGCTGGCAGTGGCTGCACTGCTGCTGGTCTACGGAGCCATCACCGCCTGGCGCACGCCGGTCGATGTGTTTCCCGACCTCAATAAACCGCTGGTCACCGTGCTGACCGAGGCCGGCGGCATGGCGCCCGAAGAGGTGGAGCAACTGGTCACCTTCCCGCTGGAGACTGCGCTCAATGGCATGCCGGGTGTGACGCGTGTGCGCTCCACGTCGGGCGTGGGCCTGTCCATCCTGTATGCCGAGTTCGACTGGGGTACGGACATCTACCGCAACCGCCAGCTCGTGGCCGAGCGGCTCGCATTGGTGCGTGAGCAGTTGCCCGCGGGCATTGCACCAGTCATGGGGCCGGTGTCGTCCATCATGGGGGAGGTGATGCTGATTGCACTGCCCTTGTCCGGAGCCGACAGCAAGGCGGCGCAGGCCACCCCTATGCAGGCGCGTGAGTATGCGGATTTCGTGCTCAGGCCACGCCTGTTGTCGATCCCCGGCGTGTCCCAGGTCATCCCTATTGGCGGTGAAGTGCGGCAATTGCGGGTGGAACCCGACACGGCGCGGATGGCGCAGTTTGGTGTATCCCTGTCGCAGGTGGAGCAGGCCTTGCGTGGCTTTGCAGGCAATGCCGGCGGCGGGTTTATCGACCTGAACAGCCGCGAGTTCCTGATCCGCCATATCGGCCGCACCAACCGCGTGGAAGACCTGCAAGGCGTAGCGGTGGCGTGGAGGGATGGGCGCGCCATCCTGCTGGAGCAGGTCGCCACGGTGCGTTTTGCCGCTGCCCTGAAACGCGGCGACGCGGGTTATGGAGGGGCGCCAGCCGTCATCGTCAGTGTGCAAAAACAGCCTGCGGCAGACACCGTGCAACTCACGCATGCCATTGAAGCCGCGCTGGGTGATCTCAAACAGGGCCTGCCGGCCGGCCTGGCCGCGCCCAAAGTGTTGTTTCGGCAGGCGGACTTTATTGAGGCGTCTATCCGCAGCGTGACAGAAGCCTTGCGCGACGGCGCCATCATGGTGGCCATCGTATTGTTCGCGTTTCTGCTGTCGGCACGCACCACGCTGATCTCGCTGGTGGCCATCCCCTTGTCCCTGGCCGTCACGGCGCTGGTGTTCCGCTTACTGGACCAGTCCATCAACGTGATGACCTTGGGAGGCCTGGCCATTGCCATCGGTGAACTGGTGGACGACGCGGTGGTGGACGTGGAAAACATCCTGCGCAGGCTCAAGCAGAACCGCGCCCAGAGCAGCCCGCTGTCTACGCTGGAGGTCGTGCGTCGTGCCAGTGTGGAAGTGCGCTCGGGCATCGTGTATGCGACTGCCATCGTGGTGCTGGTGTTTGTGCCATTGTTTGCGCTGCCAGGCATCGAGGGGCGGCTGTTCACACCGCTGGGCATTGCCTACATCGTCTCGGTGCTGGCGTCCATGCTGGTCTCGATGACGGTTACGCCGGTGCTGTGCCTGTATCTGTTGCCACACATGAAACGACTGGACCATGGCGACAGCACCCTGGTCGCGTGGCTCAAGCGGCGAGATACCCTGGTGCTGAACTGGTCGTTCCCGCGCGCGAAGATACTGATGGCCGTGGCCGCTGTGGCCGTTGCGGCAGCGGCCGCGAGTGTGCCATTTTTCCCGCGCGCTTTCTTGCCGGCGTTCAACGAGGGGTCGCTGGTGTTGGGCATGGTCTTCACGCCGGGCACGGCACTGGCCGAAGCTAACCGCATGGGGGCGCTGGCCGAGACGCTGATTGCCGAGGCGCCCGAGGTCACCCAGGTGGGGCGCCGGACCGGGCGTGCGGAGCTGGACGAACATGCCGAGGGTGTCCATTCGGCCGAGATCGATGTGGACCTGAAACGCTCGGGCCGCGGCCGCGAAGCGGTGATGGCGGACATCCGCGCCCGGCTCGCCGTTCTGCCTGCACAGGTGGCCATTGGCCAGCCCATCTCCCACCGGCTGGACCACCTGTTATCGGGCGTGCGGGCGCAGACCGCAGTCAAGATATCCGGGGATGACACCGACACGCTGCGGGGTCTGGCGGAGCAGATGCGCCAAGGTCTGTCAGGTATACCCGGCCTGGTCGACCTGACGGTAGAGAAGCAGGTACTGATTCCCCAGATCACCGTGCGGCTAGACCACCGCAAGGCTGCGCAAGCGGGCTTGTCACCGGGTGAGGCCATACGGGTTCTGCAGGCGCTGACCGACGGCGCGCACGGTGCGCAGATCGTGGACGGCCTGCGCCGTTACGAGCTGGTGCTGCGCCTGCCCGATGCCAAGCGCAGTCCCCAGGACCTGGCGCAAACCTTGATCGACACGCCTTCGGGACGGATACCGGTGTCTGCCATCGCCACCGTGCAGGAGACCGATGGCCCCAACCAGATCGGTCGCGAGAATGGCCGCCGCCGCATTGTTGTCTACGCAAACACGGATGGCTCGGACATGGGGCGCGTCATTGCCGACATCCGCACCGTCATGGCCAAGACACCGTTGCCTGCAGGCACCTTCCTCAGCCTGGAGGGCCAGTTCCAGGCCCAGGAGCAGGCCATGCAACTGATCGTGGTTCTCTCGCTGGTATCGCTGGTGATGATTTTTCTGGTCCTCTATGCGCGCTACCAGTCGGCGGTGCTGGCCGGCATCATCATGGCGAACATCCCATTGGCGCTGATCGGTAGCGTCGTGGCCATGTGGCTTGCGGGCGTCAGCTTGTCTGTGGCCTCCATGGTGGGCTTCATCACGCTGGCGGGTATTGCCACACGCAACGGGATCCTGAAGGTCAGCCATTACATCAACCTGTGCAAGTTCGAGGGCGAGACCTTTGGCCGAGCCATGGTCGTGCGCGGCTCGCTGGAGCGGCTGACCCCCGTGCTGATGACAGCCCTGGTGGCGGCCTTCGCGCTCACGCCGCTGCTGCTGTCAGCCGATGCACCGGGCAAGGAAATCCTGCACCCTGTTGCCGTGGTGATTTTTGGGGGCTTGGTCAGTTCCACCGTGCTCGATACGCTGCTCACACCTGTGATGTTCTGGATGTTTGGTGAACGTGCGGCCCAGCGGCTGCTTGTTGCACACGCACAGCCCGACAGCGATGCCGCGCCAACCCAGGAGGCGTTCTGACCCCATGTCGCCCATACACACAACAACCCGTTCCATAGGCCTTTGTGCGCCGCCTGCCCAAGAGCACCATGTCCCAGCAGGTTCTCAACCGAAGGAAAATCCAATGACCATGAATAAATACCTCTCCAAACTCCTTGCCGCCGGTGTAGTCACGGCTGCATCTGTCGTACTGGCTCCTGCAGCGTTGGCCCATGGCACGCCCGCCCCCCTGCATGGCGGTGTGGTGCAAATGGCGGCACACATGACATTTGAGCTGGTGGCCACGCCGGATGGCGCCGTGGTCTACGCCCTGGACCACGATAAGGAGCTGGATGTATCCCGCTTCAACGGCAAACTCACGGTGCTCAACGGCTCCGAAAAATCCGAAGCGCCCTTGATACCCGCGGGCGGCAACAAGCTGGAAGCCAAGGGCGTAAAGCTCTCACCGGGTGCGAAGGTGGTGGCGGTGCTGAACAGCGACAACAAGAAGCCGCTCACTGTGCGTTTTGTCGTCAAGAAGTGATGTGCGGATGAACCGCGCCACTGTGCATTGGCCGTCCCTGCGCGGTGGCTTGCTGGCGCTGTTGGCGGCCGCGCTGTTTGGCGTGAGCATGCCGCTGGTCCAGCATTTTGGTGCGGGGCTGGGAGCTTTCACTACCGCCGCCTTGCTGTACGTGGGAGCCGCCGCGGTGGGCGCGCTGTTGCGTCAACCGGTCGGGCAAGAAGCACGCCTCAAACGTGCCGACATGCCTCGGCTGCTGTCGATGGCGGCATGTGGCGCGGTGCTGGCGCCAGTGGCCATGGCCTGGGGCCTGCAGCACACCAGCGGCACCGGTGCCTCGCTGATGCTGACCCTCGAAGCGCTGTTCACGGCCTTGCTCGCGCGTTGGCTGTACCAGGAGACCATGGACCGCCGCGTCTGGTGTGCCATGTTTCTGCTGCTGGCCGGTGGGATTGCGTTGGTCATGGACCAAGGCCAGGCGGGTGGCAACCAGTTATGGGGTCTGTTGGCAGTGCTTTTGGCCACGGCCGCATGGGGTGCTGACAACACGCTCTCGCGCGCCCTGGCCGAGCGTGATCCCGGCCAAGTGGTCTTCGGTAAAGCATTGTTGGGGGCGACAGCGACCGCAACCGTGTCGGTGGTCTTCGGCGATCCACTGCCATCTATCGGCGCTGCACTGGCGTTGCTGGCGGTGGGCGCCACCGGTTATGGGCTCAGCCTGCGGTTTTATTTGCTGGCGCAGCGGGCATTTGGCGCTGCGCGTACCGGCTCAGTATTTGCGTTTGCCCCCTTCATCGGCGCGGCTTTGGCCATTGCCCTGGGGGACCACAGCGGCAGCTGGGCCATGGCAGTCGGTGGCACTCTGATGGTGTTGGGCGTATTGCTACATCTGGCCGAGTCGCACGGCCATGAACACCACCACGGGACGATGGAGCACGAGCATGCGCACCGCCACGATGACGGTCACCACAACCACTCCCATACGGTGATGCCGAAAGGACCGCACAGCCATCTGCACACGCATGAGCCGTTGAACCACACACATGCCCACGTGCCAGATGTGCACCACAGACATAACCACTGAATCGGCCTTGGTCAGCCCGTGAACGCTTATCGGAGATAACATCCATTCAGCTGGGGATTCTGGCGTTTCCCAGATGCGGTTGGGCTGGGTTTGCCTATGCATAACATCTCCGGTGCAGGAGCCACAGTAGCCGCCCGGCGCTCGAAAATTGCTACATGCGCGGTCGAACAATCCAGTACCAGAGCGCCGCGCCGGCCGCCATCCAGATGGACACAACTAAGATTGCGCCGACACGACTGCTGGGTCTCTGTCCTTGCGCCTTCATCCAGTCATCCGCTTGATGGCGACAATCGTCCAGAACCTGGGGTGGCAAGAGCCTGATGGTGAGCCAAATGAGCGCTGGGAGCAACAGAATGTCGTCCACGTACCCGAGCACCGGGATGAAATCCGGGATGAGGTCGATTGGACTGAGCGCGTAAGCGACGACGAAGACCCCCAGTGTTTTTGCATACCAGGGTGTTGCCGGGTGTTTGGCGGCGAACCACAGCGTCACTGCGTCGCGCTTGATGCGCCGTGCCCAGTCTTTAACATTGTCGCCAAGGGTCATCTCCGCAAGCATGCCACAGTGCCCCCAGAGGATCAACGTATGGCGTCACTACCGCAGCCGCTGCGCCAGGCGATGCATAGCCCCTTTTTCGCGACAGCCCATCATTCCCATCTCTCAAGAATTGCTACCAATAAAGTAGCGCCTATTGACCATTCCACGAGGGCTACAGGCCAATTCTTCATACAAACATTCCCGAAAACCACTACCCGCCACTCCCCTGCGTCACAGCCACAGACTCCGGCTGGGTGGTCCCGGCATCGGTATCCGATATCTGCTCCAGCCCGCGCACCAGGGACGAGGTGCTGGGGTTCTCTACAAACACGCAGCGTTTGCCGGTGCGCTTGCAGAAATCCTTGACCTTCCAATACGCGTTGTGGCTGATGCAACCGGTCTGGCAGATCACCAGGTCGGCCGCGGCCAGGCTGGCGTCCAGCACACTTTGGCTGTCTTCCAACCCACCGTCATGGTGCGCAAACCGACCTCCTACCCGCTCGATCAGGTCGCGGTAGTTGGCGATGTTGCCGGTGCGCCCGCCTACACACAGCACATTCTTTTGCTTCAGGTAAAGCGTCACGGGTGAGACCCGAGGCTCGGGCCCCTGGGCCGCGTCCACCTTTGGGGCCTTGGGTGGCTCGGTATTCAGCGCTTCCAGCGCCTTGGCCGCAGTGGCCAGCTTGTGCCGCAACGCGGCGTTTTGCGCCTCCAGCTCAGCGTGGCGGTCCGCCATCTGGTCTATCTTCTTCAGCAGCCGTGTGTTGGCATCCAGCGCCGGGTTGGACGCCTTCAGCGCCGCCAGGTCTTCCATCAAGAAGGCGATGCGGCTCTCCTTGGTGATGTTGTCGGCCTGCACACGCATGTGTAATGCGCCCAGACGGGTGATCTCGTTCGACTTTTCGGCCAGCAGGCGGGTGCTGCGCTCCTGCACCCGGCCCAGTTCCCGCGTCAGCACCGCGTTTTCATCCAGCATGGCGGTGAATTTCGCGATGTCGATGCGCACGTTGGCACCGGCCTGGTGTTGCAGCATATGCATGTCGCGGCACAACACCTCTTGCAGGATGGCGTCGCAGCGCGGGTGCGACAACGCCGCCCAGAACGCACCCGCCACGTCGCCCTGGCGGATGGCCTGGGTCCACAAGTCAGCCAACGCCCGCGCGGTTTTGGCCGACTTGAAGCGCTGCACGTCCCGTGCGTAGCGCCGGTCCAATTCGTTCTGCAGCGCCTCGGACAAGCGATTGCGGTGCAAACACTCGGCCACCGCGCCCACATGCACCTCGTAGTCGTCTGCCAGGGCCTTGCCACCCAAGGCCTTGTTGACCAGGCGGCGCAAGGTATCCAGCGGCAAACACACGCCGACCACCGGGCAGTGGCACTCATGGCTCAGCTCCCACAACCTGCGCCTGCGTGATCCGGTGGATGGTGCAGCGCCCTCACCTACCAGCGGCGGCTGAACGGAAGGGACTGCGAGTTGCAGTTTGGCATCGTGCTCACACATATCAAAGTCTCCTGTTGACGGTTCGTTTGAAAAACTCAATGGACGATGGCCTTGCCATCTGCATTCAAGGCCGTAAATTCCTCGTGTCCGTTTTGGGCCACCCCGCCCTGTTGCGCTATCTTGTTTTGGGCCTCGCACAACATGCTCTGCAGAGTCTTGAAGGCTTCGGGTTCAAAACGCATGGAGAAATACTGCAGGGCCACGTGCACCACTCCGCAGTCCGGGCAGATGCAAACCTCGCCCATGCTGCTCTGCGCCATGCGAACCTGCTGGCAGGGTGCTTTTTTTGCGTCTCGTTGGTTCATGCTTCACTCCTTGGGTGTGGGGCCGGATGGCAGGCTTTCAGTTGGCGGCGTGGAAAATGCCAGGCAGGGATCAGGGCGTTGGTGGACGGCAATCTTGTGGGTCACGTCATAGGCTGCGGCGTTGTCGGCCTCGCCCTGTTCGACATAAGCATGCACTTGTATGTGGACCGGCCCGGCAGCAAACAACCAGCGTGGCACGCCAAGGTCTTTGCGCACATGGCCATTGCCGGCTATCAGCACGGCGTCGGGTCTGGCGTTGTCCAGCAGCATCTGGGCCATCCAAACATCCCGCGCGATCTGTGCACGCACCATGCCCGGCGCCAGGGTGTCGGGCAGCTTGCCGCAGTGGCCGGTTTCAATGGCACGCCGCTGGCCCTCCAGCACATCAAGAGGCAGAGGCCCGCGCAGTCTGAAGGCCTCCATGGTCTCGGCGCTCAGCACCGCGGACAAGCCTTGTTTCACCACCATGGCCGCCTCGGCCCGCGACACATTGCCCGCCACCAAGGGAAGCCGGTAGCGCAAGGCCAATTCAATGATGGGCTCGTAATACGGCCACTCCCAGCGCTTGCCCCCTGCGGCCTGGATGACACATTGCGCATCCGCACAAGTGGCCTGCGCCTGGCTCAACGCGGCTTGCTTCTCGCGGTCAAACTGCTCCATGACGATGGCGGGCCGCCAGCCGCCCTCCGCCCATTGGCGCAACAAGGCATTGCGTTGGTTATGCCCCTGCGGGTTGTCGTGCACTTCGCCCAACAACACGATGCGGGCCGGTGGCAAGGTGGGTTGTGCGGCACATCCCCACAGGGTTGCGACCAAGCCCATGGGCAGCAGGCAACGCAGAAACGCTACCGACACGCGGCTTTTGTTGGTCTTCAGTGCTTCCATCTTTCACCCATTCAACGTAAACCGGATCGGGAATTCGACCCAACTGGCCAGGTTTTGATCTCCCTTTTTTGCCGGCATAAAGCGCCACTGCCGTACCGCACGCAGCGCGGCATCGTCCAGCAGGCGGTAGCCGCTGCCCTTGGCCAATTTGATTTCACCGGGGAGGCCTTCGCTGTCCACCCACACACGCAACCAGACCACGCCGCCCACACCCTGCTCACGCAGCAACAGCGGGTAGTCGGGCTGGGGGTTGTAGGCATAGTCGGGTTTGGCGGCCTGCAGGGGCAGCGCCTCGGCTCTTGTTGCATCCACATGCTTGCTGGCCTGGATGTGTTGGCTGCCGTGCGACGCCGTGCCGGTAGAAGCAGGGGCTGGTGTTGCAACGGCACTTGGGGCATCCAGTGCGGACGCAGGCTGTGCAGGACTGTCTATCGCCGGCTCAGCGGCCTTGGCGTATTGCGGCTTCTGCGCCAAGGAGGGCTGCGGCCTGGGCTCCTGCGGCGGCTTGGGATGGGTTACCGGTGTGGTAACGGCGGGCTCCGCAGTGGGTGCATTGGGCGCCACAAATACCACCTCTATCGGTTGGTACGCGTAGGTTTCCGCCGGCTGGGCCTTCAAGGCATGGCCTGCGCGGCTGTACTGCGCAAACCCGAACAAAACGGCACCGTGCAGCGCCACCACCAGCACCACCGCGGCGCGTGCCTTGTATAGGTCCTGGAATGACGACAACAGCAGCGTCATGCAACAACAAGTGCTTGTTGTGCCAACTGGCGTGCCAGCCTGCGCGTGGGTGTGATCACCAGGTCACCCTCTGCATTGGCCATACAAGCCAGCGTGATGCCATACAGATCTTCCAGTGCCGGAACAGCCGCTGCCGAGCACACAAGGTCGTTGACCAACTTTCCGTCCGCCACCAACCACAAGCGATCAAAGCCCAACATAGCATGGTTGATATCGTGCAGGATGGCGACCACCGCATGGCCGCGCTGCGCGGCATACGCATCCAGGCTGTCCAGCAAATCGAATTGCAGGCCGGGGTCGAGTGCGGCCAGGGGTTCGTCGACCAGGATCAAGCCATCGTTCACATCCCACAGTTGGGCGAAGACACGCGCCATCTGCACACGCGCGCGCTCGCCGCCAGACAAGGTGTCAAAACGCCTGCCCAACAGGTGTGCTGCGCGCGCCAGGCTGGCGGCCTGCTCCACGATGTTGTCCAACAAAGGGTCGTGCAGGCGGGCCACACGGCCCAGTCCCACCACCAGATCCACCTGCAACCCAAAGGCAACCTCACTGGACTGCGGAAGCACGGCCCTGTGGTGTGCCAGGTCCTGCAAACGCCACGCGGACAAGGCGCGCGCCTGGAACATGACTTGGCCATTGCTTGCGGCCCGCTCCCCGGACATCAACTTCAACAAGGTCGACTTGCCAGCCCCGCTGGGGCCCAGGATGGCGATGCGTTCACCTGCTCGCACGGTGGCATTAAACGGTCCGGATCGGTGTGCGCCCAAGGTGGTGGCCGCGGCGTCCAGCACCAGCAGCTTGGTCGATGGCTTGGTTTTCATCAGCATGGCGTTCACCCAATACGGCCGCGCGCATTGCGCAACAGCAGCAAGAAAAAGGGGCTGCCCAAAAGGGCGGTAAAAATGCCCACCGGGATCTCCGCCGGAATGGCAATGGTGCGGGCCAGCGTGTCGGCCATCAGCAGCAGCAGGCCGCCCACCAGCATGGACAAAGGCACCACGTGCCGCTGGTCGGCACCGACCCAGGTTCGGACCAAATGTGGCGCAATCAGTCCAATAAAACCAATCATTCCGCACCAGGCCGCCGCAAACCCGGCCAGCACCGCCACCAGCAGAATGACGTTGCGTCGCAGGTGCCGCACATCCACACCCACATGCGCAGCCGCGGACTCGCCCAGGGCCAGCGCGTTCATGGCACGCATCAGATGGCGCACCCGCCACCAGGCTGCCACCAACAGTGCGGTCAACAAGCCCACCAAGGCCCAACTGGCCCCGGCCAACGAGCCCAGCGTCCAAAATGACAAGCTGCGCAACTGCTCGTCGTTGGCCATGTAGGTGCACAAACCGATAACGGCCACCGCCATGGCATTCAGCGCAACCCCGGTCAACAACAAGCCGGCAATCGAACCCGGCGTCAGCCAGCGCGCCACACCATCCAGCGCGAAGCACACGCCCAAGGCACCGCAGAAAGCGGCAACCGGCAGTATCCATATGCGCCAGGCCAGGGGCACGGGCCAGTCAAAACCGGCAAATACCACCAGGGTCAGCGACACCGCACACGCCGCTCCAGCGCTGACCCCCAGCAGGCCGGGGTCCGCCAGCGGATTGCGGAACAACCCTTGCGTCAGCGCACCCACCATGCCCATGCTGGCACCCACCAACACGGCAAACAGGGCGCGCGGCAGGCGAATATTCCACAACACATAACTGCCGGCCGACGTGGTGGGCTGCTCCGCCAGACCCAGCACGGCCAACCAGTCGCTGCCGAGCACCGGCACGGCCCCGCATTGGACCGCGATGCTGATACCCACAAGCAAAGCCGCCAAGAGCAAGGTCGCGGGATGGACCTTGCTGGTGTGTAAAAAAGGGCGCAAATGCAGAGACAAGGCGTTCATGAACGCATTACCTTTGCAATTGCCGTATCCAAGACGGATACCGCCGCGGGTAAACGCGGCCCAAAGCCCAGAAGAAACATGGCTTCCAACGCGATGACACGCCGGTTGCGGCCCGCCGGGCTGTATGCAAGGCCCGGCAGCTTGAGAACACCGTCTATGCCGCCTGCCGCCTGCAGGCCCTGGTCGGTCAGCAAAATCACGTCGGGCTGGGCCGCAATGACGGCCTCGGGCGTCAGCGGTTTGTAGCCCGAAAATCCGTCGATGGTATTGGTGGCGCCAGCGTATTCCAGCATCGCATGTGCACTGGTCCCCAGCCCTGAAACCATGGACTGGCTGGGCGCATGGGCAAATACAAACAACACCCGCACCGGTTTGGCTGCGCGTTGTGCAATCGCAAAACGTGTACGTTCCCACTCGGTCTGCAATGTCTGTTGCAAGGCGGCCGCCTGGCCAACCCGGCCGGTCAACTCACCGACACGTTTCACACGGTCCAGCAGGCCATCAAATTGGTGGTTGGCTGCCAACACCGCCACCGGAACACCGGCCGCCGCCAATTGCCGCAATACCGCCGGCGGCCCCGCATCCTCGGTGGTTATCACCTGCGTGGGGGCCAGCGCCAACACTCCTTCAGCGGACAAGGTGCGGGCGTAACCGACGCTGGGCAATTTTTTGGCCTGCGCCGGATGCGCCGACGTGGTGTCCACACCGACCAGTTCCGCGTCGGCCTGCAGCGCAAACACAATTTCGGTCAATGCACCACCCACGCTGACAATGCGCCGCGCACCCGAAGCAGCAGCCGCAGCGGCCCACACAGGTGTCACACCTGTGGCCAACAGTGCCCCGGATGCCAACACGCCGAGTTGCAGCAGGGCCGTGCGGCGCGACTCCAACCAGTCGCCTGCCGCGCCGGGGTCCACTACGCGACGCATGGCCGGGATTCCTGCTGGACGCCGTCGATCAAAGCCCGCCATTCACACAGCTCCGGTTTGCCGGGCTTGCGTTCACCAAAAAACATGGCGATGGTCTCACCCTGCGCATCGAACATTTCCAGCGATGTGACCAGGCCATCCACCGTGGGCTTCTTGACCACCCAGGCGCTGGCGATATGGTCTTCGCGCAGGTGCAAATTAAAACCCGGGTCCAGCACATTGACCCAAGGGCCCATCACCGCGATTTTCTTGACCACACCCGAATGGATCTGGATCATGCCGGGGTTGCCGACAAACACCATGATGGCAACACCCTCGGCCGCAGCCGTCTGCAGCACGGTCTGGCACGTGTCCACATCGACCTGTTGCACGTATTTGCTGTCGGCCAAGCGCAGGGCCTGCGTGCGCGACACGGAAAAATTCTTCAGCAGACCAAAAAATTCGTGCGTATCGCGCAAGGAATCCCAGGCGCGGTGAAAGCCTGCGACATCGATATCGGCGTCGGCGCGCTCGGCAGGCTTCGCTACGCTGGGCTGTGTCGCAATGCCCGTGGTCTGGTCACCCGCCGCAAAACGCACCACCAGACCGGTGTAGGCCTCTACATCGCTGTGCGGCTTCATGAAAACTTTGTGGATGGCCACGCCCGCAGCATCGAAAAACTGCAGGCTGCGTTGCACACCCTGCTCCGTTTGTTCGGACACCGCAAAACCATGCGCCCACTGCTGGTAGAAAACCCGCAAATCAATTGCACCGCCCAATACCAGCCCCATCTGGCCGTGGTGGCTGGCCTTGCGGTAGACACCGGTTTTTTCATGCACACAAGACGCATTACGCGTCAGCGCCATCACCTCGCCCAGTGGCTCCAGGGATTCGATGATGGCCGACCATTCGGGGCGTAGCAGGGTTGCGTGCAACAGGGCGCTGGAGTCGCTATCTGCAACGCCCGCATGTGCTGCGATCAACTCGCCCTCGGAAATCTTGAGCGTGTCGGCAATGTCGCGGTGGCGCGCCTTGCTGGTACGGCGCAGTGTGGCAAAACTGTCTCGAATGTGTGGGTACATGGGTATCACTCTTTCTCGTTCAGGTGTTGATAGGGCGAAGTGAACCAAACAGGCCTTGTGTTTCATCACCAGGACCGGCGGCAAAATACAGCGCGTTGGCATCTCCAAGACTGGCACCATTGCCGAACTGCAGCCCCCACAAGCCTGGTATCGCAACGGGTTTCTTGTCCGCATCCGCGAGCCAATCCACAAAGCGGCCGGAGCCCAGGTGGTAGGCGGCAATCCGTCCGCTGCCGCCGAAGTTGCCCACCAGCAGCATGTTGGACAACGCGCCAAAGTTTGACGGGGCTATCGCCAAGCCCCAGGGGGCATTCAGGCGGCGGTCATCAAAGGTCGTCAGCAACACGCCGTCCAGGCTGAACATCACAACCTTGCCGCGGTCGGGTGTGGCGCCTTCTTGCTCTGTGGTCAGTGCATCCTCTTCCCCGGCAAGAAACTGCCCGGGGTTGTCCGGGTCGGCTTGGGACTTTGCGTAGGCCACAAACACTCTGGGGACGGCTCCCACCGACAACACCTGCACATTAAATGGCACGTAGTCGCCCGGGCGCGCCACCCCATTCATTCCCGTGGCGTAGGGGTTGGCAAACCCTTGCAAAGGGACTTCCTGCCATTGGTCGTTGTACTGGCGCAAACGCGGGTTGGCACCAAAATCCGCCGCCCACAGTGTTGACCAGTTGTCAGGGCGGATGGCGATGCCAAAAAATGCGGCCTGGTTGGCGCTGTCGTCCACCATGGCAACGGCGGGGCCGTCGACCCGAACGGGGGTGGACAGACTGGCAGGGTTGCGCTCGGTCCAGCCGGATATAACACCGGTGTCGGTGGCGAACAAAAATCGCGCGGAACCACTCAGGGACACGGTTTTACCGTCGGCTTGCGCAGTTTGGTTGGAAACCCAGAACTTGTTGCTGTCAATCGCCGCGCCGTTAAAAACCGTGCCCGTCGAAAAACCAACGTCAGCAATACCGGGAATCTCAACCAGCCTCAGTCCATCCTGGTGCAGCGCGCGCAACGCAGGGTCGGAAGACGTACTGACATCACCGACAAACTGGTACGAGTATTTGCCCGCCGTCACCCAAAAGTGCCCACCCGCGCCCGCTGGGCGGATGGCAATGCCCCAAGCGTTGATAAATTCATCGGGTTTGGAGACACCACTCATCGCAGGCATCACTTTGGACGCACTGGCGTTGTCTGCAACCAGATTGGTCAGGCGGTATTGGTTGCTGGGGGGGCTGGTGTCACCCCCGCCACAGCCCGCAACCCAGGCCACGGGCAAGGCACCCATCACTTGGTGAAAACTTCTTCTCTGCATCACAAACTACCCCCTTAAAAATCGTAACGAACCGACACCTGAACATTGCGGCCGGGTGCCGTATAGGCGTCTTTGACCGTGCTGTTGTCCGCCAGACCACTGGCGTCAGACCAGCGCCAGTACTTGGCGTCCAGCACGTTGTTGAGGTTGGCATTCAGCGTCAGGCTGCGCATGGGTTTCCAGTACGCGCCCAGATCCAGAACCGTAGAAGACGGTGGCGCAAACGGCGCGGGGGCAGCGGGCGCAATGCGGCTGGTATCCTTGGCTGCGCTGTAGGCCACATGGGCCTTCAAACCCCATTGGGTAGCGTCGTAGCGCACACCCAATACGGCCTTGAGGGGCTGGATGGTGTCCAACGGCGTGGTGATGCCGTTCACATCCCTGTCGCCCTTGGAATACGCGGCCCCGGCGTTGGCCGACCAGTGTGCGTCCAACTGCCACTCCACACGCGCTTCCAGCCCCTGGATGTGTGCATTGGCCAGATTGACGTATTGGAAGACCGTCGGATTGGCGGGTGTGCCGGCGCCGCCCACGACCTGCTGGCTGATGAAGTCCTGGTAGCGGCTATCGAATGCAGCCACCGAGTAACGCGCCCCGCCCACCCTGCCCCGCACACCAATCTCCAGGCTGTCAGCGTGTTCGGTTTTGAGGTTGGGGTTGCCAATGCTGGTGTAGCCCGAGGCCAGGTTGGTAAACCCGTTGTTGACCTGGTCCGGCGTGGGTGCGCGAAATCCCTTGGCGATTTGCCCATACGGCGCAAACGCCGGAGCCAGTTGCCACACCACACCCAGGCGCGGTGTGGCCGCCTGGCCGGATAACGTGGCCACCGCTCCGCCGGTGTAACCCGTGGCAGACGGGGACAACTCGTAGCGGTCAAAACGCAGACCCGGGATCACGCTGACAGAGCCCAGCTCCATCTCGCTTTGTACAAAGATGCCGCCCAGCGTGTAGCGGGTGTCGGGGAACGGCTTGGTCGGATAACTTTCACCAAAAGGTGCCACCGTGCCGTCGCGTATACCGCTCACCTCGGCCCGGCTCCAGTCCAGGCCATAACTGAGTTTCTGGTTGAGCCCGCCGCTCAAATGGGTTTCCAACAGTGTGGACAGGCCCACCACCTGGGTCTGGAAGCGGTTGTCGCGGGTGCGGTCCGCCGCGGTGTTGCGGTCTTCCACCGCAAATTGGTTGACCTTGGCGTCTTGCCAGTACACGCGGGTCTGCGCCCGCTGAACGACGGAGGCGTTCAGATCGTTGAAACGGTGCTCCAGCGAGACACGATCACGGTCCACCTGGTCGCGGGTGTCCAGGTCCAGCGTGCTGGTGCTGGCCAGCGGCGGCACGGCCCGCGCCGAAACCACCTCGGTGTTTTGCCGGCGCTTCTGGCTCTCCCAGCCCACACCGAGTTGCTGCGTGGGGTCCACCGAAAACACGGCCTTGGCCAGCAGATAACGGTTGTTGTAGTCCAGCGGATTGGGCGCGGTGCGATTGGTATTCATCGCTTCTACGTCGCCCTTGTTGGCAACCTCGTGGCCCTGGCGAAAGCTGCCCAGCAACAAACCTTGCCAAGCCCCACTCGCACCCGAAACACCCACGGTGTTGGCCCACGAGCGGTCAATGCCTGCATAGCTGGAGCGCACAAACCCGCCCACTGATTCGCCCGGCTTGCGCAGGTCTGCGGGGTCCAGCGTGCGAAAACTCACCGCACCGGCCAAGCCATCACTGCCAAACTGGGTGGAAGCAGGGCCGCGCAACACCTCCACGGTCTTGACGCCATCCACATCCACAAAGTCGCCGCGCCCGGTCGCAAACGATCCAAACGAGAAACTGTTGGGGACCCGGATGCCGTCCACCACCATCAGCACCTGGTTGCCCTCCAAGCCGCGGATATTGATGCCTTCATTACCCGCGCGCCCGGTGGCGGCACCCGCCGCGGTAAAACGTGTGGGCGCGGCGCGCACCGTCACATCCAGCTCATTGCGGAACACATCCTTGATATCGCGCGCGCCATCTTGTTCTATCTTGGCGGCGGGTATCACCGTGACGGTGTTGGGCACCTTGTCGACGCGGCGCTCGGTGCGGGTCGAGCTGACGGTGATTTCACCCAGACGCGCAGCGTCCGATTCGGCAACCGGTGATGTTGCCTGGGCCCAAGCCCCTGTGGGGGCCAGCCCCCACGCCAAACCTAAAGCCAGTGCGATTTGCGTCTTGCGCAGCATAAAAAGTCCTAAAAATTGTTTTAGGCACTGGCTGGCTTCGGCTGGCTGGTGCAGATTGGTCTGTTGTGAGCGCCCTACTTCGTCAGGATCAATTTCCCCAATGACGTTTGGCGCAGCCGGTAGAGCGCACCGTTGTGTTCGATTTCAAGCTCGGTACTCCCCAGGAACAAGGCCTGGCTGGAGGTCCGCTTCGCGGCCTGGGGCTGCCCGCTGTTACTGCCGACAGACTGCGATGGCTGCACGTCCAACGGCTGGCGCCGGGTGTCTGGATCGGGGTGATGGGATTGCATAAGCCGCAGTATAAATGCGAATCGTTCTTATTTACTTTGGTTTCTTGAAAATTTTGCGCCCCACGAGACTTGCTAAACAACCGACACTTCTTCCCGGATGGCTACACCGATAAATAGGAATGATTCGCGTTTATAATGTTACAATAGGCCAACAGCCAGCCAATACCCTCCCCGGTGTAGCCAGCCAACAACCCTTGGCCAGAGCTTCACCATGTCGACGTATTCGCGCACCCTACCCCACCCCGCACTTTCTGATCGCCCCGCCCCCTCTAAGAAAAAACTGCCTCTAGCCCTCGCAAAACCTAAGATTAACGCTACTCAATTGATAGCAATCCTGGCATTGACCCCGGTAGCCCTGGGTGTCGCCCAGTCGGTGCGGGCGCAGTCCCTGGCCCCCATCACCATCAGCGCGTCGACGGACGATGGTTACTCCCCGTCCTCCAGCAGCACCGCCACCAAGGGCAATGCGCCGCTGCGCGACATCCCGCAATCCGTCAATGTGGTGCCCGCGCAGCTGCTGAAAGACCAGGGCGCACAGTCCATGCAGGACGCGCTGCGCAATGTGCCAGGCGTGGCCTTCAGCAGCGGCGACGGCCAGCGTGACCAAGTCATGATTCGCGGCTTCACGGCCATTGCCGACCAATTCATCGACGGCGTGCGCGACGACGCGTTGTACTTTCGCGACCTGTCCAACGTCGAACGTATTGAAGTGCTCAAAGGCCCGTCGGCCGTGTTGTATGGCCGTGGCTCCTCGGGCGGTTTGATCAACCGGGTCACCAAAAAACCCAAGTTTGGCGGCACCTCGGGTGAAGTGGCGTTGAGTGTTGGCAGTTTTGACCTCAAACGCATCGAGGGCGATTTCAATGTCGCCGTGACCGAGTCCGCCGCATTGCGCCTGAACCTGGCCCGCGAAGAGTCGGGCAGCTACCGCGACCAGCAGTTCCTGGACCGCTCCAGCATCGCACCGTCCCTGGCGCTCAAACTCGGCCGCCAAACCGACCTGCTGCTGCAATACACCACGGCGCGCGACCAACGCCTCACCGACTTTGGCATCCCAGCACTCAACGGCCGCCCGGTCGATGTGCCGGCCAGCACCTATTACGGCTCCGGCACGGCCCGCAAGGATGACACCAACACCACACAGGTGGAGTCGTTCACCGCAGTACTGAACCACCGCTTCACCGAGCGCTTCAGTGTGCGCAACACCACCCGCAGCTCCAGTTACGAACTCGACCGTTACAACACCTTGACGGGTGGCACCACCGACCCGGTGGCGCTGACGGTGGGGCGCACCCGCAGCTTTGTCCTGCGCGACGAACGGGGCTGGTTCAACCAGACCGATTTCACCTACAACAGTACGGCGGGTGGGTTTCAGCAGGAGTGGTTGTTCGGCCTGGAGCTGGGCCAGCAGATGCGCCGCGCCGAGTCGGTTTCCGGGGGCACGGTGGACCGGGTGTCGATCCTGAACCCGGGCCGTGTACCAGTGCCTGCCATTCCCGCAGCCAGTTATCTGGCCGACAGTGCCATCCCCAGCCACACGCAGCAGGACGTGGTGGGTATCTATCTGCAAGACCGCATCACGCTGGCCAAGGGCTGGAAGGCCCTTATTGGCGGGCGGTTTGACCAATTCAAACAGGCCACCCGATTCGACCGCAAACTGGGCGATCTGGAGCGTACCGACACCAGCTTCAGCCCGCGCGCGGGCCTGGTGTGGCAGCCCGCTGACTCGCAGTCGTATTACCTGTCCTACAGCCGTTCATTCCAGCCTTCGGCGGAAGCGTTTGCGCTGGCCGCCAACAACACCGCCAACACGCCGGAGTTCACCCGCAACATCGAAGCGGGCAGCAGGCTGGATTTTCTGGACGGCGCCCTGGCCGTGACGGCTGCGGTGTTCAACCTGGAGCGCAGCGACATCAAAAACACCGACCCGGCCAACCCGGCGCAGCAAATCAACGTCGGCACCCAGCGCACCAACGGCCTGGAGCTGACCGCCAATGGCCGGCTGCCGGGGCAGTGGGATGTCAGCGCGGGGTACGCATTTCTGGATGGCCAGATGACGCAGTCGGTGGCCAGCGTCTCATCACTGCAATTGCCGGTGGTCTCCGTGCCATCGCTGGGCAAGGTTCCCTCGCTCACACCGCGCCACAGCGCGTTTGTCTGGGGCATGAAAGACCTGGGTAATGGCTTCAGCCTGGGCGGTGGCCTGAACTACGTGGGTGAACGCTATACCTCACTCACCAACCTGGTCACCCTGCCCGCGTACCTGACAGCGGACGTGGCCGCGGTCTACAAAACCGGGCGGTATGAAATGGGCGTGAACGTGAAAAACGTGACGGATCAGAAGTACATCGTCTCCAGCCACGGTAGCAACGACAACCTGATCGTGCCCGGTTCACCCCGCGCGCTGCAGGCCACGCTGCGCATGAAGTTCTAAACACACCCAAGGAAAGAAAACATGTTTAAGACACGCAAGTCACCTCGCCCACTCACACTCGCCGCGTTGGGCCTGGCGGCGCTATGCGCACTGCCTTCTGTGGTGCAGGCACATTACATCTGGATTGAGCGTGGCGCCAAGGACGCACGCTTGTATTTTGGAGAGGTGGCAGAAGTGCGCGAGCAGTCACCCGGGCGCCTGGACGACATCCGCGCACCCAAGGCGTGGGCATTGGGTGCGGCAGTGCCCGGATCGGGCAGCGCCGACCACACACTCACGGTGGCGCGCACGCAGCGTTACTTTTCGCTGGCCGGCGCACTGACACCCCAGCTCATTGCACGCGAGACCTCCTACCCAGTGAAAGACTGGTCCGCCAGCGGCCTGGGCATCGTCAAACCCATGTACTACGCCCGCCACAGCGCATGGCCACTGAAACAGCCCATAACGTCCACATCCGAATTGCCGCTGGACATTCAACCGGTGCTGGGCAGCACCGATGCCTTCCTGGTGTTGTTCAACGGCAAGCCATTGGCCAACACCAAGCTGGTCACCTATGCACCCAACGACTGGCAGCAAGAGCACAAGACAGACGATGCCGGGCGCGTCCGCTTGGCCTTGCCTTGGCAAGGGCAATATGTGCTGGAAGCGATCTACAAAGAGTCACAAGCGGGTGAGTTTGAAGGCAAGTCCTTCGACACCATTCGCCACCGCGCCACCCTGACGGTGGTGCAAACACGCGGCATCAGTGCCAAGGGCACCGGTGGTGGCGCGTCCGGTCACGGCGCCATGTATTGATGGCGTCGCCCATGTTATCCCCCGCAAGCGGCATGCAAGAGGTCAAGGTCCCCACGGCGGTTTCGGTTGTGCTGCGGGTGACTGGCGCGGTGCTGGGCAGTTATGGGATCAGTGCCGCGCTGGTGGCATTACTTGCGGTGGGCCTGACCGCGGCGGGCTTGGCGCGCAGCGAAGCCGTAGTGACAGCATCCCTATTGGGCTTTGTGTTGTATCTGGTGGTCGTGCTGTGGGCCTTTAGCGTGCGCAGCCTGGCCCGGCTCTGGGTTTGCCTGGGCGGCGGCACGGCGCTGCTGTTGGGGCTGGCGCTGCTCCTGCAACGGCAGATGCCGTACTGAGACGGAGCACCCACAGAGATATGGAACCCACTTTTCGCAAGTCCATGGCCTGGCTGCACACCTGGGCCGGGGTGGTGATCGGCAGCCTGCTGTTTGCCATTTTCTGGATGGGCTCGCTGAGTGTGTTCGACCGCGAGCTGGACCAGTGGATGCGGCCCGGCACACGCCTGGCCGCCGCAGCCAACGCGTCCACTGTGCAATTGGACGGCCCCATCACCGACACCGCGACCCGGCTGGCCCATGGCGCTTCGCAGTGGTTTATTCGCCTGCCTGGCGAACGTACGCCGTATGTCGAACTGCGTTGGCGTGATGAAGCCACCAAAACCACCGAGCGCCGCTACCTGCACCCGCAGACCGGTGCCGTGCTGGAGCACACCGACACCTTGGCGGCCACCGGTTTTATCTTCCCGTTCCATTTCAGCCTGCACCTGAAATGGATGAATGTGGGCTATTGGATGGTGGCGCTGGCGGGCATGGCCATGCTGGTCATGGTGGTCAGCGGGGTGGTGGTACACCGCAAGATATTTGCCGACTTCTTTCTGTTTCGCCCCCACAAACGCGTGCAACGCGCCAGCCTGGATCTGCACAACCTGACCGGTGTGCTGGCCATGCCTTTTCATTTCGCCATCGCGCTGTCGGGCATGGTGATCTTGTTCAGCATCTACTGGCCCAGTGCTTACCTGGCGGCGTATCCACAGGCCAGCGACCCGCGCCAGGCCTTCAACACCGAGGCCATGGGCCAATACCGGCGGGCCAAGGCCAGGCCCTCGCTGCCAACACCCGCCCAACCCGCCGCGCCCAGACCCCTGGCGTCGCTGGACGCGATGGTGGCGCAGGCGCAGGCCCACTGGCAAGGCGGCCAAGTCAACTTCGTGCGGGTCTGGCATCCGGGTGATGCCAACAGTTATGTGGAACTGCGCCGCAGCTACGCCGACAGTGTGACCATGCACCTGGACCAGATCTACCTGGACGCCGCCACGGGTGACGTGCTCACGCGGTTTGAAGCCGCACCGGTGGCCACGGTCTCGCGCTTCATCAACGGCATGCACTTCATCCAGTTCCAGCACTGGGCGCTGCGCTGGTTGTACTTTGCAGCGGGACTGGCCGGGTGCGTGATGATCACCACCGGCTTTATATTCTGGCTGGAAAGCCGACGCACCAGCCATGCCAAAAAAGGCCTGGCCGGTGTACGTGTGGTGGAGGCGCTGACCGTGTTCAGCGTGCCCGGCATCATGCTCGCCACACTGGTGTTTTTGATCAGCAACCGGTTGCTCCCGGCCGGCGCCAGCTTGGGTGGCTACGGGCGGGCAGACCTGGAGGTTTGGGCGTTCTTCGTCACCTGGCTGGGTGCCCTGGCCCACGCCGCCCTGCGTGAACGCGCCGCCTGGCGTGAGCAGGCCCTGGCAGTGGCGGGCTTGGCAGTGCTGGCCGTGGCATTGAACTGGGGCACTACAGGCCACCATTTGGGTGTCACGCTGGGGCGCGGTTTGTGGGCGGTGGCCGGTGTGGACATGCTGCTGCTGGGCTTGGCCGCGCTGGCCGGCCTGGCCGCAAGGCGCTTGACACGCCGCACACATGACACAACTGCACCACACCCCTCGGCCGAACAGGCTTTCCGATGCTGATCGCATTGCTTTTGAATCTGCTGGGTTTTGCGCTGCTGGCACTGAGCCAACCCCGCCATCGCGAGCGGGTGTATGGATCAAATCAGGCTGTAGCCCTCGTATTTACTAGACATCGCGCTATTGGTTTTATAGCGATTAGTTTGAGCCTGCCCGCCTGCCTGATCAGCCAGGGCGGCAGCTTTGGCACCCTGTTGTGGGTGCTGGCAATGACCGCTGCCGCCATGGCCGTGGCATTCACGTTGACCTGGCGCCCGCTCTGGTTGCGTGGCGTGGGCCACCTTGCCGACCGACTGGCGTGATGGTTCTGCTGACTTGCTGAGTTGGCGCTACGACACGACGCACCGTGCAGCGCCCACCTCTGGGGTCCTGCACATCCATGTCCGGGGCTCCGCGCCGACTGAGCCGACGTACAGGTACGCAACGCCTACTGCTCCATTTGCTCAAAAATATCCATTGGTTACTACTAATGACAACGATTCGCATTTAGAATACGAGCAACCCATTTTGCAAGCCACACCGCAGTAGCGTCTGCCACCTCCGGATATAGCCAGCCAACACCCCTGACCTACGTCGCACCATGACCCAACGCCAAGCATTCAAGCCAAAACAGACTCTAGCCCCCGTCGGCACTACGCAGTACGCTAGTAAAACAGTAGCAAATGGGCTCAACGCCAAACACCTGCCGCTGGGCGCTTTGTTGTTGATGGGTTCACTGGGTGCGATGGCACAAACTGGCACGTCGGCAGACGCCAAGACGCTGAAGCCGATTGTTATCAAAGAGCAGGCCGTGGCCCCTGAAGGCAAAGATGGCGTGCGCGCCACCACGTCCGGCATCGGCAAGGGCAACCAGGCCCTGCGCGATATTCCCCAATCCGTGACCGTGGTCACCGAGAAGCTGGTCGACGACCGCAACCTGGACACCCTCAAGGACGTGTTGCACAACACCGCCGGCGTGACCTTCCTGGCCGCCGAAGGTGGTGAAGAAGACATTCGCCTGCGCGGCTTCTCGCTGGCGACCAGTGGCGATATTTTTGTGGACGGCATGCGTGACCCGGCCTTTTATGACCGCGACACCTTCAACAACGACCGCATCGAGCTGTTGCGCGGCTCTGCCTCCATGCTGTTCGGCCGTGGCTCCACCGGTGGCGCCGTGAACCAGGTGTCCAAGGTGCCACGCGCCATCAACCAGAACGAAGTGACCACCACGGTGGGCAGCTTCAACTACCGCCGCGTCACGGGCGACTTCAACATGCAGACCGGCGAAAACGCCGCCCTGCGTATCAACGCCATGGTCACCAAGGCCGACAACAACGGCGCCGGCAGCAGTATCGACAAAAAAGGCATCGCAGCCGCCTACCGCTTTGGTATCGGCACCGCCGACGAATTTTCGGTCGGCTTGTACGCCCTGCAAAACAACAATGGCATGAACTATGGGTTGCCCTGGATCAAGCCCACGGCCAGCGCCCCCGTGTCGGCCACCACCGTGAACGACAAGCTGGACCCTAGCGCCTATTTCGGCATGGCCAGTGACTACAACGATGGCACGGCCAAGTACATCACCGCCAGCCACCTGCACCGTTTCGACAACAACAGCGAAATCAAGACCGTGGTACGCAAGGGTGCCTACACCCGTGACCAGCGCGCCGGCACCGTGCGCCATTGCATACGAACCACAAACGCCACCACCGGCGTGGTGACCAATCCCCAATGCCCGACCACCGTGGCACTGGACACCTTCGGCCCGAACACCATCCTGACCCGCGGCAACAATGCCAAGATCCAGGATCTGGATTCGTTGTATGGCCAAAGCGACTACAGCCAAAAGCTGACCGCTTGGGGCTTCAAACACGAGATCCTGGCCGGGCTTGACTTTGCCCGCGAAAGCAAAAACGTGTTTGCTGCGTCCGCCGTGACCAAGCCCACCATCGTGGCCGGCAACCCTGCCGATGGCAGGTCCATCAACGAAGCCGCACGCACCGTGACACGCACCAGCGCCTTTGAGGCACAAAACATCGGTGTCTACGCACAGGACATGGTCCATGTGACGCCCGAATGGAAAGTGCTGGCCGGCCTGCGTTACGACAGCATGCGTGGCAACTTTGACACGATCAACGCCGTTGGTGTCGTCACCGCCAAGTACGCCCAAACCATTGGTGACTGGAGCGAACGCGTGGGGGTGCTGTACCAGCCCAACCCCCAACACTCGTACCACATGTCGTGGGGAACGTCGTTCAATACCTCGGCCGATACCTACTCCTACAGCGCGCTGAGCGCCAACACCGCACCCGAGCAAAGCCGCAACTTTGAAATCGGCGCCAAGCTGGACACATCGGACAAACGTTTCACCACGCGTCTGGCCATTTTCCAGTCCACCAAGTTCAACGAACGCAACACCGACCCGGACTCGGCCGCCACTGCCTTCTTGTTGTCCGGAAAGCGCCACTCCAGCGGCTTGGAGGTCGACCTGACCGGCCACCTGACACCCCAGTGGGAAGTGTTTGGCTCCTACATGTGGATGCCCGACGCCGCGATCGACATCGCATCCCCCACCGCCGCCGTGGGTGACCGCGAAGGTGAACGCCCCTCGCTGACCCCCATCCACAGCGGCACCGTGTGGACCACCTACCAGGTCAACAAACAATGGCGCGTGGGTGCAGGCATCAACTTCCGCGGCGAACAATCTGCCAACCGCAATCCCGGTTGGATGGCTCCGGCCTACACCACCGTGGACCTGATGACCGAATACACCATCAACGAAAAAGTGTCGTTGAAGGGCAATGTCAGCAACATCAACAATGTGGTGTATGCCGACTCGTTGTACAGCGGCCACTACATCCCCGGTTCAGGCCGCAACGCCCAGCTCACGCTGAACCTGAAGTTCTAGACTGGCAATCCGCCACCTCGTCGCACCCCTACCATGCTGCTCCATCTACCCGACATATTGACACCTGAAGAGGTACAGCAGGCGCAAGCGCTGCTGGCCCGTGCGCCGTGGACGGATGGGCGCAAGGGTACGGGCGAGTTGGCGCGCCAGGTCAAGAACAACGAACAGCTGGACCATGACTGCGAAGAGGCCCGCGCCATACGCACCCTGGTGCTGGGCGCCCTGGAACGCAGTCCCTTGTTTTTTTCCGCCGCCCTGCCCAAGCGGGTGTTTCCACCACGGCTGAACCGTTATGGCGGCGACAGCAACTACTACGGTGATCACGTCGACGGTGCGGTGCGCTACATGCCCGAAACCGGGCAGCGCGTCCGCACCGATGTGTCCTGCACCCTTTTTCTATCTGAACCTGAAAGTTACGATGGCGGCGAACTGTGCATCGCCGATACCTATGGCGAACAGGCCGTGAAATTGCCCGTCGGGCACATGATCCTGTATCCGGGCACAAGCCTGCACCAGGTCAAACCCGTCACCCGCGGCCACCGTTTGGCCTGCTTCTTCTGGATTGAGAGCATGGTACGCAGCGACGAACAGCGGCGCCTGCTGTACGAGCTGGACATGAATTTGTTGGCACTACGCCAACGCCATGGCGATTCCGCCGAAACCACTGCGCTCACCGGGGCCTACCACAACCTGTTGCGCATGTGGGCCGATACCTGAACTACAAGATGAGCCGAAACCTACGTATCGTTGTTGCCGTGCTGTCGTTGCACGTGGGTGTCTTATGGGCACTGCAGGCCGGGCTGTTGCGCCGTGTGGTCGAAGTGTTTGTGCCCGCACAGGTGCTGGTGGAGATGTACACGCCGACGGTTGATAAACCCGAGCCCCCACGCCCTGTTCCCACGCCGGTAAAAACCAAGCTCACACCCGCGGCACCACCGGTGCCCTTGGCTGTGGCCACGCCCACGCCACAACCTTCGGAACTGACCCTGGCGCCCGTGGCGCCTGCCCCACCGGCCAACACCGGTGAAAAAACCCCGAGCAACACCACGGCAACGGCAAGCACAGCGGTGGCTCCGGCTCCGCCCAAGCTGGAGCTACCGTCCAGCGATGCCGACTACCTGAACAACCCCAAACCACCCTACCCGCCTTTGAGCAAACGCATGGGGGAGCAGGGCAAGGTCGTCATCCGTACGCTGATTGGCGCCGACGGTGTGGCCCAGGAGGCCACCATCCAGCAGTCCAGTGGCTTCGATCGACTGGACCAAGCCGCACTGGCCACAGCCCGCAAGTGGCGCTACGTGCCCGGCAAGCGCGCGGGCGTTGCCGAAGCCATGTGGTTCAACGTGCCCTTTTCGTTTGTTCTTGAATAACCAACCCGCCTCGGTTGGCCCCCGTAATTTTTTAGTGGAGTATTTATGGAATCGCAACTCGGATTAATCGCCGTCTGGACCCAAGGGGACTGGATCATCAAATCAGTGGCGGTGCTGCTGCTGGGCATGTCGTTGGCGTCGTGGATCGTCATCTTCATCAAGGCGCTGGACATCTTCAAGTACAAATCTCTGGCACAACGCACCGAAAACTTTTGGCACAGCGCCGACTATGCCAACGGTGTTGCAGCGCTGGGCCCACAAGACGGCAACCCCTTTGTGCAACTGGCCAACGCGGGGCGTGAAGCCACGGCCCACCACCGCCACACGCAGACCCAGCTGCACGACACGCTGGACGTCAGCGACTGGATCAGCCGCACGCTGCGCAACTCCATCGACGATACCACGGCGCGTTTCCAGAGCGGCCTGGCCATCTTGGCATCCGTAGGCTCCACCGCACCGTTTGTGGGACTGTTTGGCACGGTCTGGGGCATTTATCACGCGCTGGTGGGTATTGGTGCATCGGGTCAGGCGACGATCGACAAGGTGGCTGGGCCGATTGGCGAGGCGCTGATCATGACGGCGCTGGGTCTGGCGGTGGCCATCCCCGCCGTACTGGGCTACAACGCGCTGGTGCGTGGCAACAAGTCCATCCTGACCAAGCTCAACCGCTTTGCGCACGACTTGCACGCCTACTTTGTGACCGGCGCACGTGTCGGTAACGCCTCGGTCGACGGAAAAATCGTCGCCATGAAGAAAGCGTAGGAAACGTATGTACCACCCCCACGCTCACATTTGTTCGCTGCCCCCCGAGGGGGCGCATGCCACACTGAAATCTTGCGGGACAGACCTTCAGCTCTGTCCTCAACCGATCAGGGGTGTTGCGGCTCGTCGGGAGGCATAACATGGCATTCGGAATGCAAGAAGCCACGAGCGACGACGATACTGAGGTCATGAACGAGATCAATATGACGCCGCTGGTCGACGTGATGCTGGTGTTGCTCATCATCTTCATCATCACCGTGCCAGTTATGAAACACGCCATCAGTGTGGAGCTGCCGCAGGTCAGCAGCGAGCGCCAGAACCTCAAGCCCGAGACCATCCAGCTCAGCGTGGACGCGCAAGGCGCTTATTTCCTGAACCAGACCGCGGTGACGGAAGAAGTCTTGGTCAACCAGCTCCAGGCCGAGGCCGCCAAGGAGCCACAGCCGGAATTGCATATTCGGGGTGACAAAGCCGTTCGCTACGAGTTTGTGGCGCAAGCCATGGCCACCGCCAAGCAGGCGGGGCTGCGCAAGATTGGTTTCATCACCGAGCCCAGGCACTAACTAGCCCCGGGTCACCTGCCCTGTGCGGGTGGCCCGAAGGTGACCTGTGGAATATGGCCCCCACGCTCCGCCGCTGCGCGGGTCGCTGCCCCCCGAGGGGGCTAAATCCGCTTGGGGCGGCCCGGCGCGGATTTGTTTGTCCCCATCCTCGCCCACTTTCGGACGACTACAGCCCCAGTGCGGCGATGCCGGCCTTGGCGATCTGTGCGTCTTCGCTGGATTTGACACCGCTCACGCCCACCGCGCCCAGGCACTGGCCGTCCTTGATGATGGGTACGCCGCCTTCGAGCATGCCGTCCAGCGCAGGGGCGCTGAGGAAGGACATGCGGCCGCCATTGATCATGTCTTCGTAAATCTTGGTCTCGCGCCGCCCGACAGCCGCCGTGCGGGCCTTGCTGGGTGCGATGTGGGATGAGATGGGCGCTGCGCCGTCCAGGCGTTGGAACCACACCAGGTGACCACCGTCGTCCACGATGGCGATGCTGACGGCCCAGTTGTTCTTGATGGCCTCGGCCTCGGCGGCTGCGGCGATGGCTTTGATATCGGCGTGTTCGAGAACAGATTTGGTTTTCATGGGAATAGACTTCTGAATACTGTGAAAGGGTGCAAGCATAACGCCCCATCCGAACAGCCATTGCAACCCGATCCGCACAACAGCCCTGCACAAAAAAAGGTCAATGCAAGGGCATAAACGTTGTAAGTCCCTTGAGAAACCCTAGAATCGCCCTATCTGCACCTTGCAGACACTGAAGGAGTTTGAACCATGAATGACAACATTTCGACTTTGAACCCGAACCAGGGTTACGCCGTCTCTGGCGCAGAGCGCAACCGGGTCCTGCGCAATACCTACTGGCTGCTGGCCTTGAGCCTGGTGCCTACGGTGCTGGGTGCATGGCTGGGCGTGGCCACCGGCATTACCCGCTCCCTGACCGGCGGCTTGGGCCTGATAGTGTTTTTGGGCGGCGCCTTTGGCTTCATCTATGCCATCGAGAAGACCAAGAATTCCGCTGCTGGCGTTCCCGTGCTGCTCGGATTTACCTTCTTCATGGGCTTGATGCTGTCGCGCATGATTGCCATGGTGCTGGGTTTCAAGAACGGTACCGAACTGGTCATGACCGCGTTCGGCGGCACGGCTGGCGTGTTTTTTGTGATGGCGAGCTTATCCAGCGTGATCAAGCGTGACCTTTCCGGCATGGGTAAATGGCTGTTTGTTGGCGCATTGGCCATCATGGTGGGCGGCATCATCAACGTGTTTGTGGGTTCCACCGCTGGCATGATGGCGATCTCGGTCGCCGCCATTGGTGTGTTCAGCGCCTACATGCTGTATGACCTGAAGCGCATCATCGACGGCGGCGAGACCAACTACATCAGCGCCACACTGGCCCTGTACCTGGACATCATGAATGTGTTCCAGGCCTTGCTGGCCCTGTTGGGCATTGCAGGCGGCGAACGCGACTAGAGCTGTTGCCCCCACGCTCCGCCGCTGCGCGGGTCGCTGCCCCCCGAGGGGGCCATTTCACCTAGGGGCGGCCCGGCGGTGAAACAAGCCCCCACTTGGCGCTCATAGCAGCTCTAAACCCTAAAAAAGGCCCTTTTCGGGCCTTTTCTACATTCAAACCAGGCGATCATTCAGCCGGTGGCCGAAATAGCCGATAAGAACCCAGACCAACACCTCTACCCATGATTGCAGCACGCCTGATTCTCTTGTCCATGGCTCTGACACTGCTTGCGGGCTGCGACAACGTCGCCGCCCTGTTGGCTGACCCCAAGGTCGCCCAGCGCATCGCCGACTCCAAGGCCATAGGCAGCGCCTGCCGCTATGGCATGCGCAGTATCGAAGACTGCTACGCGCTCAACGAAAAGGCCTCCAAGGCGTCCATATTTGACGGCTGGAAGGAGATGGACCAGTACATGCGCGACAACAAGATCGACGGTGTACCGTCCAAGGTGGACAAGGCTGCGGCGCCAGTTGAAGAGATCATTGACGAGAAAGCCGGAGATGCACCAAGCAAGGACAAAACCAAATCCAAGGCCAAGTAAAGCCTGACTTGTTGCACCTGCACATTCCCGGACTTACCGCCACCAGGCCTGTTGCCGCAGGCATCACCCGACTCAGTCCAGCAAGTCAAACACCGCAATACTTTCCACATGCGCCGTGTGGGGGAACATATTGACCACCCCGGCGGACGTGCATCGGTAGCCGCCCTCCTGCACCAGTACACCCGCATCCCGGGCCAACGTGGCCGGGTTGCAGCTCACATAAGCAATGCGCTTGGGCGGAGTCCAGCCAAGCTCCGCATCACTTGCCACACCGTCCAGTACCCGCTGGCGCACGGCGGCCAGTGCCTGCACCAGCGCAAAGGCGCCTTCGCGCGGAGGGTCCACCAGCCACTTGTCCGCCGCCCCATCACCCACCAGCATTTCTGGTGTCATGTCGAATAAATTACGCGCTACAAATTTGGTAGCGCACAGCGCATGTTTCCCGAGGGCTGCAGCCTGATTGAGCTTAAGGTTCTCGCGCGAACGCTCGACCAGCGTCTCGGCCCCCTCTACACCCAATACCTCACGGGCCTGGGTGGCCAGCGGCAGTGTGAAGTTGCCCAGGCCACAGAACCAGTCAATCACCCGCTCCTGCTTGCCAACGGCCAGCAGGCCCAGCGCGCGCGACACCAGCACCCGGTTGATGTGCGGATTGACCTGGGTGAAGTCGATCGGCCTGAACGGCATGGTGATGCCAAAGTCTGGCAAGGTGTAGGCCAACTGCGCCGTTTCATGGCCAGGCAGTTCGTCCAGCCGGTGCACCGTGTCCAGCCCCTTAGGCTGCAACCACCACTGCAAGCCCGGGTGGGCGGCCGCAAACTGGCGCAAGCGGTCCAGATCGGCCTCGCTCAGGGGTGCCATGTGTCGCAGCACCAGGGCGGTCACATCGCCAGCACCGCCATCCACATCACCTATTGCCAATTCGATCTGCGGCAGGCTCTCTACCGCATCCATGCTGGCGACCAGCGCACGCAGCGGCATCAGCATGGCGCTGACATGGGGTGCCAGCACCCTGCACTCTTTCATGTCGGCCACGTAGCGGCTCTTGCGCTCATGAAAGCCCACCAGCACCGTGCCTTTTTTGCGTACGTTTTTGACCGACAGCCGAGCGCGGTAGCGGTAGCCCCAGGCCGGACCCTCGATAGCGCGCAGGATGTTGTCGGGCTTGACCTTGCTGATGTGCCACAGGTTGTCTTCCAGCACCCGCTGCTTGACGGCCACCTGGGCGCCGACATGCAGATGCTGCATCTTGCAGCCACCACAGGCACCTTCGTGCAGGCCGAAGTGCGGGCAGTCCGGGCGCACGCGCTGCGACGATTCCACGTGGATCTCGGTCAGCGTGCCTTTTTCGAAACTGTTCTTGCTGCGGTGGATATTGGCGCTGACCACCTCAAAAGGCAGCGCGCCGTCAATAAACACCACCTTGCCATCGGGTTTGTGGGCCACACCCTGGGCTTCCAGGTCCAGGGATTTCACTCTGAGCCAGCCCTCGGGCAGCGGTTTTTCGGTCGCTTGTTCGGAAGTTGTTGTGTTGTCAGTCAT